>CAWCMT010000001.1:0-1026978 GCA_963796725.1 uncultured Actinomycetes bacterium
TACGTGAAGCCGGGAGGGAGCGCCAGCTCCGGTCCCGCTACGACGAGTCCGCCACCATCGAGGTCCCCACCCGCTTCGGTGTGGGAGCCAGGCCGGTCGAACCGCGGGCGATCGCCGGCGCGACCCCGCCGAGCTCGGCAGCCACGCCAGCCGCACCTGCGGCCGACGCCATCAAGAATTCCCTTCGTCCTATGCCTTGCTTCGTAGAGCCCTTTCGCGTACTGGTCACGGTTGCCCTCCTATCTCCGCGCTCTCCGTACGTCTTTCAGCACCTCGCGCGCCGGTTCCTCCCGTTCGCTCCCGTGACACCTCCTCCCGGATGCGTGCCCGCTCCACACAGGTAGAGCCCGCGGATCGGCGTTCGTAGTCGGCCCAGCCTCGGGCTGGTCGAAGGAAGAGGAGCTGGTCGGGCGCCATGTCCCCGTGCAGGGCACGCCCGCCCGTGAGCGCCATCAGCCGCTCCATGTCGAGCGGGGTCACGACCTGACGATGCTCGATCAGATCGGGCAACTTCGGGAAGTACTCCGCGATCGTCGCCACCACGCGGTCGGCCCGATCCTCTTTATGTCGTCCCAGCTCTGGTCGCGGAGCGCGTACGGCTGGGAGTTTCACGTCGATCGTGATGACGTGTTTGCCTTGGGGCGCCAGGGACGGGTCGTGCACCGTGGGGAAACACAGCTCGATGTGCGCCGGATCGGCCGCCACGCCCCGCACGGCTTCCGCCTGCTGGGCGTCCATGTCCTCGATGAACGGGTTCAGCTCCATGATGCCCCGGTGGTAGTCCTGCACCCCGCCTTCGGGCAGTCCCTTCACGTAGGGGAGCTGGCTCACGGCGAGGTTGATCTTGATGCTCGTGCATGCACCGGTACGCCTGGATCCGCGAGACGAACTCCGGGGGGAAGATCGGCGCGATCGCATAGCGTCAGGAAGGTGCGTTTGGGATCCGCGTTCGAGAGGACGCGCGGAGCCGCGATCTCCTCGCCTGTCGAGAGCCTCACGCCGGTCGCGCGTCCCCTCGCGTCAGCACGCGCTCGACTTCCACATCGCAGCGGATCTCGCACCCGACCTCGCGAGCGGCGTCCGCCATCGTGGCGGTCACCACGCCCATGCCGCCACGGACGAACCCCCAGCGTCGAACGCTGCCCTCAGCCTGCTCGCTCGCGTGGTCGTGAAGCATGACGTAGGCCGTGCCGGGGGTGGAGGGCCCGGCGACGCTGTCGTTGATCGCGTGCCATCCGAGCGCAGCCTTCACGTGCTCGCTCTCGAACCACTCGGAAAGGAACTGGTTCGCGCTCGTGGAGAACAGGTAGGCGAGGTCGCTCAGGCGTCGGCGATGGCGCAGGCCGAGGCGGGCCCACTTGGCGAGTTCGGCGAGATCCGAGAGCGAGCGGATGCGGGAGTCGGGCGCCGTCCAGTCGAAGGTGGGGACCACGGCCTTGACCAGCTCTCCGAGCTCGCGCTCGAGTTCGGGCAGGGCGCGCGCGTCAGACTCGGAGAAGCGCCGCGTCCCCTCCACGTTGGCCGACATGTCATCACCCAGGTAGTAGTGGGCGCCGTCCGGATAGAGGTTGAGGGTGGGCCCGGCGGGGTCGACGACGACGCCGCGCCGCACCAGCTGCATGTCCCGCCAGATCGACTCGCGGAGCATCGACAGGACGTAGGCGCCGGTCGATGCACGGTAACCGGGCGCGAACTCCTCCGTGTTGCATGCACCGCCCACGAAGGGTCGTCGCTCCAGCACCAGCACGCGCTGACCGGCGCGGGAGAGATAGAACCCGGCGACGAGGCCGTTATGCCCCCCACCGATAACGATCGAGTCGAACGCGGCTCGGCCCACCGGCGGACGCTATCCCGCTAGATTGTTGACTGTCAACCGAACCCCGGTGCCAGAGAAGCTCGCTCCCCGGTCGTAGGGCGTGCGGGACCCGACCGGCCGATATCCTCGAAACATCGCGGGATGACGACGAGGGGAGGGCTGCATCGTGAACGCTGGAAACATGAACGGTGGGAGTGCCGGGGGCGGCGATCCGAACGGGGTTCCGGGCAACGGATCGGCGGCGGCAGGGTCGGAGCCGAGGCGGCCGCTCGGCACGGTCGTGGCATCGGCGGTCGACGCCGCGCGCTCGCTCGCCCGCAAGCACGTGGAGCTCGCGAAGATCGAGGCTGCCGAGGCCGCCTCCGTCCGGGCCGCCGGGGCGGGGATGATGGGCGCCGCAGGTGCCCTGGCGATGCTCGCGTTCGCGTTCGTCGCGGCCGCCGGCGCGGCGGCGCTCGCCCTCGTGATGCCGGTCTGGGCAGCGATCCTGATCGTGGCGGTGATCCTCCTGGCCGTCGCCGGGGTGCTCGATGTTGATCGGGCGGCGTTCGATCCGAACGGCCCCCGGCGTGGAACGGACGAGCGAGATGCTGAAGGAGGATGCTCGATGGGCGAGGCAGCAGATCGCAAGGTGACGGAGATCGAGGAGACGCGCCGCCGTCTCGAGGCCGACCTGCGAGACCTCGAGTCACGACTGCCGGCGCCGGTGCGATCGATGAAGAGCGTGGCCGGCATCGCTCTGGGCAGCGCGGCGATCACCGCGTTCCTCCTCCGACGGTTCAGGTCTGGGGGCGAGGAGGACCGCCCCTCCGCGGAGGTGGTGGTGCGCATCGTGCGCGAGGACGGCTGAGCGTCTCGCCTGCCTCTATCCTTCGGCCCATGACCACGTCCGTGCTCGTCCTGGGGGCCGGCTTCGGCGGCCTCGAACTGTCCAGCCGTCTGAAGGAGGAACTCGGTGACGACGTCGCCGTCACGCTGATCGATCGCGCCGAAGGGTTCGTGTTCGGGTTCTCGAAGCTCGACGTGATGTTCGGGAGGCAGGAGGAGTCGGACGTGAGGATCCCCTACGCCGAGCTCACCCCCGGCGTGTCGTTCCGGCAGGCATCGATCACGTCGATCGACCCCGGGGCACGGCGCGTGGGCACGGACGTCGGCACCTTCGAGGCCGACGTCCTGGTGATCGGGTTGGGCGCCGACTACGACATCGCGGCCACGCCCGGGCTGGCCGAGGCGGGCAACGAGTTCTACTCGGTACCCGGCGCCGCCGAGCTCCGGGGGGTCCTGCCGACGTTCGCGTCGGGGAACGCGATCGTGGGGGTCTGCGGCAGCTCGTTCAAGTGCCCGCCGGCCCCCAGTGAGGCCGCGATCCTGCTCGACGAGTACCTACGTGAGCGTGGCGTGCGAGATGCCGTGACGATCCAGGTGGTTATCCCCTTCGGCACGCCGGTGCCGCCCTCGCCCGAGACCTCGGAGGCCATCCTGGCCCGCTTCGCCGAGCGCGGGATCGAGTTCGTCCGCGACCATCGGGTGACCTCGCTGGATCCCGCCACGCACGAGGCGGTGCTGGACGACGGTACCCGACTACCGTTCGACCTCTTCCTTGGCATCCCCGTGCACCGGGCGCCGCAGGTGGTGATCGACGCCGGGCTCACGGAGGACGGATGGATCCCGGTCGAGCCCCGCACCCTGGCGACGCGCTTCCCGGACGTGTACGCCGTGGGCGACGTCACCAGCGTGGGCACGCCCAAGGCGGGGGCGTTCGCGGAGCGCGCGGCCCGTGTGGTAGCCGATCAGCTGATCGCGCGTCTGCGGGGCGAGCCCGAGCCGCCCGGGTACGACGGCACGGGCGCGTGCTACATCGAGTTCGGCGCGAGCGAGGTCGCGCGCGTGGACGTGGACTTCTTCTCCACGCCCGGGCACCCGACCGGCACGCTCACGGGTCCTTCGGCGGAGGTCGCCGACGACAAGGCGGCGTTCGGCGCCGTTCGCCGGGCCCGCTGGTTCGGCGTCTAAGCCTCCGCAGGGCCAAGCTCCGCGAGCGCATCGTAGGCGGCGTACTTGTACGTCTCGGTAAGGGTCGGGTAGTTGAAGACCATCTCGATGAACGTCTCGACCGTGCCGCCCAGCGAGAGCACGGCGTGGCCCACGTGCACCAGTTCCGAAGCGCGCTCGCCCACGCACTGCACGCCGATCAGCCGTCGTGTGGCACGGTCGAACACCAGCTTCGTCATGCCCTCGCGGTCGCCGATGATCGCGCCGCGCGCGTTGTCCCGGAACGCGGCGCGCCCAACCACGGCGTCGATCCCCTGGTCGGCCGCCTCCCTGGCCGAGAGCCCGACGCTACTCACCTCCGGGATCGTGTAGACGCCGGACGGCAGGAGGGTCGAGACCGCCTGCTTGTAGGCGAAGCCGAAGGCACGGCAGACGGCCACACGTGCCTGTTCCATCGAGGTCGAGGCGAGCGCCGGCGGCCCGATCACGTCCCCGGCCGCGGAGATGGTGGGGACCGAGCTGCGGAACGCCTCATCCACCACGACCCGGCCGCGGTCGTCGAGTTCCACACCCACCGCCTCCAGCCCGAGCCCCGCGGTGTTGCCCACGCGTCCCGATGTCACCAGGACCTTATCGACGACCAGCTCGCCACCCGAGGTGAGCGCGCAGGCAAGCCCGTCCTGCTCGCGCACCACGGTCTCGACGTGATCGCCGAGATGGAACCGCACGCCCAGCTGTGACATGCCGTCGGCCATCCGCTCGACGATCTCCTCGTCGATGAACGACAACAAGGGCGTCCGGCGCTCGATGAGATGCACCTCCACGCTGAGGGCGGCGAAGGTCGACGCGTACTCGCAGCCGATCACACCGCCGCCCAACACAGCCAGTGACGCGGGCAGCCTGTCGATCTCGAGGATGCTGTCGGAGTCGTGCACGTCCGGGTCGTCGAACGGGATGCCCGGCGGATGGAACGGATGCGAGCCGGTCGCGATGAGGATCGCGTCCGCGCTGAAGCGGCGCGTATCGCCATCGTCGTCCGTGACCTCGACCGTCGTGGCCTCCGCCAGCCGCGCGACCCCATACACCAGGTCCACGCGATGGTGCTCAAGGTTCAGGCGCATCCGCTCGGTCTCCAAGTGACGGACGGCGTCCTTGCGGCGGATCAGTTGGGCGACGCCCAGGTCCTCTGCCACCTCGACCGAGACGCCGTAGAGGTCCCGCTGCCGGTGCCCCGAGAGGAACAGGGCCGCCTCGCGGAGGGTCTTCGACGGCAGCGTGCCCGTGTGGACCGTGGCCCCGCCGGGCTCGGACAGCCGTTCCACGACCACGACGCGTTTGCCGAAGTAGGCGGCCTGAGCGGCGCCCTTCTCCCCGGCGGCACCGCCGCCGATCACGATCAGGTCCACGTGTTCCGTCGACGTCATGCCGGGCGAGCACCTGTGTCGTTCATCCCGGTCAGCGTAAGTCCGTAGTCGAGCTCGGGGTCACCCGGCACCCACATCTCGTCGAACTGCGAACGATCACCGTTCGCGCGCGCCCCAGCGCCACACGACCCAGGGCGAGAACTCACGCAGGGGAGCCTCAGTCTTCGACCGGTAGTAGCCGGCCTATGAGCTTGCGGCCCTCGGACACCCACAGCACGACGCTGGCGGCAACGAGGCAGGTCCCCCACTGCGCGACCGTCAGCGGCACCGTGCGGAAGGCCGAGCTGAGGAACGGCACGTAGACGACGGCGACCTGCATCAGAGCGGAGAAGGCCACGGCCGCCCAGAGCAGCGGGTTGGAGAACAGGCCGTGGAAGGCGCTGCGATGGTCCGACCGCGAGTTGAAGACGTTCACGAGCTGCGCCAGGACCAGCACCGTGAAGGCCATCGTGCGCGCCAGGCGCTCGGAGCCCGCACCCTCCACGAGTCCGCCGGGGAGCTGCAGGTCCAGCACGTACAGCGTCGCGGCGGCCATCGCCAATCCGTTGAGCACGATGCTCACCCACATAGGGCCGTCGATCACGCGCGCCTCGCGGGGGCGGGGCGGCCTGCGCATCAAGCCGGGCTCGGCCGGGTCCACACCCACGGCGAGCGCCGGCCCCGCGTCGGTGAGCAGGTTGATCCACAGGATCTGGGTGGCCAGCAGCGGGGTCACGATGCCGAGGTCGCTCCGCAGGCCGAGCGCGGTCCCGAAGACGATCCCGAAGAACATCGTCATGACCTCGCCGGTGTTCGACGAGAGCAGGTACCGGATGAACTTCCTGATGTTGGCGAAGATCGACCGGCCCTCCTCGATCGCGGCCACGATCGTCGCGAACCGGTCGTCGGTGAGCACCATGTCGGAGGCTTCCTTCGAGACGTCGGTGCCGGTGATCCCCATCGCGACGCCGATGTCGGCGGTCTTGAGCGCAGGGGCGTCGTTCACGCCGTCCCCGGTCATCGCGACCACCTGCCCCGCCCGCTGGAGGGCGCGCACGATGCGGAGCTTGTGCTCCGGACTGACACGCGCGTAGACGGCCGTGGTGCCGACGACGTCGCCCAGCGCCTCGTCATCCATCCGCTCGAGCTCGACGCCGGTGTGCACGGGGCCGTCCGCAGGTGCGATACCGAGCTCGGTGGCGATCGCGCGCGCCGTAGCGGGGTGGTCGCCCGTGATCATGATCACCCGGATCCCCGCATGCTGGGCCGCCGCCACCGAGTCGGCCGCCTCCTCGCGTGGCGGGTCGATCATCCCGACCACGCCCAGGAACACGAGCTCGTCCTCGAGGTGTTCGCCCGGACCCCCGTAGGCCTCCACCGGGATCCGCCGCTCCGCCACGGCCAGCGTGCGCATCGCCCTGGCGGCCAGGCTCTCCACCTCCGTGAGGATCGCCTCACGACGGGCCGGCGTCAGCGGAACCATCAGCTCGCCCCGCCGCTCTGCGGCGCAGCGCGCGAGCAGGACGTCGGGCGCCCCCTTCGTGAACAGGCGGTTCACCTCGGGGGTCTCCCTGTCGGCATGCACCGTACTCATGAGTTTGCGCTCCGACGAGAAGGGAACCTCGTCGATGCGCGGGAACCGCGCCTCGGCGCGGTCGGCGCCACCGCCCACCTTCCGGGCGGCCACGACCAGCGCGCCCTCGGTCGGGTCGCCCTGCACCTGCCAGGTGCCCTCGCGGTCGTCGACCGACGCGTTCGAGGCCAGCGACGCAGCCCGCAGGAGTCGCCGAAGATCGACCATACCCTCGCGTCCGTCCAGCGGCGTGCCGTCGGCACCGATCACCTCGCCCGAAGGGTCGTACCCGCTCCCGCCCAGGCGTGCCGAGCCGGCGGCTGTGACGGCCTCGCGCACGGTCATCTCGTTGCGCGTCAGCGTCCCGGTCTTGTCCGAGCAGATCGTCGTGGCGGAGCCGAGCGTCTCCACGGCGGAGAGCTTCCGGATGATGGCATGGCGCCGCGCCATCCGCTGGACACCGAGGGCCAAGACCACCGTGAGGATCGTCGCCAGTCCCTCGGGAACCGCGGCGACGGCGAGCGACACTCCGATCAGCATCACATCGATCAGTTGCTGGGTGTCGTGGATGTCGGAGACCGCGAGCAACGAGCCGATCACCACGACAGCCACCGCGATCACGGCGATCCCGATCACACGCCCGACCCTCGCGATCTCCCGCTGCAGGGGGGTCTGGGGCTCCTCCACCGTCTCCAGCAGACCGGCGATCTTCCCCAGTTCCGTGCCCATGCCGGTGGCCGTCACGACGGCGGTGCCCCGGCCGAAGCTCACCACGGTCCCCCGGTAGACCATGTCGGTCCGATCCCCGATCTGCGCCTCCTCCTCGACCGGGTCCACGCGCTTGTCCACCGGCTCGCTCTCTCCGGTCAGTGCGCCCTCCGCCGTGCTGAGGGAGATCTCGCGGACCAGACGGCCGTCCGCGGCCACGACGTCGCCGGCCTCGAGCAGGAGCACATCGCCCGGCACGAGCTCGGCGGCGGCCACCTCGAGGGGCACCCCGTCGCGCATCACCGTGGCGCCCACCTTGGTCATCGCGCGCAGGGCGGCGACCGCCGCCTCCGCCCTCGACTCCTGCACGTAGCCCAGCACGGCGTTCAGCACGACGATCGCGAGGATCGCGATCGCTTCGATGGGCAGCCCGTGCGCGCCCTCGAGCAGCCACACGATCGCAGAGATCACCGTGGCGGCTAGCAACAGGACCACCAAAGGGTCGGCGAACTGCGCTACGAATCGGCGCCATCGCGGAACCGGGGGCGCCTCGCGCAGCTCGTTCGGCCCCTCACGCTCGAGACGGGAGCGGGCCTCCTCAGCGCTGAGACCCCGATCGGCATCCGTCGCGAGCGCGCGCATGACCACCTGCGCGTCCTGCGCGTGGGGCACGACATGAACGGCCATGCCTCCCATCATCTCGGAATCGTGGCGTGACCAGCTGCGGGCGGTCCCGTCGGCAACGGGTCGTCGGCCCTCGGATCGTCAGGTCCGCCGTCGCATGCTGACGGTAGGAGAGTGAGATGCGTGCGATAGGACCGGTCCTCGTGGCGGCGATGGTCGGGGCCCTGCTCGCCCCGATACGGTCGGCTGCCAACGTCCCGGTACCCCGGCCGCCCGCCGATGTCGGGCACACCTCCGACTTCAACGGCGATGGATACGGCGACCTCGTTATCGGGACCCCGAACGAGAAGCGTTCGAAGCGCGCGGGCGCCGTCAACGTCATGTACGGATCGCCGACAGGCGTGACGTCATCGGGCGCCCAGGTCTGGACCCAGCGCGATCTCCACTGCCGGTCCCGATCCATGACGGGAACAGCTTCGGCGGCGGCGTGGCCACCGCCGACTTCAACGGCGACGGGTACGCCGACCTCGCAGTCGGGGCGTCCGGGCAGAACCTCGGGTGGAAGGCGCGACACGCTGGTGTCCTCTACGTGGTCTTCGGATCGCCGACGGGGCTCATCTCCGACGGAGCTCAGCTGTGGAGCCAGGACAGCCGCGGTGTGCCGGACAAGGCGGAGGAGGGTGACCGGTTCGGCGACATCCTGGCCGGCGGCGACCTGAACGCCGACGGGTACGCGGATCTGGTTATCGGGGTCGCCTCGGAGGACCTGGGGGCGCGGGTCAACGCGGGGCCGTCCAGGTGCTCTTCGGATCGCCGAGCGGGCTCACAGCGGGGGGGAACCAGCGCTGGACCCAGGATAGCGACGGCGTGCCGGACGCCGCGGAATACGGGGATGAGTTCGGACTGGCATCGCCGTCGGCAGGTTCGACGACGATGTCGGCGAGGACTGGCGATCGGAGCCCACCTGGAGGCACTGACGCGGCCGATGCAGGGCGCCGTCACCGTGCTGTACGGGTCGCCCGTTGGCCCGACCGCAACCGATAGTCAGCTCTGGGACCGCGACTCGCCGGGGATCCGCGGCAAGGGGAAGCTCGCCGACAGGTTCGGACACTCGCTCGTCGCGGGCGACTGGAACGGCGACGGGCGGTCGGACCTCGTGGTCGCGGTGCCGCAAGGCGGCTCAAACCAGGGGGCGGCGCGGTCAACGTGCTCTACGGCTCCGCGGTCGGTCTCACGCCGCCGGCAACCAGCTGTGGAACCAGGATTCACCCGGGATCAAGAACCGGAGCGAGTGCGTGCCGAACGAGAGCAACTGGTGCGACCTCTTCGGCTGGGCGGTGGGCGGCGGAGACTTCGATGGTGACGGCTTCGACGATCTGGCGGTCGGGGTCCCCGGCGAGGACCTGGCCCACGTGGTGGACATGGGGGCCGTCCACGTGATCTATGGATCTCCCACGGGGCTCACGGCGGTGAGGAACCGGCTGTGGAGTCAGGACTCGACGGGGATCGGCGGCCGTGGAGAACGGTACGACCGGTTCGGCTGGACCGTGTTCGGCGCGGATCTGGGGAACGGGAGCCAGGACGATCTCGTCGTCTCGGTGGCGTGGGAGGATCTCAGCCAGCGGCGCTGGGATGCGGGCATGGTTCAGATCCTCTACGGATCGCCCGAGGGGATCACGGCAGTCGGCAGCCAGCGATGGACCCAGGACAGCCCCGGCGTCCCGGACAAGGCTGAAGCCGGCGATATGTTCGGACAACGCCTGCCCGGCAGCGGCTACCCGGCGTGAATGGCCTCGGGGCGGTGGCCACAGCGTTGGACACGATGCCTACCGAACACAGCCCGACGCGTGCTAGCGTCGTCGGATGATGCGTCGCCACACGTACGCAGCGTTCGCAGCCGTCCTGGCCTCGACGCTCCTGCTGCCCGTGCTCGCCTCGCCCCCCGCTGTGGCCGCGCCGGCGCCCGTCCGCCTCACGCTCATGACGTTCAACATCGAGTACGGGGGCACGGTGATCGACTTCTCGAAGATCGTCGAGGCGGTCGCGAAGGCCGACGCGGACGTGGTCGGGATCAACGAGGGACAGGGCCACGCACGCAAGATCGCCCGCGAGGCCGGCTACCCCTACTGGAACAACCGCCTGGATCTGATGTCGCGCTATCCGTTCGTCGACCCGCCGGGTGCGGACGGGAAGTACGTCTTCGTCGAGCTCGCGCCCGGACGGGTGGTGGCCGTCTCCAGCGCCCACCTCTCGTCGGCGAACTACGGCCCGCGCCGGATCCTCGACGGCTGGTCGCGGAAGAAGGTGTTGAGGACGGAGCGTCGGGTTCGTCTGCCCGATCTCAAGCCATTCGTGCGCGCGTTGGTGCCCGTGGCGGCCTCGGGGATCCCCTCGTTCCTGATGGGGGACCTCAACTCCCCGTCGGACGCTGACTACACGCCCGCGACGGTGGGTCTGCGTCCGCAGATCCGTTGGCCCGTGCGCTGGCCCGTGACCCGACTCCTGGAGCGGAAGGGGTTCACGGACTCGTGGCGGGCGGTGCATCCCGATCCCGTCACCTCTCCGGGGCTCACGTGGCCGTCGGGAAGGCCGCGCGCGGCTCACAGCTGGAACCCCCGGAGGGACGCCCCGCAGGATCGGATCGATCAGATCTGGGCCGCCGGCGGATCGGTCACCCCGGTGGGGAGCCGGCTGGTCGGCGAGCGGGGCGGTCCCGAGGTCTCGATCTGGGTGAAGCCCTGGGGGTCGGATCACCGCGCGGTGCGCTCAGCCTTCGACGTCGTCCCGGCGACGCCACCGGTGCTTGCCGCGTCGTCGCCTCGGCTCGTGAACGCAGGCGACGACGTGACGGTGACCTACCATGCGCCCGGTGCCGCAGGTGAACGCATGGTGGTCGTGCCGGCGGGAGGCGATCCCGCGACGGACGCGCTCGACTCGCAGGCGATCCCGTCGGGGTCGCCGACGGACGGATCCCTGGTGTTCCCGACGAACGCGCTGACTTCCGGCGCGTACGAGGCGGTGTTGGTCGACGCTGCCGACTCCCCCCTGTCCCGTGGACCGTTCTGGGTGCACGCGGCCGGCGCGCCCCCGGTCATCGCGACCACGAGATGGGCCTACGACGTCGGCCAGCCGATCGGCGTCACGTGGAACCTCGCGCCGGGGAACCGTTACGACTGGATCGGGGTGTACGCGCGCGACGCCGACCCGATGGTGGCCTACTACAAGGGCTACATCTACACGGGCGCCAGCCAGCAGGGGATGGGTACGCTGGGCAAGGCCGCGATCCCGCGATGGCCGCTGCCGCCCGGTCGCTACACCGTCTACTACCTCTTGAAGGACAGCTACCGGCAGGTGGCCTCCGACGACTTCGTGATCAGGGGCTGAACGGCGCCACTTCGGATCAACGCTCTGACGGACTTCGCCGTTCAGCTTCCTCGCCCAGCTCGGCGAACCGCGCGTAGGCGAGGCTCAGCGCCGCGGTGAACACGGCGATGAACACCACCGCACCGATGCCGAAGAGCACGCCCTGGCCGAGGGCGAGCAGCGGGGTCATCGCCCGCCGCCCCGCGGTGCCAGCAACGCCCCCAACGCGAGGATCGAAGGTACCCACAGTCCGACGAAGATCCCGGCCTGCCGGTCCGCGTCGCCCACCACACCGAACCACAGGCTGACCGAGAGCAGGAACGACAAGAACGCCGCACCCAGGATGATCAAGATCGATGCCTTGACGCTCAACCTCATCTCATAGCTCCTTCGCTCGCACGGTGTTCGGAACCTGTCTCCGGGCGGATCGCGGTCCCGGGGCCGTGCATGGGTTCGCCCGGCGGGTTGGGCGACCGGGACGGCGAAGCGCGAACTAGGCTCCTGCTCATGCGACGTCGCATCGCGGTCGAGGGGACGACGAGCGCCGAGGTGATGTGGGAGGCCTACGCGGACACCGCTCGGTGGGCCAGCTGGGCGCCGCACATCCGACGCGTCTCGCCTTCAGGCCGCATCACCCAGGGCATGAGCGGCGTCGTCGAGGGACCGATCTGGTCCCGGGCACGGTTCGAAGTCACCCAGGTGGACGAGCACGCGCGCCGTTGGACTTGGCGGGTGCGACTGGGGCCCACGAGCCTGACGATCGCACACGAAGTGGACGACGGTGCGACGGCGGTCGAGATCGAAGGGCCGGCACCCCTGGTGATCGCGTACGCGCCCGTGGCACAGATCGCGCTGGCCCGCCTGGTCAGGCAGCCGGGGTGAGCGGGCCGTCGGCGCGCCCTGACCCACCGCGGCCTGACGGCGACGGGCGGGGCCACGCCCCGCTGCTCCACAGGGCCGCGAGGACGAGGATCGGCTGGAACAGCAGACGCGCCCACCGGGCCAGCGGGGTGTCCAGCCCGAAGGCATCCGTGCGCGCGACGGCCTGATAGACGTTGCCGGGGAAGATCGACCACGTAGAAGATCGCGAGGGCCCACCCAACGCGGCGCCGTCGTTCACCGCTCGTGAGTGCGAGCCCCGAGCCGAGCCCGATCTCGACCACGCCACTGGCCCAGATGATCGAGGTGCGCCAGGGAAGCCAGGTGGGCGTCTGTCCGAGGAACGCATCGGACGCCACGAGATGGCCGATGCCGGCCACCACCATGAAGGCGGCCAGCGCCAGACGGACGGCTCCACGGGCCGCGTTCACGTGCGTGCTGTTGGCGCTACTTCGCGCCGATACTGAAATTCGAGCCGGAAGAGCCGGAGGAGCCCTTCGCCTTCTTGGCGGCGCGCTTCTCCTTCAACGACTTCGAGGCCGCCGTCTTGGAGCTCTTGCCACCTTTGTCCTTGCTGGCCATGGCTTGCCCCTTCCGTGGGCGTGGTGTCCTCTCACCATGTCATACCGGAGCCCACTCCGTGGCGCGTCTACCGTCACTCGGCGAGGGCTCGATCCACCGCGGCGTCGAACCCGAGCGGCTCGACCTCGGGGAACAGGTGCAGGGCGAGGTCGGACCGTACGACCGTCGGCGTGGACAGGCCCTCGATCAGGGGCTGGGCGAGCGAGGGCGAGACCGAGGTCGTCAGCCCCGCCCAGTAGGAGGAGAGCTTCGGCGTGAGGAACGGCACCTCGATGAGGATCGGCGACCGGCCCAGCTTCGGCGCCACGCGTTCGATCATGGCGCGGTAGGTCAGCACCTCGTGCATCCCGATCTCCACGATCGTGTGGTGGGAGTCGGTCGCGACACCCGGCGCAGCCGCCAGGTACGCGACGACGTCCTCTCCCGCGATCGGCTGGGTGGGCGTCTCCGCCCACTTCGGCAGCACCATGGCGGGCAGCCGGTGGATGAAGTCCGTGAGCATGCGGAACGATGCGGAGTCGGCCGAGATCACCATCGCGGCCCGGAGTTCGACCACGGGTGGCCCCTCCGCCGCGAGGATCCGGCCCACCTCGTGACGGCTCCAGAGATGCTGCGAGAGCGGGCCCTGCTCGTCCCCGAGTCCGCTCAGGTACACGACTCGCCCCACGCCCGCCGCCCGGGCCGCGCGGGCGAGGTTCCGAGCGCCATCGGCATCGCGCATGTGGAAGTCGTGCCCGGCGCCCGCCTCCATCGAGTGCACCAGGTAGAAGAGGGTGTTGACGCCGTCCACGACGGGCGGGATCGAGTCGGGGCGGAGCACGTCGAGCTCGACCGCCTCGAGGCCGGACCATCGCTCTCGCAGGACATCCGGACGCCGTCCCGCGACACGTACGTGGCGCCCGCCTCCCATGAGGCGGTCGGTGAGGCGGCCCCCGACGGCTCCAGACGCTCCGGTCACGAGGATCAACTGGTCGGACACGGTCAGAGTCTACGGAGCCGCACGAGATCTAGATCCGGGGCAGCGTGAGGATGCCCGAGACCGCGTAGAGAAGGAGGATGACCGCGATGACGCCGGCGGTCGTGCGGACGGCACGGTACTTGAACCGTTGGGCGATAGCCACCATGAAGAGCACGGTCGCCAGAAGTACGGTCTGGCGGACGTACCGGTCTGCCGTGCCGCGCGCCTTCGTCCCCTCGTCGAACGCCGCGGACGCCTCGTCGTTCAGCCGCTGACCCTGCCGGGTGCCTGGGTTGACGTACTCCGGCATGAACCCCGGTCCAGGCGGCGCCGTTGCGCTATGGAACGGATCTAGCTTCAGCCATGCCTCGAACGCCACCTTGTACTCCGCGACTGAACCGCCGCGCGTAGATGTCGGCCAACTCGGTATCACCGGATTGCTGCGCCTGGATCCAGGTGTTGAACGTCGCGACGTCCTGGAGCTTCCGTTCCCCACCCAACGTCAGGGCCTCGTCCGCCTGCACGCGCTCCCGTGAGGCCGTTCCGTACAGCAGCGTCTGTTCACCATCCCACTTCGCGGCCTGGTAGCCGCTCCACGCGGTCGCGATCGCCACCGCAGCCAGGACGATGATCTCGAGGATCTCGGCGGTCTCATGCCAGGCACGCTTCTCGCGTGACTCAGGTGCGGCTTGGTCGTCAGGCTTCTCGGTCAGCTTGTGGGCCGCCTCGACGTTCATCCCCTCGGGCACGACCGGATCCCTTCAGCGCGAACGATGTCGGAAGAGACTAGCGCGCCACATCTCATCACACGCCGTCGTCAGCGAGTGCGTAGCTAGCCGCGGAGTGCCAGGTAGGTGTCGCACCGCTCCAGCAGCACGTCGCGGCCGAAGCTCGCGTCGTGGCCGCCGTGCACGACCTCGACCGGCAGGCCCCGGAGCCTGGCGATCGTGGCGAGGTAGGAGGGCACGTCGGAGGTCGGCGCTGTGTCGATGAGGGGCTCTCCCGCGTACACGGCATCGCCCGAGAAGAGCTCGCCCTGGGAAGGATCCCACAGCCCGATCGACCCTCGGGTATGGCCCGGGAGGTGCAGCACCTGGTAACTCCGATCGCCGAGATCCACCGCGTCGCCCTCGTCCACCAGCCGGGTGGGCGTGGTGCCGGGCACCACGAACTCGACGGGGTCGAAGTCGCGGCCGGGGACGGCCTGGATCCCCAGCTGCGCCACCGGCCATCCCGCCTCTGCCATCTGGGCGAGGGCCCCCGGCCACACCTCGTCGCTGAACAACAGCCGGTCGGGCGAGGCCGCGCTCGCGACGTCATGGCGATGCAGCAGCCGCTCGTCGAACTCGTGGAGACCGCCGATGTGATCCATGTGCGCGTGCGTGGCGAGTGCCAGCAGCGGCTTCTCGGGATCGGGGCGGAGTCCCTGCACGAACGGCAGGAGCGGTGCGAACCCGTTGCCGGCGTCCACCAGGAGATCGCGCTCACTCCCGAGGACGAGCCATACGTTGGCGTGGATCAACGGCCCCGTATGGGGTTCGTAGATCAGGTAGAGGTGGTCGTCGTGGCGCTCCGCCTCGAACCACGCTTCGCAGACCGGCAGACGGCTCATGCGCCGATGCTATACGGGACCCACACGTAGGGTGCGGCGCATCGATGTCGCATCTATGCTCTCGACGAGGGTGGAGGTCGACGATGGTTGCGTGGGACGGAACGGTGGTTCTGGAGACGCCGCGCCTCCTCATGCGCACCTTCCGCCTCGACGATCTCCCCCACTACGCGGCGCTGAACGCGCACCCCGAGGTCGTTCGATATCTCGGGGGAGAACCGCTGACACGCGCATACTCCGACGAGATCGCCGAGTGGGCCAACGAGGTGTACGAGGCAGAGGGCATGGGCCTGCTGGCGGTCGAGCGCCGCGAGGACGGAGTCTTCCTCGGCATGTGCGGTCTCCACCACCTCGAGAGCTACCCCGACGACGTGGAGGTGGGCTGGCGCCTCGCCTACGAGCACTGGGGCCACGGCTACGCGACCGAGGCGGCCTCCGCCTGGCTGGATCACGGCTTCGGTCACCTGGGGCTCCCACGAGTGATCTCGACCACCGATGCGCCGAACGAGCGGAGCCTCGCGGTGATGCGCCGCCTCGGGATGATCTTCGATCACGAGGGCGAGATCGTGGACGACGGCGTCGTTTACCAGGCCGTCATCTACTCGATCACCGCGGAACGGTGGCGGCAGCGTCAGAGGAAGTAGCGGGTCTCCCGCGTCGCCCGTCCTTCCCCCGGCTCGATCTTCAGCTGTTGAGCTCGCAGGAATAACGTAGCCGGTGCTCGGCGTGGACCGAATCGAGGGCGTCGGCGGAGTACGAGTCGCGGCCCCCGTTGCCGCGGATCACGTCACCGCGTTTGCGGTCGTAGGTGTTGAGGCACGGATCATCGCCGCGGCCGCCGTAGATCCGATCGCGACCACCGTAGCCCTGGAGTCGGTCGCGCCCTCCCTGGCCACGCACGACGTCGCTCCCACCCATGTCCCACACCCAGTCATCCCCGCGACCGGCGATGACGATGTCGTCGCCGAGACCCGGCATGATCGTGTCCGATCTCGGGCCGCCGCGGATCCGATCGGCCCCCCGGCCCCCGCTGATCGAGGACGCACCGTGGCCAGCGCGGATAACGTCGTCGCCGTTACCTCCGACCAGGCGATCGTTGCCCGGCCCCCCGAGCAACGTGTCGTCGCCGTTGCCACCGAGCAACCGATCGTTACCAGGACCGCCACGGAGCACGTCGTTGCCGCCCTGCCCGTCCAGCACGTCCACCCCTCCGGCTCCACAGATCACGTCACGGCCCGGCGTTCCCGCCAGATGGTCAGGCCCGTCGGTCCCCCAGATCGTGCACCGGGGAATCCCGGTGGCAGGAGGAACGCCGATGGCCATCAGCATCCCGACCGCCAGCACCCCCGAGCCCAGCCACGCAGCCGTCCTCTTCATGTCGCCCTCCTTCAGGCCGTTCAACCGGCCACCCTGGGAACCCAACCCGAAGGCCTGTGCGTCGGGAGGCTCCGCACGATCAACGCACTCACGACCGCCCGCCGGGCGCCCGGCGACGGTCGGTTCAGGCTCATCCCCCGCAGCAGGAGTTGGGCCGATGCACCGCCGTCGAGGTTGACCGCCTCGAAGGCCCCGAGCGTCACGAGGGTCCGCGCCAGCCGGTCCAGGGTCATACCGACGGACCATCCGTCCCGACGCCCATCGACCGTGACCAGCAACTCGCGACAAGGTGAGATGTCAGACCTATCCAGGCACCCGCGGGTGAGCCCAACCGCCGCGCGAGGATGGAGATCACATCGAAGTGGCGTGCACGGCCCGGAAAAGGCCCGGCCATGGTGGACGAGGAGCGGCGTGCCTCCGAAGGCCTGCGCCACCGTGGGGAGGCCGAGGATGGGGCGGGCGACCACGATGACGCCGGGATGCAGCGCGGCGAGCCAGCGTCCCGCGCCGCCCCGAGCATCGGCGAGGAGCAGCAGGCGATCCCCACGGGCACGGGCAGGCTGAGCGGCACAAACGGCACGGAGGACCGCATAGCGGTGGAGCGTCGGGCCCGCGGCGACCGGGGCGAGCACGGCCGCACAGATCCGCGCCGGGTTCCATTCCGGCCTCCCGTAGGCGGCCGTGAACGCCGCCAAAGTTCCGCCTGGCGGTGGGCCGGCGTTCCACCGCGAGATCGTGACACGGGCGCCGGTGTCGGTCCGCGTCGCTCGCACACCCACCCTTGGCAGCGTCACCGACGCCCGCGTCCCGTCCCGATCCAGTGCGATCACGGCGCCTGCCATGGAGCCCGTGGTCAGCAGCGACCCATCGCGGACGACGGCGTGGGCGGGCCGGCCCTCGTGCGACAGATCCCCATCGATCGCAACGAGGGCGTGCTCCCGGGCGGCCACGCGGCGCAGTACGTCGTAGCCCGTGATCTCGGGGGTGGCGAGGGCGGGATGGATCGCAACCACGGCCGAGTTCAGACGGACGATCGTGATGCGCACCGGCCCGGGAAGCCGTAGTCGACTCACGAAGATGCCGGCGGCCACCGGACGCGCGCCCGCTCGACCGACCTGACGTCCTCGCGCGGCGCCCGGAAGCGCAACGAGCGGGATCACGATGATCAACAGCGCCCAGCGCGCGAACGAACCGAACGACCCCGCTCGACCCTGCTGCATAGCACACGCCCCTGAGACGGCGCGACAGCGCCACCGATCTCAGCCTGCACCTCCGCGCGTCTCGCACCGACGGCGTTTGACCCTGGGTTGGCGGGACCAGCAGGGAGGCGCCCCTGCCTCGCGCTCAGACCCCGGATGACGTGCGTTGACGCCCGAACGGTTTCCAGGAACACGCGATAGTGTCCGAGGGATCCACCGTTCAAGGCAGGAGACGCCGTGCAGGTCACGTTGCTCGGTACACCGGGAGTCTCGACCTCCAGCGGCGCCGTCGCCGGCCATGCGTTGGGCGGGCGCCGGGCTCGAGTCGCCCTGGCAGCGCTCGCGCTGGAGGGCACCACGATCCCCTCGGAACGGCTCGCCACCCTGATCTGGGAGCAGGATCTGCCCGCAACATGGCATGTCGCGCTACGCGGCATCGTGCGAGGCCTGCGGGCCGCCCTCGAGCCAATCGGCTGCGGGGGCCAGTCGGTCATCGTCACGGATCCTCCAGGCTACCGACTCGCCGAAGGCGTGGAGGTCGATGTCGCGCGAGCCGAGCGCTTGGTCGGCGAGGCCACCGATCTCCTGGAGCAGAGTCGATACCGTCCGGCGCTCGACCTCGCCGAGACCGTCGCCAGGCTATCGGGGCGCCAGATCCTTCCCGGGGAGGACGCGCACTGGCTTCGCCCGTACCGCGACAGCGTGGACGCGATCGCACACCTGGCCGCCCAGGTCGTCGTCCGAGCCGCGGAGAGCCTCGGTGAACACGCGGTCGCCATCGCTGCAGCACGCCGTGTCGTCGTCGCCGAACCGCTCGAGGAACATGGTCATAGGCTGCTGATGCAGGCGTTGATCCGGTCCGGGGATCGGGCGGGTGCCGTGCACGCGTTCGAACGGTGTCGCGCGATGCTGGCCGAAGGGCTCGGGATCGATCCCGGCGTCGAGACCACCGAGATCTACCTCTCGGCACTCGGAGCGCCGAGCACGAAGCCCCAAGCACGCCTCCCCGAACCAAGCTCCACCTTCGTCGGCAGGGAGGAAGCCGTCGCGCTGCTCGGTGCAGCGCTCGACGAAGCGGGCCTCGTCAGCCTCACGGGTCCCGGAGGCGTCGGCAAGACACGGCTGGCAGCTCACGTCGTCGCCGACCGCGCCGATTTCCCCGGCGGCCGGCTCTGGGTGCCGCTCGGCGCGGTCACCGAGGACGATCTGGTTGCCGACGTCGTCGCACTCCTCCTGGGCATAGCGCCGGGGACGGGGGATGCCACGAACACGATCGCAGCGCACGTGGCAGCGCTCGGGCGAACACTTCTGGTGCTCGACGCATGCGAGGTGGTCCCCGACGGTGCGGCGTCCCTGGTCGCAGCCTTGCTGGAGCGATGTAGGACGCTGACGGTGGTGACCACGGGTCGTGCACCGCTGGAGCTCTACGAAGAACGGGTGATCACGCTCGATCCTCTGCCTTCACCCACGAGCGACGAGCCATCCGAGATGTGGTCGACTCCCTCCTTCCGCATGCTGGCCGACCGGGTCCGTGATGCCGGCGGAGAGCTGACCCTCGACGAAGACCTCGCACCGCACCTTCGTGCGCTGCTGGAGCGCTGTGGAGGGCTTCCGCTCGCGATCGAGCTCGCGGCCGCCCAGCTCGCCGTGATGCCGGTGGGCGACCTGCTCGATCAGCTCGATCAAGGATCTGGGGAGCGCCACGACCTGGTGTCGGCCATGGCCCGCGGCAGCCTCGTGCTGTTGGACGCGGAAGAAGCGGCGGTCTTCCGGAGGTTCTCCGTGTTGGATGGGGCGGTCGGGTCGGAGCTGGCACGTAGCGTCGTGTCCGGCGGCTCGGTGCAGCCGATCCGCGTGATCCGCATCCTTCGGGAGCTCACCGCCCGTGGTCTGCTCACCGTCGACCGATCGGGTCCCAGGTGGCATTACAGTCAGGACGACGACCTCCGTCGGCTGGCGCGCGAGCTGCTCGTCGAACACGGTGAGGAGCAGCGAGCCTACGAAGGCCTCGCCGACGCCATCCGAGGCATCCTGCCCGACGACGCTCGCGAACCACCCGCCGCGTTCCAGGACGCAGTCACCGATCTACTGGGCTCCATCCGTTCGCTGTTCGCCGCCGGACTGAGCGGGCTCGCTTCGGCCGACCGCTGCCTGGAGATAGCCTTCAGGCTCCACCGCTACTGGGCGGCGACGAGCGTGGCCGAGGGACGATTCTGGCTCTCCCGCCTGCTGGCGCGATGCCCTGAGGACGCATGGACGCCCTACGCGACGTACGCCTTGGGCTACCTGGACTACTGGTCGGGCGACACGGAACACGCCGTCCCCGAGCTCCAGAGGGTGGTGGAGCTGTTCGACGGGGTCGAGGACCCCTACGCTGCCAGGGCCCTGATCTACCTCGCGGGGCTGCTCGACGACCTCGATCGAGGCGCCGAGGCGGTCGAGTACGTGCGCCGCGCGATCGTGGCAGCCGGGCCGTTCGGCACGGATCTGCAGGTGGCGGCGTCCATGGGACTCGGCAGCGTCCTGTCGGAGCGAGGAGATCCGGAAGCGGCCACGTACGCCGTGGAAGCCATCGCTCTGTGCCACGTAGGTGGTTCGGTCGAGCAGCTCGCGGCCGCGCTTCCGACTGCCGCGATGGTGTGCTGGCAGGTCGGCGCCCTCGACGAGGCACGAGCGTTCGTCGATGAGGCTCAGCCCCTCCACACGGGATCCATGCGGATCGCTCGCGTGGTGCTGTTGTCCGTGTCTGCCGGACTCGCGTTGGCGGAAGGGAACGTCGAGGCGGCGATCGATGTGGGATCGACGGCCGATCGGGAGGGGACCGAGCTAGGCGTCGAACGGGAAATGCCGCTGATCCGGGCCGTCCTGGCCCGCGCCCTTCTCGCGGCCGGCGACCTCGCCGGTGCGACGGAGCGTGCCTTGAGTGCCCTCGATGCCGCCTCCGACATGTCGATCAGCTTCCCTATCGCCGTCGGCCTGGAGACCGCCGCGCTCGTCCTCGACGCGGCGGGCGCGGCCGGCGACCTCGATCTCATCCGCCTCTTGAGCACCGCGGCTTCGATCCGACGGCAAGGCAACCGACCGGCGCCGGCCACCCTGTCGGGCGCCGTCGACGCATTGGGCGACCGCCTCTCGGTTCGAGCTCGCGGCCTCAAGCCCTCGAGGGCGGTACACCTCGCCCGCGACCTGCTCCTGGCCGTCGGTACGACCGACGACGTCGCCCGGGGCTCTCACCCGGTCGTCGCCTCCTGAAGGACCCGGCTTTGGACAACGGCCCTCCGATCCACCCCGGCCCTTCCCGGGCCTCTGGCTACGGCTTGGGGCACGAACGGAACGACAGCGTCACCTTGACCGTCTTCGTGCCGGCTCCGCTGCGAACGAATGAGGCCTGTCCAACCAGGGAGTGCTGGGTGCCCGCGCTCAGGGACCCCCCGTCGATCTTCCCGCCCTTCACGGCCTTGCCGCCGATCTTCAGCGACTTCGACTTCACCTTCCAGCCGCTCGCGGCCTTGACCTTGAGCTTCGCCGGCGCCACCACGGCCGGCAGGCACGACGCAGGTCCCGTGACGACGACCGACCCGGCGCCGCTCGATCCGGTCTTGCTGACGCTGAGCGCGGGCAGCATCGCGGGGACCACCTCGAGCTTGTTCGCCGTGGTCGATTCGATGGCCCAGGCGACCCAGGCGTGCCCGCGTGGCGTCGACGCGATCTGGGGGTTGCCCCCGGCCACCGTACCGCCGGCGCTGAAGCGCACGATCCCGGCCTTCGTCGTGTTGGCGAGGTCGGCGACGGTGATCTTGCCACACTCGTTCGTCACGTCCGCGATCCGCCCGCTGGCATCGGTGACCAGATCGTGCGAGTTCGGGGCGCACGCATTCTTGTCCCCGGTGAGCTTCGGGGTGCTGAACTTGCTCCCCATCCACCTCGCCACGACCGGGTAGTAGCCGGCCGTGTCCACGCTGGCGACCAACCGAACCCCGGACTTGGCGGCGACCATGCCGACCGCCCCACCGACGTTCCAGGTGTGGGCAACCTTCTTGAACCCCGTCCATGTGGAGCCGTTCTCGGAGGTGTACCCGACCGGCTGGGAGATCGCGCCGTACTGGTCGATGGCGAGGATGGGCTTGTTCCCGGCGAAGGCCAGCCAAGCGTGGCCGACGAAGTAGGGGGCGGTCAGCGGCTTGGGAGTGGCTCCCAGCCCCTGGTAGACCTGGATCTTCTGACCGGCCGACGAGGAGTTCTGCGTGACCGCCCAGATCGCTCCCCCGGGCGCCAGGTTGGCGCTCAGCAGAGCCCCGAAACTGGGTGCGTTGGCCTGGTCCGTGGCGGCCGAGAGGGAGCCCCCGCTCTGGTAGGTGGCGGTCGCGATCCGGCCACCGTTGGAAACGGTCCCGGAAGACGTCGTGTCGTGGAACCAGACCAGCGTGACATGACCCTTCGACGTCGCGATCACGCGCAGGCCGGCGGCCGACGAGACGCCCAGGGACGCGGTCGACATCACGCCGCCCTGGCACGCCTTAGCACCCAGGGGCAGCACGCAGAGGTGGACGATCCTGTCGGAGTTGCTGCCCGACGAGTCGGATATCCAGCCGAGGTACGCGGTGCCCGCGGTATCGGTAGCCAGATCGTAGCCAGAGAGCTCGACGTGGTTGCCCACCACGATCGGGGTGCCCGTGGGTCCAGCCTTCACCGACGGCGTCGGCCCGGCCATGGTTCGGGAGAACCCGGCGGCAGAGGCGGGAAGCATCGTCATCGCCACCGCCATCGCAGCCGACGCGGCCAGCGACCCCGCCGCGAGCACGGCCTTCCGGACCCTACGTTGGCGATGGGACGCTCCGAGCATGTCTCCTCCTCGAGGATGGCCACCGGTCAGACCTGCTCTGCCGGACCGAACGATTACACCCGCCGGGGCGTAACGTCCGCGTAACGCGGAGCGGCGCCGCTCACTAGTCGGGAAGATCCTCCGAAGGAACCCCGACGAGCGCCGCGTCGGCGCCCGCGCGCGCCGTGCCGCCGATCAGGCACGCCACCACCTCCGCGGTGCCGCCCCGGACATCGCCCTCGAGGGCGGCGCGATCGGAGCCGAGGATCACGAGATCGGCGAGCTTCCCCGGCTCCAGCGACCCGACGCGGTCCTCCCACCCGCACGCGAACGCGGCATCGATCGTGTGGGCGAACAGCGCCTCGTCCAGGGTGAGGCGCTGCTCCTCGCCCAAGACATCACCGGAGCTCGAGGCGCGCTCCAGCGCGTTGCCCAGGGTCGTCAGAGGGCGGTAGTCGGCGACGTCGGAGTCGCTGCTGATCACGAGCCGCAGCCCCGCGTCGAGCATCGCGCGCCACGGCTGCAGCCGGTCGGCGGCGGAGCCCATGAGACGCCGGTACTGGTCGCCGCTGTCGAAGAGGTACGACGGTTGGGTCACCGGGATCACGCCGAGGTCCGCCATCCGGGCGATCTGCTCGGACGTCGGATAGCCGGCGTGCTCGATCCGCGGCCGTTGGTCCGCTCTCGGATGCGTCGCCTGCGCGGCATCGAAGGCATCGAGCACGGCGCCGATAGCACGATCCCCCTGTGCGTGGACGCCGACGCGCCATCCCTGGCGGTACGCCTCGACCACGACGTCGCGGAGGCGGTCCGGTTCGAGGAAGAAGGAGGCGGTGAACCGATCGGTGAACGGGGAGTCCTCGGTGAAGGCGGCGGTGCCGCCCGTCAGGGTCCCGTCCGCGTAGCACTTGAGGTGGCCGATCGCGAGCTCGTCGTCGCCGAAGCCGGTCGCGATGCCGACCTCGCCGTACGCCTCGAGCTGGTGCGAGAGCGGCATGCAGACCGTCCGCACCGGGAGGCGACCCTGATCCCGCGCCGCGCGATAGGCGACGAGCTCGCGCGACGTGACCTGAGCGTCGCAGACCGTGGTGAGCCCGGCATCCAGGAAGGCCGTGCCCGCACGCTCCACCGCCTCCACGAGCTGGGCGAGCGGCGCCGCCATGTGGAAGTTCGGCCCGTGGGAGCCGACGTCGACCTGCGTGGGCACGGCGAGTCCCATCGCCGCGTCGAGGCACAGACCCGTGAGCCGGCCCTCGGCGTCACGCTCCAACCGGCCCCCCGGTGGGTCGAGGGCGTCATCGTCGAGCCCGGCGTCGGCGAGGACCCGCGAGTTCACCAGCACGTGGTGACCCGACACGTGGAAGAGCATCACGGGGTTCGCGGGCGCGGCCCGGTCGAGCTCCCATCGCGTCGGGTACCGCCCGCCGGGATATTTCCCCTGGTCGAACCCGGTTGCCGTGAGGATCGCCCCGGGGACGGCCGCCGAGGCCAGTCGTACCACGACTTCGCAGCAACTCCTCCGCCGAGGCCACGACCGGGTACCGCACGTCGGGGGAGGCGAGCATCTCGCCCGTGGCCACGAAGTGGTTGTGCGCATCCACGAACCCCGGCAGGACCACGCGGCCCCCCAGAGCGACCTCCTGAGCTCCACCCAGGTGGGCACGCACCGCCTCCAGCGTGCCGACGGCGGCGACACGACCACCCCGTATACCGAGCGCCTCCGCCCAAGGGGCGAGCCGGTTGCCGGTGAAGATCGCGGCGTCAGACAGGATCCGGCCGGGATCGGTCATCGAGCCTGCCTCACCACCCGTTGCGATGCACCTGGTCGGTGAACGGGCGCCGGGGACGCGAAGAACCCGAACCCGAAGGGGTCTCGTCCGTCGCTGCATACCCGAACCCCAGGATCCCGATCGGCCGCACACCCTCGGGCACGCCGTAGCGATCCAGCAGATCCCGCTCGCCGTGCGTGATGCCGAAGAACCAGCCGCCCAGACCCTCGTCCACGGCGGCCAGCAACATCTGCATCGCCGCCATCGAGGCGTCGACCTCCCAGAACTTCACCGGCCAGTTCGCCGCGTCGTCCATCCCGAACGCGATCTTGTCCGGCTGCGCGTACCGCTCCGTGTACCGGCGCGCGTCGGGGATCGGAAGCACCAGCACCGTCGGACCGACCGCGATGTCCTCCGGATCCCACCCGAACTCAGGATCGCGCGTGATGTTCCAGAAGGAGGCCACCGCCTCGGGCGTGTCCAACACCAAGAAGTCGACGCCTTGCGCGAACCCCGCCGAGGGGGCGCGGCGGCCCGCCTCCAGCACGCGATCCATGACCTCGTCCGGCACCGCTCGTTGGTCGAACCGGCGGACCATCCGTCGGCGCCGAAGGACCTCGGAGAACTCCATCGCCCTAGCCCGGCAGTCCGATCCCTACGCCGTAGGAACGCATGACGTTCTGCGCCGCCTCCTGGCTCGTGGAGTACCCGGTGACCGCCGAGACGAAGTCCTCGCCCTCCAGCGCCAACAGCTCCGTGTCCTCGCGCGCGACGGCCCCGGCCTGTCGCGGCACCTCGCGCAGCAGGGCGATCTCGCCGAAGAACCCACCGGACACGATCTCCGTCACCGGCGCGCCATCGATCACGATCTCCACGGAGCCGCGCGCCACGATGTAGAACCTGTCGCCCGCGTCGCCCTGATCGAAGATGCGGGTCCCCGCCGGAAGCGTGAACGGCACGAGACGACGCGCGAGGTGCTCCTGCGTCGCCTGGGGGAGCGGCTCGAAGAAGGAGATGCCACGCAGCAGCGCGAGCTCCCCCTTCGGGGCCCGAAGCGTCGCGTCCAGCGCCACCAGCTTGCGGCCGAACACCAGCAGCACGACCGGGAGGAACGCGCCGATCACGTACAGGCTGTTGCGCGACCCGAGCGTCGAGACTAGGGCCGGCGCCACGATGGACCCCAGCGCGACCGTCGCCAGGAACACCGTCTCCAGCACGCCGAACACGCGCGCGAGGAGTTCATCGGGCACCGAGCGTTGGAGCAGCGTCATCCCGGAGACGTCGACCAGCGTGTTGCCGATCCCCATCAACAGCATGGTCCCCAGCGCCACCGCGGGCGTGGGCCAGATGGCGATCAGGATCAACGGCAGTCCCCAGAGCATGAGACCGGTGCCGAAGTCCAACGCCAACCGCCCCCGGCCCACCAAGGCACCGGAGATCACCGCCCCCAGCACGCCACCGACGCCGAACGACGCCAGTAGTGCGCCCACCCAGCCGTCACCGCGCCCCAGGAGTTCCAGGGCGATGACGACCTCGAACACGATCATCGCGCCGGCCACCAGGGTCTGGGCCGCGAAGAGACCGACCAACAGCCGCGGTTGTGGCGACTTCGCCACGGTCCCGAAGCCCGAGAACGTGTCGCGCAGGAAGGACACGGGCTCCTTGGCCTCCTCGCCCACCTCGGGCTCCTCGCCGGCGGGTTCGCGGATGCGCAGGATCAACATCGCGGACCACAGGAACGTCGCCGCGGCCACCGCGAAGACCGCCGCGGTGCCCCACAGCGCAAGGATCACGCCCCCCACGGCAGGCCCGGCGAACATCCCGAGGCTCTCGATCGTGCTGGAGACCACGTTCGATGCCGTCAGCTCGTGCGGGGAATGGGCGAGGCTCGGCAGGATCGCCGCCTGGGCCGGACGGAAGGCCGTGGATATCACGACGCCAACCGTGGCGAGGAAGTAGATCAGGATCGGGTTCAGCTTCAGGAACACGCAGAGCGCCGCCAGGCTCACGACGACGACGCGGCCCAGGTCGGAGAGCGCCATCACCAGCTTCCGGGAATGGCGGTCGCCCAGGGTTCCCATGAACGGCGCGGCGATCGCGGCGGGGATCAGACGCACCAAGCCCACGACGCCCACCGCCGTCGCGCCGCCTTGATCGTAGGCGAAGACCGAGAGCGCCACTCCGTAGCCCCACGTCCCGAGGTTGGAGCCCGCCCACGCCAACTGGATCCTGCGGAGGTTGGGGTTGCGAAGAACCTCTTTGAAGGCGTCCAGCGATCGCGTCTTGACTTCCGATGTGACCGTCGAGGCGTCGCTCATCGGCGGGCAGTCTCGCACGGAACCCGTCCCGTCGCATACGTGACCTTCGATCGCTCAGGCCCTACCGTGAACTTCCCCGACCCTGGAGACGATCGTGCCCGAGAACCTGTTCGGACTGCCAACCCATATCCTGCTGCTCCACGTCGTCGTCGTGCTCCTGCCGATCGCCGCGGTGGCCACGGTGCTCGTGGCTCTGTGGCCCACGTTCCGTCACCGATGGGGTCTCGCGACCCTCGTTGGGACCTTCTTGGTAACGCTGTTCGTTCCGCTCACCTCGCAGGCCGGCGAGAGCCTGGCAGCCCGGCTCCCCGACAACCCACTGATCGCCGCACATGTGTCCATCGGCCACCAGGCCACCATCTGGGCGGCGGTCTTCGGCCTCAGCCTCTTCGCGGTCGTGTTGACGGGCCTGGCTCGAAGGGCATCCGTGCCAGCCGAAGATCTGAGTGCCTCTGAGACGTGGGTCCTCCGATTCCTCCCGGCTGGATGGCGCGGTGCGAGGCCGGGCTGGGCCACCGTGGCCTTCCGTGTGGCCCAGGTACTGGCGGTGGTGACCGCCCTCGGCGTGACGTACGTCCTGATCAAGGCAGGGCACACCGGCGCGCAGGCTGTCTGGACCCACTACCCGAACCTGAAGCCGTCCGCCGGTTAGCGGCCACGCCACGAGTCCGAGCCCATCAACCGCTGTTCAGCGGCGATCTCGACGAGGTGCTACGGTCACCGCTGCCACGACACCGACCGGTGGCGCGATACGAGGGTCCGGAAGGGAGCGAGCCGGTGGAGCACGCTCGAGCGCCTGTGGCTGCGGTTCTTCCAGACCGAACTCGCCACCGGGACGGCGACCTACTCGATCGCCGACACGGGTCGGACGCCCCGCCTGAGCTGAAGATGACGTTGGCAGGCGACTTCATACCTCTACCCCGACGTTTCGCTATCATCCTGCGCCGGGAACGCCGAGGAGGGCGGTGAAGATGTCGGCTGGGCGCGTGCTCGTGGTCGACGATGACCCGCTCAATCGCCGACTGCTGATCCGGAACCTCGAGCGAGACGGCCACGTCGTGACCTCCGCCGAGAACGGGGTCCTGGCCCTCAAGGAGCTCGCCAAGTCCCCCCCGGACGTCGTATTGCTCGACATCCTGATGCCCGAACTCGATGGGTTCGGGGTCCTCGAGGCGATGAAGGCCGATCTCGGGCTGCGGCACGTTCCCGTGATCATGATCTCGGCCGTCGAGGACACGGGGAGCATCGTCCGGTGCATCGAGATGGGCGCCGACGACTACCTCCCCAAGCCCTTCGATCCGGTGATCCTCCGGGCGAGGATCGGCGCGGGCTTGAACCGGAGCCGGCTGCGCGATCTGGAACGGCAACAGGTGCGCAACGTGTTCACGCGCTTCCTGCCCGAGCCGATCGTGGACGAGATGCTCGCTCGCGGCGACGGCAGCACCTCGATCCCGGCCACGCGCGTGAACGGCACGATCATGTTCACCGATCTGCGCGGTTTCACGAGCTTCTCCGAGAGCCACGACGCCGAGCATGTCATCCACGTCCTGAACGACTACCTCGCCTCGATGAGCGACGCCGTAATGGACCAAGGGGGCACGCTGGTGGCGTACACGGGAGACGGGCTGCTGGCTGCCTTCGGCGCCCCCGTCGAGAGCGAAGACCACGCCGACCGGGCGATCGCCGCGGCGCGCGAGATCATCGAAGATCGGCTCCCGGCGTTCAACGACGGTCTAGCCCGCGCAGATCTCGGCAGCGGATTCCGGATGGGGATAGGCCTCAATTCGGGACCGATCATGTCCGGCAGCGTGGGATCTGACCGGCGCACGGACTACACGGTGATCGGCGACACGGTGAACACCGCATCGCGGATCGAACAACTGACCAAGGAGGCTGCCTACCCGGTGCTGGTCGCCGCCTCGACCCGGGACGCTGCGCTCCGGGAGGTCGACGACCTCGTCTTCGTGGACGAGTTCGAGATCCGGGGACGGGAGCACCGGATCAAGTTGTGGGGCATGGGGACGCCGCGGGCGTCATGAAGCACGAGAGGACACGCGGAGCATGAAGCTCGGGAGGCGGCACGGGATCGTCCTGGCGCTGTTGGGTATCGGGTTGGTGGCTGGAGCCTGCTCCTCGGGCTCGAAGGGGGCGGCGAGCGGATCGAACGCCCCCAGCGCAGGCGACCCCACGAAGGATCTGCTGGCCCAGATCCAGGCCCGCGGCACGATCGTGCTCTCGACCGACCCGCTGTATCCACCGCAGTCCTTCGCGGTGAAGGGAGCGACCCGCCTCGCCGACACGAAGTGTGCCCCGAACCAGATGACCGCACCGGAGATCTCGGGCTACGACGCCGACACCGGCAAGGCCGTGGCGAAGGCGCTCGGGGTGGAGCCGTGCTTCGTCGCTCCGACATGGACCGAGATCACTGCCGGGAACTGGGGCGGGCGCTGGGACATCGCGTACGGGTCTGGGGCCATCAACGCCGACCGGATGAAGCGCCTGTGGATGACCCAGCCGTATCGGGAGGAACCGCAGAAGTTCTTCGTGCAACAGGACTCTCCGTATCAGACCCCCTCGGACCTCGACGGCAAGCGGATCGGCGTCTGCGCCAGCTGCACCGTGGAGTACTACCTCAAGGGAGAGCTGCAGATCCCCGGGGTGAACCTCGAGCCGAAGGTCGCCAACCCGAACATCGTTTCGTACCAGACCGAGGCACCCGGTCTGAAGGCGCTGAGCCAGGGCAAGCTCGACGCATTCCTCACGGCCGAGGCCGAGGGAGAGGGGGCCATCAAGGGCGGTCTGGCACTCGAGGCCCCTCAAGGAGGAGGCGTTCACGATGTACCTGTCCGGGTTCGTGGACAAGAGCAACGACCTCGCTGTGGGACCCTTCATCGACCAGGTCGACGGGATCGTGAAGGGGCTCCTCGCCGATGGAACGCTGCAGCAGCTGTCGATGAAGTACTTCGGCAAGGACTACGCGAGCGGCGCCGCCACCTACGACATGAGCATCCTCAACCAGAACATCCCGTAGGCAGCGCCCATATGGATGATGGCTCGCGGCGACGCAGGTTCCGGTTCTCCCGCCGGAGCTTGACCGCGCGCCTCGTCGTGCACCTTCCTGGTCATCTCGATCCTGATGGTGGCGATCGTGGGGCTCGTGGCGTACGGGCGTGCCCGCTCGGCCCTCGAGGCATCCATCTACGACCGGCTGAACGCCGTGGCCGATGCGAAGACGGACGCGCTGGATCGCTGGATCGCGGAGCAGCAACGCAACGTCGTGTTCATCGGCACCCTGCCGCAGGTGGCCGACGAGGGCAGGGTGCTGTTGGCGGCCGGGTCCAGCGAGAAGGCGCGGACGATCCGCCTACGCCGCCCTGTCGACCCAGCTCACCCAGGCCGTGAACCAGACGTCGGACGCCCAGGAGCTGATGGTCCTGAACCCGAGGGGAAGGATCGTCGTCTCCACCGTTCCCGCCGACGAGGGGAAGTCCCAGGCCGGAGAGCGGTTCTTCAAGCGCGGCGTGTCGCACACCACGGTGCAGAGCCCCTACACGTCGAACCTGAACGGGCAGTCCACGATCACGGTCAGCACGCCGCTGTTCGATCAGGGCGGGACCGGGGTCCGGATCGGCGTGCTGGCGGCCAACCTCAACCTGGAGCGGCTCGACGGCATCGTGCTGACGCATACGGGCCTCGGTGACACCGGCGCCTCGTACCTGGTGGATCCCGACCACCGGTTCGTGCACAAGATCCTCGACACCGGCGTGTACACGAAGGGGGTCCACTCCCAGGCCATCGATCAGGCGGTGGCCGGTCACAGCGGCCAGGGCCTCTACGAGAGCTACGCGGGGGTGCCCGTTATCGGCGTCTACCGCTGGCTGCCAGAGCACGATGCCGCCCTCATCGTGGAGATGAGCCAGCAGGAGGCGCTGGCGCCGGCGCGCCGGCTGGCGCATCACCACGTTCCTGATCGGACTGGCGGTCGTGGCCGTCATGGCCGTCGTGATCTACCTCGCCGCCCGTAGGATCGCGAGGCCCATCCTGGCCATCACCGAGACCGCCACGGCCGTCACGGCCGGGGATCTCACACCGCGAGGCCCCCGTCACGACCGACGACGAGGTCGGTGAGCTCGCGACCTCGTTCAACACGATGACCGGTCAGCTCCGCGAGACCTTGGAGGGCCTGGAGCAGCGTGTGGAGGAACGAACGAAGGAGCTCAACGAGCAGAACACCGAGCTCGAGGCCCTCCACGACACCACCCTCGGCGTGATGGACCGACTCGACCTGGACGAACTGCTGTCCACGCTGCTGACGCGTGCGGCCGACCTCTTGGGTACCGAGCACGGCTCGATCTATCTCGAGAACCCGGGTGGCATGGAGGTGGAGAACCGGGTGGCCATCGGCCTCCTCCGCGGGGATGTCGGTTCGCGGCTGAGCCACGGCGAGGGGCTGGCCGGCCGGGTATGGGACTCCGGTGAGGCCCAGGTGATCGACGACTACGACGCGTGGGACGGGACGCGCAGCGTCGTTCCCCGGGGCGCGATCCACGCGCTCGTGGGCGTCCCGCTGAAGTCGGGCAATCACGTGGAGGGCGTCCTGGAGATGGCCTACGACGCCGGCCACGAGGGAACCTTCGGGTCCGCGGAGGTCGACCGGCTGCAACGGTTCGCCCAGCTCGCATCGATCGCGCTCGACAACGCCAGGCTGTTCGCCCAGGCGCAGGAGGCCCGCGCCCAGGCGGACGCCGCCAACGATTCGAAGAGCGTGTTCCTCGCGACCATGAGCCACGAGATCCGCACGCCGATGAACGCCATCATCGGGATGGGCGGACTGCTGCTCGAGACCGACCTGGACGGCGAGCAGCGAGAGTACGCCTCCACGGTCGCGAGCAGCGGCGAAGCCCTGCTCGCGATCATCAACGACATCCTGGATTTCTCGAAGATCGAGGCGGGCCGGATGGAACTCGAGGAGGCCCCCTTCGATCTCAGGGAGTGCCTGGAGGGCGTGGTCGACCTGATCGGACCGGTCGCGGCGCGCAAGGGGCTCGAGGTCGCGTACGAGATCGAGCCTGGAACGCCCGGAGGCCGCCGTGGGCGACGCCAGCCGGCTGCGTCAGGTCATCCTCAACCTGCTGAACAACGCGGTGAAGTTCACCGAGCAGGGCGAGATCGTGCTGAGCACCCGGGCCACGCCGGTCGAGACGCCGGGGACGTATCGGCTACCACCTCTCGGTCCGGGACACGGGCCTCGGGATCCCCCCGGATCGCATCGGCCGGCTCTTCCAGTCGTTCAGTCAGGCCGATGTCTCCACGAGCCGCAAGTACGGCGGCACGGGCTTGGGCCTGGCCATCAGCAAGCGGCTCGCCGAGCTGATGGGCGGCACGATGTGGGTCGAGAGCGAAGGGGTGCCCGGCCGCGGCAGCACCTTCCACATGACCTTCGAGGCGGGGGTCAGCGACCTGCCGGCCGGGGTCGCGGTCGACCAGGGTGAGCTCGCGGGACGCCGTGTCGTGATCGTGGACGACAACGCCACGAACCGGCGGATCCTCGAGACGTTGACCAGGGGATGGGGCATGGCTCCCGCGCTCGCGGCCGGAGCCGACGAAGCGCTGGCCGCCCTCGAGGAAGCCGCAGACGTTGCGATCCTCGACCTCATGATGCCGGGCACGGACGGGCTCGACCTCGCCGAGCGTATCCGGGAGCTCGGTACTGCGCTCCCCCTGGTCCTGGCCTCATCCGTCGGGCGGCGCGAGGTGATGGGTGATCCTCGCTGGCGCGACGACGTCTTCGCGGCGTTCATCACGAAGCCACTGAAACCCGCGTCGGTCCACGGCGCCCTGGTGGACGCGCTCGGAGGGCGGCGCCTCCGGCGAGCGGAACCGGTGGCCTCGGCGCTCGACCCCTCGCTGGGAGCATCCCACCCCCTGCGGATCCTCCTGGCAGAGGACAACGTGGTGAATCAGAAGCTCGCCGTCCGCCTGCTCGAGAAGATGGGCTATCGAGCCGACGTCGTGGGCAACGGGATCGAGGCCATCGAGGCGCTCGAGCGCCAGCCCTACGACCTCGTTCTGACCGACGTGCAGATGCCGGAGCTCGACGGGATCGAGGCAACCAGGCGGATCGTGGCTCGATGGGCTCGCCGCGAGCGGCCGAGGATCGTGGCCATGACGGCGGACGCGATGTCCGGAGACCGAGAGCGATGCCTGGAGGCCGGGATGGACGGGTACATCACGAAGCCCATCCGAACGGAGGAGCTGGTCGCGGCGATCAAGGGCGCCCCTCGACGTGAGGATCTCTCGCCCTCGGCCGAGCCGAGCACACCCTCCGCCGCCATGCCGTCCGGTCCGGTAGCCGTCGGAGCCGTCGCGGCGCTCAGAACGCCGCGGAGCCCTCGGCCAGCACGAACGGACCCATCGATCACGACGCTCTTGCGCGGTTCGCCGAGACCATGGCGGGTGGCGACCCGGAGTTCGTCCGAGAACTGATCGACGAGTTCCTGCACGACGGACCAGAGTTGGTGGCGGACCTGACCCGTGGCCTGGCCGAGGGAGACGAAGAACTCGTCCGCCGCTCAGCGCACACCCTCAAGTCCAACGCCAGCACCTTCGGCGCCCTCAGACTCGCCGATCGGTGTCGTGGTCTGGAGTCGAGGGCCAGGGAAGGCGATCTCGACCGTGCGACGGACGATGTGGCCGCGATCCGCGAGGAATTCGAGCGCGTCGCCGACGGCGCTGCCTACCGCGTGGACCCCACCGACCTAGCGACGAACGGGTATCACCGGCCGCGCCAGAGCGGATCGCGACCCTCGGCGAACGCGCGCGGCCCCTCCTCCGCGTCGTCGGAGGCAAGCGCCTCCTCGTACTGCGGGATGCTCCCGTCATGCAGCGCCGCGAACCCTTCCTCCACCGCGCCGGTCCTCCGTCGCCGTCACGATGGCCTTCACCGCGCGGGTCGCCAGGGGCGCGGCGGCCGCGACCTCGGCGGCGAGCGCGTGCGCCGAGGCCATGAGCTCCTCGCCGGGGACGACGCGGTTCACGAGCCCCCACCGCGCCGCCTCCGGCGCATCCATCCTTCGGCCCGTCAGCAGGAGCTCCATCGCCAGGGCACGTGGGAGCCGCTTCGGCAGACGGAGCACGCCACCCGCGTCGGCCACGAACCCCAGGTTGACCTCCGGAAGAAGAACGTGGCGCTCTCCGCCGCGACGATCAGGTCGCACGCCAGGGCCAGCTCGAACCCGCCGCCCGCTGCATAACCGTTCACCGCCGCGATCACCGGCTTGTCCAGGTCGAACAACTCGGTGAGGCCGGCGAATCCCCCCACGCCCCAATCCTGCTCGTCGCCCGCGACGGCCGCCTTCAGGTCCCACCCCGCCGAGAAGAAGCGTTCACCCGCGCCGGTCACGACGGCGACACGCAACGCCGGGTCGTCGCGGAAGGCGGCGAAGGTCTCCCCCAGCTCTCGGCTGGTGGCGGCGTCGATCGCGTTCGCCTTCGGGCGATCGATCGTGAGTTCGAGGACCCCGTCCGATGCGGCGGTGCGGATGGCCCCCATGCGTCAGATCGCCTTGTCCTTGCGGATCTCCCGGACCACGTGGTGGCCCGGAAGCCCGTTCACCCCGCCGCCCGCGTGCGTCGCGCTCGAGCACTGGTACAGCCCGCGGATCGGGGTGCGGTAGTCCGCGTAGCCGACGGCCGGCCGCATGTGGAACAGCTGATCCACGGTGAGCTCCCCATGGAAGATGTTGCCGCCGATCAGCCCATACTCCTGCTCCATGTCGAAGGGCCCGATGATCTGGCGGTGCAGGATCAGGTCCTTGAAGCCGGGCGCCACGAGTTCGAACCGGTCCAACAACCGGTCGGCGTAGGCCTCGAGCTCCTCACGGTGCGGCTCTTCGCTCCACGACTCCGGCACCCACTGCGTGAACATGGACATCACGTGCTTGCCCTCCGGCGCCAGGGTCGGATCGAACACGGTCGGGATCTCGCAATCGGAGAACGGCGAGGTCGCCGGCTCCCCCGCGCGGGCCTGCTGGAACGCGGTCTCGAGGTACTCAAGATCGTCCATGATCGACATCGCGCCGCCCTGGACCGCGGGATCGAATCCCGGGTCGGCGGTGAAGTCCGGGAGCCCGTCCAGGGCGAGGTTGATCTTCACGGTGCCCGAGCGCGAGCGCCAGTGTTCGATGTCCTCCACGAATGACGCCGGGAGCTCGGCACGGTCGATCTGGCGCAAGAACGTGATCTGCGGGTGGCAGGCGGTGACCACGACCGGAGCGCGGAACTCCTCGCCGCCCTCGATCACCGCGCCGATCGCGCGCCCGCCCTCGATCAGCACCTTCTCCACGGGCGCGTTCAGCCGGATCTCGGCCCCGAAGCCCTCCGCGGCGGCCCTGATGGCATCCGGACACGGCACCCATGCCGCCCTGCGGCATGCCCCACGACGCGACCTGCCCCTCCGTCTCCTCGCCGACGGAGTGGTGCATCAGCACGTACGCGGTGCCCGGCGTCATGGGCCCCGCCCACGTCCCGATGATGCCGTTCACAGACTGCACGCCGATCACGACCGGGTCCTCGAACCATCGCTCGAGGAGGTCGGCGGCGCTCATCGTGAAGAGCCGCGTGATATCCGCGACCGTGCGTTCGTCCATCTCCTTGCGCAGCGACCATGCCAGCTGCCCTACGTCCTTCACATCCTTGAGGCTCGTGGAGGAGATGTGCGGCGGGGTGCGGTTCAGCAAGGGGTGCATGAGCTTGCCGATGCGCCCTATCCACTCGTAGTACGGGCCGACCGCGTCCGCGTCCTTCTTCGAGTACTTCAGGTAAGACCGGTACGAGCGGTCGTCATCGCCCTCGATCAACGACCGGCCGTCGGGATGGGGGGTATATCCGAGCCCGAGCGGATTGACCTTGTACCCGTGGTCGCGGAGCTTCAGGTCGTCGATGATGTAGCCCGGCATGAGGCTCATGGTGTAGCTGAGCGTCATGACCTTGAACTCGGGGGCCTCCGGCCACGGGCTGCTGGTATCGGCGGCGCCGCCGGTCTTGTGACGCGCCTCCAGCACCACCACCTTCTTCCCGTACTTCGCGAGGTACGCGGCCGCCACGAGGCCGTTGTGGCCCCCTCCGATCACGATCGCGTCGTAGCTGTTGGCCGTCGTCATCTCGCCTCCATATCGCCCCACGGCAGGGCGGAGCCTACCCCGGTTCCGGAGGAGGCCGGGAATCGGATCCGGCACGCGCGGCCCTGTCGATGTGGCGGCGGCTCGTTCGTCGTTGGGATGTCGACGCCGGACGACAACGGGTCGCCCGGCTCTACACGGAGGAGGACCGCGCATGAGCGGCACCGCGACCGCCACGTTCACGCTCGAGATCGCCCGGCCCCGGGAGGAGGTGTTCGCCTACCTCACGGACATCGGACGCCACGCCGAATGGTCGCCGAAGGCCTACCGGGTCGAGGGGTTGGACGAGCCGGTCCATCAGGGCACGACGTTCACGTCCTACGGTTGGGTCCCCAGGGAGCCGGATCACCGGAACGAGGTCGAGGTGACCGAGTTCGAGCCCGCCTCACGGTTCACGATCGTCTCCAAGGACGAGGGCGGGACGGCGGTGAACCGATACGTCCTCACCTCGAGCGACGACGGCACCCATCTGCGACGGACGATGGAGCTTCCCAAGCCCGACGGCGCCGCGGGGGCGCTGTTCCCGGTGATCATGGCCGCGGTCGTGAAGCCAGGCATCGCGAAGGGCATGAAGATGTTCAAGGCCAACCTCGAGCAGGGCGAGCGCTAAGCGGCCGGCGCCCTCACGACCCGGCCGTCGAGCATCACGACGGCCGGGTCGGCCAAGCCCGACCGATCCTCTCGGGGGTCGCTCCGGTACGCGACGATGTCGGCGGGGGCGCCCTCCTCGATCCCGGGAAGCCCCAGCCAGCGCCGTGCGACCCATGACCCGGCGCCCAGCGCTACGTCCGGAGGGATACCCGTCGCCCGCAGCCGGCGGATCTCCTCCCGGATCATCCCGTGCGGCCCCATGCCCGCGTCGGTCCCCGCCAGGATCGTCACGCCCAGATCGACCGCGCGCCGCAGGGTCGCAGGTTGGCGCGCGTGCGCATCCACCGCCGCGCGCCTCCGTTCGGGCGGCAGCTGCTCGAGGAACATCTCCACCGCCTCGTCGATCGAGAGCGTAGGAACCCACGCCACTCCCCGCTCGGCCATCGACGGCAGGATGTCGGGATCGAGCAGCGTCCCGTGTTCGATCGAGTCGAAGTCGGCCTCCACGCAGGCGGCGACCACGTGCGGCAACGTGGCGTGCACCGCGATCCGACCGCCCGCGTCGTGCACGCGCCGGGCCGCCTCCGCCATCACCTCCCCCGGGAAGGTCTCGGTCATGCCGGGCCCCGGAAGCGGAGAATCGCCGATCACCTTCGCCCATGCGCCGCTGACGCCGAGCTCCTGCACCGCCGCATCGGGCAACTCGTCGGCACCCACCTCGCGGGCGAGGCCTGGGAAGTACCGGCCGGGGGGCGCCAGGAAGCGCCCCGCGGTGATGGTCCGCGGCAGTGCGAGTTCCGGCCCGATCCCCTGGGACGCGTGATCAGGCCCTCCCGGCTCGCGCACCAGCAGGACACCCGCGTCCAACTGCGCCTGAGAGCTGGCGAGCGCGGCGTCGCGCGTGGATACGCCTTCGGGCGCCGGGCTGTGCAGCGCGAGATGCGCGTGCACGTCGACCAGGCCGGGCACCAGGTACGCGTCCTCGATCAGCGTCACGGCGTCCTCCCGCGGCACGAACGAGATCCGACCGCCGTCGACGAAGACCTCGGCGACATCACCGGCCGGCAGGACGGCACCATGGATCCTGAACGGCGTCACTGAGCCCCCTTCGCTCGGAGACCGATGCTATGGCTGCTCGTCGTCCAGCGCCTCGAGGCTGGCCACGGCGTAGTCCTCCGCCTCGGGATCCCATTCGAGATCGATCAAGCCCTGGGTCTGAGCCGCCTTGCAGAACTGGAGGAAGCCGCGATATCCGAACTTCTTCTCGCTGAACCCTGGCTGCACCTTGCGGACCTGGTTCTTCAGACCGGAGAGGAACGGTGGATTGCCGCGCTCCTCGAGGTCGCGGACCACGCCGGCCAACAGCGCGAAGGCCTCCGTCTCGCCACCATGGGCAGGCAGAGACACCTCGGGGTCGCCCTTCGCCGGTCCGTCGGTGAGTTCCACCACGTTGCGATCGGCCAGATGGCGCATGAGCTCCCCGAAGGCCCTGAATCCGTAGTCGGCCTCGCTGAACGTCGGGTCCTTCCGCAGGAGCGCGCGCTTGATCGACGACGCGAGGACCGCACCGTTCGTCGTTCGCTCGAGTCCCGCGAGCGTCTGGGCGATCTGCACCGCAAGCTGGTCCACGTCCCCCGGCGTGCCCAGCTCTCCTTCGTCTTCGTCCTCAGACCCGTCGGCCGTTTCCTCGACCGCCTCCGGCGGCGGCTCCTCCGGGGCTCCCGACCCGCGGCGGCGCCCTCCCCTACCGCGCCCACGGCGGCCCGCATCGGCCGGTACGTCGACGCCCTCGAGCCCGTCGTAGAAGAGGAACTCGTCGCACGCGGGAGGAAGCAACGCCGATGTGGAGTCCTTGATGCCGACGCCGATCACCCGCTTGTTGAGCTCCCGGAGCTTGTGCACCAGCGGCGTGAAGTCGCTGTCGCCGGTGCAGATCACGAACGTCGTGACGTAGTCACGTTCGAACGCGAGCTCCAGGGCATCCACCGCCAGCTTGATGTCTGCTGAGTTCTTGCGGGAGGCGCCCATCCGCTGCGGTATCTCGATCAGCTCGACCTGGCTGCGGGTCAGCGCACGGCGATCGTCGTCGAAGTACGACCAATCCGCGTAGGCCTTGCGTGCGATCACTCGCCCGCGCTCGGCCAGCGCATCCAACACGGGCCGCAGATCGAACCGCTGCCCGCCGAGGTTCTCGCGGGCACCGATCGCCAGGTTCTCGAAGTCCAGGAACAGCGCGATGCGTTCTTCGTCGATATCCACCCGCCCAGCCTAGTCGGCGAGGGAACCGGGCGGGTGCGACCGGTGGTTGCGGGCCGCGGCCTCACAGGGCCGCGGCCGCGCGCTCAGCGCACGATCGCGGCTGAGCCACCGGTGGTGGTGTGCGTGGAGGTCCCCGCCGTCGCGGCCGTCACCGGGGCCGTCCCCTTCGTCTTCACGATCCTCACGCCCTGGGCACCCTTGGCGACCACGACGCTGCTGCCCGCCGGCACCACGATGACTTGAGGCGCCGTGGAGGCGCCTGCCGCACCGGTGGTGGCCGGGGTCAACCTCATCGCGGCCCACGGGAGCGCGAACGCGACGGCGCCCGATGCGATCGCCAGGACGCGGATCGTTCCTCGCCCGAGACGCTTCTTCTCGGCGTCCACCCTGATCACCCCCGCTCCGTGTCCATGTTGACGGTGGGGGCGGGCGTCGGCGACGCCTGCTGGACGACGATCCGGACCGGCGCTGCGGCCGGAGTGGACGTGTGTAGCGTCAACGCTCGCGACGTCATGCCCGCCGTCAACGCGAGCACCAGTCCGGCGGCGATGAAGATCGACGACTTGCGGTCCATGGCGTGTCCTTCGTCTCGGCGATCCCGGCGGGATCGGTAGGAGACCAGTACACGCGCGGACGTCCTAACGTTCGGCAAGGTGACGTGACGGCTCGGCAAAGCCCATGTAGCGGTTCCGTGACGCCGTGCCGAAGCCTCACCCCAGATCGAGGGGTGTTGAGGCGGACGAGGGACTCAGGCGCGCTCGAGCACCAACACTGGGATCAGACGCGGGTTGTCCTTCTGGTACTCCGCGAACTGTGGGTAGGCGGCGGCCTGCCGGGCGTACAGGGCGTCCCGTTCCTCACCCGTGACCTCGGTGGCGGTGGCGGCGAAGGTCTCCTCGCCGACCTCGATCGTGACGGATGGGTTGGCCTTCAGGTTGAGGTACCAGTGCGGGTGAGCGGGCGCTCCCCCCTTCGACGCGAAGATCGCCATCCGGTCGCCGTCAGGCAGATACATCAGCGGGTTGACGCGCTCCTGTCCGGACTTGGCGCCGGTCGTGTGCAGCAGGAGCAGCGGGGCTCCCGCGAACATGCCGCCCACCTTGCCGGCGTTCGCGCGGAACTCCGCGATCACGTTGCTGTTCCAATCACTCGCATCGGACATGGGCTCACTCCTCGACGTGTCGGGCGCCCGCGTGCACCGGCCGAGAACGCCTATGCCGCGGGCAGCTGGTCGCTCTAGGATAGGGCGCCTCACCCGAAAGGAGCACCGTGGCCACCACCGAGATCGCACCGCCCGGATCGACGTTCGTACGGCCGGACGGCATCGAGAAGGTCACCGGCGTGGGCCGCTACACCGCGGATCTCAACCTGACCGGCCAGGCCTTCGCCCGGTTCCGCTACGCCGACCACCCGCACGCGAAGATCCTCCGCGTCGACGTCTCGAAGGCCAAGTCACTTCCCGGCGTGGTTGCCGTGGTAACCCAGGACGACCTCCCCGACGTGCGCTTCGGTGGGATGGTCCAGGACCGGACGCTGTTCGCGAAGGACGTGGTGCGCTTCGAAGGTGAGATCGTCGCGGGGGTCGCGGCGCTCACCGAGGCCATCGCGGCCGACGCGGCCGCGCTGATCGAGGTGGAGTACGAGCCGCTCCCCGTGGTCACCGACTACGTTGCCGCGATGGCGCCGGACGCGCCGCTCGTCCACCCCGACCTCGCCGCCTACGGCAAGGAGGAGGAGATCGTCGCCTCCGGCAACACCATGGCGTACCACACGATCGTGAAGGGGGACGCCGACGCGTCGATGGCACAGGCCGACGTCGTCGTCAAAGGCCGCTACGTCTCCGATCCGAGCCAGGGCGTTCCGATCGAGCCGCGTGCGGTGGTCGCTCACTGGCAGGGAGACAAGGTCACGATCTGGTCCTCCACGCAGGTTCCCTATGCGGCTCGCTCCGGGGTCGCGCAGACCCTCGAGATCCCCGAGGCGAACGTCCGGATCGTCGTGCCGTTGCTGGGTGGGGGGTTCGGCGCGAAGTGCGACCTCCACTTCGAAGGTCAGGTGGCCGCCCTCGCTCGCGCGGCCGCTCGCCCTGTGAAGCTGGTGTTCAGCAGGCGCGAGGAATTCGTCGCCATCGCGCAGCGCCGCGAGGGCATCACGATGGAGTTGGAGACGGGCGTGACGCGTGACGGCAGGATCGTGGCGCGACGGGCGAAGTTGGTCCTGGACAAGGGCGCGTACTGCGGCGAGGGCGGTTTCCTGGGACAGATGGCCGCCATGCACGCCTGCGGGCCCTATCAGATGGATACCGTCGCGATCGAGGCCCACCTCAACTACACGAACAACCAGCCGTCCGGCTCGGTACGGGCGCCCACCGCACCCCAGGTGTGCTGGGGACTCGAGCAGCACATGGACGAGGTAGCCCGCGCGATCGACCTCGATCCCGTCGAGTTCCGGCGCCGCACGTTGATCGAGGAGGGCGCAGAGGGTCCCACGCGGCAGGTCTTCGACGCGCTCGGCGTGAAGCAGACGCTGGAGCGCGCCGTCGAGATGATCGGCTGGGGCCAAGATCTCCCCGAGGACGAGGGCATCGGCGTCGCCGTGGGCTGGTGGCCATGCATGCCCGCGCCCTCCGGCGCGTACGTCCAGCTGAACGGGGACGGGTCCGGCACGATCATCACCGGCGCGCAGGAGAACGGCAGCGGTGCGGTCATGGCCATGCCCTCCTTCGCCGCGGAGGAGCTCGGGATGCGTCCTCAGGACTTCTCGCTCCTGTACCAGGACACCGGCGCCGCACCCTGGGATATGGGCTCCTGCGGATCGCAGACCACGTTCAACTCCGGACGGGCGGTGCTGGATGCGGTCGCCGACGTGAAGGAGCAGCTGTTGGCGGCGGCCGCGTCGGACCTGGAGGTGGACCGAGAGGACCTCGAGCTCGTGAACGGGTCCGTGCAGGTGAAGGGCTCGCCCGACCGCGCGGTCACGATCGCGGATCTCGCGGGCGCCCAGACGATCCACGGCAAGGGTTCCGGTGACGTCCCGGACGTGCCCGAGGGCGACACCGGGGGGTGCGTGGGCCGCCTCGGCAACGAGACGTTCCTGGCGCCGCAGCTCATCACCCAGGCCGCGCACGTCAAGGTGGACCGCGACACGGGCGTCGTCCGCGTCCTCAAGGTGGCGGCCGCCCACGACTCGGGCGTGATCCTCAACCGGAAGGGCGCCGACGGCCAGGTCTACGGCGGGGTGGCGATGGGCATCGGCCTCGCGCTGTCCGAGGGCACGATCCTGGATGAGCAGGGTCGCCAGCGTAATCCCGCGCTCCTGGACTACAAGCTCATGACGGCCTCCGACGGGCCCGAGATCGAGGTCGACTGGATCGAGGTGCCCGCCAAGGGCGCCGGCCCAAAGGCTCGAAGGGTGTGGGCGAGCCACCGCAGGTGCCCACCTCGGGAGCGATAGCGAACGCCATCACCAGCGTGCTCGGCCATCAGGTCCGGCAGCTGCCCATGACCCCAGAACGCGTCTGGCGGGTGGCCGCCGGTCTCGACGGCGAGGAGGCGGAGCGATGAGCCGGTCGTTCCTCGCCCCCTCCTCTCTCGACGAGGCCCTCGACGCCATGGCGACGGGCGCGCGCCCGGTTGCCGGGGGTACGGACCTCGTCGTAGGCGCGCGCCAAGGCAAGATGCCGCTTCCCGACGCGATACTGGCGATCCACCGGATCGAGACCTTGCGCGGTCTCGCCGACACCGACGGCGGCGGCCTACGCCTTGGCGCGCTCGTCACCCACGAGGACGTCGTGGCCAGCGCCACGATCCGCGACCGCTTCACGGCGCTGGCCGATGCGTCCGCGATCGTCGGCTCGCACGCCACGCGAGCGCAGGGCACGATCGGAGGCAACGTGATGAACGCCTCTCCCGCGATGGACGCGGGAGGCCCGTTGCTCTGCCTCGACGCGACCGTGACGCTTCGCTCCGCCAGCGGCGAGCGTGCGCTCCCCATCGCCGACTTGTGGACCGGCCCCGGAGCGACCGCCGCCCGCTCCGACGAGCTCCTGACGGCCGTCGACGTGCCGGCACCCGCAGCGGGGTCGGGCTCGTGCTACGTCCGTCTCGAGTACCGCCGGCAGATGGAGATCGCGGTGGTGGGCGCCACCGCCGCCGTCACGCTCTCCGATGGCGCGATCAGCGACGCTCGCGTCGCTATCACCGCGCTCGCACCGACGATCCGACGCGCTCCGGCAGCCGAGGCCGCGTTGGTCGGCACCGACGGCGGGACCGCAGCTGTGGAGGCCGCCGCCGCCGCAACCGCCGCGGCCTCGGCACCGATCTCCGACGTGCGCGGGTCGGCCGAGTACCGCGCCGCCATGGCCCGGGTCATCGCACGAAGGGCCATCGCCGGCGCGATCGAACGAGCCCGCGGCGGCCACGTCCCGATCCCCGCCAGTTCAGCGCTGCACGGTACGCACTGACAACGACTCGCCGGCACGCTGAGAGGCCCCCGGGTGGGTACCCTTGAGCGCCATGCTCGCCGACATCGATACCCATCCGATCCTCACCGAGCGGCTGCGGCTGCGGCGGTCGGCACCCGGCGACGCGGAGGCGATCTCCGCCTATCGGAGCGACCCGGAGGTCCACCGCTTCCAGGGATGGGAGCGTACCGATCCCGAAGGGGTCCGGGCGGAGATCCTGGAGATGGCGGGACGGATCCCCGGTGATCCGGGCTGGGTACAGCTCTCGCTCGAGGAGCGCGCCACCGGTCGGCTGGTCGGCGACGTGGGGATGAGCCCGGCCGAGGGCGAGCCGGGCGTGATCAAGGTGGGCTACACCGTCGACCCCGCCCATCAGGGACGAGGCTACGCCACCGAGGCGGTCGCGGCCCTGGTCTCCTACGCGTTCGACCGGCTCGGAGCCCGGGTCGTGCGCGCCTACGCGAGTGCCGAGAACATCGCCTCGATCCGCGTGGCCGAGAAGGTAGGGATGCGCCTCATCGAACGGATCGAGCACCGGTACGAGGGCGAGATCTGGTTCGGCGTGCGGTACGAGCTGACGCGTGCCGAACGTGACCTCAATCCTCATCCGGGCGCCGAAGGCGCTTGATCCTGGCTCTCCGCCGCTTCTCCGCAAGGCGGCGCTCCTGTGCGGCTCTGCTGACCTTCGTTGGCCTGCGACGAGGGGGCGGCGGTGCGACGGCGGCGGCCAGGACCTCGACCATCCGAGCCCGCGCCGCCTCCCGGTTCCGGAGCTGCGATCGGTGCTCGGACGCGACGATCGTGAGGACGCCGTCGTGCAGACGCCCGCGCAGCCGGCCCAGTGCCCGTTCACGCAGGGCAGCGCTGAACGCGCTGCTGCGCTCCACGTCCAGGCTCAGCTCGACGCGCGAGTCGGCGGTGTTGACCGACTGCCCGCCGGGCCCGGAGCTTCGGTTGAAACGCCACGAGAGTTCGGCTTCGGGAACGACGACGGAGCGCGAGACGACGAGCGGGCCTTTGACGTCTGCGCCGGCCATGGGTCGCCGTGCCTCAGGTGGTCGTCATCTTCCCGACGACGGTGTCCTTCAGCGACGTATCGCCCTTCGAGATGATCGTGATCGGGCAGGCGTAGGTGATGCCCTCGGCCGTGGTGGGCGCCACGATGTTCACGGTGAGGCGCCTGAACGTGCCGGTGGAAGCGGGCGGGAGCTTGAACGTCGCGGTCCCGGCCTTGAAGGCGGCCGTGATGTTGCGCAGGCGCCAGTCGGGGCGCTTCGCCCAGCCCACGAGCACGGCGTTGATCACGAACCGCGGCGTACCCTTGCATCCCTTGATCCGGACGGTATCGGCGACCGCGCCGTCGTTCTCCAGTCGGAGCCAGAAACGAACGCCCTCCCCGTCCTCCATCCGCACGGCCACCTTCTGCCTGGCTCCCGTGGTGTTGTAGACGTGGTTGCCGTGCCACGGGTGCGGCGGAGGCGGGCCGACCGTGCAGCCGGTGCTGAGCCCGCAGAGCTTGATCCATGCGTCGGGACGGTACTTCGCGAGGAAGCGCGCGTGCACCGTGGTGTCCGCGGTAAGGGTCAGCGGGCAATCGCCCGTGCCCGAACAGCCGCCCCCCTTCCATCCGGCGAAGATCGAGCCGGGCGCGGCAGCGGCGCTGAGCGTGACCGTGGAGAACGAGGCGCTGCAGGTCGTCGGGCAATCGACGCCGTCCGGTGAGCTCGTCACGCTCCCGGCCCCCGTACCGCCGATCTTCACGCTCAGCACGAACGTGGCCGCACCCGCGGACGCCGCCGGCACGGCAGCTAGGGATGCGACCATCGCGGCCGCCAGGACGAGCATGATCGAGCGTCGAGACATGGGCATCAGTATGAGGCATCGGCACACCGCGGTCGGAAGGCAAGGGTCGCGAGGCGGTCCCATGCAGGTCCGTGTCGGGGTTGCCAGGCGAGCATCGGTCCGGCATCCTGCCCAGATGCCAACGTACGAATACATCTGCCTCAACTGCGAGCATCCGTTCGAGGAGCGGCGGTCGATCGCCGGGTCCGTGGACACGGCCCTGCGGTGCCCGCGGTGCGGCGACGATCGGGTGCGGCGCCGTTTCTCGGTGTTCGCGACCGGCGGTGCCCCCTCCCCCTCGGGCGACCGTCCCGCAGGCGGCGGTTGCTGCGGCGGGGGCGGCTGCGCCTGTGGCGGCTAGTACGGCGCCCCCAGGTCGCCCGCCGCAAGCCCCACGATGAACCCGGCCGCGCTCGCCGAGGTCGACCGCGTCTTCGCCGAGGCCGCTGACGGCGCGCACGTGCCCGGGGTCGCGTACGGCGTGGTGGTCGACGGCACCCTCGTCCACGCCGGCGGGATCGGCACCCTTCGCATCGACACCGAGGACGTGCCCGACGCCTCGAGCGCGTTCCGCATCGCGTCGATGTCCAAGAGCTTCACGGGCACGGCGGTGATGCGCCTGGTGGAGGCGGGACGGCTCCTCCTGGACGAGCCGATCGCGACCTACGCCCCGGAACTCCGGGGATGGTGCGGTCCCGCAGGCGACGCTCCGGCGCTCACCCTGCGCCACCTGCTGTGGATGGAGGCCGGGCTTCCGACCGACGACCCGTGGGCCGACAGGCACCTCGACGCGACCCCCGCCCAGATGGACGCCCTGTTCGCGTCCGGCGGGACCTTCGCGTGGACGCCCGGGACGGCGTTCGAGTACTCGAGCCTGGGGTGGGGGTTGATCGCTCGTGTCGTCGAACGGGTGACCGGGGTAAGGGTCCAGGAGCTGGTGCGCGACGAGATCCTCGTGCCCCTCGACATGGAGCGCACCCGATGGGTCGGCGAGGAACTCCCGACCGGCACGGCGATCGCCCGAGGCTACCGCTGGGAAGACGGGACGTGGGACGAAGAGCCGCCGCTGGGCGACGGCGGGATCGCGCCGATGGGCGGGCTCTGGAGCACGGTCGAAGACCTCGCCCGCTGGATCGGCTTCTTCCTCGACGCGTTCCCGCCGCGTGACGACCCGGACGGCGCCCCGCTTTCCAGGGCGGGACGCCGCGAGATGCAGCAGCTGCGCCGCGTGGACTCGGTCGAGGCGATCCCGTCCCGCGATGGTGCACCGGGGGTCTCCCGCCTCCACGGGTACGGAGTGGGACTGATGCCCACCCAGGACCCGATCCTGGGCACGACCGTGGGCCACTCGGGGGGACTCCCCGGTTTCGGTTCGCACATGCGCTGGATCCCCGACCGGGGCATCGGGGTGGTGGCGCTCGGCAACGTGACCTACGCGCCCGTGGGACGGGCGTGCTTCCGCGCGCTCGAAGCGCTGGTCGGCAACGGAGGATCGCCGCCCGCTCGGCCGGTGGCTCCGACACCGTCCCTCGTCGAGTCGGCACGGCGGCTGCATCGACTACTGACCGACTGGGACGACGACGAGGCCGCCGAGCTTGCCGCGGACAACCTCGTTCTCGACCGCTCGTTCGCCCGACGGCGGCGAGAGAGCGAGCAGCTCCTCACACGCCTCGGCGACCTCGGCGAGCCCGGGCCCGTAGCCGCCGACACTCCGCTGCGCGGCTGGATGGACCTCGCCGGCGGGCGGGCGCGGGTCGAACTCTGGCTCAACGCGCAGGTACCCCCGAAGATCCAGTCCTACACGATCGAGATCGACCCCCCGGTGATCACGCAGGAGGCCCACCTGGCGCGCGCCCGCGGCGCGTACGTCGTGCTCCGCCCTGGGGGCTCCCTGGCCGAGGGCTTCGAGGAACTGCAACGCGGCATAGCCGAGCGGCTCGGCGATCCCGCACCGTCCCTGCCCGCGGCCCATCTGACGTTGAGGGGGTTCGGCGACGACGCCGAACCGATCAACGAAGAGGACGAGGACCGGATCTCGAACGTCGTGGCGGCATGGGCGGCCTCGACCCCGCCCTTGCGACTGGAGGCCGACGGCGTGGCGATGCTCGGCTATGCGAGGATCCCCGTGGTGCGCATCCGCCCTGACGAGGGCCTGCGGGCGGCGCTCGTCGATCTCCGGCTGCGCGCGTCCGACGAACAGCTCCCGGCGGGCACCGATGACGCGATCGCCGACGACGACTGGGTCTTCCACCTGTCGCTCGTCTACCCGGACGGCGTTGACACCGAACGCTGGGCCCGGATGCTGGATCGGCTCCGGAAGCAGGATGCGTCGGGCTGGCACGACACCGTTTCCGTGGCAGACCTCCTCGCCTTCGACGGCGGACCCGAACGATGGATCGGACGGTACCCGCTGATGGGGTGAACGCGACCGATCCCGGGCCGCCGTTCCGGCGGCGGCGATCCCCCCGTCCGGGGGACTCCAGGGTGCGCGAGCCCGGGCCGATGTGGCGTGGAAGGAGCCCGTCCACCCACCCATGCCCATGACCCGACGACCCCTGCTCACCGCCCTGATGACGCTCGCGCTCGCCATCCTCCTGGTGATGCCTGCCGCCATCGCGCGCCCAGGCGGCACGGCTGACGGCGCGATGGGGTCCTCCGGCGATGCCGCCCGCTGGGCACCGGGGCGGATCCTCGCCCCCCGGGCCGGCACCACCGTCGTCCGAGGCATCGACGTCTCCCACTGGCAGGGCACGATCGATTGGGCACGTGTGGCCGCCTCGGGCGTACGGTTCGCGTTCCTCAAGGCCACCGACGACGTCGACTACACGGATCCGACGTTCCTCGCGAATCGGGCAGCTGCTCGCGCGAACGGGATCGAGGTGGGGGCCTACCACTTCGCACGACCCGACGCATCGCCCGGCGATGCGCGCCGCGAGGCGAAGTACTTCGTGAAGGTCGTGCAGCCTCGAGCCGGTGACCTCCTCCCGGTCCTCGACCTGGAGACCAGCAAAGGCCTGGACCAAGCGGGCGTCACGCGCTGGGCGCACACATGGGTGGCCGAGGTGCGCGCGCTCACGGGCGTGACACCACTCGTCTACACCAGCCCGTACGGGTGGATCGCGCGCACGGGCGACACACGGCTCCTGGCACGCGACGGAGCACCCCTTTGGATCGCCCATTGGGGCGTCAGCGCCCCCACGGTGCCGGCGGGCGACTGGGACGGGCGGGGATGGGAGATCTGGCAACGCACGTCGACCGGCCATGTCCCCGGCATCTCCGGCAACGTGGACCTCGACCAACTCGCGGGGACGTCCCTCGGCGCCGTCACGATCCGGCGCCTCTCGATCGCGCTCGACGGTACGGCCGGCGCCGTCACCAGCTCTCCACCAGGGCTCGGGTGTACCTCCACCTGCGACCGCCTCGTCGACCCGAACAGCACGGTGACCCTGACCGCTGTGCCCGACGCGAAGGCCTACTTCACGGGCTGGAGCGGCGCGTGCACCGGGACGGCGACCACGTGCACCACGCAGCTGCGCGGCCACCGAACCGTGGGCGCCCGGTTCGTCACCGACATCACGCCGCCGACGCCGACCCTCACCGCTCCGAAGGACGCGACGGGGCCGACGATCGTGGACTTCGACGAAGGCGTCCGCAGGATCGGCCCCGGCGACCTGTTCCTAACGGAGGGCTCGAACGTGCGCTTCCCGGTCACCCGGATCTGCCGGACCTCTGCCGGCGTGAAGGTGAACTGCCGCACCTCCACCGTGCGCCGCGTGGCCCTGGCCCCGATGGCCCCCCTCGTGCCGGGCCGCGCCTACGAGGTGCAACTCAACCCCGCGGGCGCCACGCCGCGCATCGTTGACCGGGTCGGGAACCCGGCCGCCTCCACCGTGCTCCCGTTCCGTGCCGCGACGCGCGTCGAGCAGACCCAGGCACCGGTGATCAAGCGCCCACCGACGGCATGGAGCCAGGTCCGCTCGCCGGCCGCGTCCGGAGGGAGCTTCGCGCTGGCACGCAAGACCGGCGCCGCCATCCGCATGACCTTCGACGGGACCGGGATCTCGTGGGTGGGCGTGGACGGTCCGAATCGAGGTCGCGCCCAGCTGTGGGTCGACGGGAACCTGGTGCGGACCGTGGATCAGTACGCGTCGACGCGAACCTTCGGCGTGGTGCGATCAGTGAACGGATTGACTGCCGGCACCCACGTGGTGCGGATCCTCGTCCTGGGCACGCGCCGCCCGGCGTCCGCGGGCACGACCGTCGCGATCGACCGCCTCGACGTCCTCCGCTGACGTCTCGGGCCGACCGGCGAGCCCGTCCGTTCGGCCCCGAGAGCGCCGTCCTCCAGCTAGGGTGAGCATCGGGCACCGGCTCCTGGGAGGCGAGCGCGATGATCTTGGTGACGTACGCGAGCAAGCACGGATCCACGGAGGGGATCGCCCGGCGGATCGCGGACAGGCTGACCGCGACAGGCCGCCCCGCCGAGGCCCATCCGGTGAACAGCGTCGAGGGGCTCGAGGGCTATGACGCCGTGATCCTGGGAAGCGCCGTGTACGCCGGTTCCTGGATGAAGGAGGCGGTGGAGTTCGCTCGAACCAACGAGGAGATGCTCACCCGCGTCCCTGTGTGGCTCTTCAGCTCAGGACCCCTCGGGCAGGACGTCGAGGACACGGAGGAGCAGCCCCGGCAGCTCTCCGACCTGCGAGATCGGGTGCACCCGCGGGGGCACATCGTCTTCTTCGGCTCGCTCGACGTGGCCTCGCTCGGCTTCGCCGAGCGGATGATCGTCAAGGCCGTCAAGGCGCCAGCGGGCGACTACCGCGATTGGGACGCGATCGACGCGTGGGCCGATGAGATCGATGCGTTCCTGTCCTGAGTGCGGCCTCTCAGCTTCACCGCTCAGCTGTACTGCGACCGCGACGACGCAGAGGCCAACAGCGCCGATACCAAGATCCCGAGCGGGAGCACCCCCCAGTAGCTGACGTTCGCGCCGACGTTGCCCAGGAACAGCATCAGCAGCCAGGTGGCGGGGAAGGTGGCGATCAGGAACACGACCAGACCGGCCAGGAGTGCCTTGAACATGGTGGGTCCTTTCGACGGAGTGATCGTGCACGCTACGCCGCCGTCCCGGCGGACTCAAGTTCACGCCGAACGGTCTTCGATCTCCCAGGTGTGATCCAGGACGTGCCAGGCGTCGCGACGGATGAAGAACGCCACCGGCCAGATCTTGCCGCCCCGCGGTCCGCGGTCGGGGAGCCCGTCTGTGATGGCTCGGGTCAACGCCTCGCGCACGGCGTCGCGCATGGGGGCCGCGGCGGCGCCCGGCTCCCGCTGATCCACCTTCGGTCCCCGCGCCGCCACCCGGCCGAGATACGAACCCTCCGCGCCCACCACGTGACCCACGATCGCGACGAGCTCTCGGCCGCCGCCACGGGGACCCTTCCGAAGTTCGACGCCGTCTGCCGCGTCCACAGCGTCGTCGAAGGCCTTCCAGCATGCCTCGAGGATCGTCAGAGCCCGGCTGAAGGCCTCATGGTCCATCGGCCCCTCGTCGGGCTCAGGGACGATCGAGGGTGACCCGAAGTCCGTCCCCGCGTCCCCGGTCAAGCTATCCACGACCCTCAGGTTCGGGACGCGCGGTATCGTCGCCCCGGCGGGGACGACCGACACGTACCGGTCGCGGTACGCCCCGAGCGCCTCGATGGCCCGCGCATCGTCTCGAGCCGACCGGCACCAGCCCGGCCAGTCGACCGCCCCCGCGATCACGCGGCTCCGTCCGCGCTCGAGGTAGACCGGTACCGTCCCGGAGCCCTCAGTCACGCGGGCGGCGCTCCTTGAACAGGTGACCGCACGTGAGGCACTTCATGTTCACTCGCGCCGCGGGTCCGGCATGCGTGAAGGGCTGGGTGTGCGGCGATCCGCATGATGGACAGGGCGGGCGCGGCTGCGGGACGGGGGCGTTCCTCGGTTCAGCGGTCACGGATCCTCCTGTTGCGCATCATCGCATGACGCTTGCCGCGGGGGTCGCGGTAGGGTCGGACGACTACAGCGAACGGGAGGCGCGATGGACAGGGGCCGCAGGCTCGTAGGCTCGATAGCGGTCGCAGGAGCGTTGGTCGTCGCCACCGCGGGTGTGGCGGCGGCCGTCGTCCCTGACCGCCCGTCCAGCACGTGGCAGGCGAACGGCCGCGTCCAGGTGGTCCTTCGTGTAGGGCAGACGGTCTACCTCGGCGGATCCTTCACCGCGCTCCTCGACCATTCGGGACACACCGTCGCGCGCTCGCACATCGCAGCGGTCGATGCCTCCGGGAACCTCATCGCCGGCTGGAACCCGGGCGCCGACGGCACGGTCTTCACGATGGAGGCCTCGCCGGACGGCAAGACCCTCTACGTGGGCGGGGCGTTCCGGCACATGGACGGGCAGAAACGTCACCGGATCGCGGCCTTCTCGGCCTCCTCGACCGGCGGCGCGCTGACCTCGTTCAACGCGGACGTCCGTGGGGGCGCCGTGCGAGCCCTGGCCGCCTCATCGACCTCCGTCTACCTGGGCGGCAACTTCAAGACGGTGGACGGACAGGCCCGGGCCGGCTTGGCCGCGCTGGCGTCCGGGAACGGCGACCTCTCGACGTGGTATCCGGGTGCTGTTACGGGCGGGAAGGTACGCGCCCTCTCGCTCCCGACCTCCTCCTCAAGCCGTCTCGTGGTGGGCGGCTCGTTCACGACGATCGGCGGCAGCGGAGTGTCCAAGATCGGTGCGGTGTCGACGTCGAACGGCGCGATCGGGACCTGGAACTTCCACCCCAGCGGGAACGTCATCACGATGACGGAGTGGAACGGCTACACCTACGCCGGTACCCAGAACAACCTGGCGATCCGTTACGACCCCGCCACCGGTGGTCGTACATGGTCGAGGCACGGCAACGGGAACGTGCAGGCGCTCGCCGTGCTCAACGGCGACCTCTACATCGGCGGCCACTTCCAGGAGTTCAACGGCAACCCCGAGCCTCACCTGGCGGCGGTGGATGCGAGCAGCGGCGCGTACGTGAACTGGGGTGCCTCCGCGAACTCCGTCCTCGGCGTGTACGCGCTCGAGGGCAACGGCAACCTGTACATGGGCGGGGACTTCACGAAGGTGACCGGGAGCAACCAGGCCCACTTCGCGATGTTCCCTCCGACCTGAGCGCCTGCATAGGTTCACCGGCCTACGGTACATGGACGATGCAGAGAGTGACGCGATAGGGTCTGGCGCCTAGGTCTGGCGCCGACCGAACGAGAACCGAAAACGATCAGGGGGAAGGATGTCTAGAACGGCACGTTCCATCGGGACAATGCTCGCCGCCGGCGCGCTGATCCTCACGATGGCTCCGGCGGCATCGGCCGTCGTCTCCAGCACGCCGGCCAGCACGTGGCAGGCGGACGGGCGCGTCAGAGCGATCCTCCGCGTGGGGTCAACGGTGTATCTGGCCGGCTCGTTCACCTCCCTGTCCGATCATTCGGGCAACTCGGTGGCGCGCGACGGGACTTGCCGCCGTGGACCCCACGACCGGTGCGCCCACGTCTTGGCACCCTCAGCCCGACGGAACGGTGTACTCGCTCGCGGTGTCGCCCGACGGCAAACGGCTCTACGTCGGAGGCTCGTTCCGTCACATCGGCACCCATCAGCGGCACCGGGTCGCCATGTTCTCGACGGCAACCGGCAAACTTCGGCCCTTCTCGGCGAACGTTCGCGGCGGCGCCGTGCACGACATCGACACGTCGAAGACCGTCCTCTACCTGGGCGGGGCGTTCAAGAGCGTCGACCTCAAGAAGCGTGGGGGCCTGGCGGCGCTGACGCCTGTCAAGGGCGATCTACTGAACTGGAAGCCCGGCCGCGCCACCGGCGGCCGGGTGCGCGGCATCGAGTTGATCCCAGCGTCGAACCGGCTCGTGGTTGGAGGCTCGTTCACGGCGATCGGGGGCACCGCGACCCCCCACATCGGCGCGCTTGAACCTGAAGTCCGGCAAGGTCCTCCCATGGCTCTTCCATCCGCTGCGCGGCATCATCTCGATGGCCAGGTGGAAGGGCACGGTCTACGCCGGTACGCAGAACAACCTAGCGATCCGCTTCGATCCTGCGACAGGCAAGGGCACCTTCAAGCGTCACGGCGACGGGAACGTGCAGGCGATGACCGTGCTCGGCGGCGTGCTGTACATCGGTGGGCACTTCAAACACTTCAGTGGGAACCCCGAGCCCCATCTAGCCGCGATGGACGCCGTCTCGGGGGCCGTCGTCGACTGGGCCGCGTCCGCGAACTCGTCCCTGGGCGTCTTCGCTCTGGAGGGCAAGGGCAACCTCTACGTGGGTGGCGACTTCACGGTCGTGTCGGGGAGCAGCCAGGCACGCTTCGCGATGTTCCCCGGCTGATCAGCGTCGAACGCGACGGGAACGAAGAGAACGACTAGGCTGCGCTGCCATGGGAACGCCCGGGCAGCGCAGCCTCCTGCTGATCCTCGCTCGCGACTTCGCCTCGCGCCTGGCCACCGCCGTCTTCCTGGTCGATCCCGCCGGCACGCTGATCTACTTCAACGAGGCCGCGGAGCGCATCCTCGGACAGCCGTTCGAGGAGGGTCGTGAGGTGCCCGCCTCCGAATGGGCGACGTCCTTCGATCCGATCGGCGACGACGGCGAGGCGTTGGCCCTGCAGGACCTCCCGCTCGGGGTCACGCTCCGGGAGCGCGTCCCCGCGCACCTCGGCTTCCGCATCATCGGGGCCGACGGCGTCGAGCGTCGTCTCGAGGTGACGGCCTTCCCGTTGTTCGCCCACGCCGACGCCTTCGTCGGTGCGGTGGCGATCTTCTGGGAGACCTTGGGGGCGGGCTAGTGCGCGTGAAGGTCTGGGGTTGCCGCGGCTCCGTGGCGTCCCCAGGTCCCGACACCGCGCGCTACGGCGGGAACACGTCGTGCGTGGAGGTTCGCACCCGGGCCGGAGGCGTGATCATCCTCGACGCCGGCACCGGCGCCCGACCGCTGGGGCTGGCGTTCAAGAACGATCCCCCGCCGCGCATCGACATCCTCCTGACGCACCTCCACGTGGACCACATCGAGGGGCTCGGGTTCTTCGCGCCCATCTGGTCTCCCGACACCGACCTGCATATCTGGGGGCCGCCCTCACCCATCACGCGCCTCCAGGACCGGATCGCCCGCTACTTCTCCCCACCTCTGTTCCCGGTGCACCTGGCCGATGTTCCAGCCCGTGTCACGTTCCACGACGCGGAGGGCACCTGGGAGCTCGGCGGCGTCTCGGTCCACGCTTCGCCGATCCTGCATCCGGGCCCCACGGTGGGCTACCGGCTCGAGGAAGACGATCGAACGCTGGCCTACGTGACCGATCACGAGCCGGCGCTCGGCATGGACCTCGAGACCGTGGCGCCGGAGTGGATCAGCGGCCATGACCTGGCGTTCGGGGCCGACGTCTGCTTCCACGACTGCCAGTACACGGAGGAGGAGTACGAGGGACACGTGGGCTGGGGACACTCGAGCACCGCGCATGTTGCTGCCTTCGCCGAGGTATCCAAGGTCGATCGGCTGCTCCTGTTCCATCACGACCCGCTGCATTCCGACGGCGACATCGACGCCATGCGCGATCGGACACGTGAGCTCTGGGGTGTAGAGGAGCGCCGGTGCGACGCGGCGGCGGAGGGGATGACCTTCGAGCTCTGAGTCAGTCTTCGCCGGCGGCCGCCGGTCTCCTCCATCCGTACGTCCCGCCCCGCACCCTAGAATCGCCGGCATGACCGTCCACCGCATCGACATCGGCCACATAGAACTCCTGGCGCTGCTCGACGGCGACGCCGAGCTCGATCCCATCACCGAGGCGTTCCCCGACATCCCCTCGGAGGAACTGCTCGCCTGGCGTGAGCGTGAGCCGGGCCTCTACGGCGTCGGGGACACGTGGCGGCTGCGGGTGCGGGCCTGGCTCATCCGACATCCGGGTGGCGTGATCCTGGTGGACACCGGCGTGGGGCAAGCGGGATCGCCGTCGATGGCGTGGTGGCCGCGACCGGGTGCCTTGTTCGATGCGATGTCCGAGTCCGGCACGCCGCCCGACGCCGTGGGGACCGTGGTCATCACCCACGTGCACGACGACCACATCGGTGGCACGGTCGTCTTCGAGGGGTCGGAGGAGGATCCGGCGCCCGTCCCCGCGTTCCCCAACGCCCGCTACCTGTTCCAGCGTGCAGACTGGGACTGGATCCACGAGGAGGCTCGCTCCTCTGAGGAGGACGCGACGATGGTCGACGTGCTGCTCAGGCCGCTCGCCGACGCAGGGCTTGCCGAGCTCATCGACGGGGATCTCGAACTCGCGGAGGGCATCCAGCTCCATCATCTGCCCGGACACACCCCCGGACATCAGATCGTGCGCCTGCGGTCGCAGAGCCGGCGAGGGATCGTTTCCGCCGACACGTTCAACCACCCGGGGCAGCTGCCGCACCCTGACTGGCCGAGCGGGCCGGACTGGCATCACGCCAAGGCGGCTGCATCCAGGCGCGCGCTCCTGGCCGAACTCCTGTCCGCGCCCGGCACCACCGTGGCCCCCACGCACCTGACGGCGTCCTTCGGCACCGTGAGGACCGGCCGGGACGGTCTGGCCGCCTGGGTCCCGCTCGACCCGGGCTAGCGCTCCAGTTCTGCAGCTATCGCGAACGCCGCGTCGGTGGCCCAGGCGTCGGCCTGAGGGTCGAGCGCGCTCGCCCAGGTCGAGAACTTCGCGACCACGACCCCGCTGGGGACATGGATGAAGACCATCTGCCCGTTGATCCCCAGTCCGGCGAAGGCCGGCACGGACGGTGCGAGAACCCACCACTTGTTCCGGTAGTGGGCGCCGGCGCGCCGGTCGGCCTCGTCGGCCCCCTCGGCGTATGCCTCGACGCCGTCCGGGGCTCCCGCGATCGTGTCGGCGATCCAGGCCGCGGGAACGATCCTCCGCCGTCCCCGGCGCCCACCGTTCGCGAACAGGTGACCGAAACGGGCGAGGTCGCGCAAGGTCGTGCAGATCCCCCCGTCCGCCATCGCGTTGCCGTGGGGGTCGACCGTGATCTCAGCGTCGAACTCCGCGCCCATCGGCTGCCACAGCTCGCGCGAGATCAAGGACGCCAACCGGTCGCCCCCGGCGCGCTCGATCACCCATCCCAGGACGTCGGTGAGGATCGACCGATACCGGAACGGCCCGCCGTGGGGGCCGTCGTTCTTGAGGGTCGCGAAGTAGCTGCAGGCGTCGGCTGGGCAGACGCTTGCGGCGTACGGGGACGCCATTGGAAGACCTGTTCGTACACGCGCACCTCGGCGTCGAGGTCTTCGTAGTCCTCGTTGAAGCGCGTGCCGGCTCGCATGTCGAGGAGATGCTGGACCGAGCAGCCCTCGAAGCTGCCACCGCGGAGCTCGGGCAGGTAATCGGTCACGAGTCCCTCTGGATCCAGCGTGCCCCGGCCCACCAGGATGCCGGCGACCGTGGAGGTGATGGACTTCGACACCGACATCAGCAGGTGGCGCGAGTCCGGCGACATGCCGTTGAGATAGCGCTCGGTCACCATCGCGCCCTCTATGCAGCACCATGAAGCCATCGGTGGCGGTCTCATCCAGCATCGCGTCCACGGTCATCGTCCGCCTACCGGACCGGAACCTCAGACCGCCCAGGTCGCGCTCGGCGCGCGGCAGACGCCAGGGGCCCCGTCGCCACGTGGGATCCGCGCCGTGGGGATCAGGTCGCGGACGTGCTGGAAACCCCAGCGGTTGAACGGGGGATCCTGCCAGTTGTCCAGCGTTACCATCGCGTCCGACGTCGGCGGGGCCCCCTCCATGAGACCGAGTTCCGCGGCGGTCCGGTATCGAGGCATGGCGCGGACGCTATCCGGACGGGGACGAGGCGACAACCGTCCGAGGCTTACAGCATGTGCGTGACACCCCCCGATCCGTCCGATAGGGTTGGCCAACTCCATGACGTTCAGACGACGATTCATCGTGCTGACGCTGGTGGCCACCGCTATCTATCGCGGCGGCGGGTCCGGCGCTTGCGGGTACCAGGACCGCGCGGCTCCGCAACCCATGCTCCATCTCGTCAACCACTCGCGCACCAGTCATGGATTGCACGCACTGAAGCTCCACTTCGCTGTGTCCAGCTTCGCCTGGCACCACAGTCGGCGCATGGTGCGCCGCCACTCCGTGTACCACTCCGCCGACGTCCTAGGCGAGGTGCGGAAATACGGGGCCACCTACTGGGGCGAGAACGTGGGCATGGCGGGCACCTTGACGCGGATCGAGCAGCTCTTCATGGCAAGTCCCGAGCACCGCGCCAACATCCTCAAGCCGATCTACCGGCGCATCGGGATCGGGACCATCCGAGCGAACGGCCGCGTCTGGGTCACACTGGACTTCTTCAACTAGCGACCCGAGCTCGCCAGGCGGCCGGCCACCCGATCGCTCAGCCCAGGAGCGAGCGCATCTGGCGTAACCCGACGGTGAGCTGCGCGAGGTCGCTCACGCCCTCCATCGCGAGACCCCGCATGAACTTCTCCACGCGACCCAGTGGATCCGCACGCTCTTCCAGGAAGGACTCCACGGCCTCGTCGATGGGCCGGCCATCGGCATGCGCCATCACGACCTCGGCCATCTGACGTCGGAGGGTGAAGAGGTCGTCCTCCATCGACTGCTGGGCCCACCGTTGCCAGCGCGATCCTGCGGGGAGATCGTCCAGCCGCTGTTCGAGCCAGTCGATCTGCAAGCGCTCGCCCAGGAGGAAGAACGCACGGGCGACCTCGAGCACCGTACGACCGGTGGCGTGGGCGACCGAGATGATGTCGGGACCGTGCACCAGCTCTCCCTGGAAGGCGTGGCGGCGGGCGATCTGTGGAGGAACGCCCTCGGCGACCAGCCGGCGCGCCGTGTGCTCGTGCTCCTCCCGCCATGCCTCGGGGCCGATCTGATCGATCACGCCCGAGAGTTCCGCGAAGGAGTCCCGCGTCTCGCTGACCGCCTGCTCGAGCTGCTGGCCCGAGGCCCGAACCAGGTACCAGCGCGACGTCGTCTCCACCAGCCAATCCACGCCGGTCATCAGCTGGTTCTGCAGGCCCGGGTCGATGACCCCGTCGAGGGCCTCGACGTCCGCCCAGCGATCGACGGCGCCGGTCACATCGCGCGCGATACGGAACGCCTGCACCACCTGCGACGGCCTGGCGCCAGTCTCGGTCACCATGCGGGAGACGAAGGTGATGCCCTGGGAGTTCACGACGTCGTTGGCGGCGATCGTCGCGACCAGCTCGCGCCGCAGCGGATGCTCCTCGATCAAGTGCTCCGAACGCGCTCCACCACCGACGGAGCGGGAAGTACCGCTCCAGATCCTGTGCCAGGTAGGGCGAGTCGGGTAGATCGGAGTCCAGCAGCGCGCTGGCGATCGACGCGCTTCGCGTAGGCGAGCAGCACCGCCAGCTCCGGACGGACCATGCCAAGCCCCGTCCGCCCTGCGCTGCAGCATCTCCTCGGTCGAGGGCAGGAACTCAACCTCGCGCTCCAGCTCTCCCTCATCCTCGAGCTGCGACATCAGGTCCTCGTAGCTCTCGATCCGCTGCGCGGACACCATCATCTCCTGCGAGAGGATCTGCGCCTGCAGGTAATTGTCGTAGAGCACGTGGCTCACGACGTCTCCGACGCAGGCTTCGAGCAGCGCGTTGCGGGCCTCGAGCGTGAGTTCGCCTCGCTGCATCGCCAGACCCAGCAGGATCTTGAGGTTCACCTCGTGGTCGGAGGTGTCCACCCCGGCCGAATTGTCGATGAAGTCGGTGTTGATGCGCCCGCCCTGCCGCGCGTATTCGATCCGGCCGCAGCTGGGTGAATCCGAGGTTGCCGCCCTCGCCGACCACCTTGGCTCGAACCTGGTTGCCGTCCACGCGCACTGCGATCGTTCGCGCGATCGCCTACTTCCGCGTTCGTCTCGCGCGCCGGACTTCACGTAGGTGCCGATCCCACCCGTTCCAGAGCAGGTCCACGGGGGCCATGCAGGATGTGTCGGATCAGCTCGTCCGGCGTCATATCGTCGTTCACATCGCCGGGGATCCCGAGCACCTCGCGCACCTGGGGACGATCACGACCTGTTTCGACCGACGATCGAAGACGGCTCCGCCCAGCGACATCTTCGACCGGTCGTAGTCGTTCCATGACGACCGCGGCGTGGTGAAGAGCCGGCGCCGCTCCGCGTAGGAGACGGCTGGATCTGGGTCCGGATCGAGGAAGACGTGCGGTGGTCGAAGGCGGCAACCAGCTTGATGTACGGCGACAGCAGCATGCCGTTGCCGAACACGTCTCCCGACATGTCCCCGACGCCCGGCCACGGTGAACGGTTGGGCCATCACGTCGACGCCGAGCTCCCGGAAGTGACGCTTCACCGACTCCCAGGCGCCGCGGGCGGTGATGCCGAGCGCCTTGTGGTCGTAGCCCTGGGAACCGCCGGAAGCGAAGGCATCGCCCAGCCAGAAACCGTACTCCTCGCTGATCGTCGTTGGCGGTGTCGGAGAACGTGGCGGTGCCCTTGTCTGCGGCGACGACCAGGTAGGGGTCGGGGCCGTCCAGGACCCGGACCCGATCGGGATGCACGACCTCGCCTCCCATCCGGTTGTCGGTGAGGTCGAGCAATCCCCGCATCAGCGTCGTGTACTGCCGGAGCACCTCCGCCGTCAGCTCGTCCGGGGCCGCCGGGATGCGCTTCAGCACGAAGCCGCCCTTGGATCCGTCCGGGCACGATGACCGCGTTCTTCACCTTCTGGGCCTTCATCAGGCCCAGGACCTCGGTGCGATAGTCCTCGCGCCGATCCGACCATCGGATGCCACCGCGCGCGACCATGCCGCCGCGGAGGTGGATGCCCTCCATCTCCGGGGAGTACACGAAGATCTCGTAGAGCGGATTCGGCTTGGGCATCTCCGGCACGTCGGCGGAACGGAGCTTGAAACTCAGGAAGCTTGCGGTCTTCGACGTAGGCGTTCGTACGCACCGTGGCGTCGACGGTACCCAACATGCCGCGCAGGATGCGGTCCTGATCGAGCGAGGCCACCGCCTGAAGGTCTGCCTCGATCTGCCCACGGATCTCCTCCAGGTCTTCCTCGCGTCGGCCTCCGACGCCGGATCGAACTTCGCCTGGAACAGCCGGATCAGCCGGGCCGCGATGTGCGGGTTCTCGGCGAAGGCGTCGTTCCGATACTCCTCGGTGAAAGCCGGCGACACGCGCTGGCGGTAGCTTGCCGATAGGCCCGCGTGATGGCGACCTCGCGCCAGGTGAGACCGGCGAAGATCACCAGCCGGTTCAGCGAGTCGGACTCCGCCTGGCCCCGCCAGACCGCGCTGATCGTGTCGGCGACGCGTTCGGCGGAGGTATCCAGCTCGAGCACGGCGCCGCGGGCATCGAGCACGCCGAAATCGTGGATGTACACCTTGCCCTCGCCTTGGATCGCCGTCGGGATCTCCTCCACGGCCCGGAGCCCCAGCGCCTCGAGGATCGGCATGAATGCGGAGAGATCCACCTTGCCACCGGTCTTGTACAGGCTGACCCGTGTGAGGCGCTCACCCGACCGCTCGTTGCCCAGGCCGACGAAGAACCCCTCGGGACGGGATCCGAGCTCCTCGAGGGCCAAGACATCATCGACGATCAGGTTCCACTCGATCGCTCGCCTTGTAGTAGTTGGGGAAGCGCGGGCCCCATTTCTCGGCGAGCATGGCGCCCCGCTGCCGACCCACCCGCGCGACAAGGGCGTCGAGGAGGTCGTCGTCCCACGTGCGGGCCAGGCGCTCGACCTCCTCGTCAAGCTCCTCGTACGGCACCTCAGGGATCTGTACACCCGGATCCAGATGCACGGTGAAGAAGATCCGGGCGTTCTCCGTCTCTCCGAGCGAGAGGTGATAGTCCACCGTGGAGCCGTTGAAACGCTCGCAGGAAGAGCTGCTGGAGCCGCTTCCGCAGCGCCGGCGTTGAACCGATCCCGCGGGAGCGCCACGACCACGCTCACGCAGCGGCCGTAAAGGTCCTTGCGCACCAGGACACGGATCCCGCCGTGCTTCTCCAGCTGCAGCAGGCCCACGACCAGTCGGCGCAACTCGGACGCCGATGCGTGAGAACAACTCGTCGCTGGGGAACGACTCGAAGAGCTCGACCGCCTCCTTGTAGTCGTGGGAGCCCGGGATCAGGTCTTCGGCCGTGAGGATCTGCTCGAGCTTGTGGTGCAGCAGAGGCGTCTTCGTCGCCGGCTCCATGTACGCCTTCGAGGTGAAGAGCCCGATCAGGCGCGATTCGCCCGTGATCTCGCCCTCGGCGTTGACCTTGCGGACGCCGATGTAGTCCATGCGCGCGCGTCGATGGACCGTGGAGTAGGCGTTGGTCTTGCTGAAGACCAGGAGGTCGCCGTCCTCGATCCGGCGCCGGACGTCGGGATCCAGCTTGGCCGAGCAGGGTCGGCTCCGCGAAGGCAGAGCGGCCGACGTCGGACAGGATGCCCAGCCCGCTCCCGGCACCGCGCGGATCGCGCGGTCCTCGTCCGTGTGTCCCGAGAGCTCGTATTCGCGGTATCCGAGCAGCACGAAGTTGAGCTGCAAGAGCCATTCGAGGAAGTCGACGGTCTCCCCGACCTCCTGCGGCGAGTAGCGGACCGCTCCCGTGCGCGCCATTTCGATCATGTGATGGACGCGATCCTGCATCGGCTCGAAGTCCCGGACCACGAGCCGCACGTCGCGGAGGATCTCCGTGGTGCGGGCTTCTAGATCCGCGCGCGCACGCTCCGGACAGCGTGCGCTCGAGCTCGAAATGCATGACCGATTCGCGATGGCTCGCGTCGCGTGCCGAGAGCACGCGCTCGATGTGGCCCGCCTCGTCGCGCTGATCGTTCCGACCACTGGGTGGAGCAGACGCCTGACCGCCGAGGTTTCGGGCAGCGAGCTCTTCCTGGACGGAGTCCACGAGGAACGGCGAGTCGTCGGTGTTCGTCTCCAGCACGATCCCCGGCGTCGCGTACCCGTCGACCGCGGGATCCGGCGAGAATGCGCGGACCAAGGACGGGTGGGAGCCTCGCTCGTCGAGGAAGCCGAACGTGGACCAGACCAGCCCGTAGAGTTCCTCGGCGCTCGTCGCGGCGAGGTCGTCGTCCGCCAGCCTCCTGGTGTAGGCCTTGGCGAACGCGGCGACAGCGTCTCTCCGCTGCGGCGGGACCCGCGTGTCTATCAAGCCGAGAACGGTCTGGACCACGGCGCGCGGCCCGGCGACGGGTAGGGCCGAGGGGTCGCGGTCAGAAGGGGTCGCGGTCGTTTCGGTTGCGTCCACGAACCCTCATTGTTGCAGGTTGAACCGTGCGGTGCCGTGCAGGACGACATCCCTCCGATCCCGTCGCCCGCCCGACCGTGGCTCAGGAAGGGATGGCGATCAGCCTCGCCGCGTGCCCTGCATAGTTCGCCCGTACGACGGGCACCAGCCCCACGAGATACGCACCGTTGCTGCAGTCCCTGCACCAGGCAGAGTCGCGGATGCTCGCGGCCACACGATCGGCGCCGGCACAGGCGCGGAGCCCGTCGAGCACCGAAACGTAGCCGAACGACGCTGCCCCCGTCTCCAGGGTGTCCGCGGCGGCCTGCACCCCCTGCGCGAACGAGATGTAGTTCTTCACGCCTGCCCCGTTGAACGTGGTGGCACCGGCCATCTCGTGCGTCGTCGCCAGGGGGTTGTACACCGCAGCGGTTGACTCCTGCGTCTCCCACGCCACCACGAGCAGCAGGTTCTCGTCGCAGCTCGGGGCGTGGATCGTGGCGAGGAAGACCCGCGCCCAGGTCGCATACGTCGCCGGTCCGGAGGGTGATGCCCCCGGCTGATGCGAAGGGCGCACCAGCGCCGCCTCCCTCGCCTTGGCCAGCCGGTTCAGGTACGCGGACCAGGCCGATGCCTGCTGGAGCGCCTCCTGCGCCCGGTGGTCACGTAGCAGGGCCTGCAGCCGCCGGTGGACATCCCTCGTCCTGGCTCGCAGCGATGCGTGCGCGGCGGTCCCTGGCGTCTTCACGTCGGGGGCGGGTGGAAGCGTCTGGAGCCACGGCGAATAGCTGATCCGCTGGACGCGGGTCTCCAGCGCGGCGACGTGTCGCTGCCATCGAGCGAGCTGGTGTTGCCACCGGGCGAGCTGGTGTTGGGCTCCTCGGATCTTCCGGTCGATCCGGTGCACCGCCGCCATATCCGCCGCTCTCGCTGGCGCGGGGAGGATCGCCAGACCCGTCAGCCCCGCCACGACGGCCACCAGCAACGCACGTCGGAACGTGTGCAGCATCGGCATCGGGTATCTCGGCTCCGGGCTCGGCGGTCGGCTCAGCTATCGGAATCTGCCTCGGAGGCCTTGAGGCGTGGTCGCTCTGCGCCGACACGGATACCTAGGGGACCGACCCCTACCTCGGCACGCCTGAGGCTCGTACCCGCGTGGGGGGTTGCGGATGATGAAGAACACTTGGCGGCACCGGGGCAGCTGTCGTTCTCGCGCGTGGGTCTGGATAGCGATATGGCTCTCCGTGGCCGTTCCTGCGTGCACGTCGGCAAGCGCAGACGGAACAGCCGCGACCGAGACGATGCGCGTCACCCACGTCACCGCGACACAGCCCCGGGTCTGGCGTGCGGACGGCAACAGGTGGGCGGTCATCCTCACGTGGTCCGCCCTCGCCGACCGCGCCGAGCGCTACGCGGTCCTGCGCGACGGAGACCTGTTGAAGGACGGGATCCGCGCCACCACCTTCGTCGACCGTACCGCTGTGCCGGGACGGCGATACGTCTACGGTGTCGTCGGGATCGACGCCGCGAACCGGCGAACCCGCCCCGGAACCGTGACCGTCAGGACCCACGGACCCTCCGTCGCGGATGGCCGTCTGGGGGGTGTGTTCCTGACGCGGCTGCGTATCGCGAGGAGCCATGGATTGGCGATCGCGCCCTCAGGAGGGGCGTTCACGTTCGTCTTCCGCCCGAGATGCGGCAGCGGGCCGTGCACCGTCAGGTGGCGGGTGGGCGAGCGCCACACATCCGGGCGGCTAGGCTGGCGGCATGGCGCGTACGTCGGACTCGTGAGAGGTCCGTTCCAGATCCAGTCGTGCACCGGAGCCACGATCGCCGAGCGGCTCCAGGTTCGCCTGCGCGTTACCAGGGCGGCGATCGTGGGCGAGGATTGGCGAGCGACGCGCTTCCGAGGGACCCTCACCGAGTCGAGCCACGTGCCCGGCTGCGTACCGGCCGGGATCACCTGGCATCTCAGGGGCGCCATCCAGACGTGACCGACGACAGGGAGACGCTCGAGCCCGCCACGGCGAGCGATCCCGAGCAGCCCGACGCCGTCACGGACGCCTCGGAGCGACGACTCTGGCCGGTGGCGCTGGCCGCGGGAGTGGTGGCGGGGGCGGTCATCGCGGGCCTCGTCGTCCTTGCCGTGCAGGGCGGTACGCCACCCCCCCTCGTCCCCACGCAGGTGCGTGCCGCGGCCACGGCATGCGCCCCTCCCGCCTGCGAGCAGGTCGGGAGCATCGTGCGACTCACGTGGACGCCCGGCGAGGGCGCCACTGCCACCCGCGTGCTCCGCGACGGGGTCGTGGTGTCCGGCCGTCTACCGGCGACGGCGCGATCGTTCCTGGATTTGTCGGCGCCGATCGGCTCGGCCGTGTCGTACACCGTGGTAGCCGACGGCCCCGGCGGTTCGGTCGTCTCCGCTCCTATCGCCGTCGCGATCCCCACGCCCCCGGTCTCCGGAGCAGGCATGGACGGCAGGTATGTCGTCCGGGTGACGGTCCGACACGCCCGCAACCTCGCGTCGCTGTTCGGCGTCACCAACCCAAAACGGGGCTCGACCGGTACCACTCGCTGGACCTTCACCACCACCTGTGCGCCTGAACTCGGTGCGTGTCCGACGACATGGGGCCGGTCCACCGGGGTCCTGAGGTCGCGCGAAGGGGTCTGGGTGGGCCTGGTCGGCGGACCACGTGCACGCTGCCCCGGTGGGGGCACCGTCGCCGCACCCGTTCACATGCGCCTGCATGCCGTCGCCGGGACGATCGACGCGGGGTGGTGGGTCCGACGGTTCCGGGGTTCGGCCACCGTCCGCTTCTCGTGCCCCGGGGTCATACGCTCTCGCGGGCGCGCCTCGGTCAGCGGGAGTCGGCGCTAGCGATCGGACACGCCGCCCTGCTCGACCACTTCCCCACTACTCGACTCCGACTGCCGGATCTCGAACGAGTGGCTGAGTGCCACCTGGTCCCGAAGCGTGGCCGCCACGGCACAGTACTTCGATTCGGACAGGTCGATCGCACGCCCCGCCTTGCGTTCGTCGATGGCACCGGTCAGCACGAAGTGCATGTGGATCTCGGTGAATCGCCATGGCGGGTCGGGCTCCTGAACGCTGTGAGTGAGCACCTCGAGCCCGAGAACCTCTTGCCGTTGCTTCTGAAGGATGACCACCACGTCGTAGGCGGTGCAGGCCGCCAGCGAGATAGGCAGGAGATCCGACGGTTTCGACGCCCCGCCGCCGGCATCGCCCAGGAGGATGGGATCCCCCCACGTGGCGAACGCATCGAACCTGACGCCGTCGCCGGTCCACACCAACCGTTGCTCACCCACCGGGGTGCCCTCCTTCCTGCGCGTATGCACCCTCGCCCAACGGGTGGGAGTCTAGGTGTCGATGGATCCTGACGAACGCCCCGCGGGCTGCGAGGCGCGACCGAGACGCTGGGGTACGCTTCCACGGTTGCTGAAGGTCGAACGGGGGACAGTGCACGCATGAGCCAGGACCAGGTGCGCGCGGTCGTGGCTGAAGCCGCCTCCGGTCGGCAAGGACTCCTCCGGTTCGTGCTGGAGGGCGAGGGCTACCAGGTGGTGGGAGATGCCGCCGACCCGGCCGAGCTCGCCGCCGCCGTCCGTGATTCGACACCCGATGTCGTCATCCTCGGCGATGGGATCGGGGCCTCGGCGGTGGAGATGACGCGCGAGCTGGCGCCGGAGACCAAGGTGATCCTGGTCTGGCCGAGCGCCGTGGTGCCGATCGGGGGCGATGCCCAGGTGGACCCGTCATCGGTGCTGCGCGACCTCGGACCGACCGTCGAGCGACTGACCGGGGTCCCGAGCGCGTCGAGTCGGAACAAGAACCTGTGGGCGGGCACGGCCGGGGCGATGGCCGGCGGCGCCGCCCTAGGAGATCTTCTCGCTCGTAGGCGCGAGATCGCGGCGCGTGCACGAACCGAGGGTGCCGATCGAGCCACCGAGGCGCCCGAGCCCATCATCGATACCACTGAAGCCACGCCCGTGCTGATCCTTCCGGTCAGCCCCTCCACGGGTGCCGAGCCGAGTGACCCAGGCGGCGAGCCGGCGGCCGGCCCCATGACGGCGGCGGAACTCGCCACCGCCACCGCGGCGGCCTCGGCTGCAGGAGCCGGGTCGGCGGATGCAGCTGTGGGCGGAGCGGAAATCGCGGAGCAGGCCCAGGGCTCCGCGGCGGCGGGTGGCGGGTCTGCGGGGGTCCCGGGCACGGAGATCAACCGACGATTGGGATCCATCGCCCTAGGCGGCGCTGCCGTGACGAGCGCCCTCGTGCTCGCCTTGTCGCTGAGTGGCTCAAGGGTGCCCGCTCGCAACATCGTCGGGGAAGCGCCGGTGTCCCGCCCGCCAATCAGCTCGGGGTTCACGCCCTCGCCGGCGCAGAGCGGCCCGGGTCCGGTCGCATCCGACCTCGGAGCAAACCCAAGGAAGCCTGATCAGATCGTCACCGACCGGACCGGCACGACACCCGCTACCGGCGGTACGGACGGCGGCGGGGGCACCGGGGGCGGCACGGGTGGCGGTGGTGGCGGAACAGGTGGCGGCGGCACGGTGGCGGTGGCGGCGGCGGCGGTGGCGGTGGCGGTGGCGGCGGCGGTGGCGGCGGTGGCGGTGGCGGTGGTGGCGGCGGCGGTGGCGGTGGCGGTGGCGGCGGTGGTGGCGGCGGCGGCGGTGGTGGCGGTGGCGGTGGTGGCGGTGGCGGCGGCGGCGGTGGCGGCTGGTGGCGGCGGCACGGCGGTGGCGGCACAGGTGGTGGCGGCTGGCGGAGGCGGTGGCGGCGGCCAGGCGGTGGCGGTGGAGCACGGCGGTGGCACGGCGGTGGAGACTCGGCGGTGGAGCACGGCGGTGGGGACCACGGCGGTGGGGACCACGGCGGTGGAGACCACGGCGGTGGAGACCACGGCGGTGGAGACCACGGCGGTGGGGACCACGGCGGTGGAGACCACGGCGGTGGAGACCACGGCGGTGGAGACCACGGCGGTGGAGACCACGGCGGTGGAGACCACGGCGGTGGAGACCACGGCGGTGGAGACCACGGCGGTGGAGACCACGGCGGTGGAGACCACGGCGGTGGAGACCACGGCGGTGGAGACCACGGCGGTGGGGACCACGGCGGTGGGGACCACGGCGGTGGGGACCACGGCGGTCACTGATCGCACCGCGTAGCATCCACGCGATGCCTATCCAGGATCAGACCTCGCCGTTACGTCGCGTATACGTTCGCCCACCCCGCGCCGAAGACGCATCCGCGTGGGAGGCCTACGAGTGGCGGTCCGCGCCGGACCCGCCGCTCGCGACGGCACAACACGATGCCTTCCGACGTGCCATCGCGGCAACGGGCGTCGAACTCGTGGTTGGCGAGACCGTCGTCGCGGGCGATCCCGACGCCATCTACGCGTACGACCCCGTCCTGATGACCGATAAGGGAGCGATCCTGCTGCGCCCCGGCAAGGTGGGCCGTCGCGCCGAGCCGGAGGCCGTCGGCGCCGATCTCAGCGCGGCGGGAGTCCCGATCGAGGGTCGGCTCACGGATCCCGCCACCGCGGAAGGCGGCGACATGTTCTGGCTCGATCCCTCGACCTTGCTCGTCGGTAGGGGATACCGGACGAACGACGCGGGCATCGAACAGCTCCGGGCGCTGCTGGCCCCTCGCGGGGCGCAGGTCGTCGCGTTCGATCTACCGCATCTCGACGGCCCTCGCGCGTGCCTCCACCTCATGTCGTTCATCTCACCGCTCGATCGCGACCTCGCCGTCGTCTATCTCCCTCTCATGCCCGTTCGGCTCGTCCAGCTGCTCCAAGCTCGCGGCGTGGGGTTCGTGGAGGTGCCTGAGGAGGAGTTCGGATCCATGGGCCCGAACGTCCTGGCCCTCGGTCCCCGAAGGGCGTTGGCGCTCGACGGTAACCCTGAGACTCGGCGCCGCATGGAAGCCGCCGGCGTGGAGGTCCTGGTCTACGAAGGATCCGACATCTCGCGTAAGGGCGACGGGGGGCCAACGTGTCTCACGAGGCCGCTGGAACGGCGATGAGGGTCTCCGTATGATCGCCACCTCCGTTGAGGCTCGGCACGGCTATGCTCACGCGCCATGAGCTACACGTATTGGGTCCTCCTCCACCTGCTCGGGGTGCTCGGTCTGATGGGCACCCATGGCGTCTCGACGTTCGTGATGTACCGGATCCGGAAGGTGGCCCCCGATCGCGACAAGATCGCTGAGCTGATCGGGTTCTCCGCCTCGACCGTGATCCCCATGTACATCTCGCTCGGCGTTCTCCTGGTTGGAGGGATCGGCGCCGCCATCAAGGTGCACTACCTCACGAAGCCATGGATCGTGATCTCGATCGGGATCCTCGTCGTGATCCTGGTCGGGATGTACGCGCTGGCACGCCCCTACTTCCGGCGGATCACGGCGGCGTGCGGGATCCGACCATCCGGGGTCCCGAGGGCCAGCGACGAGGAACTGATCGAGCTCGCAAGGAGCCCTCGCGCCCACGTGATCTCGGCGATCGGCGGCGGAGGCGTCTTGATCATCGTCTTCATGATGGTGACGAAGCCCTTCGGCACCTGAGCTGGGTCAGGCGGGGGGCAGCGGGCGACCGGCCGGTCCGTTCACGACGTTCCCATCAGGACCGAACCTGGACCCGTGGCACGGGCACGCGAACACCTGATCCCCCCCGTTCCACCCGACCGTGCAGCCCATGTGGGTGCACTTGGCCGAGAAGAGATGGAGTTCTCCGTCGAGCGCTACGTACGCGGCCAGCTTCTCGCCGCCTCGCTCGATGATCCCGCCCTCGCCGGGGGCAAGCTCGGACTCGACCTGGACGACCGTGCGGCCGACGAGGATGTCCCGATCGGTGGCATCGACCACCTTCTGCGGGATCGGGTTCACGAAGAAGCGCATCGCGCCCGTCATGCCCTTGTTGCCCACCACGATCAGGTCGGCATCGTGCTCGGATGCCGCTTCCAGGATCTGGGCGGCGGGCTGCCCCTGACGGACGTCGATCGTGGTCTCCACGTCGTCCGTGCCGTAGATGGCCTCGGTGTCATGTGTGATCAGTTCGCCGGTCCTCGGGTGACCGACGAAGACGATGCTCACGGAAGCACCGACGGCATCGGCGAGGTCGTACCCCTTACGGGCGGCACGGTCGGCGGTGGGCGAGCCGTCGGTCGCGATCATCACATGTCGGTAGCGCCGTCCGTCCGGAGGCGTCGTCCGCTGCGAGACGATCAGGAGATCCCTGGGCGAGTGGTGCGACAACCGTGAGGCCACCGGCCCGAGGGCGACGCGCTGCCCACGGCCGCCGCTCACGACGACCAACCCCACGTCGCGCGCCTCGGCAACCTCGGCAAGCACCTCGGCGGGTGGGCGCGCACCGTAGAGCTCCGAGCTCACCTTCTTCACGCCCGCGGCCCGCATCTGCGCGACCGCCCGGACCAGGTGCTGGTCGGCGCCGTCGGGCTGCTCCCAGATATGGCACACGATCAATTCGGCCTTGCCCGCCTTCGCCAGGATCGCGGCCACGGCACCGGCCTGGGCGGCCCGTTCGGTGCCGTCCGTTCCCCACAGGATGCGCTTGTACGCCAACCTAGCCCCCTCACGACGCGGGTTCGGGCGGTCACGCTATCACCGGGCCAACCGGAGGATGACCCCGAGCGCGGCGCGGCCTATGGTGATATCGACGAGGGAAGGAGGATCGGCGATGAAGCCGAGGCCCCGATTCACCCCCGAGCCGTCTTCGATGACCGGCGGCGGCCCCGGGGAAGACCCACGACCCGTACGTCCCCCCACGGCTGCACAAGCATGGATGGAGCCATCTCCCCGACCGCGTCCACCTCGGTCGAGGGTTCCGCTTGAAGGGCCGCATCCGGGGCGCACACGTCCGACACGGCGACTGAAGGCGGGCCGCCGGTCAACCGGTCGCAGCTATGCTGCCTGGCCATGGAGCGGTTCTGGCTCTTCGTGCACGTGGTGGGCATGGCCGGATTCCTCGCCGCCCACGGCGTAGCCGTGTTCGCGATGTTCCGATTGCGCGCCACAGACGGTAACCGCGAGCGCATCTTCGACCTATGCGAGCGCTCGAAGCGTTCGGTGGCTCCGATGTATGCTTCCCTCGGATTGCTGCTGGTCGGCGGTGTGGCGGGGGGGATCGTCGGCAAGTGGTTCGGCGATCCCTGGCTCTGGGTCTCGATCCTGGTCCTGCTAGGCACGATGGCTGCGATGTCGTCGATCACCACGCCGTACATGAAGAAGCTCCGTGACGGCTGCACACGCTGGCACGACGGCACCTACACCCTGAGCGACGAGGAGCTGCGAGCCGCGTTGGACGGACCGGTCATCCCCATCACCGCTGCCACGGGCACCCTGGGACTCTTGGTCATCCTGTATCTGATGGTCTACAAGCCGGGCGCATGACCGACCGCATCTACAACTTCTCCGCGGGCCCCGCCACCCTCCCCCCATCCGTCCTCGCCGAGGCCCAGCGCGATCTGATGGCGTTGCCGGGCGTCGGCGCGAGCGCGCTGGAGGTCTCCCATCGATCGCCGTGGTTCTCGGGCGTGATCGAGGAGGCCGGATCGAATCTTCGTGCGCTGCTGAGTATCCCCGACAGCCACCATGTCGTCTTCTGCCAGGGTGGAGCGAGCCTGCAGTTCACGATGAGCGCGATGAACTTCCTCCGTGGACGCCGAACCGCCGCTGACTTCGTGATAACGGGGAGCTGGGGTGGCAAAGCCCTCGAGGCGGCCGGCCAGGAAGGGCGTGCCCGCACCGCGTGGACCGGCGAATCGGAGGGGTTCGTTCGAACGCCGAGCGATGCTGAGCTCGCCGAGGCGATCGACCCCTCGGCCGCCTACGCACACGTGACGTCGAACGAGACGATCGTCGGCGTGGAGTTCCACAGGGAGCCGGCTGCGCCCGAGGGCGTGCCGCTCTTCGCCGACATGTCCTCGGACTTCTGCTCGCGCCCGGTGGCGGTCGAGCGGTACGGGCTCATCTACGCGGGCGGCCAGAAGAACGTGGGCCCGGCGGGGGTGACGGTCGCCATCGTCCGGGACGACATGTTGTCCACCGTCCCGGGTGGGCTTCCCGTGATGCTCGACTACCGCACGTATGTCGACCGAGGATCCCGCTACAACACACCGCCGGTGTTCGCGATCTATGTCCTGACGCTCGTGACCCGCTGGCTGCGCCACGACGTCGGTGGTCTCGAGGCCCAGCTCGAGCGCAACCGAGAGAAGGCGGCCGTCGTCTATGAGGCGATCGACAGGAGCGACGGCTTCTATCGGGGGCACGCGGAAGCGGAGAGCCGCTCCCTCATGAACGTAACATGGCGACTTCCCGAGGAGGGACTCGAGCGCAAGTTCGTGGAAGACGCTGCCTCGCAGGGCCTCGCAGAGCTGAAGGGACATCGCAGCGTCGGCGGGATCCGGGCAAGCCTCTACAACGCCATGCCGCTGGAGGGGGCCCGCGCACTCGCGACCTTCATGGATGCCTTCGCCGCGACGAACCGCTGAGCCGGACTCATCCGAGCGCGATGTCGAACTCGTTGCCCTCGGGGTCTGCGAGGGTGCGCCACGTGAAGCCCTCGAGGCGGTGTTCGATCCGTTCGGGCCACGAGCCTCCCAGTGACTCGACCCGTGAGGTCGCCGCGTCGAGGTCTTCGACCGAGACGTCCAGGTGCACCCGGTTCTTGACCGTCTTCGTCTCGGGCACACGTTGGAAGCAGATCACCGGCAGCCCTTCCGCGCCCTTGAGGAATACGTAGCGGCCATCGTCGATCGCGAGCTCGGGCTCCGTCCCCAGCACCTCGGCCCAGAACGCGGCCAACGGCTCAGGGTCTCGGCAGTCCATCGTCACGAACATGAATCGGCCGACGCCCATCGCGAGCAACCCTTACCCGCCCGTGAGCTCCGTCGCCGCCTGCCCGAACACCTCGGTATGCCGGTCCACATCCTCGACGGTCGTGGCGGGACACATCAGGGCCATGTTGTGGAACGGGGTCATGAGAACGCCCCTGTTCAGCAGGTACAGGTGGATGAGCTGATCCAACTCGTCGTCCTGGCCGGCGGCCGCCTCCGTGCCGTTGCGCGCGCGGTCGGGACGGAACAGGTATTCGACGCGGCATCCCAGCCGCGTCACGTGGAACGGCAGCCCGTGCTGGTCGATCACCCCCTGGACGCCGGTCTCGAAGCGTTCGCCGAGCCCGACCATCCTGTCGAACGCTTGGTCGGTGAGGACCTCGCCCAGCGTGGCGCGCATCGCGGCGAGCGACAGAGCGTTGCCGGCGAGGGTTCCGCCGGTGCCGCCGACGTCGGCGTTGAGCCAGTCCACTTCCGCGTAGATCCGATCGGCCACGGCCTGGCTGACGCCGTACGCCGCGCTGGGGATGCCGGCCCCGAGCGTCTTGCCGATCGTGACGAAGTCGGGATCGAGGTCCCACGCCTTCGTGCAGCCACCTGGCCCGGCGCAGATCGTGTGCGTCTCGTCGATGATCAGCAGCGCGCCGTACCGGGTGCACAGTTCCCGCACCTCGCGGTGGTAGTTCTCGTCGGGGAGCACGATCCCGATGTTGGTGAGCGCGGGCTCGAACAGACACGCCGCCACGTCCCCGTAGGCCAGGGCCCGCTCGAGCCCCTCGAGGTCGTTCATCTCCACGACCCGGGTGGTGAGCTCGAGCGGCACCGGCTTGCCGGTGTTGCCCTCGCGCTCCACCACTAGCCCGCGCTCGTCCAGCGTCGCGATCGTCTCGTCGACGGAGCCGTGGTAGCACCAGTTGTGCACGACGATCTTGCTGCGGCCCGTGATCTCCCGCGCCCAGCGGATCACGAACCGGTTCGCGTCGGTCGCCGTCAGCGTGAACGACCAGTAGGGCACGCCGAAGCGGCGTGTCATCTCAGAGCCGACCCACGCCGCATCCTCGGTCGGCAGCATCAACGTGATGCCCTTCGCCGACTGCTCGGCGATCGCGTCCACGGCGATCTTCGGTGCGTGGCCCGCCATGCCACCCGTGTCGCCCAAGCAGAAGTCGACGTACTCGTTGCCGTCCACGTCCCAGAACCGCGCACCGTCGGCGCGCTCGACGTACACCGGATGATCCCCGGACCAGCGGGTCATCCAGTTCATCGGCACCCCGAAGAGCAGCGACCCCCTCGCCTCCTCGGAGAGCGCGCGGGACTTCGGGTGTCGCTCCCGGAAGGTCGCGCGTTCCCGCTCCATGAGCTCGCGCAGTCGTGACCGATCGATCGTGTTCACTCGCCACCTCCGTGGGGGTGTGCCGTCGGAAGGAAGGCCCAAGTCTATCCGGGAGGCACGTGGCGGTGATAGGCGGTAGCCGCCCCCGAACGATAGGCGCGACGGCGGCTGGGCGGCGCTCGCCGAGGGAGCTCACGCGAGGGCGGTCACGGACCCATCGCTGCACGTCAGAGCCCCTGCACCTGGTTCGGCGGGGCACCGCAGGACATCTACAGTCCCCTCGACGCGCAACCGATAGCGTCATGGTGAAGCAGCGGGCTTGGTACCTCTACCTCCTGGGGGCGGCGGCCGCCACGGCCGTCTACTTCGCGGCGGGCCAGGGCAGCCACTTGTACAACGTCATCGGCCTCTCGTCTTCGGTCATGATCTATCTGGCCGTGCGGACGCACAAGCCGGCGCACCCCACGCCCTGGTACCTGTTCGCCCTGGGCCAGATGTTGTTCGTGCTGGGCGACATCGTCGCCTACCACTACGAGTGGTTCTTCCACGCCGAACTTCCCTATCCGGCAGTCAGCGACCTCCTGTACCTCCTGGTCTACCCCTACCTCACCGTGGGGCTCCTCTTGCTCGTCCGCCGGCGGACGCCGGGGAGGGACTGGGCCAGCTTCATCGACTCCCTGATGATCGCGATCGGCGTGGGCACGCTCTCCTGGGTGTTCATCATCGGGCCGAGCTGGCATGCGGAGGGCGATCTGCTCCTGCGGCTCACCTCCATCGCGTACCCGCTGATGGCCTTGCTGCTGGTCTCGGTCACCATCCGTCTGATGGTGGGTGCCGGGCTGCAGGTCCCGGCGTTCGGGTTGATCCTGGGTGCCATCTCCGTACTGTTCGTGACGGACGCCCTCTATGGTTGGACGCTCCTCCACACGCCGTACGTCCCAGGGAGCGGCTACCTCGAGATCGGATGGCTGGCCTGTTACGTGTTGTGGGGCGCCGCGGCGCTGCACCCGTCCATGCGGGCGGTCTCGGAGCGAGCCGAGGCATCGCGACCACGCCTCACGTGGTCGCGACTGACGCTCTTGGGCGGTGCCGCCCTCATGCCGCCCATCTTGCTCGTGATCGAGATGGCGACCGGGCAGGCGGTCGACGTCCAGGTGGTCCTGGGCGCAACGATCGTGCTCTTCATCCTGGTCATCGTGCGGATGGTGGGACTCGTCCACTCGCAGGAGCGATCCGCCACCCGCGAGAAGGCCCTGCGCGAGGCCGGACAGAGCCTCGTGACAGCGACCAACGCCGAGGGCATCCACGCAGCTGCCATCCAGGCCGTGCTGACGCTCGCCGGCGAGGACACCGCGATCAGGCTGTGCGAGCGGCTCCAGGGCACGGAGCTGATGACGGTGGTCGCCAGCGCGGGGGGGCTCGACACGGCGCTGGGGACCCGGTTCGATCTTGGGGACGTACTGGCCTGGAACCGCGAGCGACTCCTCGCCAACGAACCCTTCACCGTCAGTGCCTACGAGAGCACGCTCCGGGGCCCCCTGCACCTGGGCGGTGACGACGACGGAACGGTCGTGGTCGCCCCCCTCTTCCTGCGCGACGAGTTCCGCGGTCTGATCGTCGTCGCGACGCCCGACGAGATGCCCGTGGGTGTGGCCGACTCCGTCCGCGCGCTCTCGTCGCAGGTGGCTCTGGCGTTGGAGAGCGCGGCGCTGACCGAGGATCTCCTGGTCAGGCAGAGCGAGCATAGGTTCGCCTCCCTGGTGCAGAACTCCTCCGACATCGTCGCCGTGATCGAGCCCGACACCTCGATCCGTTACGCGAGTCCCTCGACACAGCGCGTGCTCGGCTACGACCCCGTCGACCTCGAGGGGACCCGCTTCATCGAACTGGTGCATCCCGATGACCTGCCGCGGGTCGTGGCGTTCCTCACGACGCCGGGCGAAGGCGAGGAACACACCGGGCTGATGGAGTTCCGCGTACGTGCCGTGGACGGGGCCTACCTCCATACCGAGACCCTCCGCACGAGCCTGCTCCACGACGACGCCGTCCAGGGCATCGTGCTCAACACCCGCGACATCTCGGAGCGCAAGGAGTTCGAGGAGCAGCTCTCGCACCAGGCCTTCCACGACTCCATCACGAACCTCGCGAACCGCGCCCTGTTCCGCGACCGCGTCACTCACGCGCTCGAGCGGCAGGGGCGAGACCGGAGGGCGATCGCCGTGCTCTTCATGGACCTCGACGACTTCAAGACGATCAACGACTCCCTGGGCCACGCCGCGGGCGACCAGCTTCTCCGCGACGTGGGCAACCGGTTGCGGGAGTGCTTGCGCACCGCCGACACCGCCGCCCGACTCGGTGGGGACGAGTTCGCCATCCTGCTGGAGGATGGCGGGGACGGCATCCAAGGGGTCGACGTAGCGGAACGCGTCATGCGGATGCTCGACGCTCCCTTCGCGCTGGAGGGCAAGGAGGTCTTCGTGAGGGCCAGCGTGGGGATCGCTGTGGCGGAGGGCGCGGAGGTGGCGGTGGCCGAGGAGCTCCTGCGCAACGCGGACGTCGCGATGTACATGGCGAAGGAGAAGGGCAAGGGCCGCTACCAGGTCTTCGAACCGGCGATGCACGACACGGCCCTGAAGCGGCTCGAGCTCAAGGCAGACCTCCAGCGCGCGCTCGAGCATGAGGAGTTCGTCCTGTTCTACCAGCCTGTGATCGAGCTGCAGAGCGGGAGGATCTCGGGCGTGGAAGCGTTGATCCGGTGGATCCACCCGGTGCGAGGGATGCTTCCGCCCCTCGACTTCATCCCCCTGGCCGAGGAGACCGGATTGATCGTGCCGATCGGCCGCTGGGTGCTGTCCGAGGCCTGCCGCATGGCGATCGATCTCCAAGAGGCGTTCCCGTCAGCCGATGCGCTCCACATGGCTGTGAACCTCTCGGCGCGCCAGCTCGCCCGCTCCGAGATCGTTGACGAGGTGCGCAACATCCTGACCCTGACGGGACTCGACCCGACCGCGTTGATCCTCGAGATCACGGAGTCCGTGATGATGCAGGACATGGAGCTTTCGATCGAACGGCTCAGCGAACTCAAGGCGCTCGGCGTTCAACTGGCGATCGACGACTTCGGCACCGGCTACTCGAGCCTGAACTACGTCCGCCGGTTCCCCGTGGACATCCTGAAGGTCGACAAGTCGTTCATCGACGGCGTGGGTGAGGGCGGGGAATCCAGCGCCCTGACCGCGGCGGTCATAGAGCTCGCCGGGATCCTGCACCTCACGCCGGTGGCCGAAGGGATCGAGCGAGCCGATCAGCTGCAGCGACTGCTCCAGATGAACTGCGACCTGGGCCAGGGGCTCTACTTCGCGGGGGCGATGCCCACCGAAGAACTGGTCGCCTTCGTCCGCGAGCGTTCGGAGATGGCCGCCGAGATCGACGCCCTGGCACAGGGGTGAGCCCGCCCCCCTCCATGCCGTCCGCCCGGCCGTGCCCTACCATCGTGCCCTCCATGCGAGTGCCCCGCCGATCCGCGCGCGCCCTGCCTGCCATCCTCGCCGCGCTCCTCAGCCTCGGCTTGGTCACGCCGGTCCACGCCGGAGACCCGGCACGCAGATCCGTCCCGAAGTGGGTGCAGCGGATCGATCAGGTCGTGGGTGACCTGCCTGTGGGCGTCGAGATCGCCTTCGGCGGGAACGTCATCTACCACCACAAGGAGTGGGTGCACAGGCCCCCGGCGTCCAACGAGAAGCTCCTGCTGACCATGGCGCTCTTGGATCGACTCGATCCCGCCACGACGATCCCCACCCGTATCTTGGCCACCGCCGCACCGGTCCACGGGGTGATCCACGGGAACCTCTGGATCGTCGGCCACGGCGACCCCGAGACCGGACCCGGCCAGATGAAGGCGCTCGCCAGAGGGCTCGCCGCCGCTGGCATCCGCAAGGTGCTCGGTCATGTCTACGGCTCCACCGGACCTTTCGCGCGCGACTGGTTCGCCCCGGGGTGGAGGGACTACTTCCCCCGCTACTACATCGCGCTGCCAACGGCGCTCACGTTCCGTGGCAACCTCGGGTCCCGCGGGATCCACGTCACCGACCCCGAGCGACGCGCGGCCGCTGCGCTCACCGATCGCCTCCGGGCGGCCGGCATCGTGGTGACGAAACGCCCCGGGATGGGCTCGCCGCCGGCGCACCTCCAGGGGCTCTTCACCCTCCGGAGCCGTCCGCTCAAGGCCATCCTGCACCGGATGGACCTGTGGTCGAAGAACTTCTACGCTGAGGTGCTGGGCAAGTATCTGGGCGCGCGGGCCGGCGGGCCGCCGGGCACGATCGCCAAGGGCGCCGCGGCCATCGACGCCTTCGCCGCGGCACACGGGTTGTCCGACGTGATCGCCCACGACGGGTCCGGACTCTCCTACGCGAACCGCGTCAGCCCCGCCGACGTCGTCGGCATGCTCCAGGTCGCCCGATCCGAGCCGTGGGGGACGACCCTGCGGAACCTGCTCGCGCACGGAGGTCAGGGCACGCTCGAGGATCGACTGGCCGACGTGCAGGTGCGTGCCAAGACGGGGACGCTCGACCAGGTGTCCGCGCTCTCGGGCTGGGTGTGGCTCCGACGCCAGGGCGACTGGGCGCAGTTCTCGATCCTGTCCAGCGGCATCTCGAAACAGCGGTCGGTCCATGTCGAGAACGCGATCGTGCGCGTGGTGAGTGCGAACGCGGGGCCACGCGCCTAGCTCCGCGCAGCGCGTCGAGGATCAGGTCAGCGGTCCCGAGTACCGCACGATGGGTCGGTTCGCGCACTGCACCTGGTGGTCGGATCGAGATCCGTCCCACCCCCAGCCCTGACGCTCGTAGAAGCGGCGTGCTCGGTCGTTGGACTCCAGGACCCAGAGCGTGCCCTCGCCGTATCCCGCGGCCGCGATCGCTGCCCGCACCTTCGTGAACAGGTCGGAGCCCACCCCGGAGCTCGCCACCTCCTCCGCCACGTAGATCGCGTAGACCTCGCCGGTGCCCTCACCCGCGCCATCGTCGGTGGATGCTCCGCCGCTCGCGAACCCCACGATCGCGGGGCCTCGCTCGGCCACCAACACCGTTGTCGACGCATCGGCCAGGATGCCCCGCCACATGACTTCCCGCTCCTCGACCGAGAGCCCCTCCAGGACTTCGTCGGGAAGCTGTCCTCGGTAGGCCCAGCGCCAGCTCGCTACGTGCACCTCCGCGATGGCGCGAGCGTCTCCCGGCGAAGCGGGGCGGACGACCGCCTCCACGGCGATCACGCCTCTCGGGACTCGCGCGGGTGCAGCAGTCCGAAGGTGTATGCCTCCACCAGGGCCTCCCAGGACGCCTCGAGGATGTTCTCGCTCACGCCCACGGTGGTCCATTCCCGCTCCCCGTTCGAGGTGTCGATAAGCACCCGCACCATGGAGCCGGTACCGCCGGGGCCCTGCTCACCGATGACGCGGACACGGAAGTCCTCCAGCCGCATCTCGTCCAGCTGTGGATACTCGTTCGTCAGGGCCTTGCGCAGGGCGTTGTCCAGGGCGTCCACCGGGCCTCGTCCCTCGGCGGTCTCGATGTGCCGCTCGCCCCTCGCGATCACCTTGACGGTGGCCTCGGCCGTCACGCCCTCCTTCCGACGTTCCTCCACGTTCGCCCGGTAGCTCTCGACCTCGAAGAAGTCCTGCCTCCAGCCGTGTGCGGTCCGCATCAGCAGCTCCAACGAGGCGTCGGCCGCGTCGAAGGTGTAGCCGCGGGACTCACGTTCCTTCAGGTCTTCGAGCAGGCGCGGCACGTCCTCGTCGGCGAGCTCCACATCGAACTCGCCGGCCTTCATCCGGAGGGTTGCGGTGCCGCCCAGATCGCTGGCGACGACGCCGCGGTGGTTGCCGACGACCTCCGGCGGCACGTGCTCGTACGCCTCAGTGAGGCGGGCGACGCCGCTGGTGTGCAGTCCGGCCTTGTGGGTGAAGGCGAACCGACCCGCGTACGGCTGGTGCGAGTCCGGTGTCACGTTCGCGATCTCGGCCACGTAGTGCGCCAGGTCGGTGAGGCGGGACACCGCCCCGACCGGAAGCGCGTCGGCGACGCCCATCTTCAGCACGAGATCTGCGGAGATGGGGATCAGGTCCGCGTTGCCGGTCCGCTCGCCGTACCCGTTGATCGTCCCCTGCACCTGGAAGACGCCCGCATCCACCGCGATCAGGGAGTTCGCGACGGCGCAGCCGGCGTCGTTGTGCACGTGGATCCCCAACCTGGCGGATGTCTGGGTGCCGACCTCCTTCACGATCCGCGCCACATCGAACGGGAGCATGCCGCCGTTCGTGTCGCACAGGACGAGGCGCTCGGCGCCCGCCTCCTCCGCCGCCGCCAGGACGGCCATGGCGAAGCCGGGATCGGCCAGGTAGCCGTCGAAGAAGTGCTCGGCGTCGAAGAACACGCGGCGGCCCTGCGCGCGCAGGAACGCCACGGAATCGCGGACCATGGCCACGCCCTCGACCAGGTCCGTGCGCAGGGCCTGAGTGACGTGGAGATCCCACGCCTTGCCGACCAGGCAGATGACCTCCGGGCCGGCGTCGAGCAGCTCCCGCAGCACCGGACTGACCTCCGCGCGCTCCCCCGCCTTCCGGGTCATCCCGAAGGCCGTGAGCTGCGCGTGCTGGAGCGTCTCTTTCGTGGCGAGCTTGAAGAACTCCGTGTCGCGAGGGTTCGCCCCCGGCCAGCCGCCCTCGATGTAGGGGAACCCCACTGCGTCGATCCGGTGCAGGATCCGCAGACGGTCCTCGATCGTGTAGCTGAGGTCCGCGCGCTGCGCACCGTCCCGAAGCGTCGTGTCGTACAGCTCGACGGCGGGCGGGGCGGCGGCGGCCTCCGAGCTCATGACGCCGCCCCCGCGACGACGAGATCCCCGACCTCGGCCGTGCTGAAGCCCATCTCCCCCGCGCGCATGCTCTTCATCTGCCGGGTGGCCGAGCGGATGCCCCGGTCCACACGGTCGGCCGCGGCCGCCTCGCCCAGCTGCCGCAGCAGCATCTCCATCGCGCCGATCGCGGCCAGCGGGTTGATCGTGCCCCGGCCCGTGTGGTCGGGGGCCGTGCCTCCGATCGGCTCGAACATGCTGACGCCCGTCGGGGTTGATGTTGCCGCCGGCGGCGATGCCCATCCCCCCCTGGATCATGGCGCCGAGGTCCGTGATGATGTCGCCGAACATGTTGTCGGTGACGATGACGTCGAAACGCGCCGGCCAGTCCAAGAAATAGATGCACGCCGCGTCCACGTGGACGTAGTCGGTCTCCACCTCTGGGAACTCAGCGGCGACCTCGTCCACGACCCGCTGGTACAGGTCGCCCGCGAACGTCAGCACGTTCGTCTTATGCACGAGCGTCAGCTTCCGCCGGCGGTGGGGCTGCATCGCCAGGTCGAAGGCGTAGCGGACGATCCGCTCCACGCCGTGGCGCGTGTTGATCGACTCCTGCACCGCCACCTCGTGTCCGGTGCCCTTGCGATGGAAGCCGCCCGCCCCGCTGTAGAGCCCCTCCGAGTTCTCGCGGACGACCACGAAGTCCACGTCGTCCTCGGAATGGCTGGGTACGAGCGTCTCCACGCCCGGGTAGCGGACGACGGGACGGAGGTTCACCCACTGATCGAGTCCGAACCGCGCCTTCAACAACAGATCGCGCTCCAGGATGCCCGGCCGAACGCGGGGATCGCCCACGGCGCCCAGGAAGATGGCGTCGAGACCCCGCAGCCGTTCGAGCTCCTCGTCGGGCAGCACCTCCCCGGTGCGGAGGTAGCGGTCGGCACCCAGATCGAACTCGACGAGCTCCGTGGTGAAGCCCTCGTGGACGGCGTCGAGCACCTTCAGGCCCTCGCGTACGACCTCGGGACCCGTGCCGTCGCCCGCGATGACGCCGATCAGGTAGGACCGCTCGCTCACGGGGTCTCCTCGTTGGAGGCGGTGGCGCCCGACGACCTGGAGGGCGCGGTTCACGGCGGCGAGGTAGGCGCGGGCGCTGGCCTCCACCACGTCGGTCGCCACCCCGCGGCCCGTCACGCGTCGTCCGTCGACCTCGAGCTGCACGACGACGTCGCCCAACGCGTCGGACCCCCCGGTCACCGAGGACACGTTGAAGCTCACGAGTCGCGCCTCCACCCCGGCGGCGCGTTTGATCGCGCCCATCGCCGCGTCGATGAGCCCGTCGCCGATCGCGGACTCCTCGATCGTCTCCTCGCCCTTCTTCAGGTGGACCGTGGCCCTCGGCTGGAGGTGCGTCCCGCCACCCACCACGACGGACTCGAGGAGGAGGAGATCCTCGTCGGCGGCCCCCAGCTCCTCGGCCACGATCGCAGTCAGGTCCTGGTCCGTGATCTGCACCTTGCGGTCGGCCAGGTCCTTGAAGCGTGTGAACGCGCGGTTCAGAGCCCCGTCGTCCAACGTGATGCCGATCTTGTCCAGCGCGTCGACGAACGCGTGGCGGCCCGAGTGCTTCCCCAGGACCAGCGCGTTGCCCTCCAGCCCGATCTCGACAGGGTCCATGATCTCGTAGGTGGCACGGTTGCTGAGGACGCCGTGCTGGTGGATACCGCTCTCGTGCGCGAACGCGCTCGAGCCCGACGACGGCCTTGTTCGGCTGCACGCTGTAGCCGGTGGTCATGGCGACCAGCCGCGAGGTCCGCACGATCTCCTTGATGTTCAGGCCGTGCTGCCGCTGCAGCGCCTGGCCGCGCGTGCGCACGATCATCGCGATCTCCTCGAGCGAGCAGTTGCCCGCGCGCTCGCCGATCCCGTTGACCGCAACCTCCACCTGGCCGGCGCCGTTCTCGATGCCCGCCAGCGAGTTCGCCACCGCGAGGCCCAGGTCGTTGTGGCAGTGGGTGGAGATCACGACGTCGTCGGGTGTCGCCGTCGCGCACCGTCCGGATCAGCTCGCCGAACTCCGTCGGCGTGGCGTAGCCCACGGTGTCGGGCACGTTGATCGTGGTGGCGCCGCACTCGACGGCCACCCGGTAGCACTCCATCAGGAACTCGAGCGGCGGTGCGCGTGGCGTCCTGCGCGCTGAACTCCACGTCGTCCGTGTAGCTCTTCGCCAGCGTCACGTTCTCGCGGATCGCGTCCAGCACCTGCTGGTAGCTCATCTTCAGCATCGACTCGCGCTGGACGTCGCTGGTGCTGATGAACGTGTGGATGCGCCAGCGGTCGGCGCCCTTCAGCGCCTCGGCCGCGCGCTCGATGTCGCCGGTGGCCGTGCGCGCGAGCGCCGCGATCACCGGCCCCTTCACCGAGGACGCGATCTCGCTCACCGCGTCGAACTCGCCGGTCGAGGAGATCGGGAACCCGGCCTCCAGGATGTCCACGTTCAGCCGAGCGAGCTGCTCGGCGATCTCGACCTTCTCCGCCTTCGTCAGCGCGATGCCGGGCGCCTGCTCGCCGTCGCGCAGGGTGGTGTCGAAGATCCGTACGTTGCCTACGTTGCCGTGGCACGTCCTACGTTGCCGTCGCTCATTCCGGGGCCACCTTCGTGTCGCTCTCCAACCAGGGCATCATCTGGCGCAGCTCCCGCCCCACGCTCTCGAGCTGGGACGTGCGCGCCTCGCCCCTAAGTCGGAGGTACTCCGGGAACCCGGCGTCGGCCTCGGCGATCCATCGCTCTGGCGAACGGACCCGTCCTGGATGTCGGCGAGGACGCCCTCCATCTCGGCCCGCGACGTGCTGCATCCACCACGCGGGGGCCGCTCACGTAGTCGCCCCACTCGGCCGTGTCGTCGACACCGAGTGCCGCATCCACGAGCAGGCCGCCCTCGTAGATCAGGTCGACGATCAGCTTCACCTCGTGCAGGCACTCGAAGTAGGCGATCTCCGGCTGGTAGCCCGCCGCCACCAGCGTGTCGAACCCGTTCTTGATCAGGTTGCTGAGACCGCCGCAGAGCACCGCCTGCTCGCCGAACAGATCGGTCTCGGTCTCCTCCTTGAAGGTGGTCTGGATGATGCCGGCGCGCGCGCAGCCGATCCCGGCGCCGTAGGCCAGTGCGCGCTGCAGCGCCTTGCCCGTGGCGTCCTGCTGCACGGCGACCAGACCCGGCGTGCCCATCGCCCTGCTCGTACGTGCGACGCACGAGGTGCCCCGGGCCCTTGGGCGCGATCATCGTGACGTCGACACCACTGGGCGGAACCACGGTGCCGAAGTGGATCGAGAAGCCGTGCGCGAACATCAGCATGTCGCCGTCCTTGAGGTTCGGCGCGATGTCCTCCGCGTAGACCTTGGCGTGGCTGGTGTCGGGCAGCAGGCACATGATCACGTCGGCCTCGGCCACGGCGTCGGCCGTGTCCAGGACCTTGAGCCCGGCGGCCTCGGCCACGGCGCGCGACGACGAACCGGGCCGCAGCCCAACCCGCACGTCGAACCCCGAGTCCTGAAGGTTCTGGGCATGCGCGTGGCCCTGGCTGCCGAAGCCCAGCACCGCGATCCTGTCGGCCTGCAGCGCGGTGGCGTCGGTGTCCTTCTCGTAGTAGATCGTCGCCATGTCCGTCGGTCCTCCTGTCCTCGTCGTAGTCTGGTATAGGACTAGTTCGGCGGCCTTCAGCAGGCGTCGTGCGCTCGCGGATGCCCCGGTCCCCGCGCGCGAGCGCGATCGCTGCCGGTGCGCGAGAGCTCGACGATGCCGAACTCCTCCAGCAGATCGCGGAGGGACTCGAGCTTCTCGGGCTTCCCGCTCGCCTCGACCGTGAGCGTCGACGCCGTGACGTCGACGATGCTTCACGCGGAAGACCTCTGCGATCTCCATGATCCGCGCCCGAGCGTCGCCCTCGGCGTGCACCTTCACCAGCATCAGCTCGCGCTCGACGGCCGAGCCCGGATCGTGCTCGAGGATCTTGATCACGTTGATGAGCTTGTTCAGCTGCTTGGTGACCTGCTCCAGCGGGCTCTCGTCCACGTTCACGACGATCGTCATGCGCGAGAGGCCCGGCGTCTCGGTGGGACCGACCGCGAGCGAGTCGATGTTGTACCCGCGCGCCGCGAACAGGCCGGCCACGCGCGTGAGCACGCCGGGACGGTCCTCGACCAGGACGGAGATGGTGTGAAGGGTGCTCATGCGATCGGTGCCTCCGCGGGATCCGTCGTGGGCCGGAGGCCCTCGGGCCCCAGGATGATGTCGTCGTTCGATGCGCCGGACGGCACCATCGGGAAGACCATCTCGCCGGGGTCGACGCGGAAGTCGATCACCACGCTGCCGGTCGGTCATCGAGAACGCCTTCTCGATCGCGGCGTCGACCTCCTCGGCCGACTCGACCCGCAGGCCGACCGCGCCGTAGGCCTCCGCGAGCTTCACGTAGTCGGGGACGTTCGGGTCCAGCCACACGCCCGAGTACCGCTCGTCGAAGAACAGCTCCTGCCATTGGCGCACCATGCCCAGGTACCCGTTGTTCAGGATCGCCGTGACGAACGGGATGTGCTCGGTGGCGCTGGTGGCCAGCTCCTGCGCGGTCATCTGGAAGCAGCCGTCGCCGTCGATCGCGACCACGCGCTTGTCAGGACGGCCGACCTTGGCGCCCATGGCCGCCGGGACCGCGAAACCCATCGTGCCCAGGCCGCCGGAGTTGATCCAGTGCCGCGGCTTCTCGAACCGCCAGTACTGCGAGGCGTACATCTGGTGCTGCCCCACGCCCGAGACCAGGATCGTGTCGTCGCCCGCGAAGTGCGTTCAGGCGCTCGACGCAGTACTGGGGCTTGAGCGGGCCGCCCGGCTGCTGGTCGTAGCGGTAGGGGAACTTCTCCTTCCACTCGGCGAGCTGGCGGAGCCACGCGCGTGCGGTCGGGCACGCCGTCGCCCTCGTCCTGGCGCTTCGCGAGTTCGGCGGCGAGCTTGCCGATCACGTCCTTGCAGTCGCCCACGATGGGCACGTCGACCGCGCGGTTCTTCCCGATCTCGGCGGGGTCGACGTCGACGTGGACGACCTTCGCGTGGGGCGCGAACGCCGGCGAGCTTGCCGGTGACGCGGTCGTCGAACCGCGCGCCCAGGGCGACCAGCAGGTCGGCCTGCTGCATCGCGGTGACCGCCGTGTAGTTCCCGTGCATGCCGGGCATGCCCAGGCAGAGCTCGCTCGGAGTCGGGGAACGCGCCGCGCGCCATCAGCGTGGTGACGACGGGGAGCTGACCCGTGGTCGCGAGCTTGATGCAGCTCCTTGTTGGCGTCGGCCTTGATGACGCCGCCGCCCACGTAGAGGACCGGCTTCTTGGCCTGCATGATCAGCTTCACGGCCTCGACGACCTGGCGCTGGTTGCCCTTGGTGGTGGGCTTGTAGCCGGGCAGCTTGACGTGGTCTCGGGCCAGTGCCAGGTGGTCTCGTTCGAGCAGGACGTCCTTCGGCAGGTCGATCAGCACGGGGCCCGGTCGCCCGGTGCGCGCGATGTGGAAGGCCTCGCGAACGGTCTCGACGATGTCGGCGGGGTCCTTCACCAGGAAGTTGTGCTTGGTGACCGGCATGGTGATGCCGGTGATGTCGGCCTCCTGGAAGGCGTCGTTGCCCACCACCGGGGTGGGGACCTGGCCGGTGATCGCGACGATGGGCACCGAGTCCATCTTCGCGTCGGCCAGCGGCGTCACCAGGTTCGTGGCCCCGGGGCCGACGGTGGCCATGCACACGCCGACCTTGCCGGTGGCCCAGGCGTAGCCCTCGGCCGCGTGGCCGGCGCCCTGCTCGTGGCGGCACAGGATGTGACGGATCGGGGAGCGGTCGACCAGCGGGTCGTAGATCGGCATGCTGGCGCCGCCGGGGATGCCGAAGATGATCTCCACCCCCTCGCCTTCCAGAGCCTTGAGGAGCGCGTCGGCGCCGGACAGCTTCATCCCGCCGCCACCTCGCGCTCTTCGACGGGACCGGTCTCGCACGCGGCGGACGTGGGCCTGCAGACGGTGGCTCAGGTTGCGGCACGCGCGCTCGAACTCCCAGGGGGTCCAATCGCGCCGCCGCATCTGCAGCACGTCCTCCTCGTTCTCCGGGCCGAAGTCGAACCCCCCGCCCAGGTACACGACCTCGGAGGAGAGGTAGCGATCCACCACGGCCTTGGTGGAGGGGTCGGCCGCCTCGACGCTCACCTGGCCGGGGCCTTCCCAGAGCACGCTGGCGACGACGGTGCCGTCTCGCTCGAACTCGTACCGCATGGCGGTCTCCTTGTCTCCGGACCTCTGATCCGGTGTTCGTCGTTCGTTCGGCTGGTTCGCGGGTACAAAAAACCCCGCGGGGTTCGCGGGGTGAGCGGCGCGGCGTGCAGGCCTCCTGGGCCCGGCCGCGCCTAGCTAATAAGTACGAGGGTGCTGCGTCCGAACAGCGTTCTTGTCGACATGGTCATGACAGTGTAGAGGTCACTCCGATGGTGTCAACCGAACGGAGATGGCAGGGACGGACCGCAACGATCACGCGTGGAGGACGCCGGATCTAGTCCATCAAGGCGCTGAGCGCGCGGTCCGAGTCGGTGAGTCGCACCGCAAGCGTCGTCGCGAGCCATCGGTGGAACGCCACCGCAGCCTCCGGTTCGTCGGTCTCCAAACGCTCGAGCGAGTCTCGGCTCAGCCGCAACACGACACATGGCGTCTCCGCGACGACATCGGCCGTGCGTGGAACCCCCGTGTAGATCCCTACCTCCCCCACCACCACGCCGGGGCGAACCGCGCTCAGCCGTACCCGCTCCCCTTCCGGGGTCACCAGCTCGACCCGGAGATGGCCCGACTCCAGGACGAACATGTCGTCGGGCGGTTCCCCCTGGCGGACCAGCACGGTCCCTTCCCCGATCGAGCGACGCTCGAGGTAGGGCATCAGATGCGGAGGCAGTCCGGCCATGCCCTGGCTCGGGCGCCCCTGGGCCTCGGTGGCTTGCTCCTCGAGGAGCCGGTCCTCGCACCGCTGCAGGCCGCGATCCAGATCCGGCTCGAAGCTGACGACACCTTCGGACGCGACCACGCCACCGCGTCGAAGCTGTGCTTGCACGCGGTCCGCCGCGCCGGCCAGCACGAACTCGAACCCGCTCGTCTCGGCGAGCTGCGCCGCCTTGCGGAAGGCCAGCACACCCGATGCATCCACACCGGTGACGCGGCGCATGTCGACGAGGAGGAACCGGATCTGCCCTGCCTCCACACGCTTGCGTAGCCGCTCGAGGAAGCTGCTCGCCGTTCCGAAGAACACGAACCCGTTCAGCCGGAGTATCTGGACGCGTTCGACGAGCCCCTGAAGCATCATGCGCTCGCCCGGCGGGCGGTCGACGTTGCTGCGGTACGTGGTGCCGAACGCGACCTCGTGGACGAGGCCGATGCGGCCGTAGTTGACCGCGAACAGCACCACCGCCAGCAGCAGGCCGACGACGAGTCCGGGCATGAGGCCCTTCGTGGCGATCGTCACCACGATCGCGACCACGATCAGGTACTCGCCCAGCGGCAGGGAGCGACGCATGTCCACGAGCCACGCCACCAGGAACGAAAGGCCGACGAACACGAGCACGCCCCCCACGACCATCCGCGGGATTAGCCCAACGACGTCGGCCCCGAAGAAGACGGCGGCCAGCGGGACCAAGGCCGCCACGAGACCGGCGCGTCGGCCGTCGACGTCCATCTGCTGCCCGAGCGCCGTCAGGCTGAGCGCGTGATACCCCGGGATCCCTCCGATCAGACCGGTGGCCACGTTCACCCATCCGGCGTCGCGGAGCTCCCGGTTCGTGTCCAGATCGGTGTGCAGGAGCAGCTCGACCCCGCCCACGTTGAACAGGCAGGCCATGACGGCGACGAACACCGTGGTGGCGATCCCAGGGGCCTGGCTGAGCACCACCCCCCAGTCGGCCCCTGTCAGGGCGCGGAGGCTCCAGGGCTGCCATAGACGCGTCGAGCCGAACGGCCCGAGGAACCACAGCCCCGTCCGGGCGGACTCGATCGAGGATCCCGTCACGACCATGCCGACCGCGAACAGCGCGAGCCCGGCACCGAGGACGATCGGGATCACGAGCGGTCGGTGCCGCACGATCCGCGTCGCCACCAGCAACACGATCCCGAAGGCGAGGGCCGGGGCCCACCGGACGACGTAGAAGGGGTCCACGAACCGGCGGATCTCGCTCCATTGGAACTCCAAGCTGGCCGCTACACGGAGACCCCCCTTCATGAGGAGCCAGCCGGTACCCGCGAGGAACCCGCCCACGACCGGATAGGGGATGAACCGAGCGAGGTTGCCCAGCCTGAGGGTGCCGAGCAGCAGGAACGTGACCGCCGTCAACAGCGTCACGACCATGGTGGCCGCAACGACGGTCGGGAAGGCCTGGTCGGGACCGCCGAAGGTCTTCAGGGCCGCGCTCGCGGCCACGATCGCGAGCACCGCGGCGGCCGCGTCCTGAACGCTGCCGACCACGCCGCGCACCCCTGCACGCCAGGCGAGGATCCCGAGCGTGAGCGCGGCCGACACGAGGTAGATCCCGATGCCCGCGGGCAGGACGGTGCCGAGGAAGCCGCCGAACACGAGCGCGGCGAACGAGACGGCGAGCACCACCTCGACGATGCCGATCACCACGCCGGCCGCGATCGTCGCCGCCGCGCCGCCGATCCGGCGTTCCTCGGACACGCGTCCCCCCCCGAAGACGATGTGTGCGGGCTGAGAACCGCAACCCTACGCGTCGGGGGCCGACGGCGCCAGAAGCCATGGCCCCGGGGCGCTCGACACCGGGCATAGGCCATGAACCATCCGTTTCCGAGGATGGGTGCGAGACTCGGTCCATGGTGAGCGTTGATGCTCGCGGTGGCGTCCGGATCCTGATGCGAGGGATCTCCCACAGCTACCCGACCGACGAGGGTCCGCTCGCCGTCCTGCACGGCCTCGACCTGGAGGTTGCCGAGGGCGGCTACCTCACGCTCACCGGTCCCTCGGGGGCCGGCAAGAGCACACTCCTAGCGCTGCTCGGGGGCCTCGAGCCCCTCCAGACGGGCGAGCTCGAGGTCGGCGATGCGTCGCTCAGCGACCTCGGCGGCGACGAGTTGGCGGCCTTCCGCCGCCGAACCGTGGGATTCGTGTTCCAGCACTACGGGCTGGTCCCCGTCCTCGACGCGTTGGAGAACGTGGAGCTGTCGATGACCCTCAGTGGCGTGGGACGGGAGGCGAGGCGCAGCCGAGCGAAGGCGCTGCTCGAGGCCGTCGGCCTCGGTGACCGATCCCGACACCGACCCGCGGCGCTCTCCGGGGGAGAGCGCCAACGTGTGGCGATCGCCCGCGCCATGGCGAACCATCCGCGGATGCTGCTCGCGGATGAGCCCACCGGGAACCTGGACGAGGAGGCTGCCCTCTCCGTCCTCGAACTGTTGGAGTCGCTGCGGACGGATCACGGCTGCACGTTGGTGGTCGTGACCCACAACCGGGCCGTCGCGGAGCGCGCCGACGTGACACGCGATCTGGTCGACGGGAGGTGGGCATCCTGACCTGGATGGACGCCCTGCGCCTGGCCTACAACAGCGCGACCCGACGGTTCGGCCGCACGGTCCTCACGATCCTCGCCGTGACACTGGCCAGCGCGCTGTTGGTGGCGCTGGCCACGATCGTCGTCACGGCCAACTCTCGGGTGATCAACCAGGTGAGTAAGGGTGGGCCCATCACGGCGATCCGCGTGGCCGCGGCGCTACCTGAGGCGGGGCAGCTCTCGAGCGACGACTTCCGTCTCGGGCGACCTCGCGCGATCGACGACTCCACCGTGACCCAGATAGAGCAGCTCTCGGGCGTGGCGGCCGTCGCGCCCGTCCTCGACCTCGAGACCCTGGCCAAGCCGCCGGAGATCCCGGGGGGACCGGACCGGATCTTCGATCGTATGGCGGGGGTAGATCTTCGCCAGGTCGGCGACCTTCCCATCACGGTCCTGGCGGGGCGGTTGCCCTCGCCGGGTCTGTCCAGCGAGACCGCCGTGACGCTCGGCTACATCGACAAGATGCACATCAACGCCGACGATCTCTCGTCCGTCATCGGTCAGCACGTCCAGTTGGGCGCGCCCCAGGCCTACAGAGCGCACGACGGCACGATCGACTACCGGGGGCGATGGGTCAACGCGACGATCGTCGGGGTGGTGGCCCAAGAGGCAGCGCCCGGGGCGTTCCTCGTCCCGCTCGAGCAGACCGAGGCGGACCGCACATGGGCACTCCACGGGGTAGCCGACGGTGGGCGTACCCCCCTGCCCACCTCCGAGTACTCGGGTCTGGTGGTCGTGTCCCGATCGCTGTCCGACGTCCACGAGGTTCGCAGCGCGATCAACGACCTCGGATACTCGACCAGCGCTCCGGAACAGCTCATCGCGAACGTGCAGCGATACCTGCGCGTGGTGGACATCGTCCTCGGGGCGATCGGCCTGATCGCGCTCGTGATCGCGGCCCTGGGGATCGCCAACGCGCTCCTGGCCGCCGTGCGAGAACGCCACCGTGAGATCGGCGTACTGAAGGCGATCGGCGCCCGCGACCGTGACGTGGCGCGAGCGTTCCTGTTGGAGGCCACGCTTGGTGGGATTCGCGGGCGGCGCCGCAGGCACCCTGGTGGGGACCACGATCGCGGCCGTGGTCGGCGTGGTGGTCAACCGATACCTGCGACAGCAGGGTCTCGAGGGGGTCCACCTCATGGTGTCCTACGGCGTCGTGGTGGCCGGGATCTTCGGCGCGACGTTCCTCGCCTTGATCGCGGGGACCCTGCCCGCCCTGCGCGCAGCGAGGCTCCCCGCGCGAGAGGCGGTGGGCGGGATATGAGGGTGATCGTGGCGGCCGCGCTGGCGTTGTGTCTCGGAGCGACCGCGTGCTCGGGTACCGGCGCCGTGGGCAACTTGGTGGGCAGCCCCGTCACCACGCCTCCGGTCGTCTACGCCGCTGTTGGCGCGAGCGAGACCGTCGGCGTCGGCACGCCCGATCCGCTCCGGCAAGCGTGGCCGCGCGTCCTGTGGAAGACGGCCCTCCCCGGCGCGGTCTTCTACGACTTCGGCGTGAGCGGCAGCACCGTGGCGCAGGCGGAGAGCGATCAGGTCCCCGGGGCGCTGGCGGTCGACCCGGACGTCGTCACCGTCTGGCTGAACGTCAACGACCTGATCGCTCGCGTGCCCGTGCGCATCTACGAGGCCGAGCTCAACGACCTCGTCTCGCACCTACGACGAGGCGGGAGGACCCAGGTGCTGGTCGCGACCGCGCCGCGACTGGATTCGTTGCCCGCCTACCGGTCGTGCTATCCGACCCTCAGGCCTGATTGCGCGATCGCCGATCAGCTCACGAGCGCCGGTCTCGCGCTCCCGTCGCCCGCGCAGGTCCGCGCTCTCGTGGACGGATACAACGCCGCCATCCGCCGGGTCGCTGCCGAGGAGGGCGCGATCCTCGTGGACCTCGGCGCCCTGGGCAACGCGCCCGCCGAACACCCCGAGTACGTTGCTGACGACGGGTTCCACCCGAGCCCGGAGGGAGCCAAGGTCATCGCCCAGACCTTCGCCGCCGCGCTTCCCCCGGACCTGGTCACCGCCGCCGGCGGCACGGACGCGAGCCCGACCCCCTGATCGTCCTCTGGTGAGCTGCGCTCGTCGCGCGCCGAGCTGGGTGCGGCACGCTTGGATCCGGCCTGAGAAACTTCACGGGAGCTGTCGAATCCCGCTCGTTCCGTTCGTCTCATGCGCGACCCGATCCCAGAAGGGGGACGCGATGAAGTACATGCTGTTGATCCACCAGGGCACCACCCCGACCCCTCCGTCGGAGGCGTGGGAAGCCCTCTCCGACGAGGAGAAGGGCGCCGTCTACGCGGCGTACAAGGGCATCAACGAGACCCCTGGCGTGACGCCCGGCGTCCAGATGCAAGGTCCCGAGATGGCGACCACCGTGCGGGTGCAAGACGGAACGACCCTCACCACCGACGGGCCGTTCGTCGAGATCAAGGACGCGGTTGGGGGCTATCTCTTCTTCGAGGCGGACGACCTGGACGCCGCTGTCGAGCTGGCCGCACGGATCCCGGCTGCGAGCATGGGCGGAGCCGTCGAGGTTCGCCCTCTCGTCGAGTGGTAGCGACCGACCTCGAGCAGGTCTTCCGCGATCAGTGGGGACGCGTCCTCGCTGCCTTGATCGGCCTCCTCGGCGACTTCGACCTCGCCGAGGAGGCCGCGCAGGAGGCCTTCGCGATCGCGGCGGCGCGATGGCCGAAGGATGGATGGCCACGGAACCCCGGCGTCTGGCTGATCACCACCGCCCGCAATCGCGCCATCGACCGGATCCGCCGCGATCGCACCCTCGTGGCGAAGACCCGCTTGCTCCAGATCCCGGAACGGGTGGAAGACCCTTTGGACTCGACCGGCTTCCCCGACGAACGGCTCGAACTCATCTTCACCTGCTGCCACCCCGCGCTGTCCGTCGAGGCGCAGGTCGCCCTCACCCTGAGGACGCTCGGCGGCCTCACCACCGCCGAGATCGCGCGGTCATTCCTCGTGCCGGAGCCGACCATGGCTCAGCGCCTCGTACGCGCGAAGCGCAAGATCAAGGCCGCCGGCATCCCCTTCCGGGTACCGCCGAGCCACCTGCTCCCCGAGCGCCTCGCAGCCGTGCTCGCGGTGGTCTACCTGATCTTCAACGAGGGCTACGGGGGCCGCGGCGACCTCGCCGTGGAAGCGCTCCAGCTAGGGGGCGCGTTGGTTGAGCTCCTGCCCGATCACCCCGAGGTGCACGGACTGCTGGCCCTGATGCTGCTCCTGGATGCCCGTCGCGACGCCCGGTTCCGCGACGGCGAGCTCGTGCCGCTGGAGGACCAGGACCCGACGCTCCTCGACGCCGACCAGGTCGTGCGGGGCCGGTCGGAACTGGACAGCGCGTTCGGCCTCGGCGGGCGGGGACCGTACGTCATCCAGGCCGCGATCGCGTCCCTCCATGCCGACGAGCGGCGCGACTGGCCCCAGATCGCCGCGCTCTACGGCGAGCTCTCCCGCCTCACCGGCTCGCCGGTGGTGGAGCTGAACCGCGCCGTGGCCACCGCGGAAGCGGAGGGTCCAGAGGCGGCGCTGCGGATCGTCGACGGGCTCGGGCTCCACGAGTATCGCTACTTCCACGCGACCCGCGGCGAGCTGCTCCGTCGCCTCGGCCGCGAGGCCGAGGCCATCGATGCCTATCGCCGCGCCGAAGCGCTCGCTCACGACGAGGCCGAACTGCGCCTGTTGAGACGCCGCATCGACCAGCTCCGCGGCGCCCCCGGTGCGAACGGCTGATGGGGGCGAGTCCCCGAGGTTCAGGGAGAGCCCACGGCGACGATACGCCCCGCCTCGGGCATGCAGGGCCTGGGCTCGTACCCTTGGTTGTCCCCTAGCCGATCTCGAGGAGGATCCGCCGGATGCGCAAGCTCGCTCGTTGGTCGTTCGAACATCGGTGGATCGTGGTCGGCGCGTGGATCGCGGCGCTCCTGATCATGTTCGGCATCACATCGGCGGTGGGGACCGCCTATTCGAACAACTTCACGCTGCCCGATACCGAGTCCACGCAGGCCTTGCAGTTGCTGCAGGCAGCCGCTCCGCAGCAGTCCGGCGACACGGAGCAGATCGTGATCGGCACCAGCGGCGGCGCCAAGGTGACCGACCCCGAGGTCCAACGGCAGGTCGCAGCGATGCTCGCCGAGGTGGCGAAGCTTCCTCACGTCACGGCGGTGCAGTCTCCGTACGACCCGGCGGGTGCCCAGCAGGTGAGTCCGGACGGCACGGTGGCGTTCGCGAGCGTGAGCCTCGACCAGCAGGCGCAGGACCTCTCGATCAGCTACGCGAAGCAGTTCGTCGACACCGCCAAGCAGGGGTCCGGCAACGGCGTCGTCGTGGCGGTCTCGGGTCAGGTGGCTCAGCAAGCGAACCAGCCATCGGTTGGCGGCACCGGCCTGGGGATCATCACGGCGGGCATCGTCCTGTTCCTGGTCTTCGGGTCGCTGTTCGCCATGGCCATGCCGCTGGCCTCCGCACTGGTTGCCCTCGGGACCGCGATCCAGGTCATCGGTCTGGTCAGCAACGTCATGAAGATGCCGGTGTTCTCCTCCGAGCTCGTGCTGCTGATCGGCCTTGGTGTCGGCGTGGACTACGCGCTGTTCATCGTGTCCCGTCACCGACAGGGGCTGCAGGCGGGCCGCGACGTCGGGGGCTCGGTTGAGCTGGCCATCGACACGTCCGGGCGCGCCGTGCTGTTCGCCGGCACGATCGTCTGCATCGCGCTGCTGGGGATGTTCGCGTTGGGGATCAGCTTCCTCTACGGCCTCGCCGTCGCCGCGAGCATCGGCGTGCTGTTCACGATGATCGCAGCGCTCACCTTCCTGCCGGCGATGCTTGGATTCGTGGGGCCGCGGATCCTCTCGAGGCGCCAGCGCCGGTCGCTGGCCGCCGACGGCCACCGTTCGACCGGGGACCACGGGTTCTGGGTGACGTGGTCGAAGAGCCGTCGAACGGCACCCGGCGCTCTACGGAGCGGTGGCGTTGGTGCTGATCCTCGCGCTTGCCGCGCCCTTCCTCCGCATGCGTCTCGGTTCCTCGGACCAGGGCAACGACCCGGTAGGCACCACGACGCGGACCGCCTACGACCTCCTGGCTCAGGGGTTCGGCCCCGGCTTCAACGGGCCGCTGCAGGTGGTCGCCGAGACCACGGACCCCGCCCAGGTCGCGGAGATGACGACCCTGTCGACGGCGATCAAGGGTCAGGCGGGAGTGGCCGCGGTGACGCCGCCGGTCACGATCCCGGCGAAGGACGGTTCGAACGTCGTGCTGTTCGAGGTCTACCCGACGTCGGCTCCGCAGGATGCGGCGACCACGGAGTTGATCGATCGCCTCCGCAGCCAGGCGATCCCGGCATCGGTGGGGAACTCTGGGCTCACGGTCTACGTCGGTGGCATCACGGCGATCTTCGCCGACTTCGCCGACGTGCTGACCTCCAAGCTCCCGGTGTTCATCGGCGTGGTCGTGCTGATGTCGTTCCTGCTGCTGGCGCTGTGCTCCGCAGCCTGGTCGTCCCGTTGAAGGCCGCCGTCATGAACCTGCTGTCGATCGCCGCCGCCTTCGGCATCCTCACCGCGGTGTTCGAGTGGGGCTGGCTCGGTCCGGTCTTCGGCGTGAGCCGGCCTGGGCCCGTCGAGGCGTTCCTGCCGGTGATGCTGTTCGCGATCCTGTTCGGACTGTCGATGGACTACGAGGTCTTCCTCGTGATGCGGATCCACGAAGAGTGGCTACGCGATGGCGACAACCGCCTGGCCGTGAGGCACGGGCTCGCGGCCACCGGGGGCACGATCACGGCGGCGGCCGCCATCATGATCGTGGTGTTCGGCTCCTTCATCCTGGGCGGCGAGCGCATCATCAAGGAGTTCGGGCTCGGACTTGCCGCGGCGATCTTCGTCGATGCGGTCATCATCCGGATGGCCCTGGTTCCCTCGCTGATGCTGCTGTTGGACAAGGCGAACTGGTGGTTCCCGGCCTGGCTCGATCGCGCGCTCCCCAAGATCCACGTCGAGCCGGAGGACCTCTCCGAGATCGACGAGGTGGCACCCGTCCCAGCGCCCTTGACCTAGGCGGATCGATGACCGTGGACGAGCGGGCGACGCGGTGCGGGGGATGGCGGTGTCATCCGTGACCCACATCGCGCCGTGGTTCGAGGTGAGCGACGCCCAGAAGGCGGTCGACTTCTACGCGGCCGCGTTCGGCGCGGTCGAGGCGTATCGGTACGAGGACGACGGCCGACTCCAGGTCGCGAGGCTCTCCGTCGACGGGGCCGAGTTCTGGGTCCAGCACGAGCCCGCGGCACGGGGTGCCGACGGGCCGATCCGGATGATCCTTTCGGTGAGCGACCCGGACCCGGTGTTCGATCGGGCCGTGGCGGCCGGGGCCAAGGTGGTGGCCCCTGTCTACGAGGATCACGGCTGGCGCATCGGCAGGGTCACCGACCCGTTCGGCCTCGATTGGGAGATCGCCCGCCCGCTCGACCTTTGACGTGACAGCCCAGGCTCGCTACGAGCCGGGAGGGATATCGACGACACGCCCGTCCAGCTCTCCGTAGGCCCATACGTCGATATCCGGTGGGTCGATGCCGAGCGACGTGAGGCCCGTGCAGACCTGGCTGCGATGATCCGTGCCATGGTGCAGCGCCTGCGCGAGCCGGATCCCGAGAGGCGCGTGAGACTCGGATCCGTCGTGGCGGCGGTGCGCGACGATCTCGGTGTCGGCGTCGCGGCCCTCGGCAAGGATGGAGGACCAGAGCGCGCCGTGGCCCCGCATCGTCGCGGCGAGCTCCGGCAGATCCATGTGATCCTCGTCGATACGGGGGGTCCGCTCACCGCTGATCACGAACAGGTACCAGGCGTCGGCACCCACGAGGTGCCGCAGCGTGTCCAAGATCGGACCGTAGGTCCCAGGCACCGACTCCGTGATCTGATCGGGCGTGAGCTGCGTGCAGGCGTCTATCAACCGCACCGAAGCCCACACGTGGTGGCCGAAGGCATCTTCGAGGTCGGAACGTTCCACGCCCCGCACCCTAGCGGAAGCGCGCCGCGTCCACCTCGGTGTCCGGCACACGTCGCTCAGGCACCCGCCGCCTTCTGAGCTTTCCGTCGAGCAGCCTGCGCTCGACGCCGAGCGGTCTCCGCCGCCTTGCGGGCCTCAGCGGCGGTCGAGGCCGCCGCCCTAGCCACAGACTCGAGCCGGTCGGCCTCGACCTCCAGCTCCTTCGCCGCCGCCGACAGCTGCTCGGCCCGGCGAAGGCGTTCCTGTTCCCTGCGGATCTGCGCAGGGCCTCGAGACGTTTCGGGGTCGGCGGGTGCCGGTCGCCGAGGGAGCGCCGTCACGGACGCGAGCGACGGATCAAGCATGACGTCGCCGAAGCCCGCCGGAGGCGGCAACTCCTTGTCCAGCACACCTCGACGGACGAGCGCGGCCGCCTCAGCGTCGGACGAGATCGCCGTGAGGGTGTCGGCCACCTTGTCGATGGTCGCCCGGGCGGAGGAGAGTCCCGCCTCCTCCAGCGCCCGGGTCGCGGCCCGCACGAGACGGACGATCAGACGGCGGCGTTCCTCGGTGATCTCCCGCAGCCGATCTGCGCCGCCGCCGGCCGCCATCGAACGCTGTGCCGCCCCGAGAGCCTCACCGGCGCGGATCAGCGCGTCGAGGTCGTCTCCGTGGCTGCGCGCCGCAGCGTCGATCGCCCATGCCGCCACGCTCGGCCGACGGAGGCCCTTCACCGCGATCGCCGCCGCATCCTCCCCCGCCGACTTCAGACGCGCCGCCAACCCGTTCCGCGACGCCACGAAACGGTCCGGCGGCCCCGCGTAGAGGTCCTCGACCCCCTCGATCCCGTATACGTCGTTCATCCGGACCAGTCTGCCCCATCCTCGTCGAGGGGAGGGTCAGTTCGAGGCGCCGAGCGCCGTCAGGGCGCGCATGAGCAGGTCGTACCTGTCGATGCCCGCGCCGGCCAACGCGCGGGGCACCGTCCCCTCCTGGGCCTGAAGCACCCCCACGAGGAGATGGGTGGGCTGTAGATGGCGTTCGCCGCGCTCCTTCGTGGCGGCGAGGGCACGCTCGATCGCCCGCTTCGACGACGCGCCCCATCGTGGGGCACGGGTCCGCGCCGGCGGCGGCGGGAGGCGGAACACGGAGGCGTCGATCCCCACCGCCGCGAGGCTTCGCTCGGTCTGCGAGTCCAACGCCCGCCGGATCGCCTCGGTGTCGAGCCCCGCCTCCGTGAGCACCCGGCCCGCGATCGAGTCGGAGTGTCCCGACAGTGCCAGCAGGAGATGCTCGGCCTCGAGCGTCGGCGCCCCGGAACGCTGCGCATCGTCCCGGGCCTCCTGGAGCACCGTTCTCGTGTCCGATCGTGCGCGCTCAAACATCCCGCTCCCTCCCGGTCTCGATCCCCGCCTCCGCCACGCGCTTCGCGTGCTTCTTGTGAACCGCCTGCCGAGTGACACCGAGGGCCTCGGCGATACGGCCCCAGCTCCAACCACGCAGGAGCGCGCGCTCGACCTCGGCGTCCTCCAGCCGATCCGCCAGCACCCGCAGCGCCACCGCGGCGGCGAGACCGTCGCTCGGATCCTCCGGCGTCTGTTGCAGCGTGCCCGACATGCCAGCAACCCTAGTTGACAGCTCGTTGGTCTGTCAACCTCGGTTGACGACGTACCTCCTGGCGACGCCCCGGATACCAGGGCGATGCTGTGTCACGACCGGGCGGCGGCTCGAACGTCCCGGAAGACGGGGGTCAACGTGCCCACGTGCTCGACCCGATACCGCGGAACGATATCGACGGCAAGACGAGGGGGGGAGGCTCGCAGCATGAGGCGACGTTGGTCCTTGACCGCCGCGTGCGCTACCGCCTACGGCCTCTCCCTCTACCTCGGCAGGACCTGGGGCAGCACACGCGAGGAGCGGCGGCAGCAGCTGCCGAGCGACGATCTGATCCCGGACCCGCTCCTGGTCACGAACCACGCGATCACGATCCATGGGCACCCCGGGGACGTCTGGCCCTGGCTGGTTCAGATGGGCTGGCACCGCGGAGGTTGGTACACGTACCGATGGGTCGACCGGCTGCTCTTCCCCGCCAACGCGCCCAGCGCCGACCGGATCCTCCCCGGGTTCCAGGACCTCGCCGTGGGCGACCGGATCCCGGACGGCTCGCCCGAGACGGAGTGCTACTTCACGGTGGAGGTCATGGAACCCGGACGGTTGCTCGTGCTCCGCTCGACCTCGCACCTCCCGCCATGGCCACCCGACCGGTGGCTGGACTGGGTGTGGACCTACGCACTCAGCGACTTGGGCGACGGCCGCACCCGGGTGCTCCTACGGGCGCGAACCGCACTCGGGCCACCGATCCTGGCGTGGGGATACCGCGCCATGCTCTGGATGGACTTCGTGATGGCGCGGAGCCACCTCCGGGGTCTCCGCTCGCGGGTCGAGGCGCGCGCGGGCGTCAGAGATCCGGTCAGCTCCCGATAGCCTCGATCCTGCCGTCGTGCCACTCGGGATCTGACTCCATCAGGGTCCGATATTCCTGGTAGTCCGAATCCATCGCGGGATCGTCGGCGTTGCGGTCGTAGCTCTCGCGATCCTCGAAGACCGCGAACAGCCAGACCGTGTCGGAGTCGTTCTCCTCCAGGACGTATGAGGTCACGAAGCCTGGGACGTCTCGTCTGGTCATCTGGTCATGAACGAGCGCCCGCATCTTCTCGCGGTTCTCTGACTTCACCTGGGTCTTGGCCACGGTTCCGTACATGTGCGATCCCCTCTCGCTCGAGCGTCCCACGACCCTACGCCTTCCGCGACGATCGTGGAGGGCCCCGCCCCCGATCCGTCGGCGTTTGCCCGTTCCGGCCTCGTAGGCGACACTGGACGCGATGCGTTCGACCCCCCGGCTCGCCATCGCCCTGTTGTTGCTGCTGTTCGTGCTCGGCCTCCCCACGGTGGTGTCCGCCGCTCCCCCGTGCACGATCGACGGGACCTCGGGCCCCGACGTGCTCAACGGCACGCCGGGCGACGACGTGATCTGCGCGCTCGAGGGCGACGACGTGATCGACGGCATGGGCGGCAACGACACGATCGTGGCGGGCGACGGCAACGACACGATCACGGTGCACGGAGGGGACGACGTCGTCGACGGCGGAGCGGGCGAGGACCTCCTGCTGCAGGGCGACGACGCGACCGGCGCCGTCAACATCGACCTCGCGGCCGGCACGGTGACCGGCAACGGCTCCGACACCTTGACATCGATCGAGGACGCCTCGGGCACCGCGTTCCAGGACACGATCACCGGAGACGGCGGCGCCAACGTCCTCTCGGGGCTCGACGGCAACGATTCGCTCGCGGGGAAGGGAGGGGCGGACCAGCTGAATGGGGGTCCGGGCGACGATACGTTCGTCAACTCCTCGGGGGGCGACACGATCAACGGCAACGCCGGCGAGGATCTCGTGACGCAGGACCCGGGGCTCACCGGGGGGGTCACGATCGACCTCGCCGCCGGCACCCAGACCGGTGTCGGCGCCGACAGCCTCAACTCGATCGAGGACGCCTCGGGCACACCGTTCGCCGACTCCATCTCGGGCGACCCCGGCCCGAACGTCCTGTCGGGGCTGGGCGGCAACGACACGCTCGCCGGGAAGGGCGGGCCCGATCAACTCTCCGGCGGTGACGGCAACGACACGTTCGTCAACGCCGGCGGCGACGATCAGTTCAGCGGGGGTCCGGGTGAGGACCTCCTCACCCAAGGTGCCTCGTCCGTCGGGGGGGTCACGATCGACCTCGCCGCCGGCACCGAGTCGGGGAACGGTGCGGACACCTTCAGCTCGATCGAGGACGCGTCCGGCACGCCGGCCGCCGACACCATCTCGGGCGACGGGGGGCCCAACGTCCTCTCTCCGGGCGGCGGAGGCGACACGGTGCACGCCGGGAACGGCGACGACACGGTCGTGGGCGGACCGGGCGTGGATCAACTCGATGGTGGAGGGGGCGCCGACACGCTGACGTACGACACGCTGGGGCAGCCGATCACGTTGAACGCGGGCACCGGCAAGGTCGTGACCGGTGGCGCCGCCAGCACGATCGCGAACTTCGAGACGTACATCGGGACGGCCCAGAAGGACACGCTCATCGGCTCCGCGTCCGCCGAGATCATCGACGCCGGAGGCGCGAAGGACGTGGTGAGGGCCCTGGGTGGCAACGACACGGTGTACGGCGGTCCGGGCAACGACAGGATCGACCCCGGTACCGGCTCTGACTCGGTGGCGGGTCAGACCGGTATCGACACGCTCGATCTGTCGAAGGCAACGAGCGCCGCGGTCGTGAACCTCACGGCCGGTACGTACGCCTTCTCCTCCAGCGGTGGCCCGGTGAGCGGCGTTGAGCGGGTGCGAGGGACACGGTTCGACGATCTCCTCGTGGGTTCCCCGGGCAACGACACCCTGAGCGGCCTCAAGGGGAGCGACATGCTGCGCCCAGGCGGCGGCGACGACCGGGTGGTGGGGGGTTCGGGGACCGACACCGTGACGTACAGCGACGCACACGGCGGCATCGTCGGCAGTCTGGCCTCAGGCGTGGTGCTGGGCGCGGGGAGCGACGCGCTCTTCGGGATCGAGGATCTCATCGGCAGCCCGTACGGCGACAAGCTCGTCGGCTCGACCCTCGGCAACCTCCTGAGTGGATTGGGTGGAGGCGACCGGCTCTTCGGTGGCGCCGGCAGAGACCGACTGCTCGGCGGCAAGGGCAACGATCGGCTCGACGGTGGCCGGGGCAGGGACGTCTGCGTGCAGGGAGCGGGGCACGGCAAGATCATCAGCTGCCCCTAGTCTGCCCTCCGCGTGGCTCTCGTCTCCCGGAGCGACCCATCGCCAGCCGATGAGGAGTCCGTCGATCCGGTCGCAGGGCGCTACTGTCTCCTCATGCCGATCACACGACTCAACCATGCTGTGCTCTACGTCCGAGACCTCGAACGGAGCGTCGCGTTCTACCGCGATGTCCTCGGGTTCCGTCTCATCCCCATGACGCCGGAGGGCTTCAGCGGAGCGGCGTTCATGCAGGCTCCCGGATCGACGAACGATCACGACCTCGGGCTGTTCTCGGTCGGTTCTCAAGCGGGACCTTCGATGGCTGGCCGGGCGACGGTCGGCCTCTACCACCTCGCATGGGAGGTGGACACCCTCGACGAGTTGGAGCGCCTCGCGACCGTGCTGGCTGACAACGACGCCATCACCGGCGCGTCCGATCACGGAACGACGAAATCCCTCTACGGCCGCGACCCGGACGGCCTGGAGTTCGAGATCGCGTGGATCGTCCCCGAGGACCAACTCGACGACCAGGCGCTCGCCGGACGGAAGCGGATCAGGCGGCTGGAGATCGGACGCGAGAAGGAGCGGTACGGGGGGAACACCAAGGGTGGAGTGGGCATCTCCTCTTGATCAGATCTCCCCGTGACTGAGGAGACCGTGGAGGAGTCGTCCCGATCGCCGGAACCCGCGCGCGGGGATCGAGCAACGGGCCTACACTCCCGCCACGGAGGAGAGGGGGAGCGATGCGCAAAGCAGTGACGGTCGCCGGGATCATCGCGGCCATGGTGATCGCCGCGACGTTGGTCTCGGCGGCCAGCCAGAAGAAGGTGACGTCGCCGATGACGGTGCACGTGATCGAGCATGCGACCACCGACATCGTTATCGACACCGGCGCCAGAAGGCGACAGCTCGGGCGACCTGCTGACGTGGCACAACAAGATCTACGACGCCGCGAACAAGAAGCAGGTGGGCCGTGACCAGGGCGACTGCATCCGCATCAGCCCGAGCAAGGGCAGCTGGGAGTGCCGTTGGATCACGTGGGTCGAGGGCGGCGCCATCACCGTCGAGGGCCCGTTCTACGACGCGAAGAACAACGTCCTGCCGATCACCGGTGGGAAGGGGCTCTTCAAGAACGCCCGCGGGACGATGCAGCTGAAGTCGCGCAACGGGGGAGCCGCGTACGACTTCATCTTCCACGTGATCCCTAGGGATCGCCGGACCGAAGTGACGGAACGAGGCCGGGACCGCGAGGTCCCGGCCTCGCGTTCGTCCGCCCGAGATCGTGGTCAGCCCAGCGCCGCCAGGAACTCGTCCAGGTCCGGGGCCACGTGGAACGTCGGCTCCAGGTAGCCCTCCAGCGCCTCGATCGTCTTGTAGCCGTTGCCCGTCACGTAGGCGACCGTCTCCTCGTGCGGTCCGATGATGCCCTCGATCGACCATCCGCTTGAGGTTGGCGATCGTGACGCCACCGGCCGTCTCCGTGAACACGCCCTCGGTGCTCGCGAGCAGCTGGATGCCTTCGAGGATCTCCCGCTCGGTGCACCATCCGATGTGGCCGGCCGGTTTCGCGCGCCACCTTCAGCGCGAAGTACCCGTCGGCGGGGGAACCGATCGCCAGCGAACGCGCGATCGTGTCGGGCTTCACGGGCGTGATCTCATCCGCTCCGTCGAGGAAGGCCTGCGCCACCGGGCGGCAGCCCTCGGGCTGCGCGCCGCTCACCCGGTACGGCTTCTCCTCGACCGCTCCCACCGCGATCAGCTCGCTGAAGGCGCGGTGGATCTTGGTGAGCAGCGCCCCGCTCGCGATCGGGACCACCACGTGGTCGGGCAGACGCCAGCCGAGCTGCTCGGCGGTCTCGAACCCCAGAGACTTCGAACCCTCCGCGTAGTAGGGGCGCATGTTCACGTTCACGAACGCCCAGGGGAGGGTGTCGGCGACCTCGCTGCAGAGGCGGTTCACCTCGTCGTAGTTGCCCTTCACCGCGACCACCTTCGCGCCGTAGGCCTCGGTGGCCAGGATCTTCGCGCGCTCGAGGTCATCGGGGACGAAGACGTAGCACGCCAGGCCCGCCTTCGCGGCGTGGGCTGCGGTGGCGTTCGCGAGGTTGCCGGTGGAGGCGCACGAGACCGCCTCGAACCCGAACGAGCGCGCCATCGTGACGGCCACCGACACGACGCGGTCCTTGAACGAGTTCGACGGGTTGACCGAGTCGTCCTTGATCCATAGATCCTTGAGGCCAAGGGCCGTCGCCAGGTTGTCGGCCCGGCGCAGCGGGGTGAACCCCGCCCCCAGATCGACCCGCTCGATCCCGGGTCCGCCCGGCAGGAGCCGATTCGTACCGCCACGAGCGATGCCGGACCTTGCTCCGCCTGCTTCTGGAACATCTCGCCGTCCACCGACTGGAGGTCGTAGGCCGGCTCCAGCGGTCCGAAGCAGTCCTCGCAGATCGTGAGCGGCTCGACCGGATACTGCTGGCCGCAGATCCTGCATTGGAGCGCGGCCGGGCGTGGCCAGGGCGGAGGAGCTCACCACGTCACCGCGCCGTGGTCGGCCGAGCCCACCGTTCGTGGCGTACTTGGCCAGCGCACCCTGCGTGTAGCGGTGGTCCGGCTGCATCCACGCGCTCGTGCCGAGCAGCCAGCTCCGCGTCGTCCACCAACACGTCGATCCTGCGGGCGTCGGCGTCGATCCGGATCCGGTCGCCCTCCTGCACCAGCGCGATCGGCCCGCCCACGAACGCCTCGGGCGCGATGTGGCCGACGCTGAAGCCCTTCGTGGCGCCGCTGAAGCGGCCGTCGGTGATCAGCGCGACCTCCTTGCCCAGCCCGGCGCCCGCCACCGCCGCCGTGACCGCGAGCATCTCCGGCATGCCCGGGGAACCCTTCGGGCCCTCGTAGCGGATCACCATGACGTCGCCGGCGGACGACCGCACCGGAGGTGAGCGCATCGAACGCCTCCTGCTCCGAGTCGAAGGGCTTCGCGCGTGCCCTCGAACACCAGGCCCTCGGCGCCGGCCGCCTTCACGACGGCGCCGTCGGGGGCGAGGTTCCCCCGCAGGATGGCGAGCCCACCCCAGGGATGGAGCGGGGCGGAGAGCGGACGGATCACGTCGCCGTCGGGCGCGGGGATGTCCATGGCGGCGCAGGTTCTCGGCCACCGTCTCGCCCGTGACCGTCATCGCAGTCGCCGTGGAGCATGCCCCGCCTCGAGGAGCTCCTTGATCACGACTTGGACGCCGCCCACGCGGTCGATGTCGCTCATCACGAATCGCCCGGCGGGCCGGACGTCAACGAGGTGCGGGACCGTGCGCCCGATCCGGTCGAAGTCGTCGAGCTGCAGGTCCACGTGGGCCTCGCGCGCGATCGCCAGCAGGTGCAGCACCGCGTTGGTCGAGCCCGCCAGCGCCATCACAACGGCGATCGCGTTCTCGAACGCGTCCTTGGTCATGATGTCGCGCGGCCGCGGACCGTCCGTAGGCGACCAGCTCTGCGGCGCGGATGCCGCTCTCGCGCGCCAGCACCTCGCGGCGGTAGTCGACCGCCGGAGGGATGCGCTGCCCGGGCAGCGACATCCCGAGGGCCTCGCCCACCGCGGCCATGGTGTTGGCGGTGTACATGCCGGCGCACGACCCGGTGCCCGGGCAGGCGGCGCGCTCGACCGCCTGTCAGCTCGGCGTCGTCGATCGTCCCCTTGGCGTGCGCGCCGACCGCCTCGAACACGTCCTGGATCGTGATGTCCCGCCCTCGGTAGGTGCCCGGGAGGATCGTGCCGCCGTAGAGGTAGACGGATGGAGGTTGATGCGCGCCATGGCCATCAGCATGCCGGGCTCGGACTTGTCGCAGCCGGCGATCCCCACGAGGGCGTCCATCCGCTCGGCGTGCAGCACCAGCTCCACCGAGTCGGCGATCAGATCGCGCGACATCAGGGATGCCTTCATCCCCTCGTGACCCATGGCGATGCCGTCTGAAACGGCGATCGTCGTGAACTCGATCGGCACGGCGCCGCCCTGGCGCACGCCCTCCTTCGGCGAGCGCCGCCAGCTTGTCGAGGTGGTAGTTGCAGGGGGTGACCTCGTTCCAGCTGGATGCCACGGCCACCTGCGGCTTGGCGAAATCGTCTTCGCTGAAGCCGACGGCGCGCAGCATCGCGCGCGCGGGAGCGCGCTGCGGCCCCTCGCGTGACCTGCCAGCTCCGTGGACGGTTGGGCCCGCCTGCCATGGGATCGCCTCCTCGCGTGGATCCGTGGTGATGCGGAACCCTCACGGTAGCAACCGCGGCGGAGCTGACGACGACGGGCGGGCGCTACCATTGCCGGTCCATGAGCGACCCCGACGCCATCGCGATCCCGCCCGACGCCGGTCGGAGCTGGTGGCTCCGCGAGGCGCTCGCGGACCCGGACCTCGCGGGCGTACCCGCACCGCCGTTGTCGGGAGACACCGACGCCGACGTGGTGATCCTGGGCGGCGGCTACACGGGCATGTGGACCGCGTTCCACCTCAAACAGCTCGACCCGGGCGTCGACGTGGTGGTCCTCGAGCAGGACATCTGCGGCGGCGGACCGAGCGGGCGCAACGGCGGGTTCCTCAACGGGTTCTGGAGCGACCTCGATGCCCTCGTCCGCGACTACGGGGACGCCAGCGCCCTCCGGATCTGCGAGCTGGGCGAGGAGAGCGTCGACGCGATCGGCGCCTTCTGTGCGGAGCACGGCATCGACGCGTGGTTCCGCAAGGACGGCGACCTCACCGTCGCCGCATCCGACCCGCAGATCGGCGAGTGGGCGGACCTGGTGATGGCGGCCGACCGGCTCGGGGTGGCCGATCACTTCAAGGTCCTCGACCGCGACGAGGTCGCGCAGAAGGTCGCCTCCCCGACGTTCCGCGCAGGCGTGTACACGCCGTTCGGTGCCACCGTGCAGCCGGCGGCGCTGGCCCGCGGCATCCGCCGAGTCCTGCAGGAGTCGGGCGTGCGCATCTACGAGCAGACCCCCGTGACCCGGTTCGGTGAGGGATCCCCATGCGTCGCCGAGACCCCGATGGGGACGGTGCGCGCGGGGAGCGCGGTGATGGCGCTCAACGCGTGGGCCGCACACTGGAAGCGGTTCCGCCGTTCGATCACCATCCGCGGCAGCTACATCGTGCTCACCGCCCCCGCTCCCGAGCGTCTGGAGGCCATCAACTGGACGAACGGCATGGGCCTATCCGACTACCGCGCCGCGATCCACTACGTCCGCACCACCCCCGACGGACGGATCGCGTTCGGTATCGGCGGGATGCAGCCCGGCCTCGCCCGGCGGATAGGGCCGCGGTTCGCCTACGACGCGTCCGCCCTGCGTGTGGCGGCCCAGGACCTTCACCGGATGTTCCCGAGCTTCGCGGACGTGCCGCTCGAGGCGGGGTGGGGCGGCCCCATCGACGTGTCCGGTCGTCACCTCCCCTTCTTCGGAACCACGGAGTCGGGGCACCTCCACTACGGCGCCGGATACACGGGCAACGGCGTGGGACCCAGCCACCTGGGGGGCCGGATCCTGGCCCATCGGGCACTCGGCCGCTATCACGAGGTGCTGGATCTCCCCTTGGTCGACACCGACCCCCTCCGCTTCCCCCCCGAGCCGATCCGGTCGCCGGGCGCCCTGATCGCCAACCACGCGATCCGCCGCAAGGACGAGTTCGAAGATCGCGGCGAACGTCCCAACCCTCTCGTGGATTTCGTGGCGCGGCTCCCCCGCCGGGTCGGCTATCACCTCGGTCCCTGACGCACGACGACTTGGCCCGCGCCCCTCGGGACCGATGGCCGGTGCATGCGCCGACGCCCCTGGCAAGATGGGCATCGTGGACGTCATCGTCGCGGAAGCGCTGACCAAGTACTACGGCTCCAACCGGGGGGTCGAGGAACTCTCCTTCGACGTCGGTGAGGGCGAGGTGTTCGGCTTCCTCGGCCCCAACGGGGCGGGCAAGACGACCACGATCCGGACCATGCTGGACTTCATCCGGCCCACGGCCGGCAGCGTGCGGCTCTTCGGCCTCGACCCGCGACGGGATGGGCCGCGCGTGCATGCGCGCATCGGGTACCTCCCGGGGGAGCTGGCGCTGTACGAGCGGATGGGGGTCGCCGAGTACCTGCACGACTTCGCCAGGTTCCGCGGCGGCGTCCCACCGGATCGGATCGCCTCGCTGGCGGAGCGGTTGGGGTTGGATCTGACGAAGAAGATCCGCGAGCTGTCCCACGGCAACAAGCAGAAGGTGGGCCTGGTCCAGGCGTTCATGCACCAGCCCGATCTGTTGATCATGGATGAGCCCACGCAGGGCCTCGACCCCCTCGTCCAACAGACGTTCTACGCGTTGATCGACGAGGAGCGCGGCCGTGGTGCCACGGTCTTCCTGAGCTCCCACGTGATGCCCGAGGTCGAGCGCATGTGTGACCGGGTCGGGATCATCCGCGAGGGGAGGCTCGCCACGGTGCAGGACATCGGCGAGCTCAAGGCGCACACCCTCAGGAAGCTCGAACTGCACTTCGACCGCCCGGCGCCCGTGGAGGCGTTCCGCGCCCTGCCCGGCGTGCGCGACGTCACGTCCCATGGCGACGAGCTGACGCTGTCCGTCGAGGGCGAGATCGACACGGTCATCAAGGAGGCCGCGCGCCACACCGTCGTGAACCTCGCGACCAGGGAACCGAGCCTGGAGGATCTCTTCCTCGCGTTCTTCGGTCCCGACGGCGGTTCGCCCGACGGGACGGACGGGGAGGCAGCCCCATGAAGGGCCTGTTCGGCAAGACGCTCCGGGACCAACAGCGCGGACTCATCGGGTGGGGGATCGGACTGGTCGGCGTCGCCGCGATGTACTCTGCGTTCTACCCCAGCGTCGTCAAGAGCGCGGGATCGCTCAACAAGTACCTCGAGAGCCTTCCCGATGCCCTCAAGACCCTCCTCGGCGGGGACTACACATCGCCTGCGGGCTACCTGCGCGCCGAGACGTTCAGCACGCTCGGTCCGATCCTGTTCCTGGTCTTCGCGATCGGCGCGGGGGCACGCGCGGTGGCGGGCGAGGAAGAGACGGGCACGTTGGACCTCCTCCTGTCCACACCGATCAGGCGCCGCAACGTGCTCGTCGACAAGTTCGCCGCGATGGTCCTGGCCACCGGCGCCCTCGCCCTGATCCTGTGGGCCACCCTCCTCCTGGTGGGGCCGCCGTTCGACCTGCACGTTGCGATCGTCGACGTCTTCGCCGCCTGCCTGATGCTGTTCCTGCTGGCCGTCGCGTTCGGCTCGATCGCGCTCGCGCTGGGCTGCGCGACCGGGCACCGCGGCGTGGCGATCGGGGTCACCGGAGGCCTCGCGACGGCCTCCTTCATCGTCAACACGCTCGCGCCCACCGTGCAGGCCCTGGACGCGCTGCGACCGCTCTCGCCTTTCCGCTGGTACTTCGATCCGGACCCGCTCACGAAGGGGATCGACGGGACGAACGTGCTGGTGCTTCTCGCCATCGTGGTCGTCGCGCTCGCCGCCGCCTACATCACGTTCGAGCGGCGGGACCTCGCCGCCTAGGCGCTCTCCGCTCTCACCCTCCGGCGATCATCGCGACGCCGCCGATCGCGAGCACCACGCCCACCGCTTGCCAGCGATGCAACCGCTCGTGCAGCAGGGCACGGGCCAGCAGGACCGTGGCCACCGGGATGAGCGCCACGACGGCGGAGACGAGGCTGAGCAACCCCAGGGTCGTGGCCGCCACGACGAGGATGTTGGCGCCGTTGTCGAGGACGCCGATACCGACGAGCACGCCGAGGTCACGTGGGGCGACCCGAAGATCGACCGAGGAGCGCCGCAGCCCGAGGGCGATCCATATGAGCGGGACCGACATCACCCGCACGAGCAGCGCAGGCCACGCCGCACCGGCGCCGGCCTCGGCCGAGTTGGCCATAGCCACGAGGAAGAACCCCAGCGTCCCCGCGGCCGCGACCGCGAGCCACACGCCGGCCGCCACGCGCCGGTCCGGAGCCGGCCCATCTCCCGTAGAGGCCGTCAGCACGGCGCCGACCAGCGCCAGGACCACGCCGACGACCTGGAGCGGTGATGGCCTATCCCCGCGTGCGATGAAGCCCACGAACATGGGCACCAGTACGCTGAGCGCCGCGATCGGTGAGACCACGCCCATCCGGCCGACGGCGAGCGCCTCATAGAGGAAGCCCAGCCCCACCACGCCGAAGACGCCGCCCGCGAGGCCCCATGCGAGTGCCTGCATCGGCGGGATCGAGGGATCCCTGGCCAGCACGATGAGCCCCGTCGCGATAAGCCCCGCCGTCTGCGAGACGCCCATGACCACGAGCACGTGGTAGCGCTTCGTGTACAGGCCGCCGATGAAGTCCGCGGTCCCGTAGGACATGGCACCGAGGAACGCCAGGGTGACGGGCAGCATCGCCCGAGGCTACCCGGGCGCGGCCGCCGATCGCGCCCCGCTCAGGCGAACGGCACCACCCGCACGCCGTCCTTCCACACCTCGGACACGCGTTCCTTGAGGGTCGCGAACGCGAACGGATCCCCGTCCACGACGACCAGATCCGCGCGCTTCCCGGGCGCCAGGGTGCCCAGTTCGTCCTGGAGCCCCATGAGCTCGGCCGCGCTCGAGGTGGCCGCCACCAACGCCTGCTCGGGGGTGAGACCGTGGGCCGCCATGTGGGTCAGTTCATTGAGGTTGGTGCCATGCGGGGCCACGGGACAGTCGGTGCCCATAGCGATCCGCACCCCGGCCTCGGCCGCCAGCCTGAAGGCGTCGAACTCTGGACGCCCGAGCCCGCGGAGCTTCTCTCTCACCTGTTCGGGCAGATGAGGGTCCTCTGCCAGCGCATCTGTGGTATCCCCGGCGGTGAGCGTCGGGACCAGCCAGGTACCGTGCTCGAGCATCATCGCGACGGCCTCTTCGTCGAGGAAGGTCCCGTGATCGATCGAACGCACCCCGGCACGCACCGCGCGCTTGATGCCCTCGGGTCCGTGCGCGTGCGCCATCACCCAGGTGCCCAGATCCGCCGCCGTCGCGACGATCGCATCCACCTCACCCTGGGAATAGTTGGGCTCCATCGGGTCGTCGCCCGGCGACAGGAACCCGCCCGAGGAGGCGATCTTGATCACGTCGGCCCCGGCCCGGATCACCTCTCGTACCTTGCGGCTCACGCCGTCCACACCGTCGCACACACCGAGCGGCATACCCGGGTATTCGACGGCCCACACGCCGCCGCCACCGCTGGGCAACCAGGGATCGCTGTGGCCCCCGGTCATCGAGAGCATGGTGATCGAGACCTGCATCCGCGGCCCCAGGAGCGTGCCCTCCTCGATGGCCTCACGCATGCCCGCGTCGGCGCCACTCGCGTCCCGCACCGTGGTGATGCCGAGGGCCAGCGTGGTCCTCAGGTTCTCGACCGAACGGAAGAAGGCGAGCGAGAAGGGCTCGTGCATGATCCGCGCCTCGTCCAGATCCTCGTAACGCATAGCCACGTGTACGTGACAGTCGAACAGCCCCGGCAGGAGGGCCCGTCCTCGGCAGTCGACGCCCTCGTCTCCGTCGAGACCCGGTCCCACGTCCACGACGCGACCGCCCTCGATCACCACATCGGCATCGGTCAGCGGGGCACCCGTCCCGTCGAACACGCGGCCCCCATGGAACAACGTGCGCCCCATCCCGGTTCCCTCCCCACCAACCACTCGGCCTAGACTCCTGCGCAACCTACCTCAGGAGGCGCACCGTGGACCTTCACCTGGACGCCGACGACCGTGCCCTGCAAGCGAGGGCCCGAGACTTCACCCGTGAGGTCCTGCTCCCACTCGAGGACGAGTGCGAGGCGGGAGACGGCCTCTCCTCCGAGCGGCACGCGGAGGCCAAGCGTGCCGTGCTCGCGTGGGGGTTCAACGCCGTCAACCATCCGGTCGCCGACGGCGGGCAGGGTTACGACCTCTTCCAGCAGATGCTGGTCGAAGAGCAGTGGGGGCACGCCACCGGCGCACTGTGGGACCTCCCCTGGCGTCCCTCCATCCCGCTCCAGCGAGGGACCGAGGCGCAGAAGGACCGGTTCCTGCGCCCGGCGATCCGGGGCGAACGCCGGGATGCTTACGCGATCACGGAGGAGGGTGCGGGATCCGACCCGTCGATGGTGGCGACCACCGCTCGACACGACGGCGACGGGTGGGTGATCGACGGCGAGAAGTGGCACGTGACCTCTGGCGATGTCGCCGACTTCTTCGAGGTCCACGCGCACGTCGACGGCGACCGGACGAAAGCCACGGTGTTCCTCGTCGACAAGGACACCCCGGGGGTGCGGCTGGTGCGGACCCCCAAGTACATGCACACCTTCGTCTTCGAACACCCGATCTTCGCGTTCGAGGGCGTCCGCGTGGGCGGCGACGCCGTGCTCGGCGAGGTGGGCGAAGGGTACGAGCTCACCAAGGACTGGTTCGTGGAGGAGCGGCTCATGATCGGCGCGCGGACGGTCGGCGCCTCGAGCCGGGCGCTCGACCTCTCGCTCGCCTTCGCGCAGGAACGCCGGCAGTTCGGCCGGCCCATCGTGGACTTCCAGGCGATCGAGTTCATGCTCGCCGACATGGCAGCCGAGCTGATGGCCGCGAAGTCGATGCTCTACAGGGTCTGCTGGGAGGGCGCGCGCGGCGCGGCGGCACGCAAGGACGTCCACGCGATGGCGAGCGCGGTCAAGCTCATCTGCTCGGAGACGGCAGGCAGGATCATCGACAGGGCGGTGCAGATCCACGGGGGCCGCGGCTACATGCGCGAGTATCCCGTCGAGCGCCTCTACCGCGAGCTGCGGGTGGACCGCATCTGGGAGGGCACGTCGGAGATCCAGCGCGTGGTCGTGGGCAACGAGCTGCGCAAACGCGGGGCAGCCCTCTACGCGGGCTGGCCGGCCCACGACTGAATCGCGGGGACCTCAGGCCGGAAGGCCCGGGATGCGGACCCAATGCAGCGCGGCGGCGATCGGATAGCTCAGCGCGATCAGCCCGAACACCAGTCCGAGCGGGACGCCGCGGCGCACGCTGTGGGTTCCGATGGCCGAGGGGATGCTCGCGACGATCGCGAGCAGGCCGAGGAACACGGCGCCCGACATCAGCGCGTCGCGCAGCGGACCACCGTGAGCGATCTCGAACGCCGTCGAGCCCAGCCAGTTGATGGGTCGGACCTGGCAGAACCAGAGGAGGCCCGAGCAGGCCGCCCCGAACGCCCCCGTCAGCGCGGACAGGACACCGAGCGGATCTCCGGTCCTTCGATACGAACGATATGTAGCCTCCATGAGCTACATCTAATCACCCGTCCTAACTATGTATATCCCCCATATGGGGGACAGCGCGAGAAAGGTTGTCAGGTGTCGGCGAGGCACCCAGCGACGACATCGGGCAGGCCCGGGATCGTCAGACCCGCGCCCCCCTTGACGAAGTCATAGGGCACGCCCTCCCAGGCGCCGGGCAGCCCCGCGTAGGTGTGGCGGGTTCGGTCACCCTCGCTCCACTGGAACCCAGTCCAATCCGGGGAGTGGAAGCCGTGGGTGTCGTAGGGCGCCACCGCGACCACCCCGCGACCGAACCTCCGCTGCTCCACGAGGAACCGACCCTGGTAGCTGAGGTCGCTCGGGACGTAGAGCTTGATGTACCACCGCTCGATGTCGCGAAGGTACCCCTGCTCGGAGGGAGGGGACTCGGGGCCTACGAAGTACCGCATGTCGACGACCTTGAAGTCGCCCGTCACCGGCGCCTCTTTGCGGATCAGGCCGAGCGGGTCGGTGAACTGCGGGGAACCCACGGCCGGCGTGGTCCACCCCTTGACGCACCTCGCCGTTGCCGGCCCGGCCGTGGGCGGCGGCGTCGCGGGTAACGCGGGCCGGGTGGGCGAGGCCGTCGGCGAGGTGTCGGAGGGCGTGGGCGAGACCGCGGTGGGAGACGCCGCCGATGCGCCACCCGCGAAGGGGTCCGCGGTCGTCTGACCGCCTCGGTGACAGGACGCAGCGAACAGGGTGAGGACGATCAGGGCGGCAAACCTTCGCATCTTCGGCTCCGAACGCCTTCCGGGAGAGAACCCACCGAGGATACCCAGGGATGCCTGGTAGAACTGGATGACGATGCCTGAACACGTTCACCCACACGACGAAGAGCGCGGCGACGCGCACCCGCTGCCCCTGTCCCGACGCAGGTTCCTGACCACGAGCGCGATGGCGGTAGCGGGAGGCGTGCTGTTCTCCTGCACCGGCGGTCGGAAGATCCCGAGCGTCGTCGACCGCACGCCGGCCATCGACACCGCCACCCCGATCAAGCGTGTGATCTACGTGATGCTCGAGAACCGAAGCTTCAACAACATCTTCGGATCGTTCCCGGGCGTGACGGGGACGGATGTCGGGGTCAGCTACGGCAAGGAGGTGCCCCTCCGCAGGTGCCCCGATTGGCTCCCCGGAGACCTCCCCCACGATCGAGCTGCGTACCTCAACTGCATGAACGGGGGATCGCTCGACGGATTCGGGACCGGCGTCTACGGGCCGACCTGGGCGTATACGCAGATGTCCGAGTCGCAGGTCCCCAACTACTTCGAGTGGGCGCGAGAGTACGCGCTCTCCGACCACTTCTTCGCGTCGGCCGCAGGCCCCTCTTACCCGAACCACTACTTCATGATCGCGGGCACCTCGGGTGGGGCGATCGACAACCCCGAGAACATCGAGACCCGGGTCGACGGCAACAAGAAGTACAAGAGCTGGGGGTGCGACGCCCTCGGCGAGGACGTCTTCGTCCTGGTGAAGGACGAAACCGGCAACCTCACGAAGCACGACACGTGCTTCACGTTCCCCACCGTCGGCGAGCAGCTCACGCAGGAAGGGGTCGACTGGGCGTTCTACTCGGCCGTGCCGGGCCAGACCGGGTACTTCTGGAACGCTTACAACGGGATCGACCAGGTGTTCCATTCGGATCTATGGCAGACGCACATGCGCCCGGTGGACCGCATCGTCAAGGACATCAAGGCGGATCGGCTACCCGCGGTGACGTGGGTGACGCCCCGGTTCGAGCTGTCGGATCATCCGCCGTGCAGCACCGGGTTCTCGCACAACTGGATCTCCGACATCGTCGATGCCGTCATGACGAGCGACATGTGGGAGCACACGGCCATGTTCATCACATGGGATGAGTGGGGCGGGTTCTACGATCCGGTCGCGCCGCCGGCGGTGGACGACGTCGGGCTCGGGTTCCGGGTCCCCCTCCTCACCATCAGCCCGTACACGCCCCGTGGGCTGATCGACGACCAGGTGGGTGAGTTCTCGACTCCGCTGCGCTTCATAGCCGACAACTGGGGACTGAAGTACCTCACGCCTCGGGTCGCCAACACCCACGACATGTCGCACATGTTCGACTTCAAGAAACCGCCGCGGCCCCCGCAGCCCTCGAAGAAGCGCGCCAAGACGTACGGCTCCCCGTGGGTGTACCCGACGGACTACCCCGGCTGGCCCGCGGGAACCGTCCCCGTCGAGAACCCTTTCTGAGGCGGGCACCTGCGCGCCCAGGTCGACTTCGGGGTAGGGTGCGACATCCACTCGACACGAGCAGGAGGATGAACGTCATGGTCACCGGGCCCGAGGATCTCGGCAACGAGCGGTGGAAGTCGGAACAGCAGGAGATCGACCACATGGCCAGGGATCGACACCTGGCGAAGGAGGCCGAGCGGGCGCACGAGCGCGAGGCCGAAGAGCGCGGCGATCCCGTCGCGAAGAAGCGTCCCTGGTGGAAGTTCTGGGGCGACTGAACCCCTGGCCTCAGTCGGCCCCAGCGGGTAGGACCAGGACGTCGACGGCCACGCAACCATGGGGTGAGACGACCACGGGATTGACGTCGAGGGCGTCGAGGAGATCCCCGAGGTCAGCCGCCAGCACCGAGAGCCGCACCGCCGCGGCGGCGAGCGCCGCGATGTCGACGGTCGGAGCCCCGCGGAGTCCGGCCAGCACGGGGCGAGAGCGCAGGCGATCGATCAGCCTGCGGGCGGCCGCCTGGTCCAGTGGCGGCAGTGCCAGCTGGCGGTCCTGCAGCAGTTCCACGAGTACCCCACCGGCCGCCACCAGCACCAGCGGGCCGAACTGTGGATCGCGCACCACCCCGAGAGCCATCTCGACACCCGGCGGTGCCATCTTGGCGAGCAGAGCTTCGGGGCCAAGCCGGGTCGCCAGATCCGCGTACGCCGCCTCCACCGCCTCTGGGTCGGAGAGCCCGAGCACGACCCCGTCGACGTCGGACTTGTGGATGATCCCGGGCACCGCAGTCTTCAGTGCGACCGGATAGTCCAGGGCGTGGGCGGCCGCGACGGCCTCGGCCGCCGAGGCGGCCTCACGGAACGTGATCACCGGGAGGCCATAATCGACGAGCAACGCGAGCCCCTCCGCCTCGGAGAGCGGGGTGCCCGTCGCCAGGCGGGCACGCCAGGACCTGCGGACGTCGTCGGGGACCGGAGGGGGCGCTGCCACGCTCTCGCGCCGACCGCGGTCTCGATGCTCGAGCAGCAGCCGGAGCGCGGTGAGGCCCGAAGTCGTTCCCTCGAGGACGGGGATGCCGGCGTCGCGCAGCAGGGCGGCCTCCTCCAACGCCACCGCGCTCGCGAGGTTCGACAGCACGCAGAACGGCTTGTCCGTTGCGGCGAAGACATCCCGGGCCACCCGCAGGTACCCCTCGTCGTACGGCTCCCCCTGGCGGGTGAGGTCCACGACGAACGCCACGGCGGCGGTGTCGGGGTCGTCGTGCAGCGCGATGAACGACTCCGTGAAGATCCGGTCCGCGTCGATGCCGGTCCCCCACGCATCGAGCGGATTCTCCGGGACCAGGCCGGGATCCAACGTCGCCGCGAGCCGCGAACGCGTTCCCTCGGCGATCTGCGCGAACGGAACCCCGAGGTCGTGAGCGACGTCGACGAACAGCGCCCGTTCGCCGCCCGAGTCATGGATGGTCGCGATCCCTCGCCCGTTACCCGTGGCCCGTCGTTCACACGAGAACAGCTCCATGGCGTCGGCCATCTCATCGAGCGTGTGCACCTCCAGCACGCCGCAGGCGTCGAACAGCGCCTCGTAGGCACCGTGCTCCCCCGCGAGGGCCCCTGAGTGCGCCGTCACCATCGCCTTCGAGCCCTCCGTACGCCCCACCTTCAGCGCCAGCACGGGGATGTCGCGCTCCGCCGCGCGCAGCAACTGGGCCCGGAACCGTTCGGGATCGCGAACGGTCTCCAACAGCAGGGACAGCACTCGGGTCTCCGCCCGATCGAGCGCGTAGGCCATGTAGTCGGCCATCGTGGTCACGATCTCCTGCCCGCTGGACACCACGAGGTTGAAACCGATCCCTCGGTCGTTGAACGCGATCGCGGCGAAGGCGGAGCCGCTGTGCGAGATGAACGTGACCGGGCCGTGACGGAGCTCGTCCGGCGTCGGGAATCCCGTGGCGCGCAGATGGTGCGTCTCGTTCAGGAATCCCATGCCGTTGCCGCCGCACAGGGGGATACCGGCCTCGCGGGCGATACCGGCCAACCGTTCGGTGAGCGGTGGGGCGTCGCCGCGAGGCTCGCTCGAACAGGGAGGAGAACGTGACCGCCGACCGGGCGCCGGCCGCCACGGCATCGGCCAGCGCCGCCTCGATCCGATGGTTGGCCACGCCCAGGATCGCGAGATCGGGGGGCTCGGGGAGATCCGCGATCGACGGGAAGCACGCATGGCCCAAGACCTCGTCGTACCCCGGGTTCACCGGGTAGATCGCGCCGGCGTACCGCCCGCGGTGGAGCTCCCGGATCATCTGCCAGCCCAGGGAGGCGGGCTTGACGCTTGCGCCGACGACTGCCACGGACCGCGCCTCGAGCATGGGCTCGAGGCGGGCTTCCTGGATGCGCGGCTCTGACGTGATATCGGTCAAGTAACTTGACTACTTCTTGGCGATGGCCTTGTCCTTCTTGGCCGCGCGGAAGGCCTGCCAACCGGGGATCCCGTTGACGCCGCCGCCACCGTGGGTCGCGCAAGAGCCGTGGTACAGCCCCTTGATCGGGGTGCGGAAGTCGGCGTAACCGGGCGCCGGACGCATGTGGAAGAGCTGGTCGACGCTGAGCTCGCCGTGGAAGATGTTGCCGCCGATCAGACCGAGCTCCTGCTCCATGTCGTAGGGCCCGATCACCTGGTAATCGATGATCGCGTCGCGGAAGTTCGGCGCCAGCTCGTTGTAGCCGTCGAAGATCCGCTGCGCGTAGGCGTCGAGCTCCTCACGGTGGGGCTCCAGGTTCCAGTCGTCGGGCACCCACTGCGTGAACATCGAGAAGACGTGCACGCCCTCCGGCGCCAGCTTCTTGTCGAGCGTGGTCGGGATCGTGCCGTCCACGAAGGGCGCGGTGGCCGGCTTGCGGTCGATGTGGGCGTCCTGGAACGCCCGCTCAGCGTACTGAGGGCTGAGGCACAGCTCGACCGATCCCGTGTGATGCGGCTGCTGCTCCTTGCCCGGGCGCCGAAACGAAGTCGGGCAGCTCGGACAGGGCAACGTTCACCTTGACGGTTCCCGAGCGCGTCTTCCATCGCTCGATGTCCCACACGAAGTCCGCGGGGAGCTCGTGCCGATCGATCAGGTCGAGGAATCCGATCTTCGGGTGCACGGTGGTTACGACCACCGGCGCGCGGAGCTCTTCGCCGCTCTCGAGCGCGACGCCCACGGCGCGACCGCCGCGGACGAGGATCTTCTTGACCCGGGCCTCGGTGCGGACCTCGCAGCCGAACGACTCCGCGCTGCGGCGGATCGAGTCGGACACGGCTCCCATGCCGCCCTGCTGGAACCCCCAGGACCCGAGGTGACCGTCGCCGACGTCGCCGATCGAGTGGTGGAGCATGACGTAGGCGGTGCCGGGCTCGTCCGGACCCGCCCAGGTGCCGATCACGCCGTTGACGGTGAGCATCGCCTTGATGGCGTCCGACTCGAACCAGTCCCCGAGCAGATCGGAGACACTCATCGTGAACAGGCGCGTGACGTCCGCGACCCCGCGCTCCCCGAGCTTCCGCATGCTCCAGGCGGTCTGGGCCTGCGGCAGGAGGTCGCCGAGCTTCGTGGAGCCCACGTGCGGCGGGACGTTCAGCAGGAGGGGGCCAAGGACGTCGGAGACACCCTTCATCCACGCCTCCCACTTGGGCATCGTGTCGGCGTCCTTCTTCGAGAACTGCGCGATGGACTCGTAGGACTTGGCGGCGTCGTCGGCGTAGACCGTGATGGCCCGGCCGTCGGGGAACGCCTGGAAGTACGGCCCGAAGGGGGTGACGTCGTAGCCATGACGCTTCAGGTTGAGCTCGCGGATGATCGTCGGCGGCATCAGCGACATCACGTAGGAGTAGGTGGTGACGTTGATCTCGGGGTGGTCGGCGAACGGTGCGCTGGTGTCGGCGGCGCCGCCCGTCTTGTGCCGGCCCTCCAGGACCACGGTCTTGGCACCCTCGCGGGCGAAGTAGGCGCCCGATGTCAGGCCGTTGTGTCCCCCACCGATGATGATCGCGTCGTAGACGTTCGAAGCCATCGCGCTCTCCGATCCTTCCGGTCGCCCGGTCGACCCCCGTGCATCCCTGTGCCGCCCACGACGCCGGGTGCCGGGCAGCGCCCGCATCATGTCGAACTTTGAACCGCCAGTCAACTCGCCGTTCTCTGGCCTGCGGTTTTGACTTGCCTGCTCACACGGGTACAGTTGAGCGGACATTCAAACCGTCGGCCCGTGCCGCTCCCGGCTCGGGCTGTGCGCCGTTCAGGGAAGGGCATCACCGTGGCGAAGACCCGTCAGCGTTCGAAGGACCGGCACCAGGAGATCCTGGACGCCGCTGCACGGGTCATCACCGACCGGGGGCTCGCCGAGACCCGGATCTCCGACATCGCCGATCGATGCGGTGTGTCTCCCGGCCTGATCCTCTACTACTTCGGGTCGAAGGACAGGTTGCTGCTGGAGGCGCTCACGAGCGCCAACGACCAGTTCTACCTCCGGCTCTCACGCGAGATGCGCCGGATGCCGTCGGCCCGTGAGCAGCTGCAGCGCCTGGTCGACCTGTCGGTGCCGGGACTGCTCCCGGAGTTCGAACGCCTCGACGAGTGGGCGCTGTGGGTCGAGATCTGGGTGCGCGCGCTCCGCGATCCGGTCCTGGCGAAAGAGCGAGAGGTACTGGACCGGCGCTGGCGGCAGTCGATCGCCGACATCGTCCGCCACGGACGCAGCACCGGCGAGTTCCCGGAGGGGACCGATGCCGACGAGCTCGGCATGCAGATCGGCGCCGTGATCGACGGCCTGGCGATCCCGGTCATGATGAACGACCCCGCGCTCCCACCCGAGAAGATGCAGCGAGGCCTGCATGGAGGTCGCCGCGCGGCTCATCGGTTTCGACCCCGACGCCTGATCCTCGCCGCGGGGTAGGCTCCGCGCCATGGATCCCACGCCCCTGATCTTCGACGTGGACACCGGCGTCGACGACGCGATGGCGCTGCTGCTGGCCGCGGCTTCGCCCGAGGTCGAGCTGATCGGGGCCTCGTGCATCATGGGCAACGTTACGGTGGGGCAGGCGACGGCCAACACGCTCGCCGTGCTGGAGCTGGCCGGGCTCGGCGATGTGGAGGTCGCGCAGGGGGCCGAACGGCCGCTGGTGCGCGAGCACGAGCCGTTCCCCGAGGTGCACGGCCCGAACGGGCTCGGGCACGCGGTGCTGCCGGCTCCGACCGCGCCGAGGTCCTCGCGGTCGGGCCCCGAGCTCATCGTCGAGACCGCACGGGCGCGCCCGGGCGAGGTCCTGCTGGTGGCCACCGGGCCGCTCACGAACGTCGCGCTCGCCCTCGCCCAGGAGCCTCGGCTCCCCCAGCTCCTGAAGGGCTTCGCCCTCATGGGCGGTGCGTATGCGCATGCCGGGAACGTGTCGCCAACCGCCGAGGCGAACATCTGGGTCGATCCCGAGGCGGCGAGCGCCGTCTTCCGGGCCTGGGCCGGCGTCCCCGAGGCCCAGCTCGCGGTCTGTGCCGGACTGGACGTCACGGAGCGCGTGCGGATGACCCGCGATGACATCCTCGAGGTGGGGTCGGCGGCCCCTGGCTCCCCCATGGCGCGGTTCGTCGCCGACGCCGTCGGCTTCTACATCGAGTTCCACCAACGGTACGAGGCGAGCGACAGCGCGTCGATGCACGACCCGCTCGCGCTCGCGCTCGCGATCGACCCGACGTTCGGCACGCTGACCTCGACGCGCGTCGAGGTGGAATGCGAGGGCAAGTGGACGCGGGGGATGACCGTCGCAGACCTCGCCGGGGTGCGACGCACGCGTTGGTCGTTCGGATGGGAGGCGGAGGACAACGCCCGCGTGGCGCTGGACGTGGACGCCGATCGATTCATGGACTGGTTCGTGACACGGCTGCAGGGGTTGGTGGGGGCACGGGCGTGAGCGGCCGGGCGGGCGGGCCGGCGTGACCTGGGCGCCCACGCTCGCCGTGATCGGCGCGATCAACGTCGACCTGGTCGTGTCCGGAGCGGCGCTCCCGGGCCCAGGGGAGACGGTGGTCGGCGGGACCTTCGCGCAGCATCAGGGTGGGAAGGGCGGGAACCAGGCGGTCGCCGCTGCGAGGGCGCTGCGGTCCCCGACCGGATCGTCGGTCCGCGAGGGCCCTCCCGATGCCCGGGTCGTGATGGTGGGCGCGGTCGGCGATGACCAGGCCTTGGGGATCCCAGCGCTCGTGGCCCTTCGGGGCGAATCGGTTGCGACCTCCGATGTCCTGATCGTTCCCGACGTCAGCACCGGGGTCGCGCTGATCGCGGTGGACGGGTTCGGCGAGAATCAGATCGCGGTCGCGCCGGGCGCCAACGCCCTCCTCACACCCGCCCGGGTGATCGACGTGCTCGAGCGCCACGCCCCGCGGGTGATCCTCGCGAGTCTCGAGGTGCCGGCCGACGCGGTCCGCGCCGGCGCCGTATGGGCGAAGGAGCACGATGTGGTCTTCGTGTTGAATCCGGCGCCGGCGGGCGCCGCCGCTCGCGAGATCGCGTCCTTGGCCCGCTTCGTCACGCCCAACGCCGGCGAGCTCGAGCTGCTCGGGCGGCTCCCCGCCCAGGTCACGGTGATCGAGACGAAGGGGGCGGAGGGGGCGGTCATCCACGGGGACGACGAGCGCACCGCGATCCCAGCTCCGGCGGTCGAGGCTACGGACACCACCGGCGCCGGCGACTGTTTCAACGGCGTGTTCGCGGCCGGACTCCTCGAGGGGCGGCCGGCGGAAGAGGCCGTTCGTCGCGCGGTCGTTGCATCCGCTATCTCCGTCCGGGCGCGCGGGGCCCGCGAGGGCATGCCGGGCGCCGCTGAGGTCGATCGGATGCTGACCCAGGGCTAGGCGGGGCGATCAGGCGTTCCAGCGGACCGGGAGCTCGACGGGGCCCCGGTACTCCCAGCCCGCGTAGGCGACCTCGCGGTCCGCATCGAGTCGGAGTCCGGGCAGCCGCTCCAACAGCCTGCGCAGACCCAGGCGCATCTGCACGCGCGCGAGCTGGTGCCCCACGCAGAAGTGCGGACCGAACCCGAACGCCGCGTTCGCGTGGCGGGGACGGAAGAGGTCGTAGTCGTCGGCGGTGGATCCCCACACCGACTCGTCGCGGTTGGCCGAAGGGACCATGAGGCCGACGCCCTCTCCCTCGGGTATCCGGACACCTCGGATCTCGACGTCGGCTCCGGCGCAACGCCCCTGCGTGCCGATCGGCGAGATCCAGCGGATCCCCTCGTCCACGGCCTTGCGGATCATCGTGGCCGGATCGGCGCCCACCGCGGCGAGCTGATCCGGGTGCTGCAGCAAGCCCACCACCGTGGTCCCCAGGCCATGGCCCGGCTCCTGCAGGCCTCCGATCAGCGCGAGCTTCAGCGTCGGCATGAACGCGCGCATCCGCTCGTCCACGTCCCCGGGCTCGGCGTGGAGCATGTCCGAGACCATCGTGCCGTCCGGATGAGTGAGCTGATCCTCGAACTGGGCCCGGAGCGTCGTGTCCACTTCGGCGCTGGTCCGATCGGCCGTCACCTGCTTCGCGGGATCGGCCTCGTAGTTGGAGGTCCCGGCCGCGATCTCGTGGAACCACCGACGGAGCGTCCCCACGTCGAGGCCTCGGAGCCCGATCACCCGGGCAAGTGACAAGACGGAGAGCGGCTCACAGAACGCCGCCATCAGCTCCGTCGCGCCGTGGTCGACGAAGGCGTCGATCAGCTCGTCGGCGATCCTTCGCACGATGTCCGGCGCTCGCTCCTCGATCTTGCGCGGTCGAAGCGTCTGCTCCATCGGGACCCGCATGCGTTCATGCTCGTCGCCGTCGACCGTGAGGACGCTGTGCCCACCGAGCGTCCGGTCCAAGGGCGAGCCCGGGAACGACGCCGGGAAGCGGACCGGATCCTCGGCTCCGGCCACGACGTCCTCCCACCGCGTCACGAACCACAGCTGCACCGCCGGGACGTAGCAGACCGGCGCCTCTCGCCGTAAGCGGGCATAGATCGGATAGGGATCGCGCTCGAGGTCGGCGACCGTGACGTCGTCGGCTGTCGGCGACGAGGTCACGACCTCACGCGATCGCGCGCAGCGTGTCCTCGAACGCCTCCAGGGTGCGGTCCACGTCCTCGTCGGTGTGCTGGGCGGACATCGACCACTCCTCGAACCAGGCCGAGCCCATAGGGATGACGCCGCGGTTCAGCATCCCGAACCAGTAGTCGTCCCAGCGCGCCGTGTCGTTCTTCGCCGCTTCACGGAAGTTGTTGGGCTGCTCCTCCAGGCCGAAGAAGATGCCGCCGAGCGTCTCGAGCTGCACCACGTAGGCCGGCACGCCCGTCTCCTTGATGACATGGCGCATGCCGTCCGCCATACGGGTGGCGAGGCGCGTCATCTCGGTGTACCTGTCGGCCGTCATGACCTTCTTGAGACACGCGAGACCCGCCGCCATGCCCAGCGGGTTGGCGTTGTAGGTGCCGAAATGGACCGCGGGCCCCAGGGGACTGATCTGCTCCATCAACTCACGCTTCCCGCCGAAGGCACCGACGGGGACCCCGCCGCCGATCGCTTTCGCGAGCGTGACGATGTCCCCCTTGACCCCCCAGAGCTCGGTGGCGCCGCCCGCCGCGATCCGGCAGCCGAGCTTCACCTCGTCCATGATCATGACGGCGTCCTTCTCGGTACAGAGCGCGCGGACCCCTTCGAGGTAACCGGGCAGCGGGGGGATCACGCCGCCGTTCGTCATCGCGGGCTCCACGATCACGCCGGCAACGTCCCCGTCGTGCTCGTCGAAGGCACGGCGCATCATGTCGAGGTCGTTGAAGGCGACCACCGCCGTGTACTCGGTGGAGGCAGGCAGGAGCCCTGCGGAGTCCGCCGTGGAGTTCGGGTGGTCGTCGGAGCCGGCCTTGTCGGCCGGAGCGCCGCCGATCGACACGAGCAGATCGTCGGTTCCGCCGTGGTACTGGCCCTCGATCTTCACGATGGTCTTGCGGCCGGTGGCGGCGCGGGCGAGTCGGATCGCCGTCTGCGTGGCTTCCACGCCCGATTGCGTGAACCGGACCATGTCGATCGACCCCGGATACCGGCGGATGATCTCCTCGGCCAGTTCGCCCGCGAGCGTGGTGGGCAGCCCGTAGAGCGTGCCGTGCTCCGCCTGCGCCTTGATGGCCTCCACGATGTGCGGGTTGGCATGGCCCGCCACCATGGCCGCGTAGCAGAGCGAGTAGTCGACGTACTCGTTGCCGTCGAGATCCCAGACCCGAGAGCCCTTCGAGTCACCCAGGTACAGCGGGTAGGGCGCCTTCGCCTGGATGGCGCTGGCGACCCCGCCCGGGATCACCTTCGACGCCGACTCCCAGGCCGCCTTGCACTTCGGCGTGCGACGCTCGTACTCCTCGATCCCGTACGTCATGCGAAGCCTCCTCGTCCGGCGTGCGGGGCGGTGTGGCTCCGCACGGGTCGATCCTCGTCCGATCCGAACGTCGGACGCAAGGTGTTACCGCTCTGCGAACTCATGCGCGGCCCCGCTCGATCGCGTCCAGCACACGCTCCGGCGTGATGGGAAGCGTCGTGGGGCGCGCGCCCACGGCGTCGGCGATGGCGCTCGAGATGGCGGCCAGCGGCGGACCGATCGGGGGCTCACCGATGCCCCGGGCGCCGAACGGGCCCAGGCCCTCGCCCGACTCCAGCACGACCGCCTCGATGTCGGGCACATCCATCGCCGTCGGGATCAGGTACTGGAAGAACCCGCCCGTCAGGTTCACCCCATCCTGGACCACCACGTCCTCGAGCAGCGCCTGCCCGATGCCCTGGACCGCGGCACCGGCGATCTGCCCCTCGACGCTCAGCGGGTTGATCGCGCGGCCTACATCGTGCGCCGCTATGTAGCGCAGGACCCGCACCTGGCCCGTATCGAGATCCACCTCGACATCGGCGAGGTGCGTGCCGAACGTGAAGTCCGGGAAGAGACGCTCGCCGTCGAGGTCGCGCGTGACCTCCTTCCCCTTAGGTCCGAAGAACGTCCCGAGGGCCTCGATCGGCACGTTGCGGCGGCGGCACACCTGGAGCGCGGCCGTCAACATGGTGGTGCCGTCCGGTCCGGATATGCCGTCCGGGGTCATCGCGAGCGCCTCGGCCGGCTGCCCTGTCTCGGCGGCGACCGCACCGATCAATCGATCGCGCAGCATGACCGCGGCCTCGTAGGTGGCGTTGCCCGACATCAGCAGCTGCCGGGTGGCGGTGGTGGTGCCGGCCAAGGGGGTGAGCGCCGAGTCGCCGAAGTGCACGCTGATCCGCTCCATGTCCACGGCGAGCACCTCGGAGGCGATCTGACCCAGCGATGAGGCCTGGCCTCCGCCGATGTCCGGCACGCCGCACCGCACGGTGAGCGAGCCGTCCATCTGGAACCCGATCCACGCGGCGGCCGAGTCGTTCAGCCACACCAGGCGGCCGTACGACTGGATGTTGGAGGCGATCGCGCGGCCGACCGCCGTACGGGGCCCGCTCGGAGCCGGCCGCTCCCCCGCGCGCTCGCGCACGGCGTCGATGGACTCCGCGAGCTGGACCTCCGTGATGATCTCCTGCCCTACCGGCAGCCGGTCGCCCCGGCGGAGCGCGTTCCGCTTGCGGACCTCGCCCGGATCCAGACCCAGCCGCTTCGCCAGCTCGTCCATCTGGGACTCGTAGCCCAGCACCACCTGCATGCCGCCGAACCCCCGGAAGGCGGAGGTGGGCGGGTTGTTGGTGTACGCGGTGGTGGCGCGGATCCGCGCATGCTCCACGCGGTAAGGCCCGCAGGCGTGGACCGAGGAGTAGAGCAGCACGAGCGCCGAGAGGTACGCGTACGCGCCGGCGTCGGAGACGATCGTGATGTCCTGCGCCAGGAGCGTGCCGTCGTTCGTCGCGGCGGTCCGGTACGTCATGTGGTTCCGGTGGCGCTTCGCGCGCGCCAGCAGAGATTCGTTCCGCGTCCACTGCATCCGGACGGGGCGTCGCGTGTGCGCGACCGCGAGCGCCAGGTACGGCTCGACGGTCATGTCCTCCTTGCCGCCGAAGCCGCCACCCACGTACGGGGCGATGACCCGGACCTTCGAATCGGGGACGCCCAGGATCTTCGCGACGTCCCGGTAGTGCTCCACCACCTGGGTGGCGACGCGGATGTTCATCACGCCGTCGTCGTCGTACCAGCCCACCCCGGCCTCGGGCTCCAGGTAGGCATGGTCGACGAACTGCGTCCGATACTCGCCCTCGATCACCACGTCCGCCCGCGCGAAGGCGTCGTCGACGTCGCCGCGGTCGATCCGCCATTCGGCCAGGAGGTTGCCGCCATCGTGGATCCGGAAGGCGCCCTCCTGCAGGGCCGCCTCGGGATCGGAGACCACCGGGAGGTCCTCGTACTCGACCTCCACGGCCTCGCAGGCCTCGGCGAGCGCGTCCTCGTGTTCCGCGATGACCAGGGCGATGGGCTCGCCGTGGAACCGCACGCGCTCGGTGGCCAGGATCTGCATCCGCGCCTTCAGGGCCCCCACCGCGATGGTCTGGCCGGGCACGTCGACGCTGATCTCGTTGTTGGGGACGTCCTCCCCGAGCAGCACCGCGACCACGCCCGGGACCCGGGCCGCGCGCGATACGTCGCGTCGGACCAGGCGCGCCGACGGCACCACCGAGCGCACGAGCCGCGCGTGCAGCATGCCCGCGAACGCCAGGTCCCCGGCGAACCGCGTGGATCCCGCGATCTTCTCCGCGGCGTCGTGGCGCGCGAGCGGTTGATGCACGATCCGGAGCTCGTCGAGCTTGGACGTGCGGATCTCGTCGTTCATCGATCCGACCCCTGGGCGGCCTCGATCGCGTCGACGATGTGCTGGTAGCCGGTGCACCGGCAGAGGTTCCCGTGCAGGCCTTCCCGGATCTCCTCGCGCGAGCGAGCCACGCCGTCGGACAGCATCGCGGTGGCGCACATGAGCATGCCCGGCGTGCAGAAGCCGCACTGGGCGGCGTGGTGCTCGTGGAACGCGCGCTGCAGCGGGCCCAGGGAGCCGTCCGACTCGGTCAGCCCGGCGGCCGTGGTGATCCGCGCGCCGTCGCACTGGGCGGCAAGCACGATGCAGGCGCTGGCCGGCTCGCCGTCGACCAGTACGGTGCAGGCGCCGCAGACCCCCTCGCCGCACCCGTACTTCGGATCCAGCACGTCCGCCTGGTCGCGGAGCCACCGCAGCAGTGAAACGTGCCCGCCAGCCGTGCGGGTGACCGGCCGACCGTTCACGGTCATCGTCGTCGTGGTGTCGGTGGACCTCGCCGCCTCGCTCATGCCGCGTCCTCCGCGCGCCGGCACGCATCCGCGAGGGCGCGCACGCTGAGGATGCGCGCGAGGTGACGGCGATGCTCCGCCGACGCACCGGTGTCCGTGACGGGGTCCAGCCCCTCGATGGGTCCGATCCGTGCGTCCAGATCCTCGGCGCGCGCCCCGGTGACCGAGGACTCGATCGCACCCAGACGCACGGGGCGCTCGGAGACCCCGGCGAGCGCCAGACGTGACTCGACGATCTCGCCGTCGCCCGAGACGGACCAGGGCGGCGGCGGCCACGAGCGCGAAGTCCCCGGGCCGCCGGGCGACCTCCTGGAAGCCCCAGCCCCATCCCGGCCCCAGGGTGGGGACCCGGACAGCGCTCAGGAGCTCATCGGGAGCAAGGTTCGTCGTGAAGTAGGTGGTGTGGAAGTCCTCCGCCCTGACCTCCCGTGTGGTGGCGCCGTCCGTGACCTCGTACGTGGCCCCCATGGCCGTCATCGCCAGCGGAAGCTCGGCCGAGGGGTCGCTGTGCGCGAGTGAACCACCCAGGGTCCCGCGGGCACGGATCCTGGCGCTCCCTACCCAACGAGCCGCCGCGCCGAGGAGCGGTTGGTCGGCGGCGATCAGGCCATCCGCCACCAGTTCCCCGTGGCGCGTGAGAGCCCCGATACGGAGGAAGCCGTCGTCCCGCGTCACGCCACGTGCCTCCGCGACGTGGGAGATGTCGATCATCGCCGCCACGTCGAGGAGACCCAGATTCAGCATCGGCAGGAGACTCTGGCCACCGGCGAGCACCTTCGCCGCACCCTGGGAAGTGCGAAGCGCCTGGGCGGCCTCTGCGAGGCTGCCTGCGCGCTCGTACCGGAACGGCTTGACGAACACTCGTCCTCCTCGATCCAGGACCTTGCTCGGTCGGCGATGCTAGGTGCGTCTTCTCACCAGCTACAAGCCTCTTCCATCCAGCGAGAGGCTCTGCTCACGAACGCGCCGCCGCCAGCGTCGTCGCGCTCATGCCGTGGGCCTCGGCGACGCCCTCGTTCGTGACCTGGCCGTCCCACGTGTTCACCCCGAGCGCGAGCGCGGGGTCGGCATCGACCGCCGCCTCCAGCCCGTGCTGAGCGATCTCCAGGACGTACGGCAGCGTGACGTTGGTCAGAGCGTACGTGGAGGTCCGCGGCACGGCACCCGGCATGTTCCCCACGCAGTAGTGGACGACACCGTCCACCACGAACGTGGGGGCCGCATGGGTCGTGACGTGCGAGGTCTCGAAGCACCCGCCCTGGTCCACGGAGATGTCCACGAGCACCGCGCCGGGACGCATCCTCGAGACGAGCTCGGCGCTCACCAGATGCGGCGTCCTCGCGCCCGGAACCAGGACGGCACCGATCACGAGATCGGCCTCCAGCACCAGCCGCTCGATCGCGAGCCGCGAGTTCATCACGGTCTGGATCCGCCCGCGATACAGGCGATCGATGTCGCGCAGGCGCTCGAGGTTCTTGTCGAGGATCGTGACCTCGGCCTCCATACCGGCGGCGATCTGCGCCGCGTTGGACCCCGCCATCCCCGCGCCCAGGACGACGACACGGGCCGGGGCCACACCTGAGGCGCCCCCCATCAGCACGCCGCGGCCGCCCTTGGGTCGCTCCAGATGCGCCGCGCCCTCCTGCGGCGCCATCCGGCCGGCGATCTCCGACATCGGGGCCAGCAGCGGCAGCCGGCCGTCGGGGAACTGGACCGTCTCGTACGCGACCCCCCGCACCCGCCGCTCCACCAGGAACTCCGTGAGGCCGCGGTCGGCCGCCAGATGCAGGTACGTGAAGAGGAGCTGCCCCTCCTTGAACCGCGCGTACTCGACAGGCTGCGGCTCCTTCACCTTCACGATCATGTCCGCAGCGGCGAAGACGGCGTCGGCGTCGGGCAGGATCTCGGCCCCGGCGGCCTCGAAGTCCTCGTCGGTGATCGACGAGCCCTCGCCGGCGGTGGACTCGACGAGCACGCGGTGCTCCGCATGGATCAGCTCACGCACGCCTTCGGGCGTGGCCGCGACCCGGTACTCGTGGTTCTTGACCTCCTTCGGGACGCCGATGATCACGACGAGCGCTCCAGGTCGTCCAGCGCGGCGCCGATGCCGCCGGCCAGCTCCTCCACGCCGGCGGCATCGAGGACGAGCGGCGGGGACACGTGGATCGCACCCGTGGCCAGCATCCTGGTCATGATGCCCGCGCGGCGGCACGCCGGCACCACCCGGCCGAGCAGCGTTGGGTCGGCTCCCAGTCGTTCGCGGTCGATCTGCACGGCCGCCATCGCTCCGCACCCGGCGCGCACCTCGCTCACCAGCGCGTGGGCGGTCAGCGGCGAGAGCGCCTGCTCCAGCTCCGTCTCCAGCGCGGCGCCGCGGGCGATCAGCCCCTCCCGCTCGATGATGTCGAGGTTGGCCAACGAGGCCGCCGCCACCGAGGCGTGGCCGGTGTAGGTGTAGCCGTGGCGGAACATGCCGGCTCCCTCGGCCCAGAACGTCTCCCACACCCGCGGCGAAGCGATCACCGCGCCCAGCGGCAGGTAGCCGCTCGTGATGCCCTTCGCGCAGGTGATCAGGTCGGGCTCCAGGGACCAGCGCTCGCTCGCGAACCAGACGCCGGTGCGACCGAACCCGGTGATGACCTCGTCGGCGATGAACAGCACACCGGCGTCCCGGCAGATCTGCCGGGCCTTCTCGAGGTAGCCGGGGGGCGGCGCGAAGATCCCGCCGGCACCCACCACGGGCTCGCAGAAGAACGCGGCCACCCGGTCCGGGCCTGCGGACTCGATCGCGTCGTGGAGCGCCCCGGCGTCGTCGTACGGCACCTCCGCCACGTCCGACAGCAGGCCGCCGTAGCCCTCGAGGTTCGCGGCGATGCCGGCCAGGGAGGTACCGGCCGTATGCATGCCGTGGTAGGCGTGTTCCCGCCGGATCAGGACGGTGCGCCCGGCCTCGCCCTTGAGCTGCCAGAACCGTCGCGCCATCTTCGTGGCCGTATCGATCGAGTCCGAACCGCCGCTCGTGAGGAAGACGGTGGAGTTCGGCACCGGGGCCAGCGCGGCGACGCGCTCGACCAGGCGGTCCACCACCGGGTTCGTGAGGTCCTGGAAGGTGGAGTAGGCCTCGAGCTCGCGCATCTGCGCGTTCACGGCGTCGGCGACCTCGGTCCGGCCGTGGCCGATCATCGAGTACCAGAGGCTCGCGGTGGCGTCGAGGTATCGACGACCGTCGGCGTCGTAGACGTGGTAGCCCTCCCCACGGACGATCGACAGCTCTCCTTGGGCTTGCACGGCGGCCATGTCGGCGAAGGGGTGCCAGAAGCGCGTCATGCGTCCGCTCCGTGGACCATGCCCGGGTGCTCGCGCGCCGCCTCGGGCATCGCGGGGGCCCAGCCGGCCTCCAGTCCCAGCACCTCGGCCGGGGTCTCTTTCAGCATCTTCGCCAGGTACTCGTACGGCACGCCCACCTCCAGCAACGCGGTCATCAGCATCCGCAACCCCTCGGGATGCGGCGGTCCCGCGAACTGTCCCAGGTCCGAGCCGAAGACGAGGTTCTCACCCCGGAACATCGTGATCCACTCGGCGAGCTCGCCGGGCTGCTGCTCCCAGAAGATCGGCGACGTGCAGGTGCACGCCACGTACTCGAGGATCGCGCCGCGGTCCATCAGCTCGCGCTGCACCTCGAGGTCGAGCTTGCACAGCGACCAGTTCGCGTGCGTGACGATGAAGCGACGCGGAGGCACGCCGGCCTCGATCGCGGCGTCCAGCAGCACGCGGATCTCGGGGAGCGACAGATGGCCGGTGGCGAGGCAGGCGTCGTTGGCCGCCACCACCTCGCACACGTCCCGGGCGGACTTCGTGAGGCTGATCCCGTCCTCCTCGAACACCGTCAGGCCCACGCCGGGGCGCTGGCCCTTCGGCCGCCCGAACTGCGGATAGTCCGGCATGTCGAAGTACTCCGCGTGGAACTTCGTGTGGTTCGAGGGCATCCACACGATCTTGGCGCCGTAGTGGATCGCGGCCTCCGCCACGTAGGGGTCGATGCCGCCCACCGAGCGGTTCAGGACCACCGCGCCGAACGAGGTGACCTCCGGATGCATCCGGTTCACGTAGTAGGCGCGGCCGGTCGTCGACGCATCGTGGTCCTTCAACACGAAGGCGCGCATCCCGTACTCGATCGCGTACTCGGCGAGGGCGGCGTCGTCGATGTGCCGCTTGAACAGTGCGGGCGCGGTGTGCGCGTGCATGTCGATCGCGCCCTTCATCAGCTCGAGGTCGGGTCGGTCCACGCTGCCTCCTTACGCCGTCGAACTCGCCGTGCTAGCCTTCTCGCCAGGTGAGAACTCTTCTCGGCCTCCGGAAGCCGGATGCTACCATCCGGCCGGCGGCGGTCAAGTTCGGACACCACCCCTTGAGGAGGTAGCGATCGTGCAGGCATCATCCTCGCTCACCCCGGCGATCGTCGCCGGCGAAGAGTTGCGGGGCGACGACTCGGTCGCCGTCCGGTCCCCGTGGGACGGCCGCGAGGTGGGATCCGTGCCCTGGCTCGGCGCCGACGCCGCCCGCGCCGCCGTCGAGGGCGCCCACCGCGCGATGCGGGAAGGGCTCCCGGCCGCGGAGCGCGCCGCGATCCTGGATCGCGTGGCGGCCGACGTGGCGGCGCGCCGCGAGGCCTTCGCGTCGATGATCTCCGCGGAGAACGGCAAACCCCTGAAGCAGGCGCTCGCCGAGGCCGACCGCTGCGTCCAGACCCTCATCTTCTCCGCGGCCGAGGCCCGGACCCTGGCGGGGCGCGGGATCCCGCTCGACGCGCACCCGGCGGGGGCGGGACACCTGGGCCTCACCGTGCGCGTCCCCGTCGGCGTGGTCGCAGCGATCACGCCCTTCAACTTCCCGCTGACGTTGGCCGCCCACAAGATCGGTCCCGCCGTGGCTGCTGGCTGCGGCGTCGTGCTCAAGCCGGCCGACAAGGCTCCCCTCGCGGCCATCGAGTTGGTCAGGGCGTTCCATGCCGCAGGTCTTCCGCCCGCCTGGATGTCGGTCCTGGTGGGAGAGCCGGCCGAGATCGCCGACGTGCTCATCGAGGACGACCGCGTGCGCCTGCTGACCTTCACCGGCTCCGCCGCCATCGGCTGGGACCTCGCGCGCCGCGCGCCGCGGAAGCGCGTCACGCTGGAGCTGGGCAACTCGACCCCCGTGATCGTCTGCGCCGACGCCGACCTGGAGGCCGCGGCGAGCGGGGCGGCCACCAGCGGCTACGCGTTCGCCGGGCAGTCGTGCATCTCGGTACAGCGCGCGATCGTGCACGCCGACGTCCACGAGGACTTCGTGGCGGCGCTGACACGCGCCGCCGAGGCTCAGCGGGCGGGCGATCCCGCCGATCCCGACACCGACGTGGGTCCTTCCATCACGCACGCCGCGCGCGACAAGGTGCACGGGTGGGTGGAGGAGGCCGTCGCCTCCGGGGCCACCCCCCTCGCGGGCGGGACGTTCGGTGACAACTACCTGAAGCCCACCGTCTTGGACGGCGTGAGCCCGGACCTCAGGGTCTGGCAGAAGGAGCTGTTCGGGCCGGTGATCTCGGTGACGACCTTCACCGGCCTCGACGACGCCATCGACCTCGCGAACGGCACGGACTACGGTCTGCAGGCCGGGATCTACACGGCGAACCTGGGGTCCGCCCTGGAGGCGATCCAGCGGCTGGAGTTCGGCGGCGTCACCGTGAACCAGGCTCCCCAGTTCCGGGTGGACCAGATGCCGTACGGCGGCACGAAGGCCAGCGGCAACACGAAGGAGGGTCCGCACGACGCCGTCCGCGAGATGACCGAGGAACGCATGGTCGTCGTGAAGCTCTGACCACGGGGGATCCCCATCATGGCCACGAACGCGTCACGCGGTTCACCTGCAGAGGGCAAGTCCTCCTTCCAGGTGCTCGATCGGACCTTCGCGATCCTGGAGCTGTTCGACGAGGAGCGGCCGGAGTGGTCCACGACCGAGGTCGCGCGCGCGCTCGACCTCCCGGTCCCCACCGCCCACCGGATCCTGAGCGCCCTGGCCCGCCGCGGCTACGTGAGCCAGCACGAGGAGACGAAGCGCTTCCGACTCGGCATCGCGTCCCTGCAGCTGGGCGACCGCGCACGCTCGGTCGTAGACCTGCGCAGCGTGGCCCTCCCCTCGCTCCGCCGACTCTCACGCGACACGGGAGAGACGGCCCTGCTGACGGTCCTCACGCCGGGTCAGGACCGCGGCGTATGCCTCGAGCGAGTCGAGACGGCGCAGCCGCTGCGCCTGTCCGTTACGCCCGGACGGCAGCTGCCGCTGCACGCCGGCGCATCGCAGAAGGTGCTGCTCGCCTACCTGGATCCTGAGGCGATCGACCGCATCCTGTCCAAGCCCCTCGAGCACTTCTGCCACAACACGCTCACCGACCCGGGACTGCTCCGCGCCGAGCTCGACCGCATCCACGGGTGCGGGTGGGCGAGCTCGTTCGAGGAGACCAACCTCGGGGTCTGGGGACTCGCCGTCCCGATCCTGGACGCCCGCGACACGGTGGTGTGCGCGGTCGGCATCGCCGGCCCCAGTGCCCGGCTGGCACAGGAGCGGATCGCGGAGCTCGTGGAACGGATCCACGCGGGGGCCGAGGAGATCGCGCACACCCTCGGCGACCGGGTTCCGCCGGTCACGGGACGTCGGCGCAGGAAGCCACGAACCACCAAAGGGAGGAAGCGATGAGCCAAACCCCGAACGCCGCACCATCGGCCGGGATCCACGCGGGGAAGGTCGCCGTGGTGACGGGGGCCGCGAAGGGGATCGGCGGTGTGGTGACCGAACACCTCGCGCGCGACGGCGCCCACGTCACGCTCGTGGGACGCGACACGGCCGCGCTCGAGGAGCACGCGGCCCTGGTCGACGAGAAGTACCCCGACCGCGAGAGTTTGGTCGTGACGTGCGACGTCACCGACGAGACCCAGGTGGCCGCCATGGTGGCCGTCACGGTCGCACGCTTCGGCGGCATCGACTTCCTCGTCAACACCGCGGGGGGCACCGGCCCGATCGAGACCCCCGCCCAGGAGTACGCCGTGGAGGAGTTCCGCGCGATCCTGGACCTCAACGTCGTGGGCACGTTCCTGCCGTGCAAGCACGTGATCCCGCATCTGATCGCGCGCGGCGGCGGCCGCATCGTCAACATCGCCGGCACGTCGGGACTGCGCGGCTACCGTATGCGCTCCGGCTACTCCTCCTCGAAGTGGGCGATCCGCGGGCTCACGCGCACCCTTGCTCTCGAGCTCGGGCCTCACGACGTCACCGTGAACGACGTCTGCCCCAACGTCACGAACGGCGCGCGCATGGACAAGATCGTGCGCACGAAGGCGGAGCGCCTGGGCAAGACACCAGAGGAGGTCTACGAGGACTTCGCGTCACAGACGGCGCTCGGGCGCTTCGTCGAGGAGGAGGACATCGCCGCCGCGATCGACTTCCTGATCTCCGACGGCGCGAAGAACATCACCGGACACGACATCCCGGTGGACGCGGGCTGGGACGTCTGAACCCTACCTCCCACCGATCCTCGGCACGACGCTCCCCACATCAACCGGTGCCCCCGGGCCTCCGCCGGGTCTCGACGAGTACTCCCCCACGCCGACACAGGTGAACAGCAGCGTCACCAAGTCATCCGTCTCCCCCAGCAAGGGCGGCACCTCGGAATCGACGAAAGTCATGCCCGTTGCGGTCGCGCCGAGCGCGTAGGCCGCCAGGTGCAGCCGACCCTCCACCATCCCGGCAGCCAGCTGTGCGTCGCGGTAGCCACGGTCGTCGACCAGCGCTCCGTCGATCGCCGAGATCACGACGTAGGCGGCGTCCGCCGCGAGGTCCTGGTCCATGCAGATCCTGCCGAGCTCCTCCCGCAGCCTGCCGGGACGGATAGGCGCCTGCGACCCCGGCCATCGGTACACGCCGGGTGCGACGTCGTCGACACCGTGGACGACGACCCAATGCGGCACGTCGATGCCGCGCAGCGCGACACGCATCGGCCACTCGAGGAGGGTTCGGGGAAGCGTCGCCCCGCGATCCATCAGGCGCTGTGATCCGCGCTTCAAGACCACGCCGTCGAGCGACGCGGACCTCGGGATCTCGTGCACGACGGGTCCCGGCGGCCACGGCTCACCGAGTTCGTCGCGTTCCCCCGCCCGCTGCGCCGCCGTGCAGAGCGGGAGCTCAACGCGGGGGAGCGTCCCGGCGACCGCGGGGCCGGAGGCCTCGACGGCGGGAGCGGCCGTCGCCGAGCGACAACAGCGCCAGCGGATACTCGAGCACCCCATCCGCGCCGACCAGGTCGCGCACCCGCGCGTCGGGGAATCGCGTCCGCAGGCGGGGTTCGAAGCCGGCGCTGGCCGCGGCGGCGATCAGCTGGGACAGCAGCGTCCCGCCGTCCCAGTAGAGATGCCGCCACCCGCGTTCGGCGTAACGCCAGCCGGTGCGCCACGGCACGCCCGTCACGATGAGGGTGGTGACGTCTCCACGACGCGGCCGGTCCGATCTGCACGAGGGTGTGCGCGATGGGGTCGTACCAGTGGACGCCGTCCGGCACACCGGTGACGCCACGGGTGCTTGCATAGATCTCCAGCGGGAACTTCCCGCCCGCGGAGCCGGACGCGCGGAACAGCAGCCGCCCGCGGATGGCGTGCTGCACGTCCGCACCACCCCTCCACCGAGGAAGAGCACGCGCCCGAGCTGCGCCGCGTCGAGTGGCTGAGCTGGTGCCGGGGCGCCCGCGAGGACAGCCGTCGCGCTCATCCCCGGCTGAGGGAGATCCCGCGGCAGGGGGATGACCGGCAGGCCGGCCGGATACGTCTTGACCTGGGGCGGGAGCGTCGCCGGGTCGTTCGGGACCAGATCGTGGCGCAGGCGCGGGTCATCGCCCAGCGAGTCCCAGTCGGGGGCACCGGCCGGCGAGAACGAGGTCAGCCGATGCAGCAGCCCCGCGCCGCGGTCGAGATCCATCGGCTCATCCTGTCAGGCCGGTGGCGCCCGGAGGTTCCCGAGCGCCACTCCTCACCCTCGGAGGTGTTCGCCCTTCGGGTCGTAGAAGGGGACTTCTCCCACCACGGCGGGCACCACCTCACCGCGGATCTCCACGCCCCAGCCGCCGCCGTCGGGTTCCCCGTGGATCCAGCCGATGCCGGCGGAACCGCCCAGGGTGGGCGCGATGCCGGCCGAGGTGAGGTGGCCTCGCCGCTGGTCGTCGCGCACCAGCGACTCGCCGTGCCACAGCACCCCGTCGGGCACGTGAACCGACACCAGCCTCCGCTCGCGTGGGCCCGCCTGCACCCGCTCCAACGCCTCGCGCCCCACGAAATCGTGATCGAACCGCACCGCGAACCCGAGCCCCGCCGCGAAGGGGTCGTCGACGGGCCCCATGTCGTGCCCGAACGAGCGGAAGCCTCGCTCGATCCGCGCCGCATCGAACGCGAACGCGCCGGCGAGCCGCAGGCCCATGTCGGCGCCGGCCTCCACCACGCGATCGTAGAGATCCGCTGACGAACTCCGTCGGGACGTACAGCTCCCAGCCGAGCTCACCGGTGTAGGAGACGCGGAGCGCCCAGGCCTTGGACCAGCCCACCTCGATCTCACGCGCCGACAGGAACGGGAACGCCCCGTCGGCGAGGTCCGCGTCCGTGAGGCGCCCGAGCAGCTCGCGGGAGCGAGGGCCGGCCACGTGGAGGACCGCCCAGCCGCTCGTGACGTCGGTGACCGTGGCCCCTGGGGGCAGCCCGTCGCGGAGCAGCATCTCGGTGCGGCGCTGGGCGAGGGTGGGCGAGACCACCAGGTACCGGTCCTCCCCCAGCCGCGTCACCGTCGGGTCCATCTCGATGCCGCCGCGTTCGTTGCAGAGCAGCGTGTAGACCACGCGACCCGGCGGCACGTCGACGTTGGAGGCGCACAGGCGCTGCAGGCCCGGGAGGGCATCGGGCCCCTGCACCAGGAACTTCGAGTAGGAGCTGAGGTCGTAGAGCGCGACGGCCTCCCGCGTGGCCGCGACCTCCTCGCGCACCGCCGGGAACCACGAGGCGTCCGTGAACGAGTAGCCGGGCTCCGGGTCCACCACCCCGGGCTCGAACCAGTTGGCGCGCTCCCATCCGGCCGCCTGTCCGAAGGCAGCGCCCGCCGCGCGCAACCGGTCGTACAACGGGACCCGCCGTACGCCGCGGGCCGTCACCGGCTGCTTCCCGGGCCAGTGCATCTCGTAGAGCCCGCCCAGGGACTCCACGGTCCGGACGTGCATCCAGGCACGTTGGTTCGCCCATCGACCCGTCCGCGCGATGTCGACGTCGGCCAGGTCCATCGTCGGGTGGCCCTCGACGATCCACTCCGCGGCCGCCCGGCCCGCACCGGGGCCGTAGATGATCCCCTGCGAGTTGAACCCCGCGGCCACGAACAGACCCGGCACCTCCGGCACGTAGCCGAGCTGGAACGCGGAGTCGGGCGTGAAGCTCTCGGGCGCCCGCAGGTAGTGGGAGAACCCGATCGTCTCCAGCTCAGGGATGCGCTCGCGGGCGGCCTTCAGCACCGGCGCGAAGTGATCCCAGTCGGGGCCGAACTCGACGAACCCGTCGGTGCCGATCTCGGGCACGGGCTTCGGCTTACCCTTCGGCTCGAACGCCCCGATCAGGTACCGGCCGCGGTAGTGACGGATGTAGAGGTAGCCGTCGAGGTCCCGCAGGAACGGGGCTTCCTCGCGCGGTCCGGTTCCCTCCTCCGTCATGACCCAGACGTGCTCGGCGGGGTACAGCGCGACGCTGGCACCCGCCGTGCGCGCCAGCTCCGAGGTCCACAGACCGGCGGCCAGCACCACCGTCTCCGCCTCGATGGAGCCTCGGGAGGTCTCTAGGCCCGTTACCCGGACCCCGTCCAGCCTGAACCCGGTCACGGTCGTCTCGGGGACGTACCGCACCCCCCGGTCCACGGCGCCTTTGGCGAAGGCCAGAGCGGCGTCGCCGGGGTTCACCGTTCCGTCGGTGGGGAAGTTCACCGCGCCGTAGAGGTCGTCGACGTTGGCGGCGGGCCAGTACGCCCTGATCCCGGCGCGGTCCACCACCTCGACCTCGACGCCGAAGTCCTTCGCGAGCGCGACGCCGTACATCGCCTCCTGCAGGCGGCCGGGCGTCCGGGCGATCGTCATGGCCCCGTGGCGGCGCATGCCCGTCTCGACCCCGGTCTCCGCGGGCAGGCGCTCGTAGATCGAGGCGTTGTCCTTCGTGAGGGCGGTGAGCGCATGGTTGCCGCGGATCTGGGAGACCAACCCGGCGGCGTGCCAGGTGGTGCCACCCGTCAGGCGGGTGCGCTCCAGCAGCACGACGTCGGTCTCGCCAGCTGCTGCGAGGTGGTAGGCGATGCTCGCACCGACGATGCCGCCGCCCACGACGACCACGCGCGCGCGGTCTGGCAGATCCGTGAGCGGCCGGAGCACGGGCGCGGCGTCGAGGTCCTTGTTGGCGAGGTGTTCAGGGATCGTCGGCATGGTGGCGGAAGGCTACCCGGCCAGCGTCTCGGCCAGCGCCCTGAACCCCGCGATCTGGAGGCGTTCGGCCTCGAGATCATCCGCCTCGGGGAGCGATGACACCTTCGCGATCACGACGTCCCCGGCCCCGTGCACCGTCACGTACTGGCCGTGGATCCCGATGGCCGAGTAGAACGGGATGGCGGGATCGAAGACCCACCACTGGTTCCGGTAGTGGGCGTCGGGGAACTCCGGGTCCGCGCCCTCCAGTCCGGCCGCGAAGGCCTCGCGACCGTCGTGGGCGCCCGCGATCGTATCGTCGACCCACGCCTCCGGAACCAGGCTGTCGCCACCCGGCAGGGCGCCCCGAGCCGCCCAGAGCCGTCCGAATCGGGCGAGATCCCGGAGCGACGCGCTCATGCCGCCGGCGGCCATCGCGGTGCCGATACGGTCCACGGCGATGGCCGCGTCCACCTCGGCGCCCATGGGCACCCACAGCTCCCGGGAGATCAGCTCGGGCAGGCGGGCGCCGCCCGCCCGCTCCACGATCCAACCAAGCAGCGAGGTGACCGCCGAGCGGTAGTCGAAATGCAGGCCATGCTCGCGGGCGTTCTCCAGGCTGGCGAGGAACGCGAACGTGTCGGGCGTGTCGGGATCGAACGAAGGCCCCATGCCGGAGGCGGCCGCGTACCGACCCATATCACCCTGGCCGTCCTCGTAGTCCTCGACGAAGGCCGTGCCGGTGCGCATGTCCAGCACGTGTTGGACCGTGGCCCCGGCCCAGGAGCTGTCCGCGAGCTCGGGGACCACGTCCGCCACCGTCGCGCTCGCGTCCAGCCGGCCACGCCCCACGAGGATCCCCGCGACGGTGGCTACCACGGACTTCGTGGTAGAGAACATCACGTGGGTCCCGCGGGGACCGAAACCGTTCGCGTAACGCTCGGCCACGACGCGCCCGCGGTCCAGCACCAGGAACCCGTCCGTGTACGTGGCGTCGAGCAGTTCGGCGATCGTCCAGCGCTCTCCCTCGTGCGTGAACGCGATGCCGTCGATGTCCCGTTCGTCCACGGGCAGCGGCGCGGGATCGGAGGCGGCCGGGATCGACGCGGTAGGGACGATCTCGCGCAGGTGCTGGAGGCTCCACCGGTTGAACGGGGCCAGCAGCCAGTTGTCGAGGTTCACGACGGCATCGCCGGTCGGCGGCGTGCCTCGCATCAGCCCCAGATCATCCGCCGTCGGCGGCGTGCCCCGCTCCAGCATCCGGCCTCCCCTCACCCGTTGGACGCGGCAGCCTACCGCCGCGCGGAGGCGACCGGGATCACGATCACGGGCGCTTGCGTTCGAACTCGTCGCACGTTGCCGTGGCCTCGACGAGACCCCGCACGTACTTGCACGAACCCACGGCCGTCCGAGGGAACATCCACTGGCACACCTTGCATGACACCTCCGGCTTGGGCGCCGGACGGTAGCGCGCCGCCTCCTTCGTGAGCCCCCAAGTCTTCGGCGCCATATCCGCTCCCCTCCGCGATGCGCGGGAGTCTCCCGCGCGGCGGCCGGCAGCGCAAGCCGAGCGGGTGCTCAGCCCAGGGTTTCGCGACCCATCGCCCGGCGCCACTCCTCGTTGAACCAGTAGAGGAAGCGGTCCTGTCGCGGGTAGACGCCACGCGTGAACGCGCGCGAGCTCACACCGGTCTGCGCCCGCTCGCACACGTCCCAGTCCTGTTTGCTGATCAGGTCCCAGAACTCGACCGTGGCCTCCGGCTTGAACAGCGCAGGGTCGGCGATCGTCTCGGGACGGAACATGAACTCGCTCACCACGGTGGTGTGGTTCGGGCCCTTCGGGTAGCCGATGTAGTACATCGCGCAGTCGGGGTGCAGGTTCAGCATCAGGTTCGGGAACTGGTAGGTCCCGTAATACATCTCGTAGTCCTCGGGGTTCAGGCCCGGGAACTTCGGCAGCTGGGACTCGCCCGTCCTCGTGAACGAGGTCGCTCCCTGCACCATGCGGTTCCCGTCGTCGGGGATCTCCTCGTCCCACACCTCGCCGAAGCGGAAGAGAGGGATCACCTGGACCAGCTCAGGGTGCACCTGCGGGCAGTGGAGGCACTCGTTGTAGTTCTCGGTGACGATCTTCCAGTTCGCATCCACCTCGTAGACGAGCCGGACGCCGATCCTGAGCTCGTCCATCTTGAAGCGCTCGAACGCCGTGATGGATTCGGCTCCGTCCGTGAGCGAGGCCATGAGCGGCTGCTTCGGTCCTCCCTCGGTCAGGTTCACGAAGATGAAGCCGGCGTAGGAATCGATCGCGATGTCGTAGAGGGGGTAGTCCGCCCGATCGAAGTTCTCGTCCTCCTTGACGTTCGGTGAGCCCACCAACTCGCCGTTCAGGTTGAACGTCCACGCGTGGTAGGGGCAGACGAACGCCTTACGGACCCGCTGCGTTCCCTCGACGTCGTCCAGGAACTTCGTCCCGCGGTGGCTGCAGACGTTGTAGAAGGCGCGGAGCTCACCGGCATCGTTGCGCACGATGAAGACGGACTCGCCCGCGATGTCGCGCACGACGTAGTCGCCGGGCTCCGGTACCTCCTCTGCACGGCCTGCGCAGACCCAGTCCCCCCACCAGATCTTCTCCCGCTCGTCCTCCCAGACCTCGGGGCTCGCGTAGTCCGCGCTGCTCAACGTGGGACGGGGCTGCCAATCGACCTTGTCGTTCCGGATCTTGATCTCTTCGGCCTGCTTCATCTGCGGACTTCCTTCTCGTGGGTGCGGATATCGTTCCAGCATACGGGTACAGCGGGCGTCGTGGAAGTGCGGACTTCGCGGCGATGTCGCGGATATCGGGGCAGAGCGGTGCAGATTCTGCGAGAATCGCACGCATCATGCCGGGCCCCGCGTTCGACGACCTCGACCTGCAGATCATCGACGCCCTGGCCGAGGACGGCCGGCGCCCGTTCACGACCGTGGCGAAGGATCTGGGCGTTGCCGAGGCCACCGTTCGGGCGCGGGTCGCCCGGCTGCAGCGGATGGACGCCATCCGGTTCGTGACCGACACGTCCCCGCACCAGCTCGGGCTGCTCTTCGCCTACCTCGGCGTCCGGGTGAGCGGCCCGAACATCCAGCGGGCGATCGAGGCCATCTGCGCGATCCCAGAGGCTGTCTACGTCATCGAGTGCACGGGGAACTTCGACGTCCTGGTCGAGGTGGTCGCCAAGGACGGTGACGACCTCCTTCGACTGATGCACGAGGAGATCCGGAAGGTCCCGGGCGTCTCCGAGGTGGACACCTTCATGGGGCTGCGCATCGCGAAGGGTACGTTCCGCTACGCGGACATGGGGCGTACCTGGGAGGTCGCCCGGTGAGCGGTGGCGTCCCCCGGACCCCGATCGTGCGGGCCGCCCCGGATCGGCTTCCTGCGCTGGCGGAGCTCCTCGGGCGCGCGTTCGTCGACGACCCCATGATCCAGTGGCCGTTGGACTGGAAGGGATCGGTGGAGACGGTCACCACGATGTTCGGGTACCTCTACGATGCGCCGATCCGAGGCGGGCTGATGTGGGAGGCCGGCGAGGGGTATGGGGTGGCAGCCTGGATCCCTCCCGGTGCCGCCACCGATCTGATGGACGCCGACCGAGCGGCCCGCGAACGTTACGGGGGCCTGGTACCCGACGGAGGAGACCGCTACCAGCGCATGTGGGACTGGATCGAGACGAAGATCCCGGTCGAGCCGGTCTGGTACCTCGACACGATCGCCACCGACCCGGCGTGGCGGAGCACGGGGATCGGGGGCGCGCTGCTCCGTCACGGGCTCGCGTTCGCCGAAACCGACGGCGTCCCTGCGTTCCTCGAGACCGCCCGGCCCCAGAACGTCTCGCTGTACGAGCACTTCGGGTTCCGCGTGAGCGAAGAGGCCGACGTCCCCGAGGGCGGCCCCCACATCTGGTTCATGCAGACGAGCTGACGCCTCGGCCCCGAGGGCTTGTCTGGACCAACTCGGGTGGGCGGGCTAGCGTTACTGACCCACCGCTCGGAAGGCCGCCACCTTGCACGGAGGTCGCAAGTCACCGCTCGCGCGGGCGTTCCGCGAACATGCCGCGGCCGAGCGCGCGCGACGATCCGCTCAACCGGCCCTCGACTTCGATGAACGCCTCGCTCACCTACACGACCCGGGTGTCTCGCGACGGGACGTGTTGAAGGCCGGAGGCGTCTTGGGGGCGGGACTCGCTCTCGCGTCCTGCACGCCGCGACGAGATGCGGCATCGGCGGCTTCGCCACGCGTGTCGAGGCCGACCCCGCACGACGCCCGCGTCGTCGTCGTGGGCGCCGGCCTCGCCGGCGTGACAGCGGCGTATCGGCTCACCCAGGCCGGCGTGCCGGTACAGCTGTTCGAGGCGCGCGACCGTCTGGGAGGTCGATGCTGGACCTCACGTGGCTGGGCGGACGGACAGGCCGCGGAACACGGCGGCGAGTTCATCGACACGCGGCACGTACACATCCGCCAGCTCGCGAGACAACTCGGTCTCACCCTCGATGACCTGTGGACCGGAACGAGCACCGGAAGCTACTCGCCCAGGTGGGTCGACGATCGCGAGCTGACCGTTCACGAGACCAAGCCGGTGATGGCCGAGATCACGAAAGCCGCAGAACGCACCGCGAGGCAGCTGGGCGTCCTGAAGGCCGATGGATCCGCGACCTACGCCCCGATCTCGTACCCGACTGCGACCGATGCCGCGAAGTCGCTCGATCAGGAGACGATGGCCGAGTGGCTCGAGTCCGAGGTCCCGGGTGTGGTCGACTCTCGCGTCGGGCAGTGGCTCGACGAATCGATGGCCGGATGGTACGGGCTCAACATGGATCGGTTGTCCGCCCTCAACTGGATGGACTACCTGGTGATCCCGGTCCCGGGCGCCGACGAGCGCTACCACGTGCACGGCGGAAACGATCAGATCGTCTCGCGCGCGGTCGACCGGATGCCCGCGGACACGGTGAAGCTGAACGCGGCCCTGCACGCAGTGGTGCGCCGCGGCGACGGCACCTACGATCTTCACTTCGACGGGACGAGCGCGCCGGTCCACGCGGACCTGGTCGTCCTTACCCTGCCGATGACGACGCTCCGTCAGGTCGACCTGGCGAGCGCCGGCTTCGGCGCGCAGACGATGGCGGGCATCGAGAACCTGGCGATGGGCTATGACGTCAAGCTGCTGATCCAGTACGACCGGCGCCCCATACAGATGCACGACTGGAGCAGCTACCTCGAATACACGGATCCGGATTTCGACACGTGGGAGAGCTCCCTCACCGAGCCGGGGGAGGCGGGGCTCATCACCGTCTACGCGGGCGGACGCACGGGTGCAAGCTGGACCGCCGACGAGCCCCACGGCCCCGCGCCGAAGCCGCTCGTCGACGACATCCTGGGCAGGATCGACGAGGCCGTGCCGGGGTCGAAGACGCATTTCAACGGGCGGTCGTGGGTGGACCTGTGGACGCGCGACCCCTGGACGGACGGGGCCTACGCCGCCTTCTCGCCCGGACAGTACACGCGATTCTGGAACGGGCTCGGCATGCCCGACGGCAACGTGCACTTCGCCGGGGAGGCAACCTCCACCTACAGCCAGGGCTACCTCAACGGCGGCGTCGAGAGCGGCGACCGCGCGGCTACGGAGGTCATGGAGAAGCTGGGCGTCCCGGTCCCCGCCTGGCTGTCCCAGCTGCCCCATTGAGGCCGAGGCCCGGCCCAGACGCTCAGTCGAGCGAGTCCACGAAGGCCCGCAAGACAGTCTCATGCTCCTCGTAGTGGTCGATCGTCTCCCATGTGAAGACCTCGTCGGCGTGCGGATCTACCGGCGCCTCCGCCCACACCGCTAGCAGGCGTGCGCGCGAGTCTTCGCAGCCCTTCACGACATCCTCGAGCGATAACGTGCGTCCCTCCGCCAGCACCCGCGCGTTCTCGGTGTCGGTGTCGCGCTCCGCCCGCTCGATCCGGGTGCGGATCTCCTCCATGGCGCCTTCAAGATCGTCCCACCAGAAGGCCACGTGGTGCAGCACATCCTTCAGCGACCAGCCGTCGGCAAGCACGGGCTCCTCGCGTAGATCCACCGGGACGGCGTCGCAGAGAGCGCGGAACGCGGCGAACGCCTCGGACTCGCGAGCGGACAGTTCATCTCGTTCGCTCACCGTGCCTCCAGGTACGCGCGGATCTCACCGGCATGCTCTTCGTAGTGTTCGAAGGTCTCCGCCGCGAACCACGCGGCCGCTTCGTCGCCCGGCTCGGGGATGGCGGCCCAGGCGGCGTGCATCCCCTCGCGGAGCCGCTCGGCCTCCGTGAGGAGATCACCATAGCCGAGCGTCCGGCCCTGCTTGATCATGTCCTCCGATAGGGCGTCCCAGTACGCGTCGTCGTGCGCGTCGAACGGATCCACGAACGGGGCGTCGCCCAGCGCCACCAGCTCGTCGACGGCGAACACCGACCAGCCGGCGTTGTGCCAGACGAGGTCCTTCGCGGACCAGCCCGGAACCACGGTGCGGTCGTCCAGCGTCCCGGGCGGCATCGAGGCCACCAGATCCATGAACGCCGCCCAGCCCGCGCGCTCACGGGCGGCGAGATCTTCCCGGCGGCCCATCAGCGGGTCCTCGGGAAGCCGAGGTCCACCGAGCTCGTCCCGGGTCGGGCCAGCGCGCGGTCACCACCTTCGCCTTCGTGTAGAAATCGATGCCCTCAGGCCCGTACATGTGATTGTCCCCGAAGAGCGAGTCCTTCCACCCGCCGAACGAGTAGTAGCCGACCGGAACTGGGATCGGAACGTTCACCCCGACCATCCCCGCCTGGCAGTCGAACTGGAACGCCCGCGCTGCGCCGCCGTCCCGCGTGAAGATCGCCGTGCCATTGCCATACGGGTTGTCGTTCACGAGTGCGAGCGCTTCCTCGTACGTGTCCACGCGCACCACCGTGAGCACCGGTCCGAAGATCTCGTCCTTGTAGCAGTCCATCTCCGTGGTCACGTGGTCGATCAGCGACACGCCGAGGAAGAAGCCATCGGACCCGCGGAACAGGCCGTGCTCGCGGCCGTCCTCAACGATGGTGGCGCCCTGCGCCGCGGCGGATCCCAGGTAGCCCGCCACCCTGTCGCGGTGTTCCCGGGTAACGAGGGGGCCCATCTCGGACTCCGGCTCGAGCCCGTTGCCGATCTTCACCGACGGGAGCCGCTCCTTGATCGCGTCCACGATCGGGTCGGCGACATCGCCAACGGCCACCACGACGCTGATCGCCATGCACCGTTCGCCCGCGGAGCCGTAGGCCGCCGAGACGGCGGCGTCGGCCGCCATGGCGATGTCGGCGTCGGGCAGCACCACCATGTGGTTCTTCGCGCCGCCGAGTGCCTGCACGCGCTTGCCGTTGGCGGTCCCTGTGGCGTAGATGTATCTCGCGATCGGCGTGGAACCCACGAAGCTCACCGCCCGGATGTCGGGGTGCTCGAGCAGTCGATCGACGACGACCTTGTCCCCGTTCACGACGTTGAAGACGCCGTCGGGGACGCCCGCTTCCTTGAGGAGCTCGGCCACGTACATGGAGGGACCCGGGTCCTTCTCCGAGGGCTTGAGGATGAACGCGTTCCCGCAGGCGATCGCGTTGGCGAACATCCACATCGGGACCATAGCGGGGAAGTTGAAGGGCGTGATCCCGGCCACGACGCCGAGCGGCTGACGTATCGAGAACACGTCGACGCCCGTGGATGCCTGCTCGCTGAAGCCGCCCTTGAGCAGATGCGGGACACCCGTGGCGAATTCGATGTTCTCCAGCCCGCGTGCCACCTCGCCCATCGCGTCGGACAGGACCTTGCCGTGCTGCTGCGTGATCGAACGGGCGATGTCGGCACGGTGCTCGTGGATCGTTTCGCGCATCCTGAACAGGATGTCGGCGCGCCTCGACAACGACGTCCGGCGCCAGGACGCGAACGCCTCCTTCGCGACGGCGACGGCGGCGTCGACCTCATCGAGGGTCGCGAAGTCGACCTCGTGCGTCTGCGTGCCCGCGGCGGGATCGAACACGGGGCCGCGGCGGTCGCCCTCTCCGACGACCGCCTTGCCGCCGATCCAATGGTTGATGCGCTCCACCGAACTCACTCCCCAGGCGGGCCGGGGCACTCCCGCGATCCTCGTCCACCCCGGGCGACCTGGATGCCTCCCAGGGTCGCCGCACGTCGCGTCGTGATGGTACTTGAGGCCGGCGCCGAAGCGGTCGGGCGCAGCCAGTCCTCCCGTACGCCGCATCGTTCGCGCAGCCTCCCTGATAGGTTGCCGCCGTCGGCGAGGCGCCCGACGGCGCCGCGAGCGCGAAGGGAGCGGATCGTGCAGCTAGGCATGGTCGGGCTGGGTCGGATGGGCGCGAACATGGTGCGCCGCTTGACGCGAGCGGGTCACGACTGCGTGGTCATCGACGTCTCGCCGGCTGCGGTGTCGACCTCGGCGGGGGAAGGAGCCACGGGGTCGCGCTCTCTCGAGGACCTCGTCGCGAAGCTCGAGGCTCCCCGCCACGTGTGGATGATGGTCCCGGCAGGCGTCGTCGACGCCACCATCGCGGAGGTCGCGCCGCTCCTGGAGTCCCGGGGACACGCTGATCGACGGCGGCAACTCCCACTACGTGGACGACCTGCGGCGCGCAGGCGAGCTGGCTCCGAAGGGTATCCACTACGTCGACGCGGGCGTGAGCGGAGGCGTGTGGGGCCTGGAGCGCGGTTACTCCCTGATGATCGGCGGCGACGACGAGGCGGTGGCGGCGACTGGATCCGGTCTTCGACGCCCTGGCCCCGGGTGTCGGAACGCCTCGATCGCACGCCCGGGCGTACCGGTCCGCCGTCCACCTCGGAACGCGGCTACCTCCACTGCGGGCCCAGCGGCGCCGGGCACTTCGTGAAGATGGTCCACAACGGTATCGAGTACGGGCTGATGGAGGCCTACGCCGAGGGCCTCAACATCCTGCGCCACGCGAACGCCGGCGCGGAGGACCGACCGGTGGACGCGGAGACGACACCGCTGCGCGATCCCGACCACTATCGGTACGAGCTCCGCCTCGACGAGGTGGCAGAGGTGTGGCGCAGGGGCAGCGTGATCGCCTCCTGGCTGCTGGACCTCACGGCCGCCGCGCTCCTCGCGCAGCCGGACCTCGACGGTTTCGCGGGCCGCGTGAGCGACTCCGGCGAAGGCCGCTGGACCGCGCTCGCGGCCATCGACACCTCCGCGCCGGCCCCGGTGCTCACGACGGCGCTGTTCGAACGTTTCTCGAGCCGCGGCGAGGGCGACTTCGCGGGGAAGGTCCTCTCGGCGATGCGCTCGGAGTTCGGCGGGCACGCCGAGCGCAGGCCCGGGGCATCCGACGGCTCCCAGGGAGCGTCCGGCCCGGCATGAGCCACCCTCCCGAGCGCTCGGACGCGCTGGTGATCTTCGGTATCACGGGCGATCTCGCCTACCAGAAGATCATCCCGGCGCTCCAGGCGATGGAGCGGCGCGGCGCCCTCGACCTGCCCGTCGTCGGCGTCGCCCGCTCCGGATGGGGCAGGGACGGGCTGATCGCGCGGATGCGCGCGAGCCTGGACGACCACGGAGGGGTGGACGAAGAAGCGTTCGCCGCCCTGACGTCGCGGCTGACGTACGTCGACGGGGACTACACGGAGCACACGACCTTCGCGGCGCTGCGGGAGGCGCTCCACGGCGCCGAACACCCCCTCCACTACCTCGCCATCCCCCCGGTGCTGTTCGAGACGGTGGTGAAGCACCTCGACGGTTCGGGCAGCGCGCGCGGGGCCCGCGTGGTCGTGGAGAAGCCCTTCGGACGCGACCTCAGCGAGCGCGCATGAACTGAACCGCGTGTTGCGGGCGGTCTTCCCTGAGGACGCGATCTTCCGGATCGACCATTTCCTGGGCAAGGAGCCCGTGCAGAACCTCGCGTACTTCCGGTTCGCGAACACGTTCCTGGAGCCGTTCTGGAACCGGAACTACGTGGAGAGCGTGCAGATCACGATGGCCGAGAAGTTCGGCCTGCGGAAGCGGGGGCGGTTCTACGAGCAGGTCGGGACCATCCGCGACGTCGTGCAGAACCATCTCCTCCAGGTGCTGGCCCTGGTCGCGATGGATGCGCCCAGCGGGCTCGTCCACGACGACTTCCTGAACGAACGCGTACGCCTGCTGAAGTCGATCCGGCCGCTCGAGAGCGACGACACGGTCCGCGGGCAGTTCAACGGGCTACCGCGCGCTGGACGGCGTGGACCCGAGAGTCGGACGTCGAGACGTACGTCGCCCTGCGGTTCGCACGTGGAGACGTGGCGGTGGGCCGGTGTACCGTTCTACATCCGGGCGGGCAAGCGCCTGCCGATCACGGCGACCGAGGTCCTGGTGGAGCTGAAGCGGCCCCCTCGCGACGTGTTCGAGGAACGCGACCCCGGCCACCCGAACCACGTGATCTTCCGGCTGGGACCCGACGTCAACATCACGCTCGGCGCCCGCACGAAGGTGCCGGGCGAGCGAGATGGCGGGCGAGGACGTTGAGCTCGATCGCCCATCATCAGTCCGGTGACGTCATGGAGCCCTACGAGCGGCTGCTCACCGACGCGATGGATGGCGATCCCGAGCTCTTCAGCCGCCAGGACATCGTCGAGACCTCGTGGCGCATCGTCGACCCGATCCTGGACGACGCCACGCCCCTGTACCAGTACGCCCAGGGCTCCTGGGGTCCCGAGGCGGCCGACCGGCTGATCGTCGACGGAGCCACCTGGCACGAGCCGGGCCGCAGGGGCTAGCCCCGTCAACCCGAGAGCATCGACGCCGCCGCGCCGTCGATGAACCACTCGGCGATCCTCGACCACCTGCGAGGGGAGGCGGTCGGGGTCGCGCGCGCCCTCGAGCACGTCGGCAAGGATCGGCGCCTTCGCGACACCCGTCACCAGGAAGCGACGCTTCGCGGCCGCGTTGATCAGCGGGGGTGTGAACGACACGCGGCGGCGTGGGGACACGCTCGCCTCGGTGGGCACGACCCAGCGGTCGGTCTCGTGGATGGCGGCCGAGCCGGGGAACAGCGAGGCCGTGTGGCCGTCCTCCCCCATCCCGAGCAGCACGAGGTCGAACCGGGAACCCTGCACCCTCGGAGGCAGGCCCTGCGGCGCGCCGAAGGCGCGCCGCAGCAGTCGCTCGTACTCCGAGGCCGCCTCAACCGGATCCGCCTCACCGCGGATCCGGTGCACCTGCCCCTCGCGCAGCGGCACGTGATCGAGCAGTGTCTCCTTCGCCATCAGGTAGTCGCTGTCCGGATCGAACGGGGGGACGCACCGCTCGTCTCCCCAGAACACGTGGACCCGGTCCCAGTCGATGCGCTCGACCGTCCCGGGATACCCGAGTCGTTCATAGAGGGCGCGCGGGGTCGAGCCGCCCGACAGCGCCACATAGAACCTGCCGGTCGTGTCGATCGCCTCCGCAGCATCGGCCACGAAGGCCTCGGTCGCGGCACGCGCAACATCGGCAGGCTCTGGGAACACCTCCATCAGTTGGAGTGTGTCACGCGGGACGAAGCGTTCAGGCGGAGCTGACGACGCGGACCGCGCCCGCGGCCGGCATCAGCACGCTCTCGTGACCGTCCTCCCACCGGATCCGGTACGTCGGACTCGGCGTGTCCTCCAACACTTCCAGGACCGTTCCCTGCCGCTGCCCCTGGCCGGTGCGCTCCGTCTCCACCTCGATGAGGTCGCCGGGCTTCACGTCCATCGTGCACCTCCTCCATCCCTCACCACCGTAGCCGGGTCGGTCGTCGGGAACCCGGGCCTTCAGGGCCCCCTTCCACCGGGCCGTTCACCACAGTCGCTATGCGTCGCTCTCTCGAGCGAGGCCGTCCAGCAGGGCGCCCAGGCTCGCGGTGGCCAACGCCACGACGCTGTCACCGGCACCGTAGTAGATCCGCAGCGTGTCGCCGTCTTCGTCCAGCACCCACCCGGTCGGGAACACGACGCCCGGTACGTCACCGCCGCGTTCGTACGGCTCGGTGGGGCCGAGGATCCACTCGTCGGAGCGAGCGAGTACCGAGCACGGGTCGTCGAGGTCGAGCAGCGCGATGCCCATCCGGTAGAGCGAGCCGGACGCGGTCTGGCGGACCCCGTGGTAGCCGAGCAACCAGCCCCGGTCGGTCTCCAGAGGCGGCGGGCCGGTTCCCACCTTGTTCGCGTCCCACCATCCACCCCGGCGTGCCGACAAGAGTATCCGGGCGTCTCCCCAGTAGCGAAGGTCGGGGCTCCACGAGAGCCAGATGTGGGCCCCCAACCCCGGGGTCGCCGTCGCCGGGCGATGCAGCAGTGCCCACCGACCATCGTGCGTGCGCGGGAAGAGCGCGGCGTCCTTGTCCTCCGGAGGCATCACGACCCCGTGGCGTTCGAAAGTGACGAAGTCGGTGGTGGTGGCGAGGCAGACGAGCGGGCCGCCCTCGGAGTACCCCGTGTAGACGACGTAGTACGTCCCATCGATCCGGGTGATCCGCGGATCCTCGACGCCCCAGCGCTCCTCGAAGCGATCGGGGTCCGGACGGATACCCCGCTCCGGTTCGACGCGCCAATCGCCGACACCGTCCGCGCTGGTCGCCACCACGAGCCGCGAGATCCCCGTCCGGTCCTCTACGCGCAGCAGGAGCAGGGTCCCGCCGTCGAACGCGGTGGCGCCGGGATTGAACACGGCGTTCACATCCGGCCCCAGATCCCCGGGCGAGATGATCGGATTCCCCGCGAACCGCACCACCGGATCCTGCATGCCTGCCACGCTCCCGTCGCTCAATGCGACCCCCATCTTCGCCGAGATGGGAGGGGAGCGCCGGTTCTGCCGGTATCCTCACGCGCTGGGAACCCACGATGGACGCACACACCGACACCGCGTTCCGGGCCCGGAGGTTGAGCGACCGGCCCGTGGTGGCGGCGGGCTCGGCCCCGGGCTACGACCCAGTCTTCAACGCGGGCCTGCTCGTGCAGGACGGGGTCTACCACCTGTTCGCGCGGGGTGTACGCAACGGCTACATGCTCAACCCGGGCGAGGGGGCGCGCTTCCTCAACTACGTGTCCGACGTCCTGGTCTTCGAATCGGCGGACGGGCTGCAGTACGACTTCCGCTACGTGCTGGCGAGTGCCGGCGTCCACGCGCTCGGAGCGCGGGCGCTGGAGGATCCTCGGGTGCAGCGGGTCCGCAACGGCTCCGGCGAGCACGTCGTGATGACCTACACCCACCTGCCGACCGATCCGTCGGAGCCATGGAGGATCGGCGTCCATCGGCTGCTCTGGGAGCCTCAGGCCGAGCGCTTCGTCCTGGACCAGGACACAGGGAGGCTGATCGGCCCCGACGGGGTCGCCAACAAGGACGCCGTCGTCTTCGATCTGGCGGACGGCCGGATCGCGCTGTTGCACAGGATCCATCCGGACATCCAGGTCGCCGTCTTCGACTCGCTCGAGCATCTGTGGGATGCCGGGGAGGAGTATTGGGACTCGCACCTGGCGGAGATCGAGCACCACACGATCCTGCAGCCGTCGCCGGGGGCCATGGCGGTCGGGGCCGGCGCTCCCCCGGTGCTCACGCCCGAGGGGCTCATCCTGTTCTTCCACGAACGCACGGCCCAGGGCATCTACACCGTGAACGCCGCGCTCCTCGACGCCGAGACGGGCCGGACGATCGCGCGTCTGGTCGAGCCGATCCTGCAACCCGAGCTCCCCTGGGAGCGCGAGGGCGACGTCGACAACGTGGTGTTCGTGCAGGGAGCCCATCGTCGCGATGACGGCGAGATCTACCTCACCTACGGGGCTGCAGACCGCGCCGTTGGCGCCGCCGTGGTCTCGGAGCGTCACCTGCTCGCGAAACTCGCGTCCGTTCGCTGATACGAGGCCGCCGCCGGCGTCAGCGCGTCGAGCACCGGCAGGGGCAGCAGCCGGTGCGCCTGCTGCAGGACCGAGAGCACCGCGAGCGTCGACTCCGCCCCCTCGTTGCGGTTCACGTCGCCGGGGATCAGCCCGTCGAACCCCCCGTGCGTCAACGGGTCCAACAGCGCCGCGCCCGCATCGTTGGCTCCGATGCACCAGTCCGCGGCACGAGCGAGCGGTGACAGCCAGGAGGTGTCGCCCGTGATATCGAAGGCGCGCGCGCACGCTTCGGCCATCGACGACGCCTCGATCGGCTGTTGATCGAACGCCGGGCGCGGATCCGAGGGCCTACGCCCCGAGGTGGGCGTGAAGCTGAACCGGTCGTCCAGGGTCTCGGCCTCGACGAGCCACCGCAGGAGCGCGAGACCGTCCCGCACCAGCCCGTCGTCGCCGAGGGCGGCGCCGGTAGCGATCAGCCCCTCAGGTATCAGGGCGTTCGCATAGGTGAGCCTGGGGGCCGGCCAGGGCCACCCCGGGTCGGCGGCGGGACGCGGCAGCACCTGTGCCGCGTATCCGAGGAGCGACCACGCTTCCGAACACCCGGGCTCGGCGCCCACCAGCTCCGCCGCGCCGACGGCCGCGTAGGCGACGGCGCGAGGGTGGTGGGACCGGAACGCGCACGCCCCTTCGGCGGCCTTGGCCGCGCTCCACCTCAGGTGTTCGGGGCCGCGGGCCGCCGCGACGGCAAGACCGTAGAGCGCCCGGGCGTTCGCGTCGTCGCTCGAGGGGTCGTAGGTCCATGCCCGTTCGTAGCCCATACGCAGCCTGAATCTCCCGTCGCCTCGATGCGCGTGCAGGAGGAACGCGAGATACGTCTCGGCGAGGCGCGCTGCACCGGGTTCGCCGCTCGCTCGCGCCGCGATGGCCAGGGCGCGTCCCTGATCGTCGGTGCACCAGCCGTGAGTGCGCCGGGGCACCGATCCGAGCGCATGCTCGAAGATGCCGGTGTCATCGGTCAAGCGCGCCAGGTGTGCCAGGGACGCTCGGGGCAGCATCACGCCGCCTCCCGCTTCGCGAGCACACGCCCTATCAGTCGGAGATACTCACCGCCCACCGACGTCCAGCACAGCCGCTGCGACTCCAGCTCCGCCTGCGCCCGCATCGAGGCCGCTAGGGAGCCGTCCGTGAAGAGCCGTCGGAGGGCCCGCCCGATGGCCCCGGGATCGTCGTGAGGGACGACGATCCCGCAGGCGCTCGAGAGCAGTTCCACGGCGTGAGGGAACGCGGTGGCCACGACCGGTTTCCCAGCGGAGACCGCCTCCACGAGCACGCCGGAGCAGATCTGCTCCCGGGATTCATACGGAAGCAGGATCACGTCGGCGGCACGCACGAGCGCCCGGAGCGACGGGCCGTCGAGGTACCGATCCTCGAAGATCACGCGATCGACGACCCCGAGATCGGCTGCTTGCTTGACCAGTCCCTCCCGGTACCTCTCGCCGTCGCGGGCCGCGACCTTGGGGTGGGTCTCGCCGGCGATCACATAGACCGGCTGCGGCTCCAGGTCCTCGAGGTATCGCATCGATTCGATCCCGTACTCCAACCCCTTACCGGGCCCGATCAGGCCCCAGGTAAGGACGGTGGGCTCCAGCCGCCTCAGGGGCGACGGACCGACGTTGGGGACCGCGCCGTGCGAGACGACGGCCACCCGCTCTGGGGTGACCTCATGGGTCGCCAGCAACCGGCTCCGCGCGGCATGCGTCGGCACGATCACGAGCTCCGAAAGCTCGATGACTTGGTCCAGCACCTTCCGCTGGTGGGGGCTGGGTTGCGTGAGAACGGTGTGCAGGACCGTGATCACGGGGATCGGGCTCGCCCGCAGGAGCCCCACGACCTCCTGGCCGTCGCGCCCCGGGTAGATCCCGTACTCGTGCTGCATCACCGCGACGTCGAAGTCGCGCAACGCGGCGACGGCATCGCTGCGGGAGCCGGGGTCGGCGAACGACCACTCGGCCACGACCTCGGGCAGGCGCGGCGGCTCCGGGCCTTCGATGACCCGCACCACGCCCGTTCGGATGCGATCGTCGTTGCCGGCGACGCCCTCGATCAGCGATCGCGCGAACGTTGCCAGTCCACATCGGGTCGGGGGGTACGTGCCGATGAAGCAGACGCTGAGGGGATCCATGGCCGTCATCTCCTTCGCTCGCACACCACCTCGATATCACGAGGTGCGAAGGTTCGGCAGCCCGTTCCGGCCCTCGAGTGCGGAGCCGTGCGGCCTCGCAGTGGCGCGGATGTCTTGCCCTGCAATCATATCAGGTTCCTACGCGCCGCGACCGGGCGGCCCCCTCACTACGGGAACGTCACAAATCCGGCGCTCGGACGGGCACCCGGAGTGGGATCAGCCGACGAGCGACTGCACCCCGCGCTTGCCCAGTTGGTCCGCGATGATGTTCCGCTGGATCTCGGAGGTCCCCTCCCAGATGCGATCGACGCGCAGCTCGCGGAAGAAGCGCTCTGCCACGTTCTCCCGCATGTACCCGCGACCGCCGAAGATCTGCACGGCGCGGTCGGCGACTCGGTTCGCCATCTCGCTCGCGTACAGCTTGGCCATCGAGCACTGGGCGTGCTGCAACTTCACGTCCACGTCGGCGTCGATGTTCTCCGCCAGCCGGTACGTCATCAGCCGCGCCGCCCACAGTTCGGTGAGCGAGTCGGCGAGCATGTGTTGGATCGCCTGGAAGGAGAAGATGGGCGCGCCGAACTGCACCCTCTCCTGCGCGAACCCGGTGGCCTCCCCGATCAGCCGCTCGGCGGCCCCGCAGCACCGCGCAGCGATCATCAGTCGCTCGTACCGGAACCACTCGTAGGTGAAGGACAGACCATCGCCCTCCTCTCCGATCAGGTTCGCTGCCGGGACGCGAACGCCTTCGAAGGCCACCAACGCATGGGAGTCCGGATAGGTGTGGGAGTAGGCGGGAGCGCTGACCTCGCGCACCCCGGGGGTGTCCTTGTCGACGAAGAACATCGCGTGCGCACCCTCGTTCGGCCCTCCGACGATCTTGCCTTGGAAGAAGCAGTAGCTCGCCTGGTTGTACGAGGTCACGTGCATCTTCACGCCGTCGAGCACGTAGTCGTCGCCGTCGCGCCGCGCCGTCGCGGCGATCGCGTCCACGTCGGAGCCCGCACCCGCCTCGGTGATCGCGTAGCACTCGTGGATCTCGCCGCGGATCGTCGGCTTGATCCACGTCTCCATCTGGTGATCGCTGACCACCTCGGGCGCCCAGGCGGGCGGCGTGTGCACGCACCAGCCCAGCGCGTTGGTGACGCGGCCGATCTGCTCCGAGACGAGCACCTGCTGGAGCATCGTCATGCCGGTGCCCCCCAGCTCTCTCGGCATGTTCATCGCGAAGAGCCCCAGCTCGATCGCGAGGTCGTGGTGCCTGCGACGCGCATCGGCGGGGATGTGGCCTCCGTTCGCCTCGGCGTGCTGCTCCCAAGGGATCAGCTCGTCGTCGACGAACGTTCGCGCGCGTTGCTGGATCTCGCGATCCTCGGCGGACATCGGGTAGGTCGTCATGGCGCTGGGGTCACCTCCGGACGGGTCGGCCGGAGCATACCGCGCAACCTGAACGACGGTTCAACCGGTCGGCGCACGCTTCAGTCGATGAACTCCAGCCGATCGCGGTGGGCGCGGAGCGCCTCGATGATGCCGTCGTCGATCTGGTGCTCGCGCTCGGGCTCCTCGATGCCGGAGCCTTCGCCGAACAGCTCCCCGCTGAGGTAGCGCTGCCCGGTGTCGGCGACCACGGTGACGATCCGGCGCAGCTCCGGGTGCGCGGCCGCGACCTTCCACGCGGCCGCCACGTTGATCCCGGACGACGGCCCGCAGAGCATCCCCTCCTCGCGGGCGAGCCGGGCCGCCATGTCCAGCGCCTCCCGCGTAGAGGCGGTGACGATGCCGTCCATCGACCCCAGATCGAGGTTCGGCGGGATGATGCCGTCGCCGATGCCGGGTACGCCGTGGGTGCCCCACGACTGCTTCGAGATCAGCGGGCACTCCGACGGCTCGACCGCGAAGGCCAGGATCGAGGGATCGTGCGCCTTGAGCGCCCTGGCCGTGCCGGTGATCCAGCCGCCGGTCCCCTGGGCGCCGACCACGGCGTCGATCCGCCCGCCCGCCTGCTCCCAGATCTCCTCCCCGGAGCTCAGCTGTGCCTCCGGGTTGTCGGGGTTCTCGAACTCGCCCGGGAAGAAGTAGCGGTCCGGGTCGGCAGCGCGGATCTCCGCCATCCGGGCCAGCGCCAGGTCGATGTCGGTGCCCGCGCCTGGGGTGAGCACCAGCTCGGCACCGTAGGCCTCGGATCATCCGCTTGCGCTCGGGACTCATCCCTTCGGGCATGACGATCGTGCAGGCGTACCCCTTGATCGCCGCCGTGGCCGCGCACGCGATGCCCGCGTTGCCGGTCGTGCACTCGATGATGGTCATCCCCGGGCGGAGTTCGCCGCGGGTCTCGGCCTTCGCGAGCATGTGAGGGTAGATCCGATCCTTCACCGAGCCGCTCGGCCCGTACCACTCGACCTTGGCCAGGATGTCGACGCCCTCGGGATGGATCCGTTGCAATCGCACCAACGGCGTGTGCCCGATCGCGTCCAGCAAGGTCGGCACCTCGTGACGGAGCGCACCCCACCTCGTCGGCATCCCCACCCTCCCTCGTCAGCCGGCCACCGGCCGGCGCCGTTCCACGTACCCGAGCCGACGCGACACGGCGGCCCCGGCTTCCGCCGTGATGTGCCCCAGCCGCGGGATATCGACGGACCGTATCCGGAACGCGGGACCGGAGACGCTGAGCGCCGCCACGACGCGGCCATCGGCCCGCCGGATGGGCGCGGCCACGGCGTTGAGCCCCTCCTCCAACTCCTCCACGGTGGCTGCGTACCCCCGCGCCCGGATCTCGTCGAGCTGCAGTCGCAGCCTCTTCGGATCGACGATCGTCGCCGCGGTTGCCCGCTCCAGCGGTGCTTCCAGGAAGCGATCGAGCTCCTCCGGATCCAAGCCGGCGAGGAGCACCTTGCCGTTCGAAGTGGCGTGCACGGGCGTGCGGCGTCCCACCCAGCTCACGGCGACGATCGACCGCGTTCCCGTCACCTGATCGATGTAGACGACCACGTTGCCGGAGAGCACCCCGAGGTTGACCGTCTCCCGTGTCCGATCCGCGAGCTCCTCGACGACGGGGCGCGCGATCCGCACCAGGTCCATGCTCGCCATCGCGGCACCGGCGAGGCGGATCAACCCGAACCCGAGCCGGTACTTCTCGGTCAGGGGGTCGCGTTCCACCATCCCACGCTCCGACAGCGCCGCGACCAGACGGGAGGCCGTGGCCTTGTGGACCCCCAGTCGGCGACCGAGCTCGGTCACACCCAGCGAGCCTGCCTCAGCGATCAGCTCCAGCGCCCGGAAGGCGCGGTTGACCGATTGCAGGCTCCCGCCGCTCTCCGCGTTTCGCTCCACGCAACTCCGTCCGCACGCCGCAACGGTGGCCGACGCTACGCCGGGGGCGCTCGCACTGTCAACGGGCTTCCGGCAGGCGGAAGCCGCTCGTTCGCAGCGCGCCTGGGGCTTGCCTCGAACACCACGTTGCGGAGGCCGCATCCTCCGTTTGACGGGTGGCGCCGCTATCGCGGAGGCTGTCGGCGGCCCTCACGCAACCACACCGATGAGCGACGACCGACCCCGCTACTGGCGAGCCGCCGAACCGAAGCCCGTCTACGACGTCGTCGTCATCGGGGCCGGCGGACACGGCCTCGCCACCGCCTACTACCTCGCGGCCAACCACGGCATCACCGACGTCTGCGTCGTCGAAAAGGGATGGCTCGGGGGCGGCAACACCGCCCGCAATACCACGATCATCCGTTCGAACTACCTGTGGGACGAATCCGCGGCGATCTACGAACACTCGCTCGAGCTCTGGGAACGCCTCGAGGAGACGCTCGACTTCGACCTGCAGTTCAGCCAACGCGGCGTGCTGAACCTCGCGCACGACCTCGGCGACGTCCGCTCCAGCGTTCGCCGCGTGGACGCGAACCGCCTCAACGGGGTGGACGCAGAGTGGCTCGACGCCGCTGAGGTGAAGGAGTTCGTGCCGATACTCAACGTCTCGCCGGACGTTCGGTATCCCGTGCTGGGCGGGACGCTCCAGCGTCGTGGCGGCGTGGCGCGCCATGACAAGGTCGCGTGGGGGTACGCGACGCGCGCCAGCGAACTCGGGGTCGACATCGTCGAGCACGCGGAGGTCCGCGGCTTCCTCCGCGGCCCTGGCGGTGCCGTCACCGGAGTCGAGACCACCCGCGGCACGATCCACGCGAACAAGGTGGCCCTCGCGGCGGCCGGCCACACCAGCGTGCTCGCGTCGATGGTGAACCTGCGCCTGCCCCTGCAGTCCCATCCGCTGCAGGCGTTGGTCTCGGCGCTCTACGAGCCCGTCCTGGACACCGTGGTCATGTCGAACGCCGTGCACGTCTACGTGAGCCAGGCCGACAAGGGCGAGCTCGTGATGGGCGCGGGCGTCGACGCGTTCAACTCCTACGCGCAGCGAGGATCCTTCCACGTGATCGAGCACCAGATGGCGGCGGCCCTCGAGCTCTTCCCCGTGTTCGCGCACGCGTCCGTGCTGCGGACGTGGGGCGGCATCGTCGACGTCTGCCCGGATGCATCGCCCATCATCGGGCTCAGCGGCATCGACGGGCTGTTCCTCAACTGCGGGTGGGGCACGGGCGGGTTCAAGGCCACGCCGGGGGCCGGGTGGGTCTACGCCGAGACGATCGCGGCGGGCGAGCCATCTGTGCTGGCGCGTCCCTACGCGCTGGAGCGCTTCACGTCGGGTGCCCTCATCGACGAACACGGCGCGGCGGCGGTCGCGCACTGATGCGCGCGGGCGGGGTGCGCACTGATGCGCGCGGGCGGGGGGGCGCACTGATGGGGATCCGGGCTGCGACGCTCAGGCGGTTCGCGCTCGGGTTGCCCGAGGCCGAGGAGCGCGAGACATGGGAGACCGCGACGTTCCGCGTCCGGAACAGGATCTTCGTCATGTTCAGCGAGCACGAACGCCATGCCTGGATCAAGGCCGATGGCGACGAACAGCGCGCGCTCATCGCGGAGGACCCGGACGCGTTCTTCTCCCCGCCGTACGTGGGCTCGAAGGGCTGGGTCGGGGTCGTGCTATCCAAGGCCGACGGCGAGGAGGTCCGAGAGCTGGTCACCGAGGCGTGGCGGTTGACCGCACCGAAGCGACTGGTGGCGGCGTTCGACGAGCGGGGGGCGGCCTAGATGCTGCTGATCCCCTGCCCCTGGTGCGGCCCCCGCGACGAGATCGAGTTCCGCTACGGCGGGCAGGCGCACATCGCCTATCCCGCCGACCCCGACGCGCTCGACGATGCCGAGTGGGCCGACTACCTCTTCATGCGCGACAACCCCAAAGGTGACTGGTCGGAGCGGTGGATGCACGCCGCCGGCTGCCGCCGGTGGTTCAACGTGGTGCGCTCGACCGTGAACCACGAGATCGAAGCCGCCTACCTCATCGGCGAGGACCCCCCGGCATGACGGCGCACCGGCTCGAGACGGGCGGACGCGGGATCGACCGCGAGCATCCGATCGCGTTCTCGTTCGAGGGCCGCGCGTACCGCGGGTTCGCGGGCGACACGCTCGCGAGCGCGCTGCTGGCGAACGGTGTCGACGTCGTGTGTCCGTCTCCGATCCTAGGTCGGCCTCGCGGTGTCTTCTCGGCCGGCGTGGAGGAGCCGTGCGCGTTCGCGGAGATCACCGCGCCGACGTTCGAGCCGATCGTGCCGGTAACAACCGTCAAGTTAGTTGACCAACTTGGAGCGGTTGGCCGCCCCGGGGTGGGACGGCTGAGGGGTGACGACACGGACGTGATCGCATCGGACCACCGGCACCTCCATGTCGAGACCCTGGTGATCGGCGCGGGCATCGCGGGACTCCGCGCTGCGCAGGACGCCGCCCGCGGCGGGGACCGCGTGCTCTTGGTCGACGAGCGTCATTGGCTGGGCGGGACCGCCTCAGCCGACGACGTCGTCGAGGGCGAACCGGCCCCCGCGTGGATCGAGGCGACCGCCGCCGAGCTCGAGGAGGCCCCCGAGGCACGGGTCCTGACCGAGGCCACGGCGATCGGTATCTACGACGACGGCTACGTGGTCGTCTACGAGCGCTCGGTGCCGGTCGCCCGCGTGTGGCACGTGCGGGCGGCGCGCGTCGTTGTCGCGGCCGGCGCGCACGAACGGCCGATCGCGTTCGCCGACGACGACCGCCCTGGTGTGATGCTCGCCTCGGCGGCCCGCATGTACGTCGACCGGTTCGCCGTCGCGCCCGGGTCGCGCGCGGTCGTGTTCACGACGAATCACACGGGGCACGACGTCGCGCTCGCACTCGACGCGGCCGGACTGGAGATCGCCGCGGTCGTCGACGTGAGCGAAGCCGGCCCCGCCAGCGACCGGACCCGCGAAGCCGGCATCGACGTCCGCAACGGCTGGGCCGTCACGGGCACCGGTGGCGAACCGCGCGTGAGGGAGGTTCACGCGTCGGGGCCCGGAGGTGCCGGCGCGACGTTCGACGCGGACCTGCTGTTGGTCGCCGGCGGCTGGAACCCGGCCGTTCAGCTCTGGCGCGGCATCAACGGTGGGCTTCGCTACGACGACGAACGCGCGTGCTTCCTGCCCGACGGCACCGGGCCTCGCTGGCTCGACGATCGTCGGCGCCGCCGCGGGCGATGGACTCCCCACCGTCACGCCGTTCTGGTTCACGCCCGCGGAGGACCTGACCCGACACTTCGTGGACCTGCAACGGGACGCTACCGTCGCCGATGTGCTCGACGCAGTGTCGCGCGACCTCCGGTCCACGGAGCACGTGAAGCGCGCCACGTATATCGGCACCGCGATCGACCAGGGCCGCACGAGCGGCGGTGCTCACGGCGGCCATCGTGAACCAGGCCTGGAGTACCGGCCCGGGCGCGCAGGGACCCACGAACGCCCGTCCCCCGTACACGCCGGTGCCGTACTCGGTCCTCGCAGGTCGCGACCGTGGTCCCGAGCTCCTCGATCCCGCCCGTCAGACGCCGATCCATCCCTGGCACCTCGCACACGGCGCCGTCTTCGAGAACGTCGGGCAGTGGAAGCGTCCGTGGTACTTCCCCACGGCAGACGGCGAGGACCTCCATGCTGCGGTCGAGCGCGAATGCGTCGCGGTGCGCGAGCGCGTGGGCGTGATGGACGCCTCGACCCTCGGCAAGATCGAACTGGTCGGGTCCGGACGTCGCGAGGTTCCTCGACCGCCTCTACACGAACCGGATGTCGACCCTGAAGGTGGGCTCGATCCGGTACGGCTTGATGTTGAGCCTCGACGGGATGGTCTTCGACGACGGCGTGGCGATGCGCCTCGCCGACGACCGCTACCTCATCACGACCACAACCGGAGGAGCCGCCAAGGTGATGGAGCACGCCGAGGAATACCTCCAGACCGAGTGGCCCGATCTCCGCGTCTACGCCACGAGCGTCACGGAGCAGTGGTCCACGATCGCCGTCAACGGCCCGAGGTCCCGCGACCTCCTGGCGGCGCTCGGCACGGACATCGATATCGCCACCGAGGCGTTCCCGTTCATGACGTGGCGTGACGGTGAGGTTGCGGGCATGCCGGCGCGCGTCGCGCGCGTCAGCTTCAGCGGCGAACTCGCGTACGAGCTCAACGTCGAGGGCCGGCTCGGCCTGACGATGTGGGAGGCGGTGATCGCCGCGGGTGCTCGGCTGGGCATCGCGCCCTACGGGACCGAGGCGATGCATCGGCTCCGTGCCCAGAAGGGGTACGTGATCGTTGGCCAAGACACGGACGGGACGGTCACGCCGCACGATCTGGGCATGTCGTGGATCGTGAGGAAGGATGGCTCGGACTTCATCGGGCGGCGCTCCTTGCGACGGCCCGACACGCTGCGGCGTGACCGGAAGCAGCTCGTGGGGCTGCGGCCGACGGATCCAGGGGCGTGGCTCCCTGAGGGCGCACAGCTGGTGGCACCCGAGCACGCACTCGACACCCCGCCGGTCCCCATGCTGGGGTTCGTGACGTCGAGCTACCCACGGTACGCGGCGAGCCGGTCGCTCGCTCTCGCGCTGGTCAAGGGAGGGCGCGAGCTGATCGGCTCCCGGCTGGTGGCACCGTGGCCAGGCGGCGCGATCGAGGCCGAGGTCACGTCGCCCGTCTCCTACGACCCCGAGGGAGAGCGGCGTGACGGCTGACGCGATCCGACGCGACCCGCTCGCCGCACGGCTCGAGGACCTCGCGCTCGTGGTCGCTCGCACCGGCGGCGCGGTGGGGCTGACGCATGAGCCGTTCCTCACCCAGATCTCGCTGCGACTCGATCCTGCCCTCGCCGACCGCGCCCCCTATCCCCTACCCCTCACGCCGAACACCGCCTGGGAGGAGGGACCGCGAGCCGCCCTCTGGCTCGGTCCCGACGAGTGGCTCATCCTCGGTCCGCCGGACGAGGCAGCCCGGATCGCGGCCGAGCTCGATGGAGCGCTCGACGGCCTACACCGGAGCGTGGTGGACCTGAGCTCGAACCGGTCGGCGTTCGAGCTCACCGGCCCCGGCCGGTTCGAGCTGCTGTCGAAGGGGTGCCCGATCGATCTCCATCCGCTCGCCTGGGCGGCGGGCCGCTGCGCCCAGACGCTGCTCGCCAAGACCCAGATCGTCCTGCACGAACGGGCCGACAGCACCGGCATCCTGGTGCGCACGTCCTTCTCGACCTACCTGGTGGACTGGCTCCTGGCAGCTGGGGGCGAGGCCGTCCCAGCCCGGGGATGAAACCGGTATCCGACACGACGAGAGGAACCACGGCCCTCGGGACCTTCGACCCCGGTCGCCGTGGCGCGGCGCCTCATAGGCTGACTCGCAAGGCCCTGGGCCAGCCTCGTCGATCCGGGGCGCCGGGCCTAGGGAGGAGGATCTCTCGATGGCAACCACCTTCGCGCCCACGGAAGACGAGAGGCGACCGGCACGCACCGCCAGGTCCACGTCCTTCGAACGCCAGCGTCGGATCGGCGGCGCGCTCCTCGGCTCCGCAGCAGCGGTGATCTTCCTGGGGATCATCACCGCGGAAGCGCTGTATCCAGCCCCGTACGACACGGCAGAGAACACGATCAGCGACCTCGGGGCGACGCTCCCGCCGCACAGCGTGATCTTGCAGCCCTCCGCCACGATCTTCGACCTCACGATGATCGCGTCGGGACTTGCGATCATCGCAGGCGCCTACTTCGTCCATCGTGTCTTCTCACGCAAGGCCGTGACGATCCCCCTGGCCCTGCTGGGGCTCGGTGCCCTGGGCGTGGGCGTGTTCCCCGGCAACCACCTCGCGCCCCACCAACTCTTCGCCATGACGGCGTTCATCAGCGGCGGGATCGTCGCGGTCCTCGCCGCGACGATCCTCGTGACTCCGTTGCGCCAGATCTCGGTCGCGCTGGGCATCGTGTCGCTGATCAGCTTCCTGCTGGCGATGTTCTTCCTGGAGTGGGGTCCTGTTGCCCGCTTGGGCGAAGGAGGCATCGAGCGCTGGATCGTGTATCCGCAGGTCCTGTGGCTCGCCACGTTCGGCGGAGCGCTCATGGGGCCGCGCGACGTAGGAAGCTCGCGCCAGAACACCGATCGGTCGTTCCACTAGTCTGAGACGGACTAGCGATGGGTTCCGGCGCTGGCGGCGTCCGGCACCATACGGTCGTTGCGGAACCTGTCGGGTGCGAACGGCGCGATCAACGGATCAACGCGGCCCGACGCGAGCAACTCCGCCATCGTCTTGCCGAAGATGGGCGCCCCCTTGAACCCCCAGGTCCCCATGCCGGACATGAGGAAGAAGTTGCCGACCTCGGACTCGCCCAGCAACGGCGAGGAATCCGGGGTCATGTCGCACAGGCCGGTCCACTGCCGCATCATCCGCGCTTTCGCCATGAACGGCAGGAGCTGGATCGTGCGCTTCGCCGTCTCCGCCGCGAACTCGAAGGTCGAGCGGGTGGAGTAGGTGTTGTAGGGCAGGGTCTCGCCGCCCACGACCAGTTCGCCACGCGCCGTCTGCTGCGTGTAGACGTAGAGATCCATCGACGAGACCAGACCCCACAGCACGGGCGTGTACGCCTCGGTGACGAACGCCTGCAGCGCCATCGTCTCGATCGGCAGATGTACGCCGGCCATCCGCGCGAGCTCGGACGAGTAGCCGGCCACAGCGCTGACCACGCGGCCCGCCGAGACCTTGCCCCGCGGTGGTCCGCACGCCCGTGCAGACGCCGTCGGTCACCTCAACGCCGATCACCTCGACGCCCTCGTGGATGTCCACGCCCCGGCGGTTAGCTGCCGCCGCGTAGCCCCACACCACCGAGTCGTGCCGCGCGAACGCCCCCGGAGGGTGGTAGGAGGCGCCGATCACGGGAAGCTCGCCTCCCGCCGATAGGTCCACCAGCGGGCAGACCTCCAGCACCTCGTCGGGGGTGAGGATCTCCGTGTGCACCCCGTACTGCCGCTGGATCAGCAGCGACCTTCTCGCGTTCGACCTGAAGGGTGTCGGTGGAGTGGCACAGATCGAGGTTGCCCTGGGTGCTGAACAGCACGTTGTAGTCGAGCTCCTGCGAGAGCGTCCGGTACATGTCCAACGACGTTGCGTACAGCGGCACGGTCTCGGTCGTGTTGTAGGTGGCGCGGACGACCTGCGTGTTGCGCCCGCTGCCCCCGCTGCCCAGGTAGTGACGCTCGAGCACCACGACGTCGCGGATCCCGTGGTACTCGGCGAGGTGGAACGCCAACGAGAGGCCGTTCACACCCCCGCCCACGATCACCACGTCGTACCGCGGCTTCAGCTGACGACGGCTGAGGTACACGCGGCGACGTAGCAGCCCGGTCACGCCAGCAGCTCCGCGCAGTCGACACGGATCCGCTCCTCGACGAACGCACCCAGGCTCGCCGGCACGAGGATCGTGAGACGTCCGGGAGCCGAGAGGACCTTGGAGCCGATGCGGACGACGTCACCTTGGACGAACCCCTCGCGGGGAGGTCCAGCTCCGAGAGCCGAGCGAACGCCTCGGGAGCGTCGTCGCCCGTGAGCTCGAACGCGGCCCAGCCGTCCGTCACGTCCTCGATCAGGGCAGCGCCCTCATCCATCCCGACGCCGGCGGGGGTGAGCCCCCCGCCCCCTATCACCAGCGCCTCGCGCGGGGCGACGCGACACAGCGTGGCGCCCTCCGGCATCGGAAGTCCGTCGAGCGCGGCGGTCGAGGCAGCACGGCGACCACGGTGGGGATCACGGTCCGGAGCTCAACCACGGAGCCGCTCCCCCGTCGGATCGTAGAAGGGCCTGGGCGCCACGTGGGCATGCGTCCCCTCGTCGCCCGCGACGTCGAGGGCGGACGGGAAGCCGTCCTCGGAAGCTCGGATCCACCCCAGGCCGATCGGCCGATCCAGCGCGATCGAGCGTTCGGCGGAGGTGATGCGTCCCACGACCCGACCCCCGACGAGCAGCGGGGTGCCGCGCAGGGCGGCCACGTCGTCGGGTGGGCGCTCGAACTCCAGGCCGACGAGCTTCCGCGTCACGGGCAGCTCGGCGAGGCGTTCGAGAGCGCGCTTACCGACGAACCACTCCTTGTCCATCGCCACCGCCCAGTCCATGCCGAGCTTCGCCGGCGTGTCGTCGGGAAGCGTGTCCTGACCCAGATAGACATGACCTCGCTCCAGCCTGAGGAGCTCGAGCGCGTCGAGACCGTGGGGGAGGAGGTCCCACGCCACCCCCTCCCGGAGGACGGCGGCCCAGAGCTCGGGCCCGCGTGACCGCGGATGGTGCAGCTCGAACGCCAGCTCGCCCACGAAGCCGGTGCGGACGGCGCGACACGGGACGCCCGCGACCGTGAGGTCGGCGTGGCTCGGGTAGGGCAGCGCGGCAGGGTCGATCGGGTCGTCGGTGAGGCGTTCCAGGAGATCCCGTGCGTGTGGTCCCGCCACGTTGATCGCTCCCCACTGTGCCGAGCGGTCGAGGACGTGCACGTCCAGGTCCATGCGGTCCGCGAGGTCACGCAGACGTGCGTCGGTTCGCCCCGCACCACCCGAGGTGGAGTTCAGATAGAAGGTGCCGTCGCCTATCGCGCAGAGGAGCCCGTCGTCCATCACGTAGCCCGCCTCATCGAGGCTCAGGACGTAGCGCGTGTCGCCCGCCCCGAGGTCGGCGGTTCGACACGGGAACATCCGGTCGATCAGCGTCGCGGCGTCGGGTCCGGCCACGGTGAACTTCCCGAGCGTGCCGACGTCCATCACGCTCACGCGCTCGCGCACCGCTCGGTACTCCTCGCGCCAGTCCCCGTACGTGAACGGCCGCCACCAGCCGCCCGAACGGTCCATCCGAGCGCCGGCGGCGAGGTGCACGTCGTGCAGGGAGGTCCGCTTGAAGTAGAGCTCATGCACGCCGGCGGCGAGTGACTCGAGCGTCACGGGACGCGCCGGCGGCCGCGAGGTCGTGCGCGGGGCGACCCGCGACGGCGCGTCCGCCGCGAGCGGGGCGAGACCTTCGCCGGCGGCCAGCTTGTCGCGAACGAAGCACGCGAGCGCCCGACCGCACATCGCGCCCTGGCACGGGCCCATCGTGGTGGTGGTGTAGCGCTTCAGGATCTCGGCGCCCTGGTAGCCCTCATCCCACGCCTGCTCGAGGTCGTGCAGCGAGACGTCCTCGCAGAGGCACACCGTGCCGTCGCGGCCGTGGGGTGGGGTCGCATCGGCGAGGGCGGCGTCGCCGACCAACTCCACCGGCTCGCCCGGGAGGGCCATGCGCGCCAGGGTGTCCCGCGGAGCGAGTCCGAGCGATAGCACCAATGTGTCGCACCTGAACGGCTTGACCTGGGTCCCGCGCCGCAGCACGACGGACTCCAGCGCCTTGCCGCCGCGGGCCTCGTGCAAGGTACCGTCGATCACGATCTCGTCGACGCCGTCGGGAACCTGATCCGCGAGCGCCTCGGGCACCGCGACCGCCGCGATCCGGACCCCGGCGGCCTGCAGGGTCTCGATGTGATCCAGTCCCTCCCCGATACCGACGACGGCGACGGCCACCTCACCCGGCCGCACGCCGTGGACGCCCGCCATGCGCGCGGCGCCGCGGCCCAGCCACACGCCGGGCAGGTCGTTGCCCCGGAACACAGGGTGGATCTCGGCGGCGCCGGTCGCCACGACGACGCGTTCGGGGTGCACACGCACCAGCTCCCCGTCGGCCACGAGCGGAACCTCGAGGCCCTCGTAGATCCCCAGCGCGGTGTGCCCATCGAGCACCGTGACGGCCGGCGACGAGCGGACCTCGGCTTCGAGCGTACGAACGCGCTCGAGGAGGGCGCCGGGCGCGATCGCGTCCCCGATCGGCGACTCGTCGCACACGGTCACGCGCTCGCCCCGCGCGCCGGCCGCGCGGGCGGCCTCGAGCCCGGCCGCTCCCGCCCCGACGACGAGCACGTCGGTCCGTAGGAACCGCACGACGCTGCGCTCGGCGACCGTCGTGGACGGGAGCGACCCCAGGCCCGTCGCCCGGCGGATGACCTTCTCGGCCGTCGACCATGCGAACCGTGGCGTGATGAACGTCTTGTAGTAGAAGCCCACCGGCATCAGGCGGTGGAGCGAGTCCGTCACGTGGAGCAGGTCGCGCTCGGTCGAGGGCCAGCCGTGCGGACGCCGGACCTCCATACCGCTCGCGCACGGTGCCTGGCACGCGTGCACTCCCGGTCTGCCGTCGACGGTGACCAGGCAGTTGGGACAATCACCGGTTCCGCAGTAGAGGCCGCGGCGGCGGTGGTACTTCAGCGAGCGCGAGAAGGTGCGGACGCCGTCGCGGAAGAGCGCGGATGCCACGGTGTCGCGCTCGACGAACGGGACATCCCGCCCCTCGAAGCGGATCGCCCCCATCTCAGTGGACCTCGTTCGTGCGCGTGTCGCGGGTGAGCGTCGTCCACGTGCGACAGCCAAGGGCGTGGAACCACCGCTCCTCTTGCGGGCCGGCGAGGTTCTCGGGATGGAAGACGCGCGCGAAGTCGGACTCGGGGTCGGTCGCATCGATCGGACGGACCTCGCCACCGAAGCTGAACTCGGTGGTGGGACGCGGGCCACAGAACCCGCAGGGGATCTTCAGCGTCATGTCGCACCACCCCCCGGATCCAGCCGTTCCACCACGTGACCCCCGTTCAGGCTCGCGAGAGCGGAGTCTGCCACGACCTGCGGCATCGTGGCATGAGTAGGACGTGACCCGCGGTTCCCCGAGAGAGGGACGTCGCCGTCAGCTCAGCTCGCCGAGCATCCGCTGTTGCCATTCGAGCGTCGCGTTCACCTGGTTGAACGTGAACAGGTGAAGCGCCTCGATCCGAGCCGCGGGATCAACGAGGGCGTCCGCCAGCCCCAGGAGCAGCGCATCGGGACCGAACTTCCCCGGGGTCAGCAGGGAGCCGACCATCTTCCGGTTCTTCTTCAGGTAACGCGCCGAGTCGGCGATGCCGATCCTCGCCGAGATCGTCATGAGCTTCGTGAGCTCGGCCACGCCCGGCGTGCCCAGATGCACGGGCAACGTGACCCCGACCTCGCGCATCCTGCGCACCCATGCCGAGATGGCCGCCGGGTTGAAGCACATCTGTGTGGCCATGTATTGCGCGTACCGCTGCTTCTCCAGCAGGACCTCCAACAACCTGGCGTCGTCGATCGCGACGTGACCCTCCGGGTACGAGGGCACGCCGATCTCGGCGAAGGGATGGCCGCGCTCGTCGAGGGCGCGCAGCAGCATGAGGCCGTCATGGAAGGCACCCTTGTCCTTGGAGTCGCCTCCCACGACGAAGGCGCGCGTCAGCGATGCGGCGTGGCAACGGCCCAGGATCTCGTCCAGGTGGGCTCCGTCGCGGATCATGTGCGCGGACAGGTGCGGGATCGCGACGTGGCCCCGGGCGGCGAGCGATTCAGCCAGATCCAGGGTCGCCTCGATCCCGTGACTGGGCGACGCCGTGACGGTGACGACGGCCGTGGGAGGCAGTGCCTCCGCCTTCTCGGAGGCGTTCGTCAGCGGGATCAGCTCGAACTTGGGCGCCTGGACCAGCACCTGCAGCGCCGCGCTCTGCTCCGACGACAGGCCCGAGACCTTCCGCTTCCGCACCGCCAATTCCCCGCCTACCTCCTAGACGTTCGAGTCGGGGAAGGAGGCCTTCTGCCGCTCGATCCACTCCTGAAGTTCCTGATCCACCGCGTCCTCGATCGGCGGCGGCTCGTACTCGGCGAGCATCTTCTTCCATATCGGGTTCGCCCGGTTAGTCGTTTCCAGTGCCCCTTCGAGCTCCCATTGCTCGAAGCTGTTGTTGTCCGCGACCGAGGACCGGTAGAACGCGGTCTCGAAGTTCGCCAGGGTGTGGGCCGTTCCGAGGAAGTGCTGGCCGGGACCGTTCTCGATGATCGCATCGATCGCCTGGCCGTTCGGAGAGAGGTCCACGCCCTTCGCGAGTTCGTGCATCATCCCGCACTGGTCGAGGTCCATCACGAACTTCTCATATCCCATGGTCAGCCCGCCCTCGAGCCAGCCCGCCGCGTGGAGCACGAAGTTCACCCCTCCCAGGACGGTTGGCTGCAGGGTGTTGGCGGATTCGTAGGCGGCCTGCGCATCGGGGGTCTTGGCGGCCGTCAGCGAGCCACCGCTTCGGAAGGGGACGCGCAGCCGACGCGCACACGCCGCCAGGGTGTAGAGCACGAGCGCCGGCTCGGGCGTACCGAAGGTGGGTGCACCCGACTGCATCGACATCGACGATGCGAACGAACCGAAGACCACGGGCGCACCGGGGCGCACGAGCTGCACGTAGGCCATGCCCGCCAGCGACTCGGCGAGCGTCTGCGCCGCCGCCCCCGCCACGGTGGCAGGGCTCATGGCGCCCGCCAGGATGAACGGCGTCATGATCACGGCCTGGTTCGCCTCGGCGTAGGCTTTCGCGGCGCCGAGCATCGACGAATCCCACACCAGCGGGGAGTTCGCGTTGATGAGGCTCAGGATGTACGTCCCCGACTCCAGCGCATCGACCCCGAACAGGATCCGAGCCATCTCCACCGTGTCCTGGGCGCGCTGCGGATGCGTCACCGAACCCATGAACGGCTTGTCCGAGTAACGCATGTGCGCGTACACCATGTCGTAGTGCCGCTTGTTGACGGGCAGATCCACCGGCTCGCAGACCGTGCCGCCCGAGTGGTGGAGGTAGGGCGCCGCGTACGCGAGCTTCACGAAATTGCGGAAGTCCTCGATGGTGCCGTAGCGTCGACCGCCGTCCAGGTCCCGGACGAACGGGGAGCCGTAGGCAGGCGCCAACACGGTGGCGTTCCCGCCGATCTGGACGTCGTTGGCGGGGTTCCGCGCGTGTTGCGTGAACACCTCAGGCGCGGTGGCCTGGACGAGCTGGCGGCACATCCCGCGGGGGAACCTCACCCGCTCTCCGGCGACGTCGGCGCCGGCATCTTTCCAGAGCTGCAGCGCGTCGGGCGCGCCCTTGAAGTCGATCCCCACCTCCTCCAGGATCCGGTCGGCGTTCTCCTCGATCAGGCTCAGCCCCTCCTCCGACAGAACCTCGAACGGCGTCAGGGTGCGGGTGATGAAGGGGACCCTCTCGGCAGCGCTCGCGAGACGGGCGGCGGCGCGGCCGGCGCGGCCTCCGGTCCGGCGTCCGCGCGGGGCGGTGTCGCTCATGAACGTGCTCCTCTCGTTCGCTTGGGACGGGTGGCGGTGCGTGGCGCCGGCAGGTCGACGGCCCGAGCCAGGCGGGGCGTCGGCTCCGTGCTGTGGGGGATCCCCATCGCGCCCACGAAGTGCTCCTGGAACCGGGGTTCGATCGCGGTCTCGATCTTCTCGACCCGGCGCACGACCTCCTCGATCTCGACACGCGCGGCACGGTTCAACAGGGCGATCCGGGCCCCCGTGCCTGCCGCGTTGCCCGCGCTCGTGACGTTCTCAGGGTCGCAGTCGGGCACCAGACCCAGGACCAGGGCGTGGACCGGATCGATGTGGGCGCCGAACGCACCCGCCAGGCGGATCCGATCGACAGCCTCGATCCCGAACCGATCCATCAACAGGCGGCAGCCCGCCCACAGCGCGGCCTTCGCGAGCTGGATCGCGCGGATATCCATCTGGGTGATGACCAGTCGGGGCGCGCCGTCGTGCAGGACGTAGGAGAACGTACGGCCCTCCGCCACGATCCTCGGCGAGCGCCCGGTCAACCCCCCGTCGATCACACCGTCGGTGCTGATGATCCCGGCCAGCAGCATCTCCGCGACGACCTCGATGATGCCCGAACCGCAGATCCCCGAGACGGCGGCCATGTCGAACCCGGGCTCGTCGGACCATCGCTCGCCGCCGATCACCTTGAAGCGCGGCTCCAGGGTCTCGGGATCGATGCGCACCCGCTCGATCGCCCCCGGGGCGGCCCGTTGGCCACCCGAGATCTGCGCGCCCTCGAACGCGGGGCCGGTGGGGCTGGACGCGGCGAGCAGCCGGTCCCGGTTGCCCAGCACGATCTCGGCGTTCGTCCCCACGTCGACGAGGAGGTTCACGGTGTCCTGCTCGTAGGGAGCCTCGGAGAGGATCACGCCCGCGGTGTCGGCGCCGACGTGCCCCGCGATGCACGGCAGCACGTAGACGCGTGCACCCGGGTTCGGCGCGTGGAGGTCCAACGCGGAGGCGGGGCGGCGCACGGCCTCATCGGTGGTCAACGCGAACGGGGCGCCGCCTAACTCGGTCGGATCCAGGCCGAGCAGCAGGTGATGCATGATCGGGTTGCCGACTGCCGTGAGCTCCAGCACGTCGCCGGGATCGGCGTCCGCCGCGGCGCAGAGCTCGGCGATCGAGGTCGTCGAGGCATGCTCTGATCACGCGGGTGAGCTCGGTCTCGGCGCCGGGGTTCATCATGATGTAGCTCACGCGGCTCATGAGGTCCTCGCCGAAGCGGATCTGTGGGTTCATCGCGCCCGCGGACGCAAGTACCTCGCCGGTGTGGAGGTCGCACAGGTGCCCCGCCACCGTCGTCGAGCCCACGTCGAACGCCACACCCAGGGCACGATCGTGGAAGCCCGGCCAGATCGCGATGATCTGGGCGCCGTCGTGCACCGCGACCGTGGTGGTCCAGTCGCCGGCCCGGAGCGTCCGCTGGAGCGACGCGAGCACGGCGGCGTCGCACCCCAGCCCGGATAGCGACCAGTCGCGCTCGAGCGCCTCCGCGAGTCGCTGAAGATCCCCACTGGGATCCGCCATGTCGGGCTCGCGTACCTCCACGTAGTGAAGGCGCACGACCGGATCCACCTCGATCGGGTGCGCGTCAGCCTCCTTCCGCACGACCTGCCGGTGGATCTGGCTCTCGGGCGGCACGTCGACCACGAGGTCGTCCACGATCCGAGCGTGGCACCCCAGGCGCCGGTCCTCGGCGAGTCCGCTCCGATCCCGGAACTGCCGCTCGGGAGCGCTGAAGGGGGTGAGGTGATCCACCGCCGACGTGATGCCGTGCTTCGCGAACGCGCCTTCGCTCACGACGACCTGGCATCGCCCACAGATGCCGCGTCCACCACAGACCGAATCCAGGTCGACGGCCAACTCGCGCGCGGCCGCCAGCAGGTCCGTGCCCGGCGCGAACCGGCCGCGCTTGCCCGACGGCGTGAAGACGACGAGCGCGCCCTCGTCGGTCACGACGGCGGCGCGCCCTCGGACGGTCGGCGGCGGCGACCCTCACGCCCGCCGCGGCGCCCGGACGTGGGGCCGCCCGTGGGGTCCTCGCGATAGCGGCCGATCCACGAGGCGCAGTGCTCGTCCGTGCCCATCAGGACGTCGGCGGCCATGACGGCCTGACGGACCTCCTCGTGCAGCGGGCTCGTGATCGCGCTCGTCAGGCCGTTCGCGATCGCCATGGTCAGGAACGCCCCGTTGATGCCGTTGCGGTTCGGCAGCCCGAACGAGATGTTCGACGCGCCGCACGTCGTGTTGACCCCGAGCTCCTCATGGAGGCGGCGCACGAGCGCGAACACCTGCCGGCCCGCGCCGCCCATGGCGCCGATCGGCATCACCAGCGGGTCCACGACGATGTCGTGCGCGGGGATGCCGTGGTCGGCCGCCGCGTGAACGATCTTCTCCGCGACGGCGAACCGCACGTCGGGGTCCTCGCTGATGCCGGTCTCGTCGTTCGTGATGGCGACCACCGCCGCGCCGTGTTTCGCCACCAGCGGCAGGACCTGCTCGATGCGCTCATCCTCCCCGGTGACGGAGTTCACGAGCGCCTTGCCCTGATATGCGGCGAGCCCGGCCTCCAAGGCCGCCACGATCGAGGAGTCGATCGACAGCGGCACGTCGGTGAGCGACTGCACCAGCTCGATGGTCTGAGCGAGGATCGCGGGCTCGTCGGCCAGCGGGATGCCGGCGTTGACGTCGAGCATGTGCGCGCCCGCCGCCACCTGCGCGTGCGTGTCGGCGACCACCGTGGAGAAGTCGCCCGCCACCATCTCGGCGGCGAGTCGCTTGCGGCCGGTCGGGTTGATGCGTTCTCCGATGACGACGAACGGCCGTCCGCTGCCGATCACGACCTCACGGGTCGCGCTGGAGACGACCGTGTCGGTCACTCAGTCCTCCTCGGATGAGGGCCGCACGGCATCGGTGTCGCCGGCGACGTCCGCCCCGCCTCTGATGCCACCGGAGCGGATCGCGGCGCGCAGGACGTCCTCGGTCCACTCGGCCTCCAGGGTCGCGGCCATGTCCGCCACCTCGGCGTCGAGGTCGTCGCCGCACGGACGGCGGTCCATCTGCATCTGCTCGGTGTAGTCGTCGGAGCCGATCAGCCCTGCGACCATCGCTGCGGCGTCGACCGCCTCCTGGAAACGCTCCGGGAGCAAGGCGCGCGCGCTCGCGCCGCCCTCGCCCCGGGCCACCAGCTGCATCGGGATGTCGCGCCACCGGATCACGGTCAACTCAGCCATATCGTCCCTTCATCGGTCGGCTCGGCTTCACGAGGCCATCGCGCGCTTCGCGAGCACCAACGCCTGTGCGGTCTCGGCGGCCACGGCGGCGTCGCGGCAGTAGGCGTCGGCGCCCACCGCCTTGCCGAACTCCTCGTTCAGCGGGGCACCCCCCACCAGCACGATGTACTTGTCGCGCAGGCCCTTCGCCTCGAGCTCGTCGATCACGACCTTCATGTAGGGCATGGTCGTCGTGAGCAGCGCGCTCATCCCCAGGATGTCCGGGTCGTGCTCCTCGAGGGCCGCCAGATAGTTCTCCACGGGATTGTTGATGCCGAGGTCGATCACGTCGAAGCCGGCACCCTCGAGCATCATCGCTACGAGGTTCTTGCCGATGTCGTGGATGTCGCCCTTCACGGTGCCGATCACGACGGTACCCATGCGCTCGGCACCGGTCTCCGCGAGGAGCGGACGGAGGATCGCCATCCCCGCCTTCATCGCGTTGGCGGCCAGGAGCACCTCCGGTACGAACAGGATCCCGTCACGGAAGTCGATACCCACGATCCGCATGCCCTCTACCAGCGCCTCGTTCAGCACCCTGTCGGCGGCCCAGCCACGCCCCAGCAGGAGGTTCGTCCCCTCCACGATCTCCTCGGCGAGGCCGTCGTAGAGGTCGTCGTGCATCTGGGCGACGAGGTCGTCGTCACCGAGGGCCGACAGGTCGATCTGCTCGTCGCTCATGGTCGTTCCGTTCTCCTCGTCGCTCGTTGCCTCATGCCTTCAGGCGTTCGCCTTCGGGGTCCCACAGAGGGTCGGCGCTCACCGTCGCGGCGTGAGCGCACCCCGAAGTACTCGACCTCCACCGGCGTCCCCGCCGCGGCCAGCGCGGTCGGGAGGTAGCCGTAGACGATGCCCCGCCCGACCGAGTAGCCGTACGCCGCCGAGGTCACGTAGCTCACGACCTGGCCTTCATGCCAGATCGGCTCCTTGCCCATCGCCACGACCCGCGGATCGTCGAACGTCATGCAGGCCAGCCGGTGCGTCGGGCCGCCCTCGGCGCGGATCGCCTCCAGCGCCGCCTTGCCCTGGAACTCCTTATCCCAGCGCACCGCGAAGCCCAGCCCCGCCTCCAGCGGATCGTGCTCCGTGTGGATGTCCTGCCCCCAGAGCCGGTACCCCTTCTCCAGCCGCAGCGAGTCGAAGGCACCGCCGCCCGCCGCGATCAGTCCGTGGTCGCGACCCGCCTCCCACAAGAGATCCCAGACCCGATCCCCCATCGCCAACTGGCCGTAGAGCTCCCAGCCCAACTCGCCCGCGTAGGAGATCCGCTGCGCCCAGACCGGGTTGACCTCGCCGACGTTGAGGTAGCGCGCCGTGAGGTAGGGGAAGGCGTCGTTCGACACATCGGCGTCGGTGACCTGCTCCAGGATCGCGCGCGCGTTCGGTCCCCATAGGCCCACCGCGAACAGCGACCCGGTGCGCTCGGTGATCGTGATGTCCTCACCCGCGTGGATCTGCCGTCGGAGCCACGCAAGGTCGTGCTGGCCGCTGCCACCCCCCGTCACCACCCGGAAGAGCGCTTCGTCCTTGCGGATGACCGTGAGGTCCAGACGGATGCCGCCGCGCTCGGTGAGCGCCGCGGTGTAGACGATCGAACCCACCGGTCGGTCGATCCGATTCGCGAAGACCCGCTCGAGGAAGGAGAGCGCGTCGATCCCCGTCACGTCGAACTTCGCGAACGGCGTGATGTCGAAGAGCGCCGCGTGAGAGCGCGTCGTCAGATGCTCCGCGCCGACCTCGGGCGACCACCCCTCGGCAGCCCAGCCGCTCCGCCGGGCCCATTCGTGTGCGACGCCTCCGACCAGATCGCGGTTCGCCCGGAACCACTGCGGCCGCTCCCAGCCTGCGCCCGTGAAGAACTCCGCGCCGAGAGCCCGGTGCCGGGCGAAGAACGGCGTGAGCCGGAGGTTCCGCGGCTTCGAGGGCTGCTGGAGGGGGTGGATGATGTCGTAGACCTCTCGGTACTGCTGCTTTCCGCGCTCGATCACGTACGGCGCCGACGTCTGGAACGGGTAGAAGCGGTTGGCGTCGGCCTCGGCGAGGTCGTAGCTGGGCTCGCCCGTCTCCATCCACTCGACGACCTGGCGCGCCATACCCGCCCCGTGGGTGACCCAGACCGCCTCGCATACCCAGACGCCGCGCGCGGTTGCGCTCTCCCCCACCACGGATCCGCCGTCGGGCGTGAACGAGAACATCCCGTTCAGCGAACGTGCGGGGTCGGCGGGACGCATCTTCCCCGCGAGCACCGGGAACAGGCGTGCGGTCTCCGACTCACACAGATCGAAGTCGCGGGGGGTCCACGGCATCAACGAGGGCATGGGGCCGTCTCCGTGGCGCCGGATCGCCCCTTGGGGCGTCACGATCGGCTCGTGTCGGTAGTTGCCGACGCCGAAGTGATCCTCGCGCTGGCGGAAGTAGAGAGACATGTCCTGGTGGCGCACCACCGGCTGGTACATCCATCGATCGTGGGCCGAAGCCGCGACGTCGAGCTCCGGGATCGGGTCGGTCCAGACGAGCTGGTGCTGCACCGCCACCAGTGGGATCGGCACCCGTGCCAGCGCCCCTACCCTCGGCCCCCATATCCCGGCGCAGATCAGGACCCGCTCGCAGTCGACGGTCCCTTGGTCCGTGTGCACCCCGTGCACGCGCCCCCCGTGGATGTCGAACCCGGTGACCGTGACGCCACCCTCGAACGCCACGCCGCGCTCCTGAGCCGCCAGGGCGAGCGCGGTCACGAGTTGCACCGTCTTGGCGGCTCCGTCGGTGGGGACCCAGTAGGCACCGAGGATCGTGGAGGGATCCAGGAGCGGGCTCCGTTCCGCGGCCTCGGCGGGCGAGATGAGTTCGGTCCCCTCGATCCCGTAGGAACGTGCGAACCCCTGCCGTCGCTTCAGCTCCTCCATCCGCTCGGGCGTGGTGGCGACCTCCATGCCGCCGGTGCCGTACCAGCAGCGCTCCCCGTCGAGTTCGACGGAGTCGTAGAGCGCCACGGAGTCCTGCGCGATGCGGCACATGGTCCGCGAGCCGTTCGTCTGGAAGATGATGCCGGGGGCGTGCGAGGTGGATCCGCCCGTCGCGAAGAGCGGTCCCTGGTCCACGACGAGCACATCGGTGACGCCCAACTCCGAGAGGTGGTAGGCGGCAGAGACACCGACGATCCCGGCGCCGATGATCACCGTCTGGGCACGTTCTCGCATCTCTCTCCTTCCCGCTGATGCCGCTGCATGTTCTCACTGCCCGTTGCGGCCGCAAGGCCTGAGTTGCGGGGACTGCAACCCCGTTCGGGAGCGGACATCGACGCCTCCCGATACGTCCGCCCGCTACGGTGTGCGGCGGCCGATCACGGTATGGAGGCCTTCGGGGAGCTCCTCCGTCCCGAACGACGTGCCGAGACGCGCTTCCACGCCGTGGGCGGCGAGCAGCCGGGGCACGATGCTCGTGTCGATCAGCACGTTCTCGTGCCGTTCGTCGTCGCGGCGCCAGGACCCGTCGTCGTTCCTCGTGAAGATGGCCATCTGCCGCACGAACCGATCGGGCGCGGGGGTCGAGCGCTCGTTGATGATGGCCCAGTCGTCCTCGACCCACGCCCCGGTGGATGCGCCGGATCTGGCCTCGGCGTAGGACAGGTCACAGACGTCGATCGCGAGCAACCCGCCGGGCCGGAGCGCCTCCGCCATCGCGACCAACGCACGATCGATGGCGCCGGTGTCCGGGAGGTAGTTGAGCGCGTGCCCGACGGACACGATCGCGTCGGCCTCGGGGATCGGATCGTCCGGCAGGGTCAGCCGCCGGATCTCCTTGGCGCCGGTTGCGTGTTCGCGGGCGAGGTCGAGCATGGCTGGAGACGCGTCGGTCGCGATCACGCGATGCCCGGCGTCGACGAGGTACTTCGTGAGCAGCCCGCTGCCGCACCCGAGCTCCACGACGAGCCCGCTGCGCTCGAGGACGGGCTCGAGCAACGCGAGGACGCCCGGCGCACAATCCTCGGCGTGGAACGCGAAGCCGAGGTGGTGGATGAGCGCGAGATCCGCACGGTAGTAGGGAGTTTCGGCCATGGCGCGACATCCTCGCACGGCCACGCAACGCTCGCTCGAGCGCTCGGAACCTGACGCGACCGCTGGTCATCCCCGCTCGTCCTGCCGTGGATAGACTCCGGGCCTCGGATCCCCGGCTCGGAGGCGGTGCTCGCATGAAGGATCGGTACCAGGTCGTCGTGATCGGCGGCGGCATCGTCGGGTGCAGTGTGCTGTACCACCTGACGCTGCGCGGACTCACCGACGCCGCACTCATCGAGCGTGAGGAGCTCACCGCCGGATCCACCTGGCACGCCGCCGGCGGGTTCCACGCGATGAACTCGGACACCCGGATCGCGGCGCTGCAGAAGTACACGATCGGGCTGTATCCCCAGGTCGAGGAGGAGTCCGGTCAGAGCGCGGGCCTGCACATGTCCGGAGGTATGGAGCTCGCCGAGACGCCCGAGCGCTGGCACTGGCTACGGTCCGAGCTCCAGTGGCTCCGCACCCAGGACACCGACGCCCACCTCCTCACGCCGGGGGAGGCCGTCGACCTGGTGCCCATCATGGACCCCACCGGCCTCTACGGGGCGCTCTTCGACCCGCTGGAGGGCAACCTGGATCCGAACGGTGCGACGCAGGCCTACGCGGGAGCTGCCCGCAAGCGCGGTGCCGAGGTGATCCAGCACGACCGAGTCGTGTCGCTGACGCGCCTGTCGAGCGGAGAGTGGCGCGTCGAGACCGAACGGGGCGACGTCATCGCCGAGCACGTGGTCAACGCGGCCGGTCTGTGGGCCCGGCGGGTGGGCCGGATGGTGGGCGTCGATCACCCGCTCGTGCCGATGCCCCACCACTACCTCGTGACCGACGAGATCCCGCAGATCGCGGCGATCGAGGGCGACATGCCCGCCGTCACCGATCTCGAGGGCTTCACCTACCTCCAGAAGGAGGGCCGCGGCATCCTGTTGGGCGTCTACGAACAGCATCCGCGCCACTGGATGGTCGAGGGGGCGGACTGGGACTTCGGCCGGACCCTGTTCCCCGAGGAGCTCGACCGGATCATGCCCGAGCTCTCGATCGGTTTCCGGCGGTTCCCCGTGCTGGAGGGAACCGGCATCCGCCGTTGGGTCAACGGAGCCTTCACGTTCACCCCTGATGGCAACCCCCTCGTGGGGCCCGTCGACGGGATCCCCAACTACTGGGCGGCCTGCGGCGTCATGGCGGGCTTCTCGCAGTGCGCCGGCATCGGCCTCGCGCTCGCGAACTGGATCGTGGACGGCGACCCCGGCTACGACGTGTTCGGGATGGATGTCGCCCGGTTCGGTCCCTACGCCTCGAACGATCGTTACCTGCGCGACATGACCGCGCAGTTCTACGCACGCCGGTTCGTCATGGCCTATCCGAACGAGGAACTGCCGGCCGGGCGACCGCTCAAGACCACCCCTTGCTACGACCAGCTCCTCGCCGCCGGCGCCCGGTTCACGGTGAACTGGGGCCTGGAGGTGCCGCTCTACTTCGCGCCGACGGCCGACTTCGAGGAGAACGACACCCTCGGCCGTTCGAACGCCGAACCGATCGTGGGCGAGGAGGTCGAGGCGGTTCGCACCACCGCCGGCGCGTACGAGATCGCGCAGTACGCGCGGTACGAGGTGGCCGGCCCCGGCGCCGAGGCGTGGCTCGACCACCTGCTCGCCGGGCGCATCCCCGCCACAGGAGCGATCCGGCTGTCACCCATGCTCAACGAGAACGGACGCCTGGTGGGCGACCTCTCGGTCTCGCGACTCGACGAGGAGCGGTTCTGGCTCACCGGCTCGTACTACCTCCAGGACTGGCACCTAGCGGTGGTTGCGCGCGCAACTACCTCCGAGCGGCGTGGTCCTCACCAACGTCACCGACGACTGGATGGGGTTCTCGGTCTCCGGCCCTGCATCCCGCGCGATACTGGCCGACCTCGCCCACGAGGACGTCTCGAACGACGCGTTCGGGTTCCTCCGGATCCGTCGGATGGACGTGGGCAGCGCTCAGGCGGTGGTAGGCCGCATCTCGCTCACCGGCGAGCTCGGCTACGAGATCGTGGTGCCGTCGACGCGGCACCGTACCTTGCTGAAGGAGCTCCGCGAGGCGGGCGCGGCGCACGGCCTCCGTCTCATCGGCGACCGCGCGATCGACAGCCTCCGTCTGGAGAAGGGCTACGGGATCTGGTCCGCGGAGTTCCGCCAGGACTACACGCCGGCGATGTCGGGCCTCGACCGATTCGTGGCGTTCGACAAGGGCGACTTCATCGGGGTGGACGCCGTGCGCAAGGCGCGCGAGGAGGGCCCGGCCCAGCGCCTCGTGCTGCTGGAGGTCGACGCTACCGATGCCGACGCCTCTGCCGACGAGGGCATCTGGATCGACGACCTGCGTGTTGGATCCGTGACCTCCGGCGCCTACGGTCACCACGTCGGCAAGAGCCTCGCGCTCGCCTACATCGATCGCGAGGTCGTCGGATCGGCAGCCGAGGTCACCGTGTTCGTGGTGGGCGAGCCCCGCGCCGCACGGATCCTCCCCGAGGTCCCCTACGACCCGATGGGCAACCGGCTCCGCGACCGCGTGGCGTGAGGCATCGACACGCGGGGGGCGGCCCGTCATCGGGCCGCCCCCCCGCGTGCGTCTACCTCGAACCCCTAGCTGGAGCTCTGGGCCGCGAGCCCGGCATCCACCCAGGGCTGCCACACCTGCGGGTTGTCGTCGATCCACTTCTGCGCCGCGTCCTGCGGTGTCTCGCCGTTGGCGATCCCCAAGCCGATGACGTTCTGGTCGTCGTTCGTGTACATCATCGCCGACAGGAACGCGAAGGCCGCCGGGGCCTTCGTCTGCAGATCCGAGTTGAACGCCTTGTAGAGGTCGTCCTCCGGGTACGCGCATGCGTACTTCGTCGTGTCGCCCGCAGCCGCCTGCTCACATGCCGGGGTGACGTCCGGCAGCTTGATCATCGTGAGGTCGTACTTCTGCTGCGCCCAGTGGGGCGTCCAGAAGTACATGAGGATCGGGGCCTGCTTGGCATACGCGGTCTTGAGGGCCGTCAGCTGCGCCGCCTCCGAGCCCGCGTAGACCACCTTGAGGTTGAGCCCGAGGTTGTCCGCGATCGGCTGGTCGAACGTCACGAAGCTCGGGTCGCCGTCCAGGATCTGACCTGCGCTACCGCTCTCAGCGGTCTTGAAGAGGTCGGCGTCGGTCTTGAGCCCCTCCCAGGTCGCGAGCTCGGGATGGTCCGTGAGCATGTAGGTCGGGATCCACCAACCGATCTGCCCGACCACGCCGAGCTTGCCGCCGTCCACGACGCCGTTGTTGCCCTGGATGTACTTCTTGTAGTCCTTCGCGTGACCCGAGGGCCAGACCTCGAGGGTCGCGTCCAGCTGGCCGCTGGACAGAGCCGGGAACTGGGCATATTCGTCGATCTTGGTCGTCGCGACCGTATAGCCCAGTTCGCTCTGCAGCAGGTCCTGCGCCACCGCCACGTTGGCGTCGGACCCCACCCATGGGTTGATCGCCAGGTTGATCGTGGTGCCCGAGTTATCAGGCGCCGCCGAACCCGACGCACCGCTCGCGGCGGAGCTGTTCGATTGCACGTCACTGCACGCGGCCGCGAGCAGCGTGAGCGCGCCCAAGGCCGCGGCGACGCCCACCCATCGATGCTTCATCATCCGTCCTCCTCTCGTTGGAGCCCTTCTTCATCCGTACCTACGAGCGTGGGCATCCCCGAGGACTCCGCGGGCGCCCGCGACCCGGCCACCCTTCGTGGGGCCTGACCCATCGCCTGCGTGATGCGGTCCATCACGATCGCGAGCAACAGGATCGCGATGCCCGCCACCATCCCGGTGCCCGGGTCGTGCGACAGCCCGTTCACCACCAGGTAGCCCAATCCCTCGCCGCCGACCAGGCCGCCGATGATCACGACCGAGAAGACCATGATCACGGTCTGGTTCACACCCAGCAGGATCGAGGGCCGCGCCAAGGGTACCTGTACCTTCCACAACGTCTGCCAAGGCTTCGCACCGAACGCGTCGGCTGCCTCGACGATGTCCTTGGGCACCTGCCGTATGCCCAGGTCCGTCAACCGGATCCCGGGCGGCAGCGCGTACACCAGGGCAGCGATGACGGCGGGGACGCGCCCCACCGAGAACAGGGCGACCGCCGGCACGAGGTAGACGAATTGCGGCATCGTCTGCATCGTGTCCAGGATGGGCTTCAGGACCTGCTGGACACGGTCGCTACGTCCGGACCAGATGCCGATCGGCACGGCGAGGGCCACCGCGATCACCACCGCCACGATGACCTGACTCAGCGTGTTCATGGCTGGGTCCCACAGCCCGATCACGCCCACCGATCCGATACAGACGAACGCGAGCACCGGCAAGGTCCAGCGACGCGAGACACGCCAGCCGATCAGCGCCGCGAACCCGCACACCATCCACCACGGGACGTTGGTGAGCAGCTTGTACAGCGGGTCCAAGAGGTACCTGATCATGCCGGTGGTGATGGCGCTCGTGATCCCGCCGAACGTCGTCGTGACCCAGTCCACCGCCGTGTTCACCTGCGAGGCGAACGAGACGGTGAGCGACTGCGGGAAGTCCTGTTGCTGCAGGATCTGGCGGCCGAACATCACACCGGCGACGCACACCACGACCGTGAGCACCAGCGCCAGCCGCCGTGAGACGGTCCATCGGAACAGCCGCGTCTCCTTGGAGCCGCGGAGCTCCCGGCCCCGCCGGCTCCAGGCGAACGTCACCCGGTCCAGCACGATGGCCATCGCCACGATCGCGAGTCCGCCCATGAGGGCGGCACCGACGTTGAGGAGGTCGAGGGCATCCAGCACGACGCGCCCGAGCCCGCCGAAGCCCACGGAGGAGGCGATCACGATCAGGCCCAGCGCCATCATGATGGTCTGGTTGACCCCCAACATCACTGAGGGCTTCGCGAACGGAAGTTGCACCTTGCGCAGCAGCTGCCGGTCGGTGGTCCCGAACGACCTTCCGACCTCCAACGCCGTGTCCGGCACCTGGCGGATCCCCAGGCTGGTAAGCCGGATCGCGGGGGGGATGGCGAAGATCACGGCGGCTACCAGGGCGGGCGGAACCAGGATGCCGAACAGCAGCACCGCAGGCACCAGATAGGAGAAGGCCGGTATCGTCTGCATGGCGTCCAGCACCGGACGGAGCGCTCTGTCAACCCGGGACCGACGGCCGGCCCAGATCCCCATCGGAACACCGATCGCCACCGCGATCGCCACCGCGAAGATCACCAGGGCCAGCGTCTCGATGCTCGGCGCCCACAGCCCCAAGGCACCCATCACCAGGAACCCGGCCGCTGCGACGATCGCCATCCGCCAGCCGGCGAGGAAGCCCGCCAGGGCTGCGGCGGTCACGACGACGCCGAACCACGTCATCCTCGACAGGAAGAGAACGGTCTGATCGAACGTGCTCTGGATCCACTTGCGGAGCGGGATCAGGAAGTACTCGAAGATGGGGGAGGTGTTCTGGTTGTTGGTCACCCAATCGTTGAAGGCGTTGAACGGCTTCGCCGCCTCGACGGTGAGACCCTTCGGGAAGCCGCCGGTGAGCTGCAGGCCGATGATGACGACGACGATCACGCAAGCGGCCCAGACTCGCCCTGCGCCGCCAGGGGTGGGGCTTGCGGTGCGACGTGCGGATCCCGCGCGCCTCGGCCTCTTCGACCTCGAGCTCGCCGAGCCCGGAGGACGGGGCCTCGACGCCCATCAGCCCTGGTCCTCGACCATGGCGGCCAGGACGGCTCGCCGGTCCACCACGCCGATCTGTCGCTCACCATCCACCACCCGGTAGGGGCGGTCGTGGTCGACCACCATCGGCAACAGGTCCCGTACGATCGTCGTGGAGGCGACGTCACCCGCGTAGTCGGCGTCACCGTTGGCCGCCCGCATGATCGTGCGAACCGTGAGCACGTGCGTGCGCGGCACGTCCCGCGTGAAGTCCGACACGTAGTCGTCTGCGGGATGCGCCACGACCTCCTCGGGCGTCCCGACCTGCACGAACTGCCCGTCCTTCATGATGGCGATGCGATCGCCGAGCTTCAGTGCCTCCATGAGATCGTGGGTGATGAAGATCATGGTCTTCTTCACGTCTTCCTGGAGGCGGATCACCTCGTCCTGCATGTCGCGACGGATCAAGGGGTCCAGGGCGCTGAACGGCTCGTCGAACAGCATGATCTCGGGGTCGTTCGCGAGGGCGCGGGCAAGCCCGACGCGCTGCTGCATACCTCCGGAGAGCTCGTCGGGGAACGACCGTCCCCACCCGCCCAGACCCACGGTCTCCAGCACCTCACGGGCGCGCTCGACGCGATCCTCCTTCTCGACCCCCTGGACCTCCAGCCCGAACCCGACGTTCTCCTCGATCGTGCGATGCGGGAGCAGCCCGAAGTGCTGGAACACCATGCTGATCTTCCGACGGCGCAGCTCGCGGAGCCGTTCGGGGTCCATCGCCACGACGTCGTCGCCGTCGACCAGGACCTGCCCGCTGGTGGGGTCGTGCAACCGGTTGATCATGCGAACCAACGTGGACTTGCCGCTGCCCGAGAGGCCCATGACCACGAAGACCTCGCCGACCCCCACGTCGAACGAGACGTCGCGGACCGCCGCGACGCAGCCGGTCCTCTCCAGCAGCTCCTGGCGTGAGAGGTCCGCCTCCGGCGAGCCGACGATCCGCTCCGCCTTCGGTCCATAGACCTTCCAGACGTTGCGGCACGCGACGGTGATCGCCTCGTCCAACAGCTCCCCCCTCTCCCCAGCTATCCGACCGGTGGATACTGGGCGCGCCGCGGCGTGCACGCAACCCAGGGGTTGCGGAGTGGGCAACCTACTCGTGCGCGCGGGCCGCGGGGCGGGCTAGCATCCCGAACCGTCTCGGCGGAGGGGGAAACGGACCATGGCAGCGCGGTACGACTACGTGATCATCGGCGGTGGCTCGGCTGGCAGCGCCCTCGCCAACCGACTCAGCGCCGACCCCTCGACCTCCGTGCTCGTCCTGGAGGCTGGCCGCTCCGACTACCCGTGGGATGTCTTCATCCATATGCCCGCCGCCCTGCCCTTCCCGATCGGTAGCCGCTATCTACGACTGGAAGTACGAGTCCGAGCCGGAGCCGTTCATGAACGGCCGTCGGATCTATCACGCACGCGGCAAGGTCCTCGGGAGGTTCCAGCAGCATCAACGGGATGATCTTCCAGCGCGGCAACCCCCTGGACTACGAGCGCTGGGCTGGGGACCCCGGGATGGAGACCTGGGACTACGCGCACTGCCTCCCCTACTTCAAGCGGATGGAGAACTGCCTCGCGGCCGAGATCGACGACCCGTTCCGCGGTCATTCCGGCCCTCTGGGCCTCGAACGCGGACCCGCCGCCTCACCGCTGTTCGGGGCGTTCTTCGAAGCGGTACAGCAGGCCGGTTACCCCCTGACCGAGGACGTGAACGGCTACCGGCAGGAAGGGTTCGCGCCGTTCGACCGGAACATCCGCAACGGGCGGAGGCTCTCGGCGGCTCGTGCGTATCTGCATCCTGTGATGAGCCGACCCAACCTCAAGGTCGAGACGAGGGCGTTCGTCACGAAGATCAGGTTCCAGGGGCACCGAGCGGTGGGCGTCGACTACACGCGCGGGAAGACAGCACCACGCCGTCACCGGAGGAGAGATCGTGCTCTGCGGCGGGGCGATCAACTCGCCCCAACTCCTGCAGCTCTCGGGCGTGGGCAACGCCGATGAGCTGCGGACGCTGGGGATCGACGTCGTGCACGACCTCAAGGGCGTGGGCGAACACCTCCAGGACCACCTGGAGGTCTACATCCAGTACGCGTGCAAGCAGCCGGTGTCGGTCGCCCCGTACATGCAGTGGCGCTGGCGCCCGTGGGTGGGCTTCCGGTGGCTCGTCTTCCGATCGGGACCAGGTGCCACGAACCACTTCGAAGCCGGCGGCTTCGTCCGCGGCGACGACGAGGTCGCCTACCCGAACCTCATGTTCCACTTCCTACCGATCGCGGTGCGCTACGACGGGTCCGCCCCGGCGAGCGACCACGGATACCAGGTACACATCGGCCCCATGTACTCGGATGCGCGTGGGTCGGTCAAGATCAAGAACGCCGACCCCGCGCAACATCCGGCGCTGCGATTCAACTACCTGTCGACCGAGCAGGATCGGCGCGAGTGGGTCGAGGCGATCCACGTGGCCAGGTCGATCCTGAACCAGCCGGCGTTCGATCCCTTCAACGCAGGAGAGCTCTCGCCCGGCGTCTCGGTCGACAGCGAGGAGGAGATCCTCGACTGGGTCGCGCCGGGACGGGGAGACCGCGCTCCACCCTTCGTGCACGTGCAGGATGGGCACGGACGACCGCTCCGTGGTCGATCCGCTGACGATGAAGGTGCACGGCCTGGATGGCCTCCGCGTCGTCGATGCTTCGGTGATGCCCTACGTCACCAACGGCAACATCTACGCGCCCGTGATGATGACCGCGGAGAAGGCCGCCGATCTGATCATGGGCAACACGCCGCTGGCCCCGGAAGTGGTCGAGTTCTACCGGCACGGGCAGGACGCATGACCGACACAGGCCGCTTCCACCACGTGACGCTCGCGGTCACGGACCTGGACCGAAGCGTCGCCTGGTACACCGAGGTGCTTGGGATGGAGCGCGTCGCCGATCGGCAAGGTCCAGGTTGGACGCGGGCGCTGATGCGGACCGACGATGGCCTGACGATCGGCCTCACGATGCACGAGGACACACCGTCGACCGACCGGTTCGACCATCGGCGGGTCGGGATGGATCACCTCTCTATCGCCTGCGCGGGCCCTGCCACGATCGAAGCGTGGCGCGAGCGGTTGGATGAGGCCGGGGCTGCGCACGGTCCGATCGAGCATGTGTCGTACGGGGTCGTCTTGACGGCACGCGACCCCGATGACATCCCGATCGAGTTCTTCGCCCCGATGATCGACCCTGTCCAGGGCGGGCGCTAGCTGGCGAGTCCAAGCAGCATCAGGCCGGCGACGGCCACGCACGCTCCCACCAGCTGGTTCGTCACGGGTCGCTCGTGCAGGAACGCGATGCTGAGTCCCACCGCGATGAGCGGGAATATCGCCGAGGCGGTAAGCACGATCGACAGGGATGCCCTCGTCGCTCCAAGGGCGAAGGCGAAGACGCCGACCATGTCCGCCAGACCCGTGGCCGCGGCCACCCCCGTCCCGGCGTTCCACCCGATCTCCGACAGTTGACGCGATCCCAGAACCGCGAGTCCGCCGAAGCCCACCATCTGGGCCACTCGCGAACCCCACATCGCGGTCAGCGCCCCGACGTGTTGGGCGGCCCAACCGAGCGTGAAGCCCCCGATCCCGAAGCAGAGCGCCGCCAGCAGCGCCCACGGGAGGCCCGGCGGTACCCCGTGCGTACCGGCACGCAGCTTCGCGAGGTCGGTCGACGCCAGCATCACGCCGACCACCGTCACGGCGATCCCGAGCAGCGTGAGCGGGGTCGGCCGCTCGTGGAGGATCACGACGGAGAGGACCACCCCCACCACCGCGTAGCCGGCGCTCACCGGCGAGACGACGACCATCGGTCCCAACTGCAGCGCCTTGTAGTGGGAGGCGTACGCCGTCGCCGAAGCGACGCCGTTCAATCCGATGACCCAGCCGACGGGCGAGAGTTCCCCGACGGTGTGGCCGGCCGCCACGAACACCGCCGTGACGACGAGCGCGCTGAGCCCCTGGGACACCAGGACCGTCGGCAGGCTTCCGAACCTGCGGCCGGCGACGGCTCCCCCGTAGTCGGCGCTCCCCCAGCCGAGCGCCGCCAACAGGCCGAAGATCACACGGAGCGCGCTTCCGCGAGGGCGTCGACGGCCACAGCGCCTCGTTCGTCCACCAGCAGCGGGTTGGCCTCCAGCGAGGTGATCCGGTCACGGAGGTCGTACGCCGCCCACGCGATCCCCTCGACGGCCTTCGCCGCCGCCCGGAGATCGTGGTGCATCGGATCGAGCCCGCAGCGCCCCGCCTGCTCACGCAGGTACGCGAGCGCCTGGGCGGCCGTGAGGGGGCACGGAACGAAGACCGCCTCGCCGGCCTCGGCCAGCGCACCTCCGGGTCGAACCGTGATCATGGGGCCGTAACCCTCGTCCACGACGACCCCCACCAGCAGCTCAGCGCCACTCACCATCTGCTGGACGAGCACGCGCGGTGACTTCGCGTCGGCTCGCCGCGCCGCCTGGAGTACCTCGGCCGCCGCCACCTCTACATCGGTGGGATTCGTGAGTCCGAGCCGGACGCCGCCCAACTTCGCCTTGTGCGGTAGCTCTGGCGCGAGCGCCTTCACGGCCACGGGGAACCCGATCGTCCGCGCGAAGGCCGCCGCACCTTCCGGCGTGCCGACGGCTCGCTCGCCGGGTCGTCGTACGCCGTAGAGCTCGAGGATCTTGGCGGCGGCTGCCTCGTCCACCGGCCCGCTCAGACCGCGGAGCACGCGAAGGGCCTTCGCGCGGTTCGGGTGTGCGCTGCGGCGGGCGGTGGCCCGGGCACCGGCGGTGCCGAACTCCACCAACGCCCTGATCGCGCCGCTCGAGGCCCTGTGGCCCTGGAGGAACGGCAGCTGCCTCCACCGCCGCGTGAAGGCGATCGCCTCCGGGATGTAGGCGAGCGGGGCCAGGGCTACGCTGGCGAACACCACTCCAGTGGTTCGCTGCAGCTGGACGCGCCTTCGTCAGGACGTCGTCCGCCCAGGGCGCCTCACCCGCGATGCGCGGGGGGAAGGCGTCGAAGGCGATCAGCCCCACCGACGGATCGTCGGCGAGCGCCTCCAGCGCGGCGCAGAACATATGGGTCTCCACGGCCGCCTGCCCCGTGACGTCCAGAGGGTTGTTCTGGGAGGCGTAGTGGGGCAGTGCCTTCCTCAGGCGCCGCTTGGTGGCCGGGGCGAACTCCGGCAACGTCAGCCCCGCACCCCCGGCCGCCTCTGCGAACAGTGTGCAGGCGCCGCCGGATTGCAGGGCTGCGGCCACCCCGGGTGACCGCAGCCTCCTACGATGGCTCAGCAGCAGCGCCGCCTCGAACATCGTGACCGGGTCCTCGACGAGCACGACCCCGTGGCCCTTGAGCCACGCATCGCGTAGCGCGGTGTTCCCGGCCAGCGCGCCGGTGTGTGCCACGATCGATCGGCGCGCGGCCTCGCTGCGACCCTCGGGAGCGCAGATGAGCACGGGCTTGCGAGCGTCGCGCAGCGCCTGGAGGCCCTGTCCGATGCCATCGACGTCGCGCATCGTCTCGACATAGCTGGTGACCACCTTCGTCTTCGGGTCGGCGGCGGCCCATGAGAACAGATCCCCCAGGCCGAGCACGGCCTCGTTGCCGACCCCGAGGATGATGCGTAGGCCGACCCCACGATCCGACGCCATCTGGTTGATGGCCCACGCCACGGTGCCCGACTGCGAGATCACGCTGATCGAGCCCGGCACCGGGTTCGCCGGTGGGACCGTGCCGTAAGGTGCAACATGGTCAACGTAGTTGACGAATCCCTCCACGTTGGGCCCGAGCATGGGGATCCCCGTTCGCCGCGCCGCCGCGGTCAACTCCTCCTGGAGCGCCCGGCCCTCGTCCCCCGCCTCGGCGAACCCCGATGACACGACCATGATGCCCTTCACGCCCACGCGGGCACAGTCGTCGATCATCCGCACGACCACGTGCGCAGGCACCACGAACACCACGAGGTCGACGCCGTTGGGTAGCTCGGCGACGCTCTTGAGACAGGGGCGACCCCAGACCTCTTCGTACTTCGGGTTGATCGGATAGAGCGTCCCCGTGTAGTCGAGGTGCCGAAGCGAACGCTCGATCTCCGGCGCCCACGAGTCGGGCGATTCGGAGGCGCCCACGATCGCGATCGACCGGGGAGCAAGCAGGGGTGTCAGGTCGCGCCGCTTCATCCCTGCTCACCGCGGAACCGCGCGTCTCGCCACGCGATCGCCGCCTTCAGTCCCTCCTCCTGCGTGATGTGCCGGAACTCGTCGCGAGCCGGGAGGTTGGCGGTCTCGATCATGACGTCCAGCTCGGTGTTGGCGGTCATCGCCGCGCGGAAGCCTGCCACGTCCCACGCTCGGTTCAGCGCGCGCTTCGTGGTCTGGATCACGAACGGTTCGTTCTTGGCGATCTCGTTCGCGAGCGCCAGGGTGGCCTCGTCGAGCTCCTCCGCCGGAACCACGCGGTTGACGAGACCGATCCGCAGGGCCTCGTCGGCGGAGATCCGGTCCTCGCCCGTGAACAGGAGTTCCTTGGCGGTGCGAACCCCAACGACCCACGGAAGGAACATCGAGACAACCCCTGATCCGAAGCGGATGTCGACATAGCCGTACTTCGCGTCGTCCGACGACACCGCCAGGTCGCACGCCAGCATGAGGTCGGTCCCACCTGCGAGGCAGTACGAATGCACCTGCGCGATCGTGGGCTTCGGGCAATCGATGAACTCCAACATCCGCGCCGTGCTCGCCGCGAGGCTCCGATGCCAATGCGCGGCGTCCATCTCGCCTTCCTCGGCATCCTCGTTCAGGTCGTAGCCAGCGCAGAACGCCCGCCCGGCGCCGCGCAGGATCACGACACGGACGTCGGGGTCGTCGCCCGCAGCACGGATCGCCTCCGATAGCCCCTGGATGAGGGCGCCGTTGAGGGCGTTGAGGGCTGTAGGACGGTTCATGGTCATGCGGCGGACCGGCCCGAGATCCTCGACCAGAACCGCGGGGGCGTCGGCGTGCTCACTCACGGGTATCCCTCTTCCTCGGCTCGACGGAACGTGCCGCCCGGATGCTAGCAACGTCGCGCCGCGGCAGTGAGGCTCCGACACCCTGGACACCCTGGACCCGGAACGATCAGGCGCCGACGAGGGTCAGCACTTGCTTGGCAGCCCTGATGCCGCTGCGGAGCGCGCCCTCCATCGTGGCGTAGTGCTCACCGCCGGCGGTGTGCTCGCCCGCGAACACCAGTCTGCCGACGGGGACGGCGCCGTCGTCGCGGCGCACCCACGCCGCCGCGTCCCAACTGGAGTAGGCACCAAGGGTGTACGGATCATCCTGCCACGCGTACATCACGGGCTCCCCGATCGTCGAGACCTCTGGGTTCATCCCCTTCACCCGCTCCAGCCAGGGATCGACCCGGCCCCGGTCGAGCCCCAAGGAGGTCATGGCCGCCGGTGAGCCCGCGAACGATGCGATGCACCTGCGAGGCGCCCCGTCGGCGCCGTTGGCTCCCCACGTCCACATGGACAGCTCGGTGCTCTGCCGCGAGAGGGGGGGCGGACGCCCCTTGGTGGCGACGGCGAACTTGGCCGCGACCCCCAGCGTCACCGCCTCCAGGAAGGAGGCCGAGCGCTCGGGCAGGGTGGGCTCGTAGACGATCCGGGCCGCGATGGGCGCCGGCACGGCCACGATCACGGCATCCGCACGCTCCTCGTGCGACCCGATGGAGACGGTCACGCCGTCGTCCTCACGCCGTACGGCCCCGACCGCTCGGCCGACCTGCACGTCGCCGAGCTCCTGGGCCATCGACTCCGCGATGCGCTGGTTCCCCTCGCCCACCCGGTGGTACGGGCCACCCCCGGGCGCGAACGCGTGCTCGCCATCGGTGATCTGTAGGGTGACGCGCTCCAGGTCCTGCGCGCACGTGCCGGCGAGGCGGGTCTTCAGGACGTGGCGCGCAGCATCGGAGCCGGACACCCCGTCGAGGAACCCCCCGAGGCTCGCCCCGGCGGCGGCCTCGGGAGCGATCTCCTCCCGGGCACGGTTGGCCGCCACGAGGAACGCGTCCTGCTGCTCGAGCGTGATCGACCCCGGCCCCGTGGCCTCACGTCGCCTGTAGTCGGCACCGGTCTCCGCCAACGCCAATCCGAACCTCTCGGCGACGCTCCTGAGTTCATCGTCGCCGGGCATGATCCACTCCGCCCCGAGCTCGACGATCGCACCGTTCTCGAGGGTCGTGGACCACACGCGCCCGCCCACGCGTTCCCGTGCCTCGAAGACCGAAACGCGCACGCCCGCATCCTGCAGCGCCAGTGCCGCGCGCAGGCCCGCGAGCCCTGCCCCGACCACGAGCACCTTCATCGACGTATCCCCCTGTGTACGCACATCGCCAACTAGCTCATGTGGGTCGTCGCGTGCCAGACTTGCACGACACGGGGTGCGGATGATACTCAACCGCAGCCGCGTGGCATGCGTCGAGCGAACGGTCCGCGAGGCACGGGGAGGAGATCCATGAGGGAGCGCGGTCAGGGACTGTCCAGGACGAGACTTCTTGAAGAGGGCCGGAGCTACGGCGGTCGCCGTCCCCAGCCTCGGCGCCATCCTCGCGGCGTGCTCCAAGCCCGGAACTGTGGCGAGCGGCGCGAGCGCCACCGGAACCACGCTCGCGCGCCCCGACAATCCGGCCACCCTGCCGATGAACGGCGAACCGATCGCTGCGGGCACCCCGCTCGAGTCCGGCACCCTCCAGGTGTACAACTGGGACTCCTACCTCTACAAGAAGGTCCAGGCCGCGTTCGAGGACCAGTTCAACGTGAAGGTGGAGGTCACGACCTTCAACAACATGGAGGAGGGGATCCAGAAGCTCGTCGCCGGACAGGTCAAACCCGACGTCTTCTTCCCCACGACCGACTACATCTCCCGACTGGTGCAGGAGGATCTGCTGCAGCCGCTCCAGCACGAGATGCTCCCCAACATGGAGGCCGTGGTCTGGAAGTCGTTCTGGGATCCAGGCCCCTGGTACGACCAGGGCTGGCGATACACCATCCCGTACACCATCTACACGACCGCTGTTGCCTACCGCCGCGACAGGGTCACGGACGCTGAAGCGGAAGCGCAGGGATACGACCTCCTGTGGAACCCGAAGTACAAGGGTGTCGTCAGCTACTACGACTCCTATCGGGACGCGCTGGGGATGGCGATGGTCCGTGACGGCAACTTCGACCCCAACTCGGGCGATCCAGCCGTGATCGACAAGGCGAAGACGGACATCCTCAGCTTGCTGAACGATCTCGACGGCCGTCTCACCATCAACGGAGCATTCGCGAAGCTCCCGGAGGGTGAGTTCACCGTCGCACAGTCCTGGTCCGGGGACATCGTTGGCGGGCAGTTCTACCTGCCCAAGGGGACGTCGGTCGATGTGCTCGGCTACTGGTACCCCGACGATCACAAGGGGCTGATCGGGAACGACACGATCGTGATCCCCACGACCGCGACGAAGCCCGCGCTCGCCCACGCGTTCCTGAACTTCCTCCTGGACAAGAAGTGGGGATTCGTGAACTTCTCGCAGTGGAACGGCTACCAGCCCCCGTTCACGACGATCCAGCCGGACGCGCTGATCAGCCAGGGGGTCGTTCCGAAGAACCTGTCCAAGGCGATCGTGACCGAGGACATGTTCACCCAGGGCCTGATCCAAGGTCAGCTGGAGCCCGACGTCGACAAGCTGTGGTTGGATGCCTGGAGCGCCATCCAGGCGGGAGGCTAGCCGTCGTTGCCTGACGCAGAGGCCGTCCTGGCGCCGAAGCGCCGTCGGCGCCGGGAGAAGGCCGCCGCGGTGGAATCGGGGGTGCAGTACCCGCGCTGGTACTGGCCGTCGTTCACGTTCCCCGCCATCGTCTGGCTGCTCGTCCTGTTCCTGCTGCCCTTCTACACCGTCCTCGCCGTCGCCTTCGGCACGGTCGACCCGACGTTCAGAACGCCGCTGCCCGTGTTCCAGCCCTGGTGGTGGAGCTTCCAGGCCTTGGGCACCACCCTGCAGAAGTTCTACGTCAGCCCGGCGATCTACCAGCAGCCGCTGATCCGCACCTTCTACTACGTCTTCACCGCGAGCCTGATCTGCCTGGTGGTCGGGTACGCGGTGGCGTATTTCACCGCTCGGTATGCGGGCAAGTACCGGGTACTCGATCCTGATCCTGCTCGTCTCGCCCTTCTGGATCAGCTACCTGATGAGGATCTACGCCTGGCAGAGCCTGCTGCAGCAGGACGGCTACATCAACGACATCTTGCGGGCCCTCCACCTGATCGGCCAGCCGGTGAACTGGCTGGACGGCAGATCGATCACGGTGATCCTGGGGCTCGTGTACGGCTACATCCCGTACATGATCCTGCCGCTGTTCGGATCGCTCGACCGGATCGATCAGAGCCTCCTGGAGGCGGGACGTGATCTGGGCGCGAGCGGTTTCAGCACCTTCCGCCGGGTCACGCTGCCGCAATCGAAGCCCGCCATCCTGGCGGGCCTGGTGATCGTCGCGCTGCCGATGTTCGGCGACTACTACACGGTCAACCTCCTCGGCTCCACGAGGACGGCCATGTTCGGGAACCTCATCGACAACGCGGTCACCAACGCGGGACAGGGGCCCGAGGCTGGATCCCTGGTCCTCATCCTGATGGTGATCGTGATCGTGCCGATGCTGTACTACCTGCGTGAAACGAAGCGCGCGGCGGAGGCGGCGTGAGCACGAGACCGATGGTCCGCGGTCCGCTCGGTTGGTGGCGCGACCCGTGGCGCAAGCCACGATTCCTCGAGGCGGTCACCGTCGGGTACCTCTTGTGGTCATTGCTCCCCGTCTTGATCGCCATCATCTTCTCCTTCAACTCCGGCCGCTCCAGGAGCACCTGGCAGGGCTTCTCGATGCGCTGGTGGACGGGGGATCCGTTCGACTCGCTCTTCCACGACCCCGCCCTTCGGGCCGCAATGGTGCAGACCTTCCGTCTCTCCGGTTTCACCGTCCTGGTCGCCGTCCCGCTGGGCGCCGCGTTCGCGATCGGGATCGACCGCTGGCACGGCCGGCCCGCGCGCACCGCCAACTTCACGATGTTGCTTTCGTTCGTGGTGCCCGAGATCATGCTCGGTGTCTCGCTCTTCCTCTTGTTCACCTACGTGATCAAGAACCTCATCCCTCTGGGCACTTCGGCGCAGCTGATGGGGCTGATCGTGTTCCAGATGTCGTACAGCGTCATCATCGTGCGCGCGCGGTTGCTCTCGATCGGCCCGGAATACGAAGAGGCGGCGATGGATCTCGGCGCCCGGCCGGGGCAGGGTCTCCGACGCGTCCTGTTGCCGCTGCTGACGCCCGCGATCCTCGCGAGCGTCGCGATCACGTTCGCCGACTCCGTCGACGACTTCGTGACGGTGCGCTACCTGTCCGGACCGGCCAGTAGCGAGCCACTGTCGGTGAAGATCTACACGGCGGCGCGGGGATCGCCCACCCCTGCGGTGAACGCCGCGGCAACCGTCATGCTGATCTCGACCATGGTGGTCATCGGGATCGGCTACGTCGCCTACCGGCGCTTCGCGAAGGACACGGGCGGCGCCGACGTCGCGAGCTTCACCCAGATCTAGCCGCCGACGCCGCGTGTTGGAGGTGGAGGCGGAGGTTGAGCCTCAGGCCTCTTCTTCGATCTCGGAGTTCACCAGCACAGGCGTGCCGACGTCGGGGAGCACCCGCAGCGCCTCAGGCGGGAACCGCACGGATACGGGCGTGCCGGAGGCGAAGGTCAGCTCGTCGCCTTCGTTCTGAACCCACGCCTGGATCCGTTGCCCAGGTGCGAGGTTCAAGAAGATCTGGAGCACCGAGCCAACGTAGACCACCCGCTCGACCATGCCGGGGATCACGTTCTGGCCCGAGGCGCCTTGCGGCTTGAGGTCCACACGTTCGGGCCGGATCGTGATCTTGGCGTCGCCGGTGGTCGAGTCATCCCCCTGGCCCGCGACCAACGCGAAATCGCCCAGCTGGACCTTGCACCCACCCTCGCCCGGGCCGGAAGCCCGAGCCTCCATAAGGTTCGACACACCGAGGAAGTCGGCGACGTAGGCGGTCGCAGGCTCCTCGTAGATCTCCTTCGGTCCCCCGACCTGCTCCACGCGACCCTGCGACATGACCGCGATCCGGTCGGACATGGTGAGGGCCTCTTCCTGGTCGTGCGTCACGTAGACGAACGTGATCCCCACCTGCTCCTGCAGGGTCTTGAGGTCTATCTGCAGACGCTTGCGTAGCTTCGCATCCAGTGCGCCCAGCGGCTCGTCGAGGAGGAGGACGGCCGGCTCGAGGACGAGGGCCCGCGCGAGCGCCACGCGCTGTTGCTGGCCGCCAGAGAGTTGGTTCGGACGACGATTCCCGAAGTCGGTGAGACCCACCATCTCCAGCTTCTCTCCGACGCGACGTCTGGCCTCGACCTTCGAGATGTCCTTGTATCTCAGGCCGAACGCGACGTTGTCCTCGACCGTCAGATGCGGGAACAGCGCGTAGCTCTGGAAGACGGTGTTGACGTTGCGCTTGTGCGGCGGCGTCTGCGCCATGTCCGTGCCGTCCAGCAGGATCTGCCCCTCGGACGGCTTCTCGAATCCCGCGATCATCCGCAACGTGGTGGTCTTGCCACAGCCGGACGGACCGAGGAGCGAGAAGAACTCCCCCGACGGCATGTCCAGGTTGATCCCGGCGACCGCGGTGAACTCGCCGAAGCGCTTCACCAGGTCGACCAGCTGTACCTCGCCCCCTGCCATCGTGGGCGGAGTCTAGCCCATGGTGCCCGCTCGGGGTCAAACGAGCGAGGGGCCATCAGCGGCGTGCCATGATGCCCTCGATGGACGAGCTAGGCCCCCCCTTGCGGCCCCAGGATCTCCGGTCGGGGCCAGGGGCTCGGGGCTACGACGCAGCGGACCGCTCGGGGGTCTGGGCCCTCCTCGCGGGCTACTGGGCGTTCGGCCAGTACTGGGGGGTCTGGGTCATCCTGGTGTTCGAAGTCCAGGCGCTCCACGGACTGACCGACAGTCGGCTCGGCGTGTCGTACGCGCTCCTGTCGATCACCGCGGTGACCGTGATGCTCCTGGTCGCCCCAAGGATGCGCGGCCTTCCCCTACGCACCAGCATCACCCTCGCGCTGACCACGCTGAGCGCCGCCTCGCTCGCGGTCGCGTTCCTCCCCAGCGGCCTCCTGTGGATCGGCTTCGTGCTCGTGGGGATCGGCAACGGTCTCGTAGACGTCTACTTCAACGTGGCCGCCCAGCGCGCCGAGGTACGTACGGGGCGACCGGTCCTGCAATGGATGCATGCCGCCTACGCCCTCGGGGGGGTCACCGGCGCCGCGGCCGCGGGTCTCATCCGTGCGGCGGGCATCGACTTCCGTTGGGGCTTCGTGTACGAGACCCTGGTGCTGCTCGTCGTCACGGCGTGGAACACGCGGAGCGCGCCGCGAGAGCGGAGCCCCGCGGGGGCCGACACGGTCTTCTCGGTCTCCGAGCTACTCCGCCACCCGGGGCTGTGGATCGCGGCGCTCGCGGTGCTCTTCGCCTTCCTGGTGGAGGGCTCCATGGACGCGTGGTCCGGGCTGTATCTACGGGAGCAGTTGGGCGCCTCGGCCGCGGTGGCCGCGATCGCCTTCGTGGGGTTCTCCGGCGCCGTCTTCCTCGGACGCCTGTTCGCCGGGCGCGTGCTCTTCGGCTTGGGGGTACGGACCACCATCCTCGTCTCGGGGTTCGGGGCGGCCGTAGCGGCAGCGCTGGTCATCGCGACCGATCGACCGTGGGTCGTGGGCGGCGCCTACCTCTTGCTGGGGTTCACCATCAGCTCCGCGGCCCCTGCTGGGTTCGGACTGATCGACCGAACCGACGCCGACCCGACGAACGCCGTGGCGGCGGTGACCACGGTCGGCTACACGGGCTTCGTCTGGAGTCCCCCGCTGCTCGGATACCTTGCGCAGACCATCTCCCTGCGAGCGGCGATGGCGGTCATCCTGGTCGCGACCGTGGGTATCGTCGGAGCCGGACTGGCCACGCCGCGCGACCCGGGCGGCGGCTGAGGCGGTACCAGCCCTCAGCTCCCGGGCTCGAGCTCAGGCGGTGCCAAGCCCAGCCCCCAAGCGTCGGCACCCCCGTCGACGAGGATGGTCGTGCCCGTGATGTAACCGCCGCCCGGCGACGTGAGGAACGCGATCGTGGCGGCCACCTCCTCGGCCGACCCTGCTCGCTGCGCCGGAACCATGGCCGCGAACTCCTCGAGGATGGCCTCGCCGCCGTACTCCATGATCCCCTCGGTTCGGATCACCCCGGGCGCCACGCACACCGCACGGATCCCGAACTTCGACCACTCGTTGGACAGGGACGCCGCCATATTCTCGAGGGCGGCCCTGGCGGTGGATGAGTGCGTCATCGTGGGGATGCCCCGACGCGGGCTGAACCCCACGAAGATCACCACGCCGCCACGGTTCGGGATCATCCACCGGTTGGCGACCTCGTGCGTGAGCTGCCAGGGGGCATCCACGTTGAGCCGGTAGACCGCCCGGAATCCCTTCAGCGAGATGTTCTCCGCCGGAGCCGCGAACTGCCCCCCGGCATTGTTCACGAGGATGTCGGCCCGACCGAACCGGTCCTCCACTGCGTCCAGGAAAGCCACCACCTGCTCCGGCTCTCGGACATCGCACGGCATGGCGAGCACGTCGCGCCCCTCGGCCTCGAGCTCTTCACGGACGGCGTCGATCGGCTCCGGACGCCGGCCGCAGATCGCCACGGCAGCGCCGGTGCGTGCCAGTTCGCGTGCCGTCGCGCGGCCGATCCCGGTACCGCCGCCCGTGACGATGGCCACGGAGCCGACGTTCGCCTCGTCGGTGAGCGGAGATCGGAACGCGTCTGTCATCCTGAGGAGTATGCAGCAGCGATCCATGCACGTGTCCGGCGAGGGCGGGGTCCGCCTCTCCGTTCGCCTCTTCGAGGGGCCCGGGGCAGACGCCCCGAGCCTGCTGCTCCATCACGGGCTGGCCTCCAGCCAGCACATCTGGGACCTGATGCTGCCGGCGCTCACGCGCCGTTACCGCGTCGCGACCTATGACGCCCGTGGCCATGGCGCGAGCCAGAAGCCGAGCTCGGGGTACGGCTTCGACCACGTGGTGGCCGACGCGCTCGCGGTGACACGCGCATCCGGCCTGAGGCGACCAGTGATCGTGGGGCATTCGTGGGGCGCGATGACGGCGCTGGAGCTCGTGGCAGCGCACCCTCGCGCGGTGTCGGGCGCCGTCCTCGTCGACGGCGGGATCACCCGGATGGCGGACGGCATGGACTGGGCAACCGCGAAGCAACGGTTGGCGCCGCCGCACCTGGCCGGGCTCCCCGCTGAGGAGTTCCGCGGGATGATCCGCACGTTCTTCGCCGACGCCGTTCACGTGACCCCGGATGTGGAGGACATCGTGATGTCGGTGATGCGGGTTCGCCCGGACGGCACGATCGCCCCGTACCTGTCCAGGGCCAACCACTTCCGGATATTGCGGGCGATCTACCAGCAGGATCCGCTGCGGAGCTTCGCACGGCTCCGCGTCCCCATGCTCGCGATCCTCGCGCATCGGGGAGGCGACCCAGGTTGGGATGAAGCGAAGCGCACCGCGGTCGAGCGGGTGCGGAGGGTCGCCCAGGGTCGCCCGCTCACGGTCCGCTGGATGGAGGGCATCCACGACCTCCCGCTCCAGCACCCCTCGGCGCTCGCGGCTCGGATCGACCGTTGGGTCGCACCGGTCGTAGGCTAGAGCCATGCTGGTCTTCATCCTGATCCTGCTACTGCTCGCGGCCCTCTTCGGGGTCCTGGGCGCGGTGCTCAAGGTCACGCTGGTCCTGATCATGGCCGGCGTCCTGACCCTGGTGTTCTTCGGCTTGATGGCCTGGTGGTTCATCCGACGCTCGGCGCGGAAGATCACCGCCGAGTACGACCGCCAGGTGAGCCAGCAGCGGGTGACCAAGTACCGCGCCAATGAGGCCGAGCCCGGCGAGCTCCCTCCGGACCGCGACGACCGCTACTGAGGCGCCGGCCGGGAGAACACGTCCCGGTAGGTGCTGGGCGCCTCGTTCCCGAGCCAGGTGAGCAGCTGCCCACGAGGCCTGCCCCGATCTTCGAGCCGATCCCCCGTCTGCAATGCCCACGACGCCGCGCGCAGCGACGCCCAGCGCAGCGGCTCGGGAGGCATCTTCGCGCGCTCGGCACCCACCACCGGCAACGTCGACCACGCGTCGCGCGCTCCCTGCACCAGCGAGCTCAGGATCTTGCCTCCCACGTGCGTCTGCGCGAGCCCGTGACCCGAGAAGCCCAGCCCGGCGTGAACGTTCCCCGGCTCCAGCGTCTTGAAGAACGGGGTCGAGGTCGGCGTCTGATCGATCGGCCCTCCCCAGGCATGCGTGAACCTCACCCCTTCGAGCTGCGGGAAGAGCCATATGAGCCCGCGCGCCGCCGCCTCGGCGACCCGCCGATCGTGGGTGACGGCCCGCCCCGAGGCGCGCCCGCGGAAGGCCACGCCCAGCGCCCCGCCGCCGATGGCGATCCTTCGATCGTCGGTCGGCCGCAGGTAGTAGAGGAGGTCCCGGGCGTCGCCGATCCCGACGTTCGTCGTCCAGCCGATCCCTTCCAGACGCTCGGGGATCGGCTCCGTCACCACGACGTAGTCGACGATGACGCCGAAGCTGCGACGGAAGGAGGGCCAGCCTGCCCCCCACGACCCCATCGTGAGCACGACCTGATCGGCCCTCACGGCGCCATGGCGCGTGCGCACGATGGCCGGGCGAGAACGCTCGAGTCCCGTCACCTCCGTGCGCTCGAAGATCCTGACGCCTCGCTCGAGCGCCACGCGCCGGAGGCCGCGGGCGAGCCGCGCCGGCTGCACGACCGCGGAATCGGGCACGTAGATACCGTCGAGGAACCGCGGGGAGTCCGCGACCGCCCGGCACTCGAGCGCCGTCCGAGGGAGGATGCGTCCGCCCTCACCGTGGGCCTCGAGCCAGTCGCCACCCCCGCCCAGCCGCCGCTGCGAGGCGTTGGTGCGGGCACCGAGGAAGCCCTCCCGATGGAATCCACAGTCGATCTCCTGTTCGGCGCAGAATCGCTCGGCCTCGGCGACGGCATCCGAGCAGGCGGTGGCGTAGCGCAGCGCCTCCTCTTCGCCGTAGGTATCGGCGAGCGACGCGGCCATCCACCACGACGACGAGAAGAAGCCGCCGTTGCGTCCACTCGCGCCGCCCCCGCAGATGTCTTGCTCGACCAAGGCGATGCGCATCGACGGCTCCCGTGCGGCGAGCTCAGCGGCTGTCCACAAGCCCGCGAACCCTCCGCCGACGATGCAGACGTCCGCCACCACGTGGCGGTCGAGAGGCGGACACGGTGCTCCCGCATCGGCAGCGAGCGCCTCCTGCAGCCAGAAGCTCCGAGCGGCTCCCGGCGCCGGGAGGTCGATCCCTCTCACGCGCGGCGCCGCTGCGGGTAGCCGCGCCCGGTAACCAGAGCCCCGAGACCACGCCCGATCAGGAGGAACAACAGGGTGAACGCCAGCCCGACCCCAAGGAACGTGAGGAAGGTGCCCGCGGAATCCGGGGAGCCGACCCAAGCCGACCGGACGACCAACGCCACGGGCACGGCGACGATCCACGTCCTCAGCATCGTTCCCAGCGAGATCGTGCGGTACGTCTTCAACAGCGCCGCGAACACGCCCCACGACACGGCGAGCGGAACGGCGTTCCTCGCGAAGACGGCGCCCGCCGCCCCTTCGCCGTGCGACCGCATCCCTGCCACCACGAACAACAGGAGGGCGGCCAGGTCCAGCGCTGCGAACACCGGCCATCGCCGGGCGAGCGCGCGATCAGGAGCGTCGGACATGACCCTCATCTTCCCAGGCATGCCGGAAGCGTCCCGCCCTCGGCGCGAAGCGTGCGAGGATGGAGCCTCCCATGACCGGCCGTTCCTTCCCCGCCGTCTTCCGGGCCGTGGCGCTCGCGAGCACGTTCGGCCTCGCAGGTGCAGCGTGCGGCGGATCCACGCCCGCCCCTCCGCCCCCGGTGCGCGTCAGCGTGGACGGGGTAGGCCGTTCCTTCCCGGAAGGGACCACGTTCGGCGCTGCGATCCACGATCTCGGGCTCCAGGCAGCCGATGGACGCCTCCTGTCCGCCGATGGATCCGTCCTCGATCGACGCGCGGTGCGGGGCCGGATCCTCCTGAACGGTCGGCGCGCCGCGTACGGGACCAGCCTCGCGTCCGGCGACCTGATCGTCGTACGTGACGGTAGGGACCACACCGAGCCCACGCGCAGGTCGGCGGAGATCCTCCCCACCCGCCGCCCCGGTGACCCCGAACGCACGCTCGCCACGTACCGCACCAAACAGGTGACGGTCTTCGGCACGGTATCGGGCGATCTCGTGGATCAGCGTTTCGTCTCCCTGGGGCACGGCCACACCCCGCACGACGTGGCCCTCACGTTCGACGACGGACCGTGGCCGCACGCCACCGTGAAGATCGTGTCCGTCCTCCAGCGGTACCACGTCCCCGCCACGTTCTTCGAGGTCGGTTACCTCGTCCAGCGTTACCCGGGGATCGTGCGCAGGGTCGCGCGTGCCGGGTTCCCGATCGGGAACCACTCCTATGACCATCCCGTGGCTCCCGCGCTGGCGGCGCTGCCCGAGCCCAAGATCGCGCATGAGATCTCCGGCGCGTCCGATGCGCTGAGCGCCGTCGGCGTGCACCCCAGCCTGTTCCGTCCGCCGGGCGGCAGCTACGACGACTTCGTGGTGCAGGAGGCGCGACGTCAGGGCCTACGCGTGGTGCTGTGGAGCGTCGATCCGAAGGACTGGAGGTCGGGGGTCACCGCGAAGCAGATCACCCGGTCGATCCTGAAGCACGTGGAAGCCGGTTCGATCGTGCTGCTGCACGATGGTGGTGGTGACGCCGCCCACACCATCAAGGCGCTCCCCGGGATCATCCGGGGGATCAGGCGAAAGGGCCTTGGGTTCACGGTCGTGCCGCCATAGGCTCGGCGGCCCCAATGGGGCGGCGCGGCACGTACCATCGGGTGATGGGGTCCGCAACCGTGCTCTACGACGAGGACTGCGGGTTCTGTCGTTGGTCCATCACGAGTATCCGAGCGGCCGCCGGACCAGGATCGCTCGCCTATGTGCCGATCCGGGGTGAAGAAGGCGACAGGCTCCTCGCGGCCGTCCCGCGCGGACGTCGTCTGGCATCCTGGCACCTCGCCACCGCCGACGGCCGTATCTGGTCCGCCGGCGCGGCCGTTCCGGCCCTGCTCCGGCAGACCGGGTGGGGTGGCCTGATCGCCCCCGTATTCGAAGCGTTCCCACAAGCCACCGAGCGCGCGTACGGCTGGGTCGCCCGCCACCGGGCACAACTCGGCGCGCTCCTCGGGGAGCGGGCGTGCGCGGTCGAGATCCATGCCACTCCGGCTAGGGACGACTGAGGGATCTCCTGGATGCACGCCGACACCAGCGACGTCGTGGGCGAGCTGCGAGCGGCCGCCGACACCTCCCGATTGCCGGGCATGGCGCGCGTCGGGATCATCACCGAGCACGCGCTCGGCGTGAGCATCCCGGAGTGCCGACGCATCGCCCGCGCCCATCGACGACGCCACCCCCTGGCGCTGGACCTATGGACGACCGGGATCCACGAAGCGCGGATCCTGGCCTCGATGGTAGATGACCCCAGCGAGGTCACGCCGGATCAGATGGAGGCTTGGGTCGCCGACTTCGACTCGTGGGATGTCTGTGACCAGGTGTGCAGCAACCTGTTCGGCGCGACGCCGTTCGCGTACGACATGGCTCGGTCGTGGGTGCTCCGTGAGGAGGAGTTCGTGAAGCGGGCTGGATTCACGCTGATCGCGGAGCGCGCCGTCCACGACCGGGACCCGGACGACGCGTTCTGGCGTTCTTGGTTCCCGGTGATCCGCGCCGGCGCCACCGACGATCGCAACTACGTCAAGAAGGCGGTGAACTGGGCGCTCCGCCAGATCGGCAAACGGAACCGCGCCCTGAACGCCGCGGCGATCGAGGAGGCTGAGGCGCTGCTCGCACTCGACGACCGCGCCGCGCGCTGGATCGCCCGGGACGCGCTCCGCGAGCTCCACAGCGACGCCGTCCAGGCGCGCCTGTCCAGCGACTGAGCCGGATACGCGGGAAGGAGGAGGCACGGGCTCCCCCTCCTTCCACGGTGCGAACGCTCGGACCGGCTACTCCTTCGCGCCCTCGCCCGCCTCCACCAGCTCGGCGGGCGAGTCCGGCACCTGGACCGACACCTCGGAGTCGTGACCCTCGACGTCGACCTTGGGCAGCCATCCGAGCCAACGCGGCAGGTACCAGTTGCGGTCGCCGAGGAGCCGCATCGTCGACGGAACCAGGATCGAACGGACGATCGTGGCATCCAGGAACACCGCCACCGCCAGGCCGAAGCCCATCTGCTCGAGCGACGTCAGCCGACCCGCCGCGAACCCGGCGAAGACCGCCACCATGATGATGGCCGCACCGGTGATGATGCCTCCGGTGGTCCTCAGGCCGTAGGCGACCGCCTCCGCGTTGTCGTGGGTCTTGTCGTACTCCTCTCGGATCCGCGTCAGCAGGAAGACGTGGTAGTCCATCGACAGGCCGAACAGGATCGAGAAGAGGAACAACGGGAGCCACGCCTCGATCGCGTCCACCTGCTGGAACCCGAACCATCCGGCGATCGTGGCCCCGATAGCCGGCCCACCCTTCTGGAAGACCAGCACGATGAGTCCGTACGCGGCGCCCACCGACAGCAGGTTCATCACGATGGCTTTGGCGGGCACCACCAGCGATCGGAACACCACCGTCAGCAGGATGAACGACAGCGCGAGCACCACCAGGATGATCAGGGGTGTGTAGTTCTGCGAGATGTCGAAGAAGTCCTTCACGAACGCGGTGTCGCCACCCACGAGGACCTCTGCATCCGTCCCCTTGAAGGCCTCCGGGATGTAGGTGTCGCGCAGCTCGGCGATCGTGTTGACGGCGGCCTCCGACTGGGAGTCCGTGGCAGCGCCCGCGAGCGGGATATCCACGAGCGCAACCGAGCCGTCCTGCGACACCTGTGGAGGCGAGGGGGTCCCCAGGTTGGGATCGGCGCCGATCGCGGCCTCGAGGTTCTGCATGGCTGCGTCGTACGGTGCCGCGAGCGTCCCCGTCGCACCCGGCTGTGCCCCCGGGGTTCCCACCCCGTCGGCCTGGATGACGATGCGGGCGCTCGCTTGCGCACCTGCCTTCGGGAAGTCCTGCACGATCAGGTCGTAGGCCTTGCGGCTCTGGGTCGACTCGGGGAGGGTGCTGATGCCCGAGAGGCCGGTCTTGATCCCCCGCCCGCCGTCGTTGGGGTGGCTCTGCAGCCAGTACGGCATGGAGAGCGCGACCATGAAGGTCCCGGCGAGCACGAGCCACAGGACGGGTCGTGCCATGACGGTCCGGGTCGCTCGATCCCAGAAACCACCGGGGCGGCCGTGCTCCACATCACGGTTCCGACCGAAGATCCTTCCGGCGTTGATCTTGTCGCCGAGCAGCGACAGGATCGCCGGCAGCAGCGTCATCGATGCGGCCACGGAGACCAGCACCACGATCATGGCGCCGCCGGCCAGGCTGCGGAAGATCGTCGTCGGCACCAGCAGCATCCCTGCCAGCGCGAGGACGACGGTCAACCCGCTGAAGAACACGGCCCGGTTCGCCGTGGCCCCCGACGACGCGATCGCGTCGAGCTTCTCGCGCCCACGCTGCCGTTCCTCCCGGTACCGCGAGACGATGAACAGCGAGTAGTCGATACCGACGGCCAACCCCATCATCGAGATCAGGTTGGGGGTGAAGAAACTGAAGTCCCACACGAGGCCGAACAGGCCCACGATGCCGAGGGTCACCGCGATCGCGAAGATCCCCATCACGATCGGCGTGACGCCCGCGACGAGCGAGCCGAAGACCACGACCAGCACGACGATCGCCGCGATGATGCCGATCGTCTCGCCGAACCGAAGGTCGCTCTCGGATATCCGCTTGAAGTCCTCGGACGAGGAGACCTGGCCGAGCATGTAGACGTCGATGCCCCCGCCGGAGGCTCCCTCGCGAACGGCGTTGACCGCCTCGAAGTGCTTGGTTGCCTGGTCCACGTCGCCGGTGTAGATCACGGTGAACAGCACCGCCTTGCCGTCCTTCGACGGGATCGGCCCCAGCGCAGCGACCTGCGGGTTCGATGCGGCGTCGGACGGCAGCGGATAGGCGGCCGGCACGGTCTGTACCACGCCGGGCCCGAGCGCTTCGAGGCTGCCGAGCAGGTCGTTGACGCGCTGCGTGAAGGCCGGGTCCTGCGCCACGCCGGGCTGCGAGCCCGCGACCACGAAGGTCTCGGTGACGATGTCCTGCGCGAGCGCTTGTTCCTCGAGGATCTGCTTGGCGCGCTTGGCCTCTGGCGTGTTGGTGAAGTCGAAGCTGGTGGTGAGCGCTGGGCCAAGCAAGGTCGACAAGCTGATGATCCCGGCTACGAGGATCAGCATCCAGACGCCCACGGTTCGCCAGGGATGGCGGCTGCTGGCGCGGGCGATCGTTTCGGGATTGAGCTTCATCCCGTGGTTCCCCCCTTCTCGGCCGGCCACGGCCGGCGTCGGAACGATGTGCTGCCTGTGACGTACGGTGTATGCTTACGGCGTATGCGAGACCCTATACGTACAACGTAAGGGTCGTCAACCGGAGCGGGCGCGCACTCCTCGAGGAGCGGGTATGGCAGCGAAGACGTCGGCGGTCCAGCGTGAGCGGCTCACGCGTGAACGCGTGGTCGACGCCGCGCTCCGGATCATGGACACGGATGGACTCGAAGCCGTCACGATGCGCCGGGTCGCTCGTGAGGTCGGCGTGGAGGCCATGTCGCTGTACAACCATGTCGAGGACAAGGACGACCTCATGCGAGGGCGTGCTGCTGCGGGTCTTCCAGGAGTTCGGCCAGCCTCCCTTGGAGCCCGACGATCCCCTCGGCAACGTGCGGCGCGTGGCACGAGCCTGGCGCGACCTCCTGCGACGCCACCCCTACATGCTCGAGCTGCTGGCCGAGGGCCACGGCCCGCCGTCCTCGCCGGATGCGTTGCGGCCGATGGAAACCGCGCTCGACGTGCTCGGTGACATGGGGGTCCCCGGACACGAGGTCGTCGAGGTGTTCCACGTCTTCGGTGGCTACATCCAGGGCGTCGTGATGATGGAGCAGCAGATGGGGTTCGAGAAGCCCGGCGCCATGGCGGACCTCACCGGACGGATCGACCCTGCGGAGCTGCCGTGCGTGACCGCCGCCCTGCCGTACATGGCCGAATGCGACATCGATAGGCAGTTCGAGCTCGGTCTCGATCTCATGATCCACGGGATGCGCGCCCGGTACGGGGACCACGCGCCCGGCGAGAGCTGACTCAGACCAGCCCGAGCTCCGTACCGACCCGACCGAAGATCGCCAGCGCCTCGTCCAGATCGTCCTCGGTATGGTCCGCCGTCACGATGGTCCGAACTCGCGCGAGCCCCTTGCCCACGGTCGGGAAGACGATCGCAGGACAGAACACCCCAGCTTCGAAGAGTCGGCGGGCGAAGTCCTGCGTGCGCACCTCCTCGCCTGTGATGACCGGCGTGATCGGCGTCTCGGAATCCCCCGTGGCGAACCCCAGGGAATGCAGCCCCTCCTTGAAGCGTGCGGTGTTCGACCAGAGACGCTCGAGCCGTTCGGGCTCGTCGCGGATGATGGCGAGGGCCTCGATACAGGCGGCCACCACCGCCGGTGGCGCGCTGGTCGAGAATAGATAGGGCCGCCCACGATTCTGGAGCCATCGGGTCAGGTGAACGGGCCCGGCGATGAACCCCCCGAGCACGCCGATCGCCTTCGACAGGGTGCCGACCTGGATATCGACGCGACCCTGGAGGCCGAAATGGTCGACCGTGCCAGCGCCGCCGCGTCCCAGCACACCCGCTCGCGTGGGCGTCGTCCACCATCATGATCGCCCCACGACGTTCGGCCACCTCCACCAGATCGGGCAGAGGGGCGATATCGCCGTCCATCGAGAAGACGCCGTCGGTGATCAGAAGCTGACGCCTGCCGGGGGCGGCCGACTCCACGAGCAGGCGGTCGGCATGCTCCGCGTCCCTGTGCTCGTACACCTTGATCTCCGCGCGGCTCAAGCGCGCGCCATCGATGATCGAGGCGTGGTTCAACCGATCCGAGACGATCACGTCCTCCTTCGACAGGATCGCGGCGACGGTGCCGGCGTTCGCGGTGAAGCCGGACTGGAACATCAGGGCCGAGTCGGCGTGCTTGAACGCGGCGAAGCGTTCCTCGAGCTCGCGATGCAACGTCATCTGGCCGGCGATCGTGCGGACCGCTCCGCTGCCGGCACCGTAGGCGAGCGCGGCGTCGGCGGCCGCACGGTTCATCCGTGGATGACTCGCCAGCCCCAGGTAGTTGTTCGAGGCGAGATTGATCACATCTCTGCCGTCGAAACGGGCGCGGGCACCCGTCTTGCCCTCTAACGTCCTTGGGTGGAGCAGGAGCCCGTCGCGCTCCAGTCCCTCCAGCTCGTCTCTCAGATAGTCGAGTGCGCCGCCCATCGCCATCTCTCCCGCATCCGCGTCCCGGCCGAACCCTATCGCGCGGCGGGTAGGATGCCCGTCGTGAAGGTCCGAGCGTTCCTCTCCGACGCCGTGCAGACCGTCGACGGCAAGCTCTACATCCTGGGAGCGGGCTGGAACCGGCTGGCGGCGGGGGGCTTCCCGGCCCGGCACGATCGGCTCGGCGTCGCCCTCCACCTCACCGTTGGGCCGGGAGACGATGGCGAGCACAACGTCGAGGTGACCATCGTCGGTCCGAACGAGACGCTCCTCCCGCTCTTCACCGACGCCAACGGCGCCGAGCAGGTCTCGATCCACGCCTCGTTCCAGGCGCAGTCCCCCGAAGACGGCTTCGGCGAGGTAGCCGTGCCTATGGCGCTCAACCTGGATGGTCTGGCGTTCCCGGGCCCGGGCACCTATGCCGTCTCGGTCCGGGTCGACGGCGCCGAGGCCGAGCGGCTCTCGTTCCGCGTGGACCCGGCCGGGGAAGAGGGCGCCGGGGCGGGTGCGATACCTGGGACCAGCGGGGGACGCGGCGCAGAGGCCGGCTACCTCTAGCGTCAGCCGTCAGAGGCAGACGGCAGCAGGATCACTTTCCCGGACCGCCCCGACGCCGTCGTCGCGAACGCCTCGTCGAACCGCTCGAGCGGGAACCGGTGCGTGATCACGGGCCTGACGTCGACCCGGCCGGTCGACAGCAGCGTGGTGGTCTGCTGCCAGGTACGGAACATCTCTCGACCGGTGATCCCGAGGAGACGCGCTTCCTTGAAGATGACCTGATCGTTCAGATCGAGCGTGACGGGTCCGTCGGGGAGCCCCAGCAGCGACATCCTGCCGCCCCGAGCGAGCAGCCGGGTCCCTTGGTCGATCGCGCGGGCGTTCCCGCTCATCTCCAGCACCACCTCGGCGCCGACACCCTTCGTCAGCTCCAGCACGGCGGCAACCGGATCGACGTCAGTGGGATCCAGCAGTACGTCCGCGCCCATCTCGCCGGCCTTCTGCCTTCGATAGGCGTTCGGCTCGACCGCGATCACCTTCCAGGCGCCCAGCGATCTGGCGATCGCGACCGCGAACATGCCGATCGGACCGCAGCCGATCACCGCGACCGCGTTCGTCGCGATGTCCTCACCTCCACCGGTCCCGAAGGCCGCGTGCACCGCGTTCCCGAACGGCTCCATGATCGACGCCGCATCGGGATCGATGCCCTCGCCCACCACCCAGGCATTCTGAGCGGGTAGCACCACGTACTCGGCGAAGGCCCCTTCGATGTCCACGCCGAGGATGCGCAGGTTCTGACAGATGTGCGCCCGGCCCGTCTGACAGGTAGCGCAGTGCCCGCACGCAACGTGCGTCTCGGCCGCGACGAACGCCCCCGGGCGCAGGTGGTGTACCTCGTCGCCGACGGCCTCGACCGTACCGGCGACCTCGTGGCCGAACGTCATCGGCACCTGCGGGACGCGGCTCTCCGCCCACTCGTTCCAATCGTAGATGTGCAGGTCGGTTCCGCAGATGGACGCGCCGTGGACGCGAACGAGCACCTCGTCCTCTCGAGGCGCGGGCAGAGGCACCTCCATCAGCTCGGCCCCCGGGGCGCGCTCGGTCTTGCGGAGCGCTCGCATGGTCTTCGGCACGACCGAAGCGTACCCGTCCGTGGGAACCACAACGGCCACCCAGGACGTCGGAACCCAGATCGCATCGACCCTGTCGTCGAAAGAAGGACCATGATGAGGAGCCGCACGATCGCCACCGCCACGATCCTGGGTCTCATGCTCGGCGCGTGCGCCAACGCCACCTCGGGGTCAGGAGGTGCGTCACCTTCGGACATCGCTCACCCCACGGCGCCCGAGCGGGCGGTGCTGATCGTCGGCTACGAGGGCGGGTTCGTGGCACCGCAGGTCACACAGACGAGGATCCCGCAGTTCGCGCTGTACGGGGATGGCACGCTCATCACCCTCGGCGCACAGACCGAGATCTACCCCCAGCAGGCCCTGCCGCCCGTCCTATCGCAGTCGGTGAACGAGGCCGGCATCCAGGCGATCCTGCGGGCCGCGATCGACGCCGGCCTCACCGAGGTGAAGGACATGACCGACATGGGCTCCGTCGGTATCGCGGATGCCCCAACGACCGTGTTCCAGCTCGATGCGGCCGGTGTGCAACGGACGGTCGGTGTCTACGCGCTCGGCGAGCTGCCAGGCCAGCGGCCGCCCGGTATGAGCCAGGACGAGTACGACGCGCGTCGGCGTCTGCAACGCTTCGTCGTGCGGTTGGGCGCGCTGGACCGTCTCCTTCCCGCGGGTTCGGCCTCCGCGCCCGGGCCCTACGAGGCCCAGGGCGCTCGACTCTTCGTTAGCAGCTACCAGGGCGACCCCTCGATCGAGGAACCGCCGGTCGCCTGGCCGGTGGCGTCGCAGCCGCTCGACTCGTTCGGCGAACCCGTGAACACGGGCATCGCGGGGACCCGCTGCGGGATCGTGGCAGGCAAGGACTGGACCGGGACGCTCGCACCCGTTGCGGCGCAGGCGAACCAGCTCACGCCCTGGACCGATTCGGGGGTCCGATACGCGATCGCGTTCCGACCCCTGCTGCCGAACGAAACCTCCTGCTGAGGCCATCGACACCCCGCGCCGAACGTTCGCCACGACCTCGGTCGGTTCGGGAGAGCGCAACACCCTGCGCCCCAAGGGGTTCAAGCGGATCGAGGGTGCGACCGATACCTAGCGAGCCTACTCGGAAGCAGGTACGGACGTGTCGGTTCCCATCGATCGCGGATACGCGGGCACGGCTCCCCTCACAGGGCGGCTGGGCCGCGCGCTCGATCGCGCGGATCCGAGCAACCCTCGCCACGGGTCGGACCACTCGGCGCTCGTCGACGCCCTGCCGTTCGTCGTCTACATGGAATCCGTCGACGGCTGGATCCAGGACGCGGGTCCGGGGATCGAGGACCTTCTGGGGATCCGGCGCTCCCGCCTCATCGGAGAGCGCTTCGACCGCTCGATCCACCTATTCGAAGGGGACGCGGGACGCGTGCTGGGGGCCCTCGAGCGCTCGGCCGCTACCGGAGAGCCGTTCCATGAGGAGTACCGGACCCATCATCCCGACGGTCGACTCCGCTGGCTGCGAGAGGATCGCGTCCTGCTGCGCGACGACCTCGGCATGCCGACGCGCTGGGTGGGGACCTTGGCCGAGATCACGGACCAGGTCGAGATCCGTCGGGAACTCCATGAGTCCCGCTCCAAGTACGGGGCGCTGGTCGAACAGATCCCCGCGATCGTCTACGTAGACGTGGCCGACGACCGCATGAGCACGAACTACGTGAGCCCCCAGCTGGAACAGCTGCTCGGCTTCACGACCCAGGAGTACATCGCGGATCCGGATCTCTGGTCCAAGATGCTCCACCCTGAGGATCGCGCAGCCGCGATCGACGCCTACCTGCGCGGGCGGGCGTCCGGTCAGCCGTTCGTCTTCGAGTACCGGCTGGTGGCTCGCGACGGGCACGTTCTGTGGTTCCGCGACTCCGCGAACGTGATCACCGACACCGAGGGCCGACCGTCCCTGATCCAGGGTGTGATGCTCGACATCACCGAGCGCAAGGCGGCCGAGGAACAGATCGCCTACCTCGCGTACCACGACAAGTTGACGGGTCTGGCCAACCGGGCGATGTTCGACGAGCTGCTCGAGCCGCGCACTGACGCGCGCGAGGCGGGGGGATCGCAGCGTGGCGGTGATCTCCGTGGACCTCGACGACTTCAAGCTGATCAACGACTCGCTTGGCCATGAGGCCGGAGACGAGTTGCTGCGTCAGCTGGCCGAGCGTGTCGAGGAGGCGACGCGGGACACCGACCTCGTGGCGCGCCCCGGAGGCGACGAGTTCCTGATCATGCTCGCCGACCTCGATCGCACGCCGCCGATGTTGGGAGCACAGGACGGGGCCACGATCTCCGCAGAGGCGGTCGCGATGCGGGTCCAGCAAGCGATGCGCGACCCCTTCGAGGTCGCCGGCACGGAGCTCTACGTGACGGCCAGCATCGGCATCAGCGTCTTCCCCAACGATGCCGATCGGGGCGCCGGCTCTGCTGAAGAACGCCGACACGGCCATGTTCCGAAGCAAGAAGGCGGGTCCCGGAGGCTACGTCGTCCACGCGATCGAGGATGCGGACGCGATGTCCCGCCTCGTCGCTCTCGACGCGGCTACGCAAGGCGGTGGAGCATCGAGCAGTGGATCCTCCACTACCAGCCGTTGATCGAGCTCGTCGAGCGGACAGATGTTCGGCGTGGAGGCGCTGATCCGGTGGCCGGAGCCCAACGGCGGCCTCGTGCCGCCCGGCGAGTTCATCCCGCTCGCCGAGGAGATGGGCCTGATCGAAGCGATCGGCGACTGGGTCGTCGAGGAGATCTGCCGCCAGGACGCACAGTGGCGCGCCGAGGGGCTCGAGTTGGAGGTTGGGTTCAACCTCTCCCCACGACAACTCTGGCAACCGGACCTCGTCGACAAGATCGTGTCGCCGATCGTGATCGCGGGGATCGACCCCACGCGGGTCACGGTCGAGATCACGGAGTCGACGGCGATGACCGACCCGGATCGGGTCATCGAGGTGATCCAGCGAGCTGCACGACCGCGGGCTGAAGACTCGCCATCGACGACTTCGGCACCGGCTACTCGTCGCTGGCCCGGCTCAAACACATGCCGGTGGACATCCTGAAGATCGACCGGTCGTTCATGCGGAACGTCGACAAGGACCGCGACGCCGCGAGCATGGTCGGTCGCGATGATCTCCCTGGCCGAGAACCTGGGGATGACGGCGCTCGCCGAAGGCATCGAGACCGGGGCGAGTGGAGCTTCCTGACCCAACGCGGCTGCCGCCTCGGCCAGGGGTTCTTCTTCTCCCGCCCGTCCCGGCGTCGGAGATCCTCGCGATCCACCGACGACTCGGGTCTCCACGTGGTCGACGGCGGGGCCGGCGCCTAGCGAGCTACTTCCGGCGCTTGGGCTTGCTCAAGCCCGCTGCGGCGCCCGCGCGCGCTGCCGCTGAAGACGGTCCGCGGCGGCGCCACCTTCATGCCCTCCAGCTCGAACTCCTCATGCAGGTCGAGGCGTGCCGCCATGCGGCTCACGTCGCCCAGCCTGGTCCGGCGTCACGAACGTGATGCTGGTGCCCGCTGCGGCCCGCGCGCGCGGTGCGGCCGACGCGGTGCACGTAGCCCTTGTCGTCCTGGGGGGGTCGTAGTTCACGACGAGCGTGATGTCGTCGAGGTCGAGACCGCGGGCCGCGACGTCGGTGGCGATCAGCACGCCCACGTGCTTGTCCTCGAACCGCTGCAGTGCCTTCTCGCGCGCCTGCTGGGTCATGTCGCCGTGCATCGTCACCGTGGGCACACCCTCGTTCGCGCAGTTGGCGGCCAAGCGTATCCACATGGCGCTTCGTGTTCACGAACACCAGCGTGAGGCCCGTCTCATCCTCGGCACGGGCCAACTCGATCAGCTTCTCCAGCTTCCCGTGCGACTCCACGGGGATGAACTGTGATCGGCCTCATCCACGGTCTGCGAGTCCGACTCGATCTCGTGACGGACCGGGTTCCGCGTATAGACCTCGGCGATCCGTCCGACCGCGCCGTCGAGCGTGGCCGAGAAGAACATCGTCTGGCGGTCCTTCGGCAGGTGGCGAACGATCCGATCGACCTGAGGCTGGAACCCCATATCGAGCATCCGGTCTGCCTCATCCAGGACGAAGATCCGCACGGCATCGAGACGCACGAGCCTGCGCTCCACCAGGTCGTCGAGGCGCCCCGGCGTGGCGACAGGATGTGGGCGCGGTCGACGCCCTTAGCCTGCTCCTTGACGTTCGTGCCGCCATACACCGCCTTCACCTTCAGGTCCTTCGCCTTCGCGATGTCTATGAAGTCGTCCTTGACCTGCGTGCAGAGCTCCCGGGTGGGCACGAGGACGAGCGCCTCGGGCCGCTTCGTCGGACGCGGGATCGAGCTGCTCCACGATCGGGATCGCGAAACCCAGCGTCTTGCCGGAGCCGGTCTTGGACTTGGCGAGCGTGTCGCGACCTGCGGTGGCATCCACGATGACCATCGCTTGGATCGGGAACGGCTCGTCGATCCCCCGAGCCGCGAGTGCGTCGATGACGGCGTCGGAGACGCCGAGGTCATGGAAGGAAGGGATTACAGGGGCCATATCGGGCATATCAGCGTACCCGGTTCTCTACAGCTCGAACGCGCCATCGAGCGCTCCGACGAGATGCGACAACGATCAGGAGCTGGGCGAGGGCGAGCGCCTCGGAGCGACGCTCACCATGTTCGGGGTGGCGGACGATCCCGATCCGCTCCCAGTGCAGCCGATCGTCCGGGCGGAGGTAGGACCAGATCATGTCCTCGATCTCCTCACCCAGGCGGGCGGGCAGTTGCCGTCGATGTCGAGCACACTCAGCGGACCGCGGGCGTCGGTCCGGGTCGACCAACGGATGGGCTCCTCGCGACGGCGCCGCTTGAGCGAGCCGACCAGCTCGCGTAGCCCCGGGAACGGAAGCGTCGGCCGCACGATAAGACGTGCGGACAGGGGCTCGTCGGCGTCCGCGCGGGGCCGGCGATGGAACATCACGATGATGTCGGCGAACATCCGCTGCGGGCGCACATACTCGGCGACATCTGGCTCGCGACGTTCGAGCTGGTCCACCACCTCCTGCGGGGAGTAGCCGCGATCGAATACGTCTCGCTCGAGCTTCCAGCGTCGGCGAAGGATCTCCTCCGGCTCGAGGAAGACGGCCACGTCGATCGCGTCGCGGGTGGAGCGCTCGGCGAGCGGCAGGAGCCCTTCCACGATCAGGAACTCCCCCGGCTGCGATGGTCTCATCCTCGCCGAACGTCCCGGTCCGGTGTTCGTAGGTCGGCTTCGTCACCGCAGCGCCGGCGGCAAGCAGCCGGAGATGCTCCGCCAGCAGGTCGAGCCGGTTGGCCTCGGGTGCCAGCGGCGTGACGCCCCGCTCGCGCGCGCGCGGCACGGATCCAGCGGTGGTAGTCGTCCGTGCACACACGCGCACACGTTCCACCCCGAGGATGTACTCGATCCCGCGGCGAGAGCGTGCTCTTGCCCGAGGCGCTGTCCCCGGCCAAGCCCAGGAACACCGGACGCTGGCCCACGGGCCCGGTGACCCGCAGATCGATCGTCGCCGGGGTCGTCATGTCCACCATCGTGGGGCAAGAGGGTAGCCGAGACGGTCCGCGGAGCGGTAGGAGCCGGGCACAGATACATCGCACCGGCGCTCGCCGGTAGGCTGACGAACTCTGACCGAGCACGGGGGAACGATGGACGACGCATCCAGCTCTGGAACGAATTCGCCGCGCAGATCGCGGTGGACAGCATCCGCGCGCACCACGGCCGCCGGGTCGGGGCATCCCACGTCGTCGATGTCGTGCGCCCATCTGCTTCGCGTGCTGTACGCGAGTCACCTGCGGACCGACGTCGCGGTACCCACGGTACCCGTCGGGAACGATCGGTTCATGATGTCGAAGGGGCATGCGGCCCCGGCGCTGTACGCCGTCCTGAAGGGCGATCGGCGCGATCCGACGAAGAACTGTCTGTCCCTGCGCCGGATGGGCTCGCCGATCCAGGGCCATCCGCGCCCGTTGCCCGAGCTGCCCTGGATCGACGTGGCGAGCGGCTCGCTCGGCCAGGGGCTGGCCGTCGGCCTCGGGATGGCGATGGCGATGACGCATGGACGGGAACCCCGGGACGCACGTGGGTCCTGATGGGGGACTCGGAGGTCGCCGAGGGCTCCGTGTGGGAAGCCATGGAGGCGGCGGCCTTCCACGCGGTCGACAACCTCACGGCCATCCTGGACCTGAACCGTCTCGGCCAGCGCGGTCCCACGATGCACGAGTGGCGCGCCGATACTGTTCGCGCAACGTGCCCAGGCGTACGGCTGGCACTCGATCGAGATCGACGGACACGACGTCGCCTCGATCGACCGTGCCTACACGGAGGCAGCGGCCGACGACAGGCCCACGCTGATCGTGGCGCGTACCGAGAAGGGCCACGGGGTCTCGTTCCTGGCCAACCAGGAGGGATGGCACGGCAAGGCGGTTCCGGCCGACCGCGAGGCCGAGGCCATCGAGGAGCTCGGGGGCGATCCGATCGCTCACGTCACGCCGCTCCTCGACCGGAGCCCTACCACGAGATCGTGCTCGGCGAGCCCGACCCGAGCCCGCGCCCGCCTACGACGAGGCGGTCGCCACGCGCAAGGCGTTCGGCGAGACCCTCGCGTGGCTCGCCGGCCATCGTCCCGACCTCGTCGTCCTCGACGGCGAGGTCGGCAACTCCACGTACACCGAGGACTTCCAGGCGGTGGCCCCCGAGCGGTTCGTGGAGATGTACATCGCCGAGCAGTGCATGGTGGGGGTGCAGACGGGCCTGCAGGCGATCGGGAAGACGGCGTTCGCCGCGACCTTCGGCGCGTTCCTCTCGCGGGCTGCCGACTTCGTGCGCATGGGCGCGATCAGCCGCGCGAACCTGCGGATCTGCGGGTCTCACGCCGGCGTCTCGATCGGCGAGGACGGGCCGTCGCAGATGGCGGTGGAGGATCTCTCCATGTTCCGCACGCTGCACGGATCCACGGTGCTGTATCCGGCCGACGGCAACGCCACCGTGCAAGCTGGTGAGCGCCGATGTGCGACCTGCCGGGCATCTCCTACATCCGGACCACGCGCGAGGCGACGCCGCCCCTGTACGACGGCGACGAGGCGTTCCCCATCGGCGGGTCGAAGACCCTGCGGCTGGAGCGAGCACGACGTCGCCACGCTGGTGGGCGCCGGCGTCACGCTGTCACGAGTGCCTGGCGGCCGCGGACCGGCTGGCCGGCGAGGGATCGCCGTCCGGGTGATCGACGCCTACTCGGTGAAGCCGATCGACGCCGAGCGCCCTGCGCGATGCGTTCGACGAGACCGGCCTGCTGGTCGTGGTCGAGGACCACCGGATCGAGGGGGGCATCGGCGACGCCGTCCTCGATGCGCTCGCGGCGACGGGGGCGATGCAGCGGCACGCGTCGATGAAGCTCGCGGTGACGGAGATGCCGGGATCGGGCACGGCGCGAGCGAGCTGCGGGCGTGGGCCGGGATCGACGCCGATTCGATCGCGGCTCAGGTCAGGGCTGCCCGCGCGTCGGACTGAGACACGGCTGCCGGATCACACCTTCGATCCGATGGCGCCGGGAACCGGAACGCCGCCGAACGCGTAGGCGATGATCTCCTCGGGCGGCACCGGCTTGGCGAAGAGGAACCCCTGCCCCAGCTCACATCCGCGATCGCGGAGGAAGTTCAGCTCGCTCTCGGTCTCGATCCCCTCCGCCAAGGTCGTGATGCCGAGTCCCCTCGAAAGGTCGAGGAAGGCACCGACGATGCTGGCCGACTGAGGATCGGCCTCCACCCCGCTGACGAAGGACCGGTCGATCTTGAGGACGTGAACCGGCATCTCCCGCAGGCGGGAGAGGGACGAATACCCGGTGCCGAAGTCGTCGATCGCGATCCTCAGCCCGGCGTCGTTCAGCTCCCACAGGATCTCCTGTGCGCGGTCGGGGTCCACCATGGCCGAGCTCTCCGTGATCTCGACGAGGATGGTGGAGGGATCGATCCCCCCAGAGCGGATCTGGCGGACGATGCGCTGCGCCAGGTCCGGCTGCCAGAACTGCCGCGGCGACAGGTTGAAGCCGATCTCCAGATCCAGGTCCAGCTCCCGCCAGGCGTTCGCCTGGTAGACCAGCTCCCGCACCACCCAATCCCCGATCACCTCGATCAGGCCGAGCTCCTCGCTCAACGGGATGAAATCGTTCGGCGGCACCATCGTGCCGTCGGGCTCGATCCAGCGGATCAGGGCCTCGACGCCCCGCATCCGACCCGAGGCCAACTCGACCACCGGCTGGTAGTGGAGGGTCCAGCGCTGGGCATCCACGGCCTTGCGCAGCCGCGTCACGAACTGCAGCTTGGCGCCGGAATCGAACGCTCCGCGCGAGGAGACCACGTACCCGCCGGGCCCCGCCTTCTTGGACTCGTACATCGCGGCCTCCGCGTTGTGCTGCAGGACGCCACCGTCCGGCGCATCCTGGGGGAACAGGCTGAGACCGAGGCTGACCGACACGTATAGCTCGGTCGTATCCACCATGAACGGCGCCGCCATCGCGTCGTGGACGCGTTGTGCCGTGGCCTCGGCACGCACCACGGCGGTATCCATGTCGCCAGGATCGCGCTCGAGGTCCGACAGCAGCATCAGGAATTGATCCCCGCCGCGGCGCGCCACCAGGTCGGTCTCACGGGATGCCTCACGCAGACGCGCGGCCACCATCCGCAGCAACTCGTCACCGTTGCGATGGCCGAGCGAATCGTTGGCGAGTCGGAAGTCATCGATGTCGACACAGATCACCACCACCGACCGATCCCGACGTTCGGCGCGAGCGATCGAGAGCTCCAGGAGCTCCTCGAACATCGAGCGGCTCGGCAACCCCGTGAGTTCGTCGTGATAGGTGTTGAACGCCATGTCGACCTCGTCGCGCTTGCGCTCCGAGACATCCATCAACACCCCGTGTGAGAAGCCCGTTCCCCCCGGTTCGTCTCGGACCATGACGGCCTCGTCATGGATCCAGACCAGGCTGCCGTCCCGGTGGAACATCCGGTACTCCATGCGGAAGGGCTCTCCCGTCTCGTTGTGCCGTCGGTTCTCGCCGAGAGCGTGGTCCCGGTCTTCCGGGTGCAGCACTTTCGACCAGAGCTCGGGGTCGGCGAGCCATTCCTGCGGTGTGTAGCCGAGCATCGTCTCCACCTGTGGGCTGATGTAGATGGTCGACGCAGATCCGTCGGCAGCATCGATGTAGCTCACGGCCGGACCGTGACTCGACCATGGACCGGTAGCCGTCGTCGCTCAGCCGTTTCGTGTCTTCTTCCCGCACCCGCGTGAGGGCTCCACCTAGGGTCGTCGCGATGGTACGGAGCGCGTCCACCTCGACATCCGACCACACCCGCTCGTGACGGTGATCCTCCAACCCGACGTGACCCCACCACTCCGTACCGCAGAACACGGGAACCGCGACGACGGCGCGGACGTGTCGTGAGCCGAACAGCTCGCGTTCCGCATCCGGAAGATCGCTCAGCCTAGCCCGCACGACGTCCCCACCGCCGAGGATCTCGATCCACCGAGCCAGGTCGGGGGCGTAGGGACGCGCGCGGTCGGACGGGTCCTCGGGGGAGGGTGTCGTGGCCGGTGAGGACCACTCCGCCGCCAGATCCATCCACAGCCTGCCGTTGTCGTCCCTGCAGTTGCGGAAGGCGAACGCCCGGTCCGCGGACGCGGCTGCGCCAAGGTGCGCAAGCACCTCCTCGAGACGCTCGACCCAGTCCCCGCCTTCGAACAGACGACCCGAGGCGGAGGCTGCGGCCTCCAGCATCGTATCGCCAGCCGCGGGGCCACTCACGACTCGGATATCGGCGCGGCGCCCGACGTACTGAAGGCGGGCGACCGGGCGAACCAGCGGCCTGCTACGCTCTTGCGACCATGTCTGACTACAAAGAAGTGATGCACGAGCGGATGTACGTACGTGTGCCCGGCACCGACAAGCTGCGGAAGACTGCGTCCTCTCGGCTACAGCATCTGCTGGCTACCGGCTGGCGCGAGACGGACCGCCAACAATTCCCCGACCACGTGATGGTGCGGTTCGAGCGGACCGGCCACGCCCCCATGAAGGCGCGGCTGCCGAAGGCGGCTCCGGAAGTGCGCATCGAACGGCGGCCACGCCGCGATGGGAATCAGCAGGGCGGCCGCGGACGCGGCCGCCGCTAGGCATCAGCGCCTGACAGGGATCCACGCCGGATCCCCGGGGGTGATCCGCGGGACCGGATATCCTTCGGGCAACTATCTTTCTTGCCGGATGCTGTTCGGGTAGACTATGAGGACACCGATGAGTCATCGGTGCGCAGGCCGAACCCGTGGCCGGCCCACGACCGATCAGGGGGTCAACCATGAGCATCGACATCCACCCGAAGCCGTCCAACCTACGCCCGGGCCACCGTGAGTCGCACGCCCACGTGGCCGAGGATCAGCCGTTCCACTACCCGCTCCGCCGCGCCTACGTAGAGCCTGACTGGACGCGCCTCCCCGGCTATCGAGACGTGACGAAGGAGCAGTGGGAGTCCGCGCAGTGGCAGCGGGCGCACTCGGTGAAGAACCTCAAGGAGTTCAAGGATGCTCTCGGCGCTCACCTCACCGACGAACTCCTCGAGGACATCCGACTCGATCAGGCAGAGCGCGCCACGATGTCGATGCTGATCCCGCCCCAGATGATCAACACGATGGACGAGACCGACCTGCGGGGAGATCGCGTACGTCGGTACATGGCCCCGGCCTTCAGCGAACGAGACTCGGAGTGGGCGAGCCATCCGATGGCCTCCCGTGACTCCCTCCACGAGGCCGACATGTGGGCGGTCGAGGGTCTGACCCATCGCTACCCCACGAAGGTGCTGGCCGAACTGATCCCCACGTGCCCCCAGTACTGCGGCCACTGCACCCGCATGGACCTCGTGGGCAACGACACCCTTCAGATCTTGAAGTACAAGTTCGAGACCAAGCAGAACGAGCGATGGGACCTGATGCTGGACTACCTGCGGTCGCACACCGCAGGTTCGCGACGTCGTGGTGTCGGGGGGCGACATGGCGAACGTGCCAGTGAAACGGCTCGAAGGCTTCGTGATGTCGCTGTTGGATATCGAGAACATCCGCGACATCCGGATCGCCACCAAAGGTCTCATGGGGATCCCGCAGCATTTCCTCCAGGACGACGTCAAGGCGGCGTTCGGACGCATGGGCGCGCGGGCGGCGGATCGGGGCGTTGACCTCGCGGTGCACACCCACGTGAACTGCGCACAGCAGGTCACACCGCTGGTCGGCCGGGCGGCGCGCATGGTGCTGGACGCGGGTTTCCGCGACGTGCGCAACCAGGGTGTGCTACTTCGCGGCGTGAACACCGCCCCCAACGACCTCCTGGAGCTCTGCTTCACCCTCCTGGATCACGCGAAGATCATGCCCTACTACTTCTACATGTGCGACATGATCCCCAACGCCGAGCATTGGCGGACCTCCGTGAAGGAGGCGCAGGACCTGCAGTACCAGCTCCTCGGGTACCTGCCGGGGTTCGCGACCCCGCGGGTGATCTGCGACGTGCCCTTCGTTGGCAAGCGCTGGGTCCACATGCTGAAGTCCTACGATCAGACGCGAGGGGTCTCGTACTGGACGAAGAACTACCGGACGGGGATCGAGGCCGAGGACCCCGAGGCCCTCACGCGCGAGTACGTGTACTTCGACCCGATCTACACGCTGCCCGAGGAGGGGCAGCGGTGGTGGCGGGAGCAGGTCGCGAACGGCCTCCCGGAGGCTCGGTGGGTCGAGCCCACACATGCCTGATGCCCTGAGCACTACCCTCCGGCGTTGCCGCTGAGATCGCCGACGTTGGTGCCATAGGGACAGTCCTGACGGATCGGCAGCACGAGCTTCTGGGTGTCCGGCGGCGCGGAGAAATCGAAGGCGCCCGCCAGGGGCGGAGGCCTGCGCATCACGCTGCGTGAGCGACTTCAACCCGTGCAGGTCCTCGATGAACTTGAGCACGCTGGAGAACTCGTAGGGCGTGTGGTCCACGTACCCGCCGTCCGGGTTGTTCCCCGCTGCGCGTGTACGGGCTGATGATCAGGGCGGGTGTCCGGGGGCCCAGACCCATGATGTCGAAGTGTGGGGGCTTGACGGGATCGTAGAAGCCGCCGAAGTCATCCCACACCACGACGATCGCCGTGGACCGCCAATAGCGACTCTGCATGACCGTGTTGATCTGATTCACGGTCCAGTTCTCGCCCGCGCAGACGGAGATCGGAGAGTAACTCGAACTGTTGGGGTCGGAGTCTCCGGGATGCTCGTTGTAGGGCTCGGGCGGGATCAGCCAGGACACCGCAGGGAGGTGCCCCGACCTTCACGTCGTCGATGAAGTTGGAGGGATCCTGCACCTTGGACCAGATGGCCGGGGTGAACCGATCGTGCCTGATCGCCTGGAGCCCGTTCATCCAGTGATCCTTCAGGGCGTAGTACTTCCAGTAGACGCCCGCCGCCTGCAGCTCGTCCGGTAGCGACTTGATCGGCACGCAGGTCCGCGCTTGCACCCAGTACTGGGAGATCTTGTACAGCTGGTCCGGGATCTTCTGGGTGATGTGGTTCTCGAGCTTCGGTGATCTTGGCCAGGTCGGCTCGCTCAGCTTCTCGAGCGGGAAGCGCGGGGCGTACTCGGTGGGATCGTCGCAGTAGCTCCCGGGGTGGTCGACCGTGCTCTTGTTGTCGACGATGCCGTAGCTCTGTGCGGCCACCGTGTAGAGGTGCTCTGGGAACGTCGGACCGTACATCGATGTGAAGAAGTGGTCGGCTAGGACGAATCGGTCGGCGTACTTCCAGTAGTTCGGGATCCCGGACCGGTCGAAGTACGCGTAGCCCGACTTGTCCTGGCCCGAGCCGATGATGTTGTACCCGTCCATCCGTCCGCCGTCGATCGCGTACAGACCCGAGGAGAACCCGTGCGTGATGTCGTGCGGCTGCACGTCCTCGGCCTTCGTGAGCTGGTAGTCAGGGCCCGGGGCTGCACCCATCGCCGGTGCAATCCAGCGTCTTTCCGGTCGTGGTTCCCACGGCGCCGTGCCCGTAGGTGGCGAAGTAGTTGTTGAAGGTGCGGTTCTCCTTGACGATGAAGATCACGTGCTTGATCGGATTGCGCCCTGGCGCGATCTGATCGGGCGAGGGCGCGCCGCTCCCCTTGCCTCCGTGCTTCTTCACGTTCGCCCGCTCAGCACCTCCGGACGGCCAGATGAGCCAGGCAAGCACCACGAGCCCGACGACGACGATCGCGACGAAGGCACGCCGCCGCACCACCTGCTTGTGCGTGGGCCCGCGGTGCGACGCAGGGCGGATGATGGGACCGGGGCGCTGTTGCACGATCCAGCAGTCTACCGCCCGCTTTCGGGGCGAGGGTCCATGACGGTCGAGCGTGGTCGCCAGCCTTTCGCGGACGGCTGCGTACCTCGGTTCACGCGCCACGTTGCGGAGCTCGCCCGGGTCCGAACGGCCGATGGCGCCGGTGAGATCGTAGAGTTCCACGGTCCCGTCACGGCTCTCGACATAGGCGTAGTTGCGCGTCCTCACGCCCCGCCACGGCGGCACCTCGAGGTCGCCGTTCCACTCGATCAGCTGCGGACGGTTCGGGCCGGGGGTGGGCGCATGGCTCCCGATCGTCGAGGGCTCGTTGAGGAGGCCCGCGAAGCTCCTGCCGTCCGGCGGGACGCCTGGCACGACGCCCGCCAGATCGGCGATCGTCGGGGCCAGGTCGACGTTGGAGACGAGCGTGGGGATCCTGCCGGCGCTGAGCCACGGCGCGTAGACCGCCAGCGGGGTCCGGATGCACGGGTCGTACGCACATCGCTTCCCCTCCCATCGGTGTTGACCGAACGCGTAGCCGTTGTCCGTCAGGAAGATGAAGACGGTTCGGTCCAGCTCGCCGCGGGCGGCGACCTCCTGGTAGAGGCGCCGGACCGCATCGTCGACCGAGCGCAGGGTCTCGCGCTCCTTCCGCCGATCTCGCTCCAGCTGTCGCAGGCGCCCGCCGTCGATCCTGGGGAGCCGACGAACCCACGCCGGCTTGTCGCGTACGCGGTTGAGCTCCCGTTCGGAGGGCGGCCGAAGCTCTGACGCCCTCGAAGGAGCCCGCGTAGCTGGGCGAGGGGCGCCACGGTGGGTGCGGCGCCGGCGGGGTGAACATCAGGAAGTACGGGGCGTTGGTCGGCGCCGTCCGCAGGAACCCCACCGCCAGGTTCGCGAGATGATCGGTCGCGTAGCCCCCGGGCACGTTCCCCACGTTCAACGGCACTCCCTGGTCGATCAGCTGATAGTCGTCGTAGGTCGTCCCTTGTCGGTGTTCCGCTTGCCCACGAAGCGATCCCATCCCACGGGCACGTAGGTCCCCCTCGTCCAGGGGTAGTTGTTCAGGTACTTGCCGATCAACGCCGTGGTGTAGCCCCCGCCCTGTAGCCACGTGGCCAACGTGTTCGATTCGTCCAGCTGATCCCCTGACTGGTTACCCGTGACGCCGGTGTTGTGGGAGTACCGGCCGGTAAGGATCGTGGCCCGAGATGGGGAGCACAACGGCGTATCGAAGACCGCGTTCGGGAACCATTGCCAATGGCTCGCGGGGGTCCGGAAGATCTGATGCTGGAGCCATGGCATCGCGGGAGGGCTCGCGGGCAGCGTGTCCATCGTCTGGTCGTCCGTGAGGATCAGGACGATGTTCGGGGGGAGGGTCGCAGGCGGCTTCGGTGTCCGTGGTGACACGGCCGCGGCGATCGTGATCCCAACGACGGCGGCGGCCATGGCGCCCCAAGGGCGCCAGCCGCTCATCGACGGAGCCGGCGTCACCGGTCGAGCCAGCCACCGTCGCGATCGGACCGCGCCGCAACGAGCCCCGCCGCGATCGACAACGCGATCTCCGCCGGGGTCTTCCCGCCGACGTCGAGCCCCACCGGCGAGCGCACGCGCGCCAGGTCGGCGTCCCGGAAGCCGATCGCCCGCAGCGCCTCGACGTACGGACCCACGTGCCGCCGACTGCCCATGACCCCGATGAAATGAGCCGGCGTGCGCAGCAGTTGCTCGAGGTCGGCCGTTACGCCGGGGGCGTCATGATCGGTCAGGATCGCGTCGGTCCGGGCATCCACGAGGGAAGGATCGACGGAGGTCTGGACCTCGCCCGCCAGGTCGCGCGAGTTCGGGGAGCACGCGTTCGCCGCGCGGTTCGATGAGCACGGTGCGATACCCGAGTCCGGGTGCCAGGCGCAGCAGCTCGGCCGCCACCGGCGTAGCAGAGATCACCAGCAACAGTGGCGGCGCGGGATGTGGTTCGACGAACACCTCGATGTCACCGAGGTCGTGATGGAAGACCCGTGTGAGCGGCCCCTCGCCGGAGGCGAGGACCTCCGCGGCCGCAGCCGTGGCCGCCGCGTCGAACTCGGCGCAGCCCAGCGTGCCGTCGATCGGCCCGTTCGGCCCCACCTCGATCCTGGCCCCCACCGGACACGGCGGCGCCCCGATCTGCTTCACGGCGGTGACCGTCACGGATCCCTCCGCGGCGCGTCCTTGGGCCGTGACCGGCCGGGCGTCCGCCCGGTGTTCCGTCGCTCGGTGTCCGGTCGGGTGTTCCCCGGTCCTGCCGCCAAGCAGGTCGAGGATGTGCCCGACCAGCGGCAAGAGCGCGTCGAGCCCCTCCCGCACGCCCGCGGGGCTGCCCGGGAGGTTCACGACGAGGGCCTCTCCGATCGTGCCGGCCGATCCGCGGGAGAGCGCGGCCATAGGCGTGTGCTCCAGGCCGCGCGCGCGGATGAGTTCCGCGAGGCCGGGAGCGTCCCGGTCGAGCACGGCTCGGGTGGCCTCGGGCGTGACGTCCCTCGGACCGAACCCCGTACCACCCGTCGTGATGACCACGGCATGGTCCGCCGCCAGTGCTCGGAGTGCCTCCTGGATCGCGGAGTCGTCGTCAGGCACGACGCGGCGCTCCTGCACGGCATAGCCCGCCTCCGCGAGGATGGCGGCCGCCGTGATCCCCGACGTGTCCTCCCGTGTCCCCGCGGCGACCCCGTCGGACACGGTCAGGACGGCGGCGCTGAACGCATCGCTCATGAGACTCATCCTCGCATCTCAACGCCGGGGCGGCGAGGGGCGAGGAGGGGCGGCGGCGGCTAAGGTTGCCCGACCGATCTTCGAGGAGGCCTGGATGAGCGAGTTCACCGACCGGCTGGCCGATGCCCTTTCCCTCCCACGGCTCGAGCCGGACCAGCAGGTGGCCCTCCTCGCGGCCGCGCGCGACGTAGCGCACGCGGCGGAGCGGGCCGACGCCCCGCTTTCGGCGTTCCTCCTTGGAGCGGCGGCCGTATCCTCCTCGGCGGCTGACCCCCTGGCTGCGGTGCTCGAGGTACTGGACGAGGTGCTCGCGGCCCGCGGGTAGGCCTCGCGCCTTCGCGGCATCCCGGGGTAGGCTGGACGTCGATGCCGAACGCCTCCTCACCACATCCCGACGGTCCGCTGCTCGACTCGTTCGGGCGCGTCGCCGATGATCTGCGGATCTCCGTCACCGACCGCTGCAACTTCCGCTGCACCTACTGCATGCCCGCCGAGGGCCTCGCGTGGTTGCCGAAGGAGGAGATCCTCTCGTTCGAGGAGCTGACGCGCCTGTTGGGGATCTTCGTCGCCCTCGGCGTGCGCTCCCTCAAGGTCACCGGCGGGGAGCCCACGGTGCGTGCCGACCTTCCCCGGCTGGTCGCCATGTTCCGGGAGGCCGGCCCTGACCTCGACATATCGATCACCACGAACGGGATGCTGCTCGACCGCCTCGCCGCGCCGCTGGCCGAGGCGGGGGTCGACCGCGCCACGGTCTCCTGCGACTCGCTGATGCGCCACCGGTTCGCCGAGATGACGCGACGCGACGCCCTTGACCGCGTGCTCGCGGGCCTCAAGGCCGCGCAAGCCGCTGGGCTCACGCCCATCAAGATCAACACGGTCGTGATCGGCGGCACCAACGACGACGAGGTCGTCGCGTTCGCGGGCTGGGCCCGAGAGACCGGGTACGAGGTGCGGTTCATCGAGTACATGCCGCTGGACGCCGAGCACAAGTGGGAACGCGCGAAGGTGGTGCCCGCGGGGCGGATCCTCGAAGCCATCGACGCCGCCTATCCGCTCACCACGTCAGGACACGGGAACGAGCCCGCGGCCTCCTATCGCTTCGCCGACGGTGCCCCGGGCGGGATCGGGGTGATCGCGAGCGTCACCGAGCCGTTCTGCGACACGTGCAACCGGATGAGGCTGACCGCCGAGGGCCAGGCACGTTCGTGCCTGTTCGCCCTGGAGGAGACCGATCTCCGCGGACCGATGCGGTCCGGTGCCTCTGACGAGGACCTCGCGGCGCTGATCCGGTCGAACGTCTGGGCGAAGTGGTCCGGACACCGGATCAACCATCCCGACTTCGTGCAGCCCGAGCGCAGCATGTCGATGATCGGCGGCTGAGACCGCCGTCCGCACACGCTCCGAGATCCCGCTCTGCGAACGCGGAACGGGGGCGTTGCCGCCCCCGTTCCGATCGTGCGCTGAGGGTCCGACTGGCTAGCTCCCGCTCGCGTTCGCCAACGCGAAGCGGTCGGGCGCGGCCATGCCGCCGAACTCGTCATAGGAGAAGTTCGTGACGTTCGAGGACCAGATCGAGGTGTCATTCGTGAACGTCCTCGGGGCCCAGGGCACCACGTCCTCCATCAGATATTTGTCCAGGTCGGCCCAGCATTGGGTCCGGGCGTCACCGACGATCAGCGCGCTACAGGCAGCGAGCTTGTCGTCGACGCTCGGCACCGACGTGACCGAGTACCCCCACTTGGACATCTCCTGCGGGGTGGCGCCCAGGGCGTCGTAGTTGCAGCAGCCCGGGTACAGCGCACCGTACTTGCTCCCACCGAACAGCGGGGGCCCGAACGTATAGGCATCCGGATAGTCCTGGATCCAACCCACCGCCAGGCACACGGGCACCTGCTCCGGCAGGTTGTTGCACTTGGCGTACATGGTGGTGGTCGTCAGCGCCTTCACGTCGAGGGTGATCCCCAGCGGAGCGAGGTTCTGGGCCCACAGATTGGCGATCTTGGGTGCCGGGTCCGTCGTGGACGTCATCGCGAGGACGTTCTTGCAGACGTCCGCGTCACATACACCGTCGTGGTTCGTGTCGTACTTCGACAGCGCGATCTCCTTCTGGGCATCCGTGACGCTGCCGTGGTCGCCCGGCGTGCCGTACGGGTTGTAGCCCAAGAGCAGGTTATTGAGCAGCCCATCCGGGAAGACGTGTCCGGCGTTCGTGCCCACCAGATCACCGCCGGCGAGCTGCCGGCCTCCCGCCTTATCGAGCGCCCAGTTGACCGCCTTGCGGATGTGGATGTCGTCGAACGGCGGCACCCCCAGGTTGAAGGACATGTAGCTCACCGCGTTCTGCGGGTGGACCGAGAGTTGACCCTTCAGGGTCGGATCGGTGGCGTACTTCTTCAGGACGTCTGCCGGCGGCGGGTCGATCACGAAGTCGAGGGTGTTGGCCTCCACCTGATTGTAGAGGTCCGGCGTCTGACCTCCGATCGTGATCTGCATCTCGTTCGGGTAGGCCGGGCGTAGATCATCGGTGGAGGCGTCCCAGGCCGGGTTGCGGACGAGCACCATGGAACGGCCGGGGATGTAGCCCGCCGCAGGCTTCTGCTTGCTGGCCGGCTGTGAGTAGTCGATCTGGTCGGCCCCCTGGAACATGTACGGTCCCGAGGCAACCAGGTAGCGACCGTAGTCTTTCGTGTGCCCCTCGGCCGCGCCGAGCGGGCCCGCGTCGCTGGGCGGGATCGGCGAGGCGGCCGCCATAGCCAGACGCCATCCGAGGTCGCCCGTGGGCTCCGTGACCGTGATCTGCAGCGTGTGGTCGTCGATCACCTTCAGGCCCGAGATCGTCTTCGCCTTCCCGGCCCCGAAGTCGGAGAAGCCCTTGATGGCCGTGTAGTAGAACGAGTAACCGCCGGAGCTCGCGTCCGGATCCGCCTCGCGCTCAAGGGCGCGCACGAAGTCGCCGGCCGTGATCTCGGTCTTGTCGAATGGGGGAGCGTAGTGGATGCCCGACTTGATCGGGATCGTCCACGTGAGTCCGTCGGATGAGACCTGGGGCGGACCCGAGGCGAGGTCAGGCCGGAGTTCCGACCCCCCAGCCTTCACATCTTGCCCGTTGGTCGAATAGAGGTTGCGAAGAAGGCAGCACCGGAAGAGCTCGAACGAGACCTGGTAGTACTCCTTGGCCGGGTCCATCGCGGCACTCACGTCCGAGACCGTGGCCATCGTGAGCGTGCCACCCGGTTGAGGTGTGGATCCGCTGGCGTTGGCGGATGGGGACCCCGAGCCGCCGCTGCTGCTGCAAGCCGCCGCCACGATACCGAGCACCGCGACCACAGCGATCAACCGTGCAACTCGTTTCATCCGCCAACCCCCTCTGTCAAGGCGCACAGATGTTCGCACCGGACGTGCGCTGCGTCCAGCCGCAAGGGTATACGTCGTGAGAGGCAGATTCGGGTTGCGGCCCGCTGGGATATCCCCGGCTCGAGACCTGGAGACGTCCATGCCCGCCGTGAGGTTCTCCGGGACGTCCCGAGTCGGCCACCGGGCGTTCACCGGAGGATGAGAGCGTTGGATCCGCCGAGAGGACGCGCCCCCTCTCCGGTGCGGGGGCCGGGCTGAGCCCGGCCCCCGCAGACCCCTCTCCCGCACCTCCGTTCGAACCGGAGCGTGGGTTACGCGGTTCGGTCCGCGAGATGACGGATCTCGAGGAGCGGGATGTCGTCGCCGGGCTCGAACCCGAGGATCTGCGCATAGAAGGAGAGCTCGGCCTCGTACGACTTCCGGATGGTGTCGGCCTTGCGGAAGCCGTGCTGTTCGCCCTCGAAGAGCACGTAGGCGTACGGAAGTCCCTTGGCTTCGAGGGCATCCACGATCAGCTCCGCCTGGGAAGGTGGGACCACCTCGTCCTCGGCACCCTGGAGCACGAGCATGGGGGTGTCGATCACGTCGACGGCGTGGATCGGTGACCGAGCGCGGTACAGATCGGCGGCCTCGGGGTAGGGTCCGATCAGCGTGTGTTCGTAGCGGGATTCGAACTTATGCGTGCCTCCCGGGCTCGCGAACGGCTCGAGATCGCTGATCCCGTAGTAGCTCGCGCCTGCCGCGAAGTCGTCGTGGAACGTGAGGGCGCAGAGGGTCGTGTAGCCACCCGCGCTCCCTCCGCGGATGAGGAGCCGATCGCCATCGGCCTCACCTTCGTCGACGAGGAAGAGGGCGGCGTTGATGCAGTCGGCGGTGTCGGTGATGCCCCACGTCCCGTTGAGCCGCTCTCGGTACGCGCGTCCGTATCCGGTGCTCCCCCCGTAGTTCACGTCCACGACCGCGAACCCCCGTGTGGTCCAGAACAAGGTGGAGAGGTCGAGCACGGCCTGTGACGCTGAGGTGGGGCCCCCATGGCTCATCACGATGAGTGGGGGTCGTTCGTCCTGCGGTCCACGGAACGCTGCGTTCGCCGGCGGATAGTGATGCGCGTGAGCGATCAGGCCGCCGGCGGTGGGGAACTCGACCTCCCGAGGCTCGGAGATGTCTTCGGCGGCGAGGACCACGGTCTCCGACTCGCGGAGGACCTCCACCGCGCGGGTCGCGAAGTCGACGGTCACCAGCTGTTCGGGGATCGTCGGGGCCCCCGCGATGAACGACGCGCGCGCACCGTCGGTCGCCAGGTACGGGTAAGGGATCGCCGTGTAGGGGAGGTCAAGGTCGATCAGCTCACCGGTGTCGGGATCCAGCACCGCCACGTGCTGACGGCCCTGTGCGCTGTAGATGCAGACGAGCCGGCCGTCGTCGAGGAAGTCGTAGGTGGCGCCGCCGAACACCCAGTGGGGCCAACCGAACTCGGCCTCCATCGGATGTAGCGCCTCATCCTGACCCGATCGATGCCGGTAGAGGTTCCACCAGCCCGAACGGTCGCTGACGAAATGCAGAACGCCCTGCGGGCTCCACCCGGGCTGCCAGATCGACTCGGTGCCGTCGGCGCCGGCCACCTTGCTGGCATCGTTCAGCCGCGCGCTGGGACCGATACCCGCCTCCCACAGTTCGCAGCCGTCCCAGGGCATCCACGGCAGATCCCACGACAGCCAGGCGATCCGCGATCCATCGGGGGACAGGCGCGGCGCCGCGTAGAAGTCTCGGCCGCTCGAGAGGATCTGGATCTCGCCGCCCTCGACGGGCAGCGCGACCAGGTCGTTGATCACGACCCCTCCATCGTGACGCTCGCGCACCGCGACCAGGTACGACACCGTCCGGAGTCGTGCGCAGATCCGCATAGCGATGACGCCCACCGGTCTCCGACGTGATGGGGACCGGACCGCCGCCCGGCTCCTGCCGGTAGATCCGCTGGTCGTCGAAGCGGACGGCGAACACGGTGCCCTCATGAACGGCGAACGAGCCGCCGCCGTACTCGTGCACCTTCGTGCGAACGTCGAAGTCGGGTGGCGTCACGTCGACCGGCTCGCCCCAAGGATCCTTGCGCACGACCGCGGCGCGGCCCCCCTCGGATGGACGGGCTTCACGCCAGAAGACCACGCCGTCCTCGATCCACGGCTCGGCCAGGTCGACGCCCGCGCGCAGCGAGCAGCTCGGGACCGATCGGCGACGACCAGCTACCGAAGGGCGCCACGATCCTATCGGTCACGTGGGCCTCCGACCTACGACCACACGGGTCACCTTCAACTCTCCCCCTTTGGTACTTGCAACCTCGCGGAAACCTGCGCGCCGGAGCCTCTTCTTCACGTCCCGCGCGGCGTCCGGGTCCGTCTCGATCAACACCCATCCGTTCTTCGCCAGCCATCCGGGAGCCTCGGCGGCCGTGCGCTCGACCAGCCCCATGCCGTCGACGCTGCCGTCCGTCAGGGTGTGCTCCGGCTCCCAGGCTCTGACCTCCTCGGGCAGGCTCTCGACCTCATCCACCGGGACGTACGGCGGATGCAGGGTGATGATGGACACCCGTCCCCGGATGTCCTCGGGGAGCCCTTCGAAGAGATCCCCCCGCTTGAACGTGGCAGGGAGCTTCAGCCGGTCGGCATTGCGGCGAGCGAGGTCGATCGCGTCCTCAGCGATATCGGTCCCGTACACGCAGGCGCGCCGGACGGCATCCGCCACCGCCAGCGCGATGGTCCCCGCGCCCGTAGCGAGATCGACGAGGATCGGCTCCTTACGCCCTTTCAGCCGCCGGATCGCCTGTATCGCAAGGAACTCTGAGGAGTCCCGCGGGACGAACACCCCCGGCTCAGCGAGCAGATCGACCCCGAGGAAGTCCGTGTAGCCGGTGATCAGCGGGATGGGCTCGCCCGCGGCCCGCCGTTGGATGGCGGCCCAGAAGGCCACCCTCACGTCATCGGGCACCGATTCGTCGTCGTCGGGCATCCGGCCCATCAGATGTTCGAGGAGTTCCTCGGACTCGATGCGCTCGCGGTGTTTCTGCCAGTGGTCGATGGAGGGCGACGCCTCGAGCGCCTTCTCACCTCGTCGCACCAGTTTCGCCACCTTCACGGCGCGCAATCGTACCCGGTCGCGGTCGCTACACTTCGCGGATGCCCCATGCCGAGGACCCAGCCGAGAGCGTCGACGAGGATGTCGCCGAGCCGAGCAGCGGTACACGAGCCAAGGCCGGCGGCAAGCCCAGGAGATCCGAAGGGGGAGCCGGGGGACCCGAGATCCGACTCACGGCGGACCGCCTCGTGGTCCGGATCCCCGAGGACGGGGAGCGTCGGAGCCCTGGGGGCCTCTTGATCCCCGCGACCGCGATGCCGGCCCCCAGACGCCTCGCCTGGGGCGACGTCACCCTTGTGGGCCCCGACGTGCGCGTGGCACGCCCCGGTGACCGTGTGCTCTTCCTGCCCTCCTCGGGGCTGGAGGTCGAGCTCGACGGCGACGAGTTGATCCTTCTGCGCGAGCGGGACGTCCAGGCGGTGGCGACCCCGCCCGACGCTAAGGCCGACCGCTCCCCGGGCCAGTACCTCTGATCGTTCCATCCGCGGGATCGACCGCAGGCGGTTAGCCTGAGCCCGGCAGGAACGAGAGTCGGACCGTTCGCACATCGTTCTCGCGGTTCGGATCTACGAGGACCACGGATTGCCAGGTCCCGAGGGCGAGTCGGCCGTCCACCACGGGCACGATCAGCGACGGGCTGATGAACGCCGGAAGCACATGGTCGGCGCCGTGTCCGACAGACCCGTGCCGGTGCGTGTATACGCCGTCACGAGGGAAGAGGCGTTCGATCGCTGCCTCCAGGTCGGGCTCCGTCCCGGCTCCGGTCTCGATCAGCGCCACCCCGGCCGTTGCATGGGGAGCGAAGATGTTCAGCAGACCGTCGGCGCCGAGCGCCGCGACGAAATCCCCCGCATCCGCCGTGAGATCGGCGAACCGGCGACCGTGCGTGCGGATCGTGAGCGTGACCGTTTCCACCTAGATCGTCGTCGCGCCAGGATCCGTCGGGTCCGCGGGTGGCGCCACCGGGGGCTCGACGACGGGCGGCGCAGGTGGCGGGGGCGCGGGAGGGGCTTCGAACCCCGAGCCGTCCCAACTCGCCGATACCCCGACCTCCGGCACTGCCGGCGACGTGACCGATCGACTCATCAGACCCAGGACGCCACCGATCGCGGCCACCACCCCGCCCGCGATACAGGTCCACAGCCCGACGCCCCAGCCCACCTCGAAGATCTGCTTGAAGGCATCGACCGACGTGCCGGCCTTCTCGAGGTCACCACCGAACCGCTGGAGCGCATCGGTGATCTGCGCGTCCTTCGTGGTGATCTCGTACACGCAGATGAGCACGCTCAGCGCCCCGCCGACCAAGCAGGAGTCCGGCTCCGGGCTTCCGCGCGGTAGGGACCGCCGCCACCAGGATCGCCCCGACGAGCGCGATCACCCCGAGGATGATCGTGTACCGTCCGTCGCCGTTGGTTCCAGCCACCGATGCGCTCGTCGGGAGCCCGGCCGTCGGGATCTGCCCGGGGTCGACGCCGATCAACTGCGCCACCTTGTCGATGCTGATCGACACCGTCGCCCAGGTCATGAACGAGCCCGCGATCAGCAGCAGCGCTCCGATCCCTCCCACGACGGCCGGCAGGATGCTCGGCTTCGAACCCGATGTCGACATGACGCTTCCCCTCCTCGCGATCCGGTGAGTGAACCACCCGCAGCCGCGGCATGCGAGCCTATCCCCGACTCAGGCGACCGAGCCCTCGGCCAGGGTCTCGGTGTGCTCGCCCTCGGCGAACGCATCGAAGCGCGAGACGCCAGGCGTGCGCGGGCCAGCGGAGCTCCACCGCGCCTTCCGAGACGTCGTAGGCGGCCGTGTAGAGCGTGCCGAACCCGCTCGCGTAAGCCGTACTGAAGAGCGGATCGCGCAGGAAGGCGGCTACGAAACCCTCCCGCGTGAGGTCCCGATCGTCGATCAGGCCGACGATGCAACGCTCGCGCTCGATCGTCCTGGTGGCCCGCGCCTGCTCGGGCCATTCGACGATGCCCTGATGGTTCGTGGCCGCGGGGAACTCGCGGAAGATGGGCTCACGGTCTGGGGAGAGGTAGGCCGTGAGGAAGCGGCCGCGACGGTCCACGACCGTGAGGTTGTGAGATAGGGAGTACGGCAGGCGGGCAAGGGTTTCCCTTGCCTGGGCCACGTCCTCGCAGGTCTCGAGCACGTACCGCACGACGATCGGGATACCGAACCCGTCGCCGAGGGCCCGCCGCCCTCCGAACGTGAGGGACACCGCGAGGCCAGCATCGTTCACACCGTCCAGCAGCCCCCAGAGACAGTCGCTCATCCCGATCACCGGGCGGAGCAGGCTGGTGGACCACAGAGCGCCCTCGAACCTCGACGGTGCATAGTCGTAGTTGCGAACCAGCATCGGCCGGCCGTCGCCGTTCCAGACGCCCTGCGAGCACGCCGCGAGATACGGGGGCGGGCGGTAGAGCGAAAGCATGCGGGCCGCCAGGTCGCCGCCGCCGGCGAGCTCGACGACGCGCTCGTAGGCCGGGATCAACTCCGGCATGTGCGCCCGCAACATGCGCGCGCTCGTGGCGTACGACGGCCGCGCGGCCTCGCCCTCACGCAAGAACCAGGCCCGGTAGTGCGGCCAGCGCTCCTCGAACACACCGGCCCACTTCGGCCCGAGGTCGAGCTCTTGGATCGCCCTGAACGTGAACGGCACCATCGGCATGGCTACCTCATCACCATCGGCACGGTCAGAGCATCTTGAAGCCGAACGGCTCGGCCGAGACGGGCGGGGGTGCTTCGGGAGCCACGCCGCGGAACTGCGACTTGATCCCTGTGATCCAGGCTCGGGCACGGTCCTGCAGCTCGTGCTCGTCGTCCATGAACCGGCCGCGGGTCACCAAGATCCCCAGGTCGGCACCGGGGTAGCGGTAGCCGCCCGCCGAGGCGATCCGAAGATAGAAGGCCTCACGTTCATCGGCGACCGTGTGCCAGTCGGTATCCCTCCGATCGAACCTGATGCCTGCGTCGTGCCCGATGCGCCAGATCCCGGAGGGCGGCGCCTCGGTGATCAGCTCCACGGCTTCATCGGTCTGCTTCAGGATGAACTGGGTCCACTCGTCCACGTTGCCTGGGTGGGCCCACCGTCCGTTCAGCTCGTCAACGTCGATCTCGTACTCGACGTCCATGAACTCGAGGAGATGGAACAGGAACAGCGGCATGTCCCCGTAGGCCACCGCCGTGACGTTGGTGATGCTGCTGGCGCCCGTCACGCGGGGATTCAACTCGCCCAACCAGATATCGCCACTCGTAGCATCCAGCAGGAAGTCCAGTTCGAAGTATCCCCGGTACCCCTCCTGACGCAGCCGCTCACCCATCGCCTTCGTCCGCTCGCGGGCCAGCGTCCGCTGCGCCTCCGTCAACGAGTCGGGCGACACGTCGTTACCGCACCATCCGCCGTCGTAAGGAGTGAGCTCCGGGAAGCCGGTCAGCTCGGTCATCAGGGGGCCTACGAGCGTACCGTGCCGCGTGATCACGCCTTCGATCGCGAGCTCCCGCGGCTCGATCCGCTTCATCACCTTGATGTCGTGCCCCACGATCTTGCTCTCGGACTCGCCCCAGTCGTCTCGATCGGCGATGAAGAACGTCGTCTGGCCGGAGTCACCGTACGGCGTCTGGACCACGAGGTCGTCCCCGAGACCGGCGGCGGCGGCCAGCTGGATGAGATCCGGGTAGGTCGTGCCCTGGCCCATCGTGTTGGGGACGCTCGGCACGCCGGCCTCGTTGCCCAGCCTCGTCGTTTCGATCTTGGAGTCCATCCGATGCCGAAGAGCGGCTGGGGGGAACGCCACATCGAGCCCGAGCTCGTCCGCGAGCTGCTCCGTCTCCTCGTCGAACATCAGGAACGCGACCTTGCCCCCGGGGCCGCGCGCGGCGACGTAGTCGACGACCTCCTTGTGCCCGAGGAGGTAGTTGCAGATCTCCTCGATCGACTCGAACTCCCGGGGTTCCCGCTCGCCCGGAACGAACACGTTCGGATGCCAGCCATCGAACGAGTCGTAGTAGTTGATGAACTTGAAGTTGCGGACCCAGCGGTCGATCCCGAGCAGGTTGAACGCAGTGGCGCTCACGAAGTAGATCGGCGTCTCGTTCGTGCGGAAGAAGTGCCGGATGGCGGGGATCCCGCGTAGCGGCTCGTTCCTGCTCACCCCCGCCGTCTCCTGCATCCGCAACGCTTCCCGCGCCTCCGTGGTGGGAGTCTGTACGTGCGGCACCGCCGGAGGCGCGGAGCCGGCGGACCGACCACCGTGCGACCACGACGGCGACCGCGGCGATCGCCAGCCAGGCGATCACGTACAACCCGGACCAATCCCGCAGGAACAGCCCCATCACCTGTGCCGTTTGCACCACCGAGGGAAGGTACACCCGCTCGCCCACGCCGTGCGCATGCTCGGCGTAGGGGCCGAAGCAGACCGAGGGGATACCGGCGACGTTGCCGAAGACTGCGGCGTCTGTGGTCCCCGTCGTGGAGACGAGCGCGGGCGGCGCGCCCGCCTGCCGGGAGAACGACCGTGCGAGCGTCTGGATCAGCGGGTGGTCGTCCACGATGTCATAGCCCTCGGAGGAGAAGCCGATGTACACCACCTCGGCCGAGCCCGGGAGATCCGCCGTCGCGTGGGCGACGGTACGTTCGATCCGGGCCTTGAGGTCCGGGATCGTCATCCCCGGGTAGAGGGCGATGCGGTAGTCGGTGACGCAGAGCCCTGGCACGGTCGACGGCCAGTCGCCGCCCCTGATCGCGCCGACGTTCAGGTTGATCGGGTGTGAGAAGAGGTCGAACGGCGGCGGGGGCGAGACGTTGAGCTCGGACTCGAGTTCGCGGAGCGCCTGGATCACCGCGAGGCTCTTCTCGATGGCGTTCGTCGCGTTCCGCCCTTCGGCGGCATGCCCGGGTACCCCTACGATCCGGACCTTGAACCACAAGACCCCCACCTGCGCCGTCGTGACCGCTGCCCCGAACGGTTCGGCGATCAACGCCGCGTCGGCCGTGTAGCCCGATATGAGCGTCTGAAGCGCGCCGTTGCCGCTGCACTCCTCCTCCACCACCGACTCCAGGATGACGGGCGCGCGCGGGGTGAGCCCGAGCGCCCGGAGTCCACGCACCGCGCCGAGGATCGCCGCGAGCCCACATTTCATGTCCGCGGCGCCGCGCCCGTAGAGCCAGCCGTCCTCCCGCTCACCGCCGAAAGGGTGGCGGGAGCCCCACTGGGCGAGCGGCTCAGGACTCACGACGTCGATGTGGCCGTTCAAGATCACCGAGCGCCCATCCTGATCCTCCCCCGGGCCCCACACGGCAACCACGTTCCGCTTGCCCTCCACGTCCCAGTCGAACGGAGCGGCGTGCGGGTGGAGCCGCAGGGCTTCGGCGTCCATCGGAACGTCCACCGGCTCTAGACCCAGTTCGCGGAACGCCTCGGCCATCAAGACCTGTCCGGATTCCTCGTTGCCGAGGGTGGTCGGTGCCTGCACGAGCCGAGCCAGTACCTCTGCCATCCAGTCCGCCTGCGCGGCGATCGCCTCGAGGATCCTGCCGTCCTCTCGTCCTGGTGTGTCGGGCTCGCCGAGCTGGGCATGCGCAGTCCCGCCTCGCCCGTCGTAGGCGCGACCGGGCGGCGCATCGAGGTCGGCGGACAGGCGGCTGCCCCCGTACGAGCCGGGCGGCGCCTCCTCGGGCAGCGGCTCCATGATCGCCAAGGGTAGCCGACGCGAGGCGAGGTTCCCGGGCTTGACCTTTAGCAGTAATGATGTAATCTCAATTGCATGACGGCTTCGAGCGTCACCTCACCCTCCGAGCATCTCCAGGGCTGGTTCGCCGGCCGTCTTCCCGCCGAGTGGTTCTCCGGCGCCCCCGAAGTCACGTCCGATCGGGACGAGATCCTGGTCGTGGGCACGCTGGCCGAACCGGTCCTGCCGGCCGACGCCTCCAGCGAGACCCGAGAGGCCGCGCTCGTCCTCACGGATCGACGGGTTCCGAGAGGACACACGGCGAAAGCGCATGAAGATCGCGGACGAGGGCGAGCAGAGGTTCGGCCGGAAGGTCTCGTGGGGCGCCCGGTGCGGGGATCAGCTCGCCCTGTTCACGACGCTATCCGTCCCGGCGATGACCCGGCTGCGGATGCCCGAGCGCAAGGTCCTCGACACCCTCGTGGAGGCCGGCGTCGCCCGGAGCCGGAGCCATGCCCTTGCCTGGTGCGTCAGGCTCGTCGCCGAGCGTCAGGAGGACTGGCTGAAGGACCTGCGCGACGCGCTGGGGTCGGTGGAGAAGGTCCGCGAGGAGGGGCCGCGCGACTAGGCCGGGCCGTCCCCGACAGGGCGCCGGATCGTCACGATCATGTTCATCGCCGTGCTCACGACCACGTCTTCGCCTTCAGAAAGACCCTCCGGAGCACTCTCCCGGCCGAGCCTTGCCGTCGCAAGGGTCTGGTCCTGATAGGCCACCGTAACGTCCACATAGGGGACCCCGTGGACGTCCCAGTCGCGGACCTTCACGACCCGAGCCGTTCGATCGCCTAGCACCTCCGAAGCCTACCGCAAGCCGCGTAGGCCCTCGCCCCCTACGCGAACGTATGAGGTGCTGATAGGTTCGCCGCGTGCGGCCCCACCGCGCTCGGCTCAAGTCAACGACGGCCACGACCGACCCTCCTTATATGCTCCGAGGGGGAACATGGCTCCGCCGTCGCACGACGACGCTGGCGATCATCGTCACGTCGCTCGGCGTGGTGTGCGCAACCGGGACTACGGCGCACGCCGTAGGGAGCGGAACGCCAGCTATCGCGCGACAGGGCGACGCCGACACCGGGCCCCCTTCGTTCCCCGTGGTCCTGCCTGCCTCGGCGCGCAACGCGCCTTCGATCAGGTGGAGCGACCTAACCGCCGCCGACGCCTGGGCGAAGCCCGCCATCGACTTCGTGGCCGGCGCCAATACCTGGATGCGCGACTTCCCCGCTAACGCGGACGGGACCTTGCCCTTCCGCCCCGGTGTGACCGAAACCAGGAAGTACTTCGCCCGGGCCGTCGTGAAGGCGTTCGCTCCCGGGGCCGTACCCGACCCCTCGATGACGTTCACCGATCTCCAGCCGACCCAGACGTTCTACCGATGGGCGGCGATCGCGGTGAAGCTGGGGTGGATGCGACGCTCCGCCGACGGTCGCTTCGTGCCCGACAAGCCGGTGACCATGACGACCGTCCACCGGGTCCTGGTCCTCGCCCTCGGGATGAGATCCGTCGCCGCCACGATCGACGACCTCCATACCCGAGACGGGGTAGCGTTCGACACCCCGTTGAACTTCGGAACCACGTTGCTGGGGATGCGTCTGGGGCTGCGCTACAACAGCGCCGACGAATCCAAGGATGTGATGCCCACGTCCCCGATGCCTCGCGCTCAGGTCGCGTACTCGATCTACAAGGCGGCGACACTGCCGGATTGGGTGGTCCCCTGGGTGGCCGGTCAGTACAGATCCATGGTGTTGCCGAAGATGGGGCCGATGCGCCGGGCGATCGTCCAATGGGGCATCGAGTACGTCGGCTACCCCTACGTATGGGCCGGCGAGTGGGGGTTCGACACGCCCGAGCCCAGCCCGCTCGGGGGACAGCCGGTCCCCGGCTTCGACTGCTCGGGGTGGGCGTGGTGGGCGCTGCGCGCCAACGACGGCGGGGCATGGGCGGTGGCTCCGCCGAGACCCTATGCAGGCTGGAAGCTACCCCAGCGCAGCTCCGCCGACATGGCACGTTTCGGAGTACTCAGCTGGAACAAACTCCTCCCAGGTGATCTCGCCTTCTACGATGGGGACAACAACGGCACCGTCGACCACGTCGACGTGTACATCGGGCGAGGCTATGCCCTGGATTCCTCGAGCTCCCCGGGTGGGGTCACGATCATGTGGGTGGGCGACGGGTGGTACCGCGACCACTTCGTCCACGGTCGACGCGTATTGCCGCGCAAGCAGTCCTGAACGATGCTCACCCGACCGAGCGGTCGGCGATCACAGCGGCCTCGAGCGTGGCGCGCTCCTGCGGCGTCAACTTCCGGCTCCGAGGAACGCCCGCCTCCCTGGGCACCACGACGGCGGCGGCCTCAGCCGCGAGGACGCCGTCGGCCTTGTGAACGGTCTCGGTGGTCCGCAGGCTGGATGTACCGATATCGGCGACCGAGCAGCGGACCCGCACCGGGCCGTCGTCCTGGGTGACCTCTGAGCGGAAATCGATCTCGACCCTCGCCACGACGAAGTCCCAAGCGCCCTGTTCGCCGAAGAGGTCGGAGATCAGCCGGTCCCTCGCCTCCTCCAGGTAGTTGAGATACACCGCGTTGTTGACGTGGCCGTAGTGGTCGATATCCCGCCACCGAACGGCGATCGACACCTCGCTGCTCACCTGGCCTCCGCGCGAACCGCCGGGCCGAACCGCCCTGTCCGTCGGCCGACCCCGAGGTCCATGCTCAGCATGGCGGGATTCTCCCACGGACGTTCGAGCGCCCGGGGGAGCCCGTCCAGGGGCTCGGATTGAAAAGGCCCCGAGCGGGGGGCTCGGGGCCTTCTCGTTGGAGAGAGGGGCTCCACCTCGCATTCGGTAAGCCCGACCCTAGGGTTCGAGGCGGAACGTTGCGGTTCTGTGGCGAACGATGCGTTGAATCTCCCTAGGGTCCGAGTTCCTCCAGACGCCTGTCGATCGAGCGGTCGACGTCCCCGCTGGGCTGATGGAGCCCCGTGACGGCCTCCAGGAAGTCGTGCCGTTCGAGGGCGAAGAGCTCGAGGTCCGTCACGGCCGTGACGGTGGCTGTTCTCGGGACGTCCCGAAGCAGAGCTATCTCCCCGAGCGGAGCGCCGGCCGCCACCTCGGTGACCCGTCCGGCGCGCACCGTCGAGATCTCCGCTCGGCCCTCGGCCAGGACGTAGAACCGGTCGCCGGGGGCCCCCTCGCGGATCAGCACGTGGCCGGACCCGAGCGAGACGGGGATCAGGCGAGACGCAACCTGCTCCAGCTGCGCGGGTTGGAGCGGTTGGAACAGCGGAAGGACCCTCAGCAGTTCGAGGCGTTCGGCGTCGGGGATCTCGGCACGACGGTCGAGGCGACGGAGCGATGCCGTCGTCATCGCCGCAGCGATCGGAGTGATCGCGCCGGCCGCCAGGAACGCCCCGCGCTCACCGAAGAGCGCGACCACGACCGGCACGATCGCCACCCCGGCCGCCGTTCCGAGCATCGTGAGCCCCTCCTGCAGTCCGAACACCCGCGAGAGCACCTCCGCTCGCACGCTGCGCTGCAGGAGCGTGCGGGCCGCGACGTCGAAGAACGACCGTGCCGCGCCCACGGCCGCAAGCAGGAGCATCGCGGCGCCGAACCCTGGGGCCCACGCGACGAGCGCCAGGGCGACGCCGGTCATCGCCAGGGCGATCTCGACCGGAGCGGCGAGGCGCCGGCGACCGACCAACACGGCGGTCCCGGCCGCACCCACCAACCCGCCCAGCCCCACCGCGGCCGAGAGTGGGCCGGCTCCGGAGGCACCCACCTGCAGGATCTCGATCGCCAGGAGCGCGAAGAAGATGTCGAGCATCCCGAGCATCAGGAACTGAGCACCCCCGAGTACCGTCAGCACCCCCGCATCACGGTCGCGTCGGAGCTCGGCGAAGCCCTCGCCGGCCTCCTTCAGCAGGGTGCCAGGGTCCTCCTCGTCCACAGGGTCTCGTCGGTGATCCTCCAGCCGCAGCCGGAACGTGAGGAGCGCAGAGAACCCAAGGAGCCCGCCGAACACCAGCGGCACCGCCGCCGTCCCCCAGATCGCCACGAGCGTCGCGTTCATGAGGGGCCCGATCAACATGCCAAGCCCTTCGGCGCTACCCGACACCGAGTTCGCGGCGGTGAGCTGGTCCGGCGACCGTGCGAGGTCGGGCAGGAGCGAGTTATGGACCGGCCGCGTGAGCGTGATGGCGCAGCTGGCCAGGATGGCCACCGCATAGGCGACGGGAGGGGGCCCCACGAACATCGCCACACCCAGCGTCAGGTTGGTGATGGCCTGGGCCCCGTACCCCAGCGAGAGAGCACGGTCGCGCCGCATGCGATCGCCGAGCGCCGAACCGAACGGGGCCACCGCCGCCGCGGGTACCAGCTGCGCGATGAGCACGATCCCGGCGGTCGTCGATCCGCCTCGCTCGAACGCGTACAGCGTGATCGCCAGCCAGACCGCGTACTCCATCGCATTGAAGACGAAGAACGCCGCCAGGGCGCGGCGGAGCGAGGGGCTCGACAGGGTCGTCCTGTACACCTGTGCCGTGCCGAGGACGCTCATGGCGCGACATCGTGGCCGTTCAGTGGTGGGACGGCAACACGTGCCTGGGTCCTGCATGCGGAAGGGACCCCGCTTTGCGGGGCCCCTTCGTTGCGCTTCCTTCGGGTCGGACTAGAAGTCCATGTCCCCTCCCGGCATGCCGCCCCCGCCGGGCATGGCCGGGGTCTTCTCCGGCTTCTCGGCGACGATGGCCTCGGTGGTGAGGAACAGCGCCGCGATCGATGCGGCGTTCTGCAGCGCGGAGCGCGTGACCTTGGTTGGGTCGATCACGCCGAACTTCATCATGTCGCCGTACTCGCCGGTGGCGGCGTTGAGCCCCTGACCCGGGTCCAGCGCGCGCACCTTCTCGATGATGACGCCGCCCTCGAGGCCGGCGTTGAACGCGATCTGCTTCAGCGGCTCCTCGAGCGCGCGGCGCACGATGGCGGCGCCGGTGAGCTCGTCACCTTCGAGGTCCACCTTGTCCAGCGCGGCCTGCGCGTTCAGCAGCGCGACGCCGCCTCCGGGCACGATGCCCTCTTCCACGGCGGCCTTCGTGGACTGCACCGCGTCCTCGATGCGGTGCTTCTTCTCCTTCAGCTCGACTTCCGTGGCAGCGCCGACCTTGATGACCGCCACGCCGCCGGAGAGCTTCGCCAGCCGCTCCTGCAGCTTCTCGCGATCGTAGTCGGAGTCGGTCTTCTCGATCTCGCTCTTGATCTGGTTGATGCGGCCCGAGATGTCCTCGTCCTTGCCCACGCCCTCGACGATCGTGGTCTCGTCCTTCGTCACGACGACCTTACGGGCGGTGCCCAGCAGGTCCATCGTGGCGCTCTCGAGCTTCAGCCCGACCTCCTCGGACACCACCGTGGCGCCCGTGAGGATCGCGATGTCCTGCAGCATGGCCTTGCGGCGGTCGCCGAAGCCAGGGGCCTTCACCGCGACGCTTCGGAACGTGCCGCGGATCTTGTTGACCACCAGCGTGGCGAGGGCCTCGCCCTCGACGTCCTCGGCGAGCACCAGGACGGGCTTACCCGCCTGCATGACCTTCTCGAGCACCGGGCAGCAGGTCCTTCACCGCGGAGATCTTGCTGTTCGCGATCAGGATGTAGGGGTCCTCGAGGACCGCCTCCATGCGCTCGGGGTCGGTGATGAAGTACGGCGAGATGTAGCCCTTGTCGAACCGCATGCCCTCGACGAAGTCGAGCTCCATGCCGAACGTGTTGGACTCCTCGACGGTGATGACGCCGTCCTTGCCCACCTTGTCGACGGCCTCGGCGATCGTCTCGCCGATCTGGGGGTCGGCGGCGGAGATGGCGCCCACCTGGGCGATCTCGTCCTTGCCCTCGACCTCCTTGGACTGGTTCTTGATGGCCTCCACGGCGAGCTCGGTGGCGCGCTCGATGCCGCGTTTGAGCGACATGGGGTTGGCGCCAGCAGCGACGTTGCGCAGACCCTCTTTCACGATGGCCTGCGCCAGGACGGTGGCCGTCGTCGTGCCGTCGCCGGCGACGTCGTCGGTCTTCTTCGCGACCTCCTTGACCAGCTCCGCGCCGATCTTCTCCTCGGGGTCGTCGAGCTCGATCTCCTTGGCGATCGAGACGCCGTCGTTCGTGATCGTGGGGGCGCCCCACTTCTTCTCGAGAACAACGTTGCGGCCCTTGGGCCCCAGCGTGATCTTCACGGCGTTGGCGAGCTGGTCCATGCCCCGCTCGAGCGCGCGCCGCGCGTCCTCGTCGAAGGTGATGATCTTCGCGGCCATCCCTTCTCCTTTCCTGATCGTCGGGTTCTCAACTGACGGTGCAGACTGCTAGCACTCGATGGTGTCGAGTGCTAACGATTGTAGCCGCAACCCGGGTGGGTGTGGCAAGTGCACCGCTTGTCGCGATGGGGTGGACGGCTCCGCCGTACGGTCCCGCTAGGCTTGACGCATGCCGAAGGAGTGGGAGCGCCGCTTCACCGCCCCGACCATCTTCGAAGCACGCTGGTCGCTCGCCGCCCCCGATCGCCTCGGCGTCGTGTCCACCGAGTCGGGGACCACCAACGCCTGGGCATGGGACCTGGGCACTGGGTCACGCCGCCAGGTGTCCACCGGAGCGGTCGGAGCGGAAGAGGTCCACGTGACGCCGGGAGGGGACGGGGTGGTCTGGTGGCTGGATCACGTCGGAGATGAGCGAGGGCGCTGGATGCTGAGCCCGTTCGACGGCCGACCGTCGCGCGCCCTGCTCGACGTACCCGACGCGTGGATGGCGGGGATCTCGATGGTACCCGGCGTCATGGCCGCCGGCTACGCCACCGACGACGACTACGTCGTCTACGTCGCACGGGGCGACGAGGCCCCCCAAGTCCTCTACCGCAACGTGGCCCCCGCCGGCGTGGGACAAGAGTGGCCACAGGGCCCCGGTGGCCTTTCCGCCGACGGGACGATGGTCTGCATCCGACATGCCGAGGACGGCGACATCTCCCATCAGGCGGTTCGCGTCCTCGACGCCGCGTCCGGGGCCACGATCGCCGAGCTGAGAGACGCCGATACCACGATCGCCCCTGCGGGCTGGGCGCCGCTTCCCGGGGACGGGCGTCTGATCCTCATCCGCGAGGTCACGGGCTGGGAACGACCCGTGGTTGTGGGACCCCCGGACCGGTGAGCTCGATGAACTGGCGATCGATGCCCCGGGCGCGATCTCCCTGATGGACTGGTATCCCGACGGCGATGCGCTGTTGCTGCGGCAGGATCACGAGGCACGGCACGCGCTCCTGCGGTTCGCGCTGGACCCTCGCACGTCCACGATGCTTCGCGAGGCGTCGGGCACGATCTCCCAGGCGAACGTGCGGCCCGACGGCGCCGTGTGGATGCGGGTGGAGGACGGGGAGCACCCTCCCGCGATGGTGGACCTGCGCGGTAAGGAGGTGCTCGCGATCCCGGACGCCGATCGCGCCCCGCACGGACGGCCGTTCGATCCGGTGTGGTTCACGAACCCGCGCGGCGACACGATCCAAGGTTGGCTGGTCCGTCCGGACGGGACCGGTCCGTACCCCACGATCGTCTCGGTCCACGGTGGACCCGAGTACCACAACACCGATGCTTTCGAGCCCTCCGCCCAGGCGTTCGTGGACCACGGGTTCGCGGTCCTGCTGGTGAACTACCGCGGCTCGACGGGGTACGGCGTGGCCTTCCGCCACGAGCTCCGGGGCAACGTGGGGTTCCCGGAATCCGAGGATCTCAACGCCGGGCTCGATCACCTGATCGCCGAGGGGATCGCCGACCCAGACAACCTGTTCATCGAGGGATGGTCCTGGGGCGGATACCTGGCGACGCTCAATGCCGGTCTGCACCCGGAGCGGTGGCGCGCCGTCTGCGCGGGGATCCCCGTGGGCGACTACGTCGCAGCCCACTACGAGTGCGCGCCCGCCCTCCGTGCTTGGGATATCGCGGTGATGGGCGGGAGCCCCATGGACGTGCCGGACCTCTACCGCGAACGCAATCCCATGACCTACATCGACCGTGTCCGCGCTCCCATGCTCCTGATCGCCGGGCGATCAGGACAGCCGATGCCCCCTGGGCCAGGTCATGACGTACGCGCACGGGCTGCGGGCGCGCGGTCGCGGAGGTGGAGGTCCACACCTACCCGGGCGGCCATCACGCGAACGACGTCACGGAGCAGATCCTGCACGTGCAGCTCACGATCGACCATTTCCGACGGCACCTGGCGAGAGGGTCGCCCTCAGAAGCTCTCTGACACCACCCGCGTAGGGGTCACCACGACCATGACGGAGTCGTCATCCATGATGGGCGCTTGCATCTCGTACTGCGCGTACTTCCGGTAGAGCAGTTCGCGCAGCCGGGTGAACTCGGTCCCCGCCGACAGGATCTCCGCCTCACCGTGCACCACGACGAGCCGAAGCGCCGGCCAATCCTCCGTGTACTCGTCGAACGACAACGCCACCGCCGGATTGGCCGCGATGTTGCGGACCTTCTTCGTGTCGCGCTCCGACGCGAAGCAGATCCGGCCTTCGTCGAGGACGGGGGATATCGGCACCACGTGGGGCCGTCCATCCTCATCGGCGGTCGCCACATGGACGCACCGTTGCACGGCGACGAACTCAGCCAGGCGGCCCTCCAAGTTCGCCATCAATCCTCCGCCGGCGCCTGTTGCGCCATCGCCTGGATCTGCTCGACGATCTCGGAGTTCGCCAGCGTGGTGACGTCACCCAACGCATCGCCGCGCGCCACGTCGCGGAGCAGGCGCCGCATGATCTTCCCCGACCGGGTCTTCGGCAGATCGGGGGTGAAGACGATGTTGTCCGGCTTCGCTATCGGCCCGATCATCCGCGAGACATGCTCGCGGAGTTCCTGCAGCGTGGCTTCGTCCGCGTCGAACCCGCTCTTGAGCGTGACGAACGCGACGATGCCCTCCCCCTTGAGGGCATCCGGGCGCGAGACGACCGCCGCCTCGGCCACCTTCTGGTTGTCAACCAAAGCGCTCTCGATCTCGTAGGTGGAGAGACGGTGGCCCGCGACGTTCATGACGTCGTCGATCCGCCCCAGCAGCCAGTAGTAGCCATCTTCGTCACGGCGGCAACCGTCGCCGGCTACGTAGATCTCCGGCCCGTACTTCCCGAAGTACGTGGACACGTACCGGTCGGGGTCCCCCCAGATGGTGCGGGCGATGGAGGGCCAGGGGTGACGGAGCACCAGGTACCCACCCCCGCCGGGCGGCACGGAGTTGCCGGCTTCGTCCACCACATCGGCCTGGATCCCGGGGAAGGGATCCGTTGCCGAGCCGGGCTTCAGCGTGGTGAGCCCCGGGAGCGGGGTGATCAGGATCGATCCCGTCTCCGTCTGCCACCAGGTGTCCACGATCGGGCACCGGCCGCCGCCGATGTGCGTCCAGTACCAGACCCAGGCCTCGGGATTGATCGGTTCTCCGACCGAGCCGAGCAGCCGCAGCGAGGAGAGATCGTGCCGTTCGACATGTTCGGTCCCCCAACGCATGAAGGCACGGATGGCGGTGGGGGCCGTGTAGAGGATCGTGGCGCGATACCGCTCGACGATGTCCCAGAGACGGTCCTTCTCGGGCCAGTCGGGAGCCCCCTCGTAGATGATCCCGGTGGTGTGGTTGGCGAGCGGTCCGTACACGATGTAGGAGTGCCCGGTCACCCAGCCGATGTCGGCCGCGCACCAGTAGACGTCGTCTTCGTGGATGTCGAAGATCATCCGGTGCGTGGCCGCTACCTGAGTGAGGTAGCCGCCGGTGGTGTGGGCGATCCCCTTCGGCTTGCCCGTGGTGCCGCTCGTGTAGAGGAGATAGAGCAGATCCTCCGCGTCCATCGGCTCGGGCTGGCATATCGCCGGCTGATCGGCGATCAGCTCGTGGTACCAGAGATCACGACCGGCTACGAACGGATGGTCGCCCCCGGTTCGCTGCACCGTGATCACGTGCTCGATCGAAGGACACTCGGCCACCGCCTCGTCGCTGTTGGCCTTGAGCGGCACGACCTGACCACGCCGATACCCTCCGTCGGCGGTGATCAGCACCTTAGCCTGCGCGTCGTTGATGCGATCCTTCAACGCCTCGGCGCTGAACCCACCGAACACGACCGAGTGCGCAGCGCCGATCCGGGCGCACGCCAGCATCGCGATAGGAAGCTCCGGCACCATGCCCAGGTAGATCGCCACACGATCGCCCTTGACGACGCCCAGCGACTTCAGCGCGTTGGCGAACCGGCAGGTCTCCTCGTAGAGCTCCCGGTAGCTGATGGTCCGTCGATCGCCCGGCTCTCCCTCCCAGTAGTAGGCGGTCTTGTCACCGCCGCCGGCCTCGACGTGGCGGTCGAGACAGTTGTACGAGGCGTTGAGGGTGCCCCCGACGAACCACTTCACCCAAGGAGGCGTCCAGTCCATCACCCGATCCCAGCGACGCGACCAGGAGATCTCCTCCGCCTGCTCGGCCCAGAAGCCTTCGAAGTCCGACCGGGCGCGTTCGTAGACGGCGGGATCACGAACGACGGCATCCGCCACGAAGTCGGGAGGAGGAGGGAAGACACGATCCTCGGAGAGCAGCGCGGAGATGTTCTGGTCGGCGTCGGTCATCGTCAGGGTCCTCCGTGACGGGTCGGGCTCGGACTCATCGTACGCAGGAAGGGCGGGGCGTGCGAGACGCGTTCGGCCGTCAGGTGCTTGCAACCGAGCCTGCACGGGCCCACCATCCAGCGTGTGGCCGCCCACGAGGCGGCTTCGAGGTTTCGGGGAGGGGAAGGAGAACAGGGATGGCGGACACGGCGTACTGCATGAAATGCCGCGAGAAGCGGGAGTTCGAGGGTCAGGTCGTCACGATGAAGAACGGACGCCCCGCCGCCCAGGGCACGTGCCCTGTCTGCGGCACGAAGGTGCAGCGGATCCTCGGACAGGACGAGGCGAAGTCCCGGGGCTGGTCGGCCTAGGGCCGGTCCTCAGTTCAGCCTCGACAGCAACTCCTGGGGCGAGACCAGCACCTGGCCGGGCGCCGCGTTGGCGTGGCGCTCCGCCAGGTCCGCCACCGTCGTGGTCAGGAAGACCTCCTGCACCGCTCGCGCAACGTCCGCCCAGAACCCCTGCAAGCCGCATCGCGAGTCCTGGAAGCACGTGTGATCCGAAGGCTCCAGGCAGAACACGGGGAAGAGTTGCCCCTCGATGGCATCCGCGATCTCGGCCACGGTGATGTCCGAAGGATGCCTCGCGATGCGGCAGCCGCCCCCCGCCCCACGGAAGCTCTCCACCAGCCCCGCCTTCGACAGCGCCCCGAGTTGCTGTTCGAGGAATCGGAGCGGGACCTGTTGACGCTCAGCGATCTCGCGGGCAGGGATCAGCGCATCGTCGTCCCGATGCTGGGCGAGCTCGATCATCGCGCGCATGGCGTACTCGAGCTTCTGGGACACCTTGAGCATGGCGGGCTCGCCTCCTTGACCAAGGGTAGGTTGAGCGAATGCGCACGTCAACGCGGGGGTTCGCGCTCCCACGTTCCGGGTATCAACGGATCTCAGACCCTTGCCGATGCATCTTCCGTAGGGGAGTTGTGCGACCCCCGATGGAAGGACAAGGGAGCCGCGGATGCTACGGGTGCTCGTGATCGATGACGAGCCTGACGTCTTGTTGCTCTGCCGGGTGAATCTCCGGCACGCGGGACATGACGTCACGGAGACGCAGGACGGAGCAGAGGGCGTGAGCCTGGCTCGGGAGACCGAGCCCGACGTCGTGGTCCTCGACCTCATGCTTCCCCGGATGGACGGCTATGAAGTGCTCCGCGCACTCCGAGCCGACCCAACCACGAGAGACGTACCCGTCGTCGTGCTAACCGCCAAGGCCCAACGAGCGGAACACACTCGATCCCTGGAGCACGGCGCGGCGGTCTTCCTCACGAAGCCCTTCGCTCCCGAGGACCTCGTGCACCGGGTCGAGGATGTTGCCGCCATGACGACCGAGGAACGGGACGAGCATCGCCTGGCCGAGCTGAGGGACCTGAAGGACTGACGGGCGGACGGGCTACGCGCCAGCCGTGGCGGCGTAGTCCTCGCCGAGTACCACGGCGAGCTGGACGTCCTTCTGGATCAAGGAGGCGAAGTCACTGCCGAGCAATGCGACCTTCGCACCCTTGAAGTGCTTCTTCGCCATGAACGTGGCATCCGACTTGTTCTGCGCGGCGGCGGCGCCCCCCCGATAGTAGATGGTCGTGACCTTGATGCCCGTCGTCGGGGCGTTCTGCGCGTCTGTCGGAGCCACGTAGCCGGCGTTGGTCAGCATCTGCTGACCCTGTGCCCCCAGCCCGGTCGTCGTGGTCCCGTTGAAGACCGCGATCGTCGTGTCGGTCGGGGCCTGAGGGGAGGGCGTGGCGACCGGCGGGGACGTGGTGCTGGCCGACGTCGGCGGCGGGGTGGAGGTCGAGGTACTCGAGCCCCCGGTGGGTGCGGCCGCGGGCGAGCCGGAGAAGCCGTTGATGAGTACGGCTACGCCACCGACGACCAGCACCACGATGACGACGATGCGCCCGGTTCCCAGGTTCACGCGGCCCATCCTACCCCGACCCGGCCGACGCGTACCGTCCGTCTAGTGTCGGACGCCGAGCTGATCCGCCACGCGACGGCGGCGCCGGGCTTCGCGGATCCGCCGGAGTCGGCGAACCAGCATCGGATCGTAGACGAGAGCCTCAGGGCGGTCGATCACCGCGTTCAACAGCTGACGGTAGCGCGCCGGCGAGAACCCGAAGCTCTCGCGGATCGCGCGTTCCTTGGAGATGCTCAGCTTCCAGCTCTCGCGCTCGAAGTCGAGCAGCTGCCGGTCGCGTTGCGCGAGTCGTCTGGTGCCGTCACCGGTCCCGTCCACGGAGCCGAGGCTCGCAGACGGATGGGGCGCGTTCAAGCACCTCGGATGAGAGGACGACACCTCCCAGAGTGGGTGCGGGGCTGTGAGAGCATCGCCCGAGAGCGGATGAAAGCGAACGATGGAGGGTAACGAGACGCACGAGGTGGATCGGGTCCGCTCGGTCGCGCAGCTCAACATGTTGCACAGCCTCGCGGCGAAGTTGAACGCGATCGGCAGCGTCACCGAGATCGGGGCGGCCATCACTGCCGAGCTCCGCACGATCATCGATTACCACAACTGTCGCGTGTACCTGCTACAGCCGGACGGCCGCACCCTGCACCCGATCGCCTTCCGCGGCGAGATCTTCAAGGAGTACCAGGGTGAGACGCTCGAGGACCTCATCACGCTGGTCGGCGAGGGGATGACGGGGCACGTCGCGTTGACGGGCGAATCGCTCCTCACGCCCAATGCCCAAGAGGTCGAGTTCGCGATCCAGATCGAGGGCACCGACGACGTCGTCGAGTCGATGCTGGTGGTGCCGATCAAGCTCGGCGACAAGGTGACCGGCGTGATCGTGCTTTCGAGCCTCGGCTACGGGAAGTTCGACGAGGAGGATCAGCGGCTGCTGGAGGTGCTGGCGTCCCACGCCGCCGTTGCGCTGGAGAACGCGAAGCTCCTGCAGGCGGAGCGGAGGGCGGCCGACGCCTCGCGCGGACTCCTCAGCCTCTCCCAAGCGCTGATCGACGAGCACACGGTGGGCGACATCCTTCAGGAGGCCATCGAGCGCGTTCCCGAACTGCTTCCCTGCGTGGCGGTGGGTGCCTACGTCAAGGATGCCGAGACGGGTGACTTCCGTCTGGCTCGCCTCCACGAGGCGGCGCCCGGCGCCGCTCGACCTCGAGCTGAGATCGCCGACGTCGAGGGCGCGCTGGCGGACAGCTTCCTCGCGAGCGAGTTGGAGCCGTTCGTGCTCGACGAGAGCGTCGTACGGAGCCTGCCGGAGGAACTGTGGTTCGCTCGCGTTCCCGGAGACGTCCTGGCGGCGCCGTTGCGGTGGGAAGCCGACGGGTTCGGTGCCCTCGTCCTGGTCGCCGAGACGGGGACGACGCCCTACGGCGAGGACGAGATCCGGATGGCGCGCGGGATCGCCGACATCAGCTCGCTGGCGCTCGGCAACGCCCGGCGTCTGTCGGAGCTCGAGCGGTTCCACGAGCTGGTGGAGACCCTGGACGCCGTCTTCTGGGAGGCGGATGCCTCGACGCTCGCGTTCTCGTTCCTCGGAGGCCGGGCCGAGGGATTGCTCGGAACGGACGCCGAACGGTGGGTGGCCGAGGGAAGAGCGTGGGGATCGCACATCGCCGCCCAGGACCGGGCCCAGGCGTTGGATGACGGAAGGGCGGCGGTCGAGGCCGGCCGGGACTACAGCCTCGAGTACCGGGTGATCGGACCCAGCGGCTCCGCCATCTGGATACGCGACCTCGTCCACGTGGTGACGGGCGCGCAGGGAGCGCGGCAGCTCCGCGGCCTCATGGTCGACATCACGGACCGCAAGCGCGCCGAACAGACCCTCCGGGACAGCGAGCAGCAGTACTCACAAGCCTTCGAACGCGAACGGGAGGCGGCACAGCGGCTGCGTGCCCTCGACGAGATGAAGAACACGTTCCTGGAGGCAGTTTCCCACGACCTCCGGACCCCGCTGACCTCGATACTGGGGTCGGCGCTCACGCTCGAGCAGTCGCAGTTCGACCTGCCGCGCGACGACGCGGTAGATCTCGTGCACCGGATCGCGACGAACGCGCGCAAGCTCGAACGCCTGCTCTCCGACCTCCTCGACCTCGACCGTCTCCAACGGGGCATCGTGTCGCCGCAGCGCCGCCCGACCGACCTCGAGGAGCTGGTGCGCCGCGGCGTGGAGGAGACGGAGAACCCAACGGGTCACACCATCACCGTAGAGGTGGAGCCGGCCACGGTCTCCGTCGACGCCGCCAAGGTGGAGCGCATCCTGGAGAACCTCATCTCGAACGCGATCCGCCACACGCCCCCGGACACGCCGGTATGGATCCGTGCTCGTCGGGAAGACGGGGGGGTACTGCTGATCGTGGAGGACGCCGGCCCAGGCGTGCCTGCCGAACTCCACGAAGCCGTGTTCGAGCCCTTCCGTCAGGCCCCCGGTTCAGCCGCGGTGCACTCGCCCGGCGTCGGCGTCGGCCTCTCGCTGGTGTTGCGGTTCGCCGAGCTGCACGGCGGGCGAGCGTGGCTGGAGGATCGTGAGGGCGGAGGGGCTTCGTTCAGGGTCTTCCTGCCGGGGGGATAGCCGGGCGGGTCCGCGACATGTCGAGCCGGGCGGCGGGGGGTACGGCCGCCGCCCGGCTCTGTTCGCTCCCAGGGGGGACCGGGAGCGAGGCTATGGAACTCCCTAGATGAACAGGGTCACGGCGTCCTGCGCCTCCAACAGCGCCGAGGTGGCACCCGCGGGCTCCTCGAGCCCGTCGATCAGATCCTCACGCTCGAGGCCCATCAGGTCCATCGTCATCTGGCACGGGACGAGGTGAACCCCGAGGTCGCGGGCGACCTCCAGCAGCTCGCTGGGAGAGGCAACGTGATGCTCGTCCGCGAGCTTCTTCATCATCGCCGGCCCCGCACCGACGAAGTTCATCTTGCCGAGCTTCAGGTGATCGGTCCCGCCCCGGTTCATCATCGACATCATCTTCTGCATCCAGTTCTCGCCCGTGATGTGCACGTCGTTGCGCACCAACGGGAACAGCCCCCAGAACGTGAAGAAGATGGTGGTCTCCATGCCCATGGCGGCCCCGGTCGTGCCGAGGATGAACGTCGGCCACACCTTGTCCAGGTCGCCGCTCCACGCCATGATCACCAGCTTCTTGTGCGGGACGTGCTCGGCTTCCTTCGGCTCCACCACCTCGAGCGTCGCTTCAGCGGTTGCCATCGTGATCACCCCTTCTTCCGGATGACGAACCGGTAGACGCCGCCATCCTCGGTCTGCTCGACGAGCTCGTTCCCGGTCGATGTGCACCATGCCTTGAAGTCCGGGACAGATCCCGGATCCGTCGCCAGCGACTCGATCAGCTCGCCGGGGGCCAGGTCTCGGATCGCCTGGGCGGTCTTCGCGATCGGCATCGGGCAGGACAATCCCTTCAGGTCGAGGGTCTTGGCGATCGTGTCGCTCATCTCTCATGCCTCCTTGGCGGGCGCCGCGCTCGGCTTCGAGAACGGCGCGTTCTCGGGGATGCGGCCCTGCGGGACCGTCTCCCAATACATCCGGTTGAACAGCCACTTCGCCACGTGCCACGCACGGTTCGGCTGCGGCGGCACGGGCGGGTGTTCGTAGTCGAACCTCAACGACGTCGCCTGACCGTTGCCGGTCTCCAGGAAGCACATGACGCGGCCGCCGTAGTTCTCCTTGGGGGCGGTCCCGCGGATCAACGAAGCGATGCGGCTCGCGATCACCGGTGCCTCGAAGTGCGCGGTGGACCCAGACTTCGAGATCGGCAGGTTGGTCGCGTCGCCGAGGGCGAAGATCCTCTCTTGGCCTTCGACGTTGAGGGTGATCTTGTCCGTCGGGAGCCATCCGCCCGGGTCGCCGAGGCCGGAGTCGATCACGACCTGCTGGCCCTTGTGCGGAGGCACGAGCACCAGGAGGTCGTACTCCTGCTTCTCGCCTTCGAGCGACTCGACCACGCCGGCCGAGGGATCGACGGCCTCGACGTTGAAGAACGTCGTCAGTCCGATCCCCCGCTCCTCCATGATGGGAGCGATGAGGATCGACGCGCTCTCGATCGTGAACGCGCGGTTCAGAGGGCTGAGCAGCTCCACCTCGCTCTTGTCACGGAGGCCACGCTTTCGCAGGTACTCCTCGACCAGGAAGGTGAACTCCACGGGCGCCGGCGGGCACTTGTACGGGATCCCGGCCACACCGACCTTGATCCGACCCCCTTTGAATCGGGCGAGCTCCTGGCTCAAGCGCTCGGCCCCGGCCAGCGAGTAGAACTCGAAGGACCCCTCGACCAGGCCGGGGATCGCATCGGGCACGAGGCGCGCGCCCGTGGCGATGACGAGGTAGTCATACGGAAGTTCGCCACCGCGCTCGAGTTCCACCGTGCCGGCCTCCGGGTGGATGCGGACCGCTCGCTCGATCGCCAGGTCGACGCCCCGGCGGAGGAGGGAGCGCTCCTCGCGCGTCAGCCAGTGGCCCTTCGCCTCGCCCAGGGCAACGTAGAGGTAGCCGGGCTGGTAGTCGTGCATGCCGGTGGGGTCGACCACCGTGACCTTCACGTCATGCCCGAGCTCCTTGTCCAGCAGGTTCGCCGCCAGGGTTCCGCCGACCCCGCCGCCCAGCACTACTACGCGCGCGGGCATCGCGGATCACCGCACCTTCCGGATCACGAAGCGGGCATAGCCCTCCTCCTCGACCACCTCGACGAGCTCGTGCTGCGCCTTCTTCACCCATGCCGGGATGTCTGACTTGGAGCCCTCGTCGCTCGAGAGCACCTCGATCACGTCGCCGACCTGCCCTTCGCGGATCGCGCCTATCAGCGTCATCAGCGGACCGGGGCACGCCATCCCCCGCGCGTCGATCGAACGTGTTACTTCTGCCGTCGTCATCGGTGATGCACCTCCTAGATGAACGTTACGGGGCCGTCGGCCTCGAGGAAGAACGAGGCGACCCCCCAGATCCCGTCAACGAGCGGATCCAGATCCGCCTGCGTGAGCTCGAACATCTCCATCGAGTCCGCGCATGCCTGGATCTTGCACCTCGCCCAGATCCTTCGCCTGGCGGAACAGCTCGCTCCAGTGGGTCTTGCCCTGCGCTTGCATCGCGCGGAGCCCGTCCGCGCCAGCTTCAGGGGCGACCCCGTGATCCTTCATCACGTGATCGGCCCGGAACGCGTCGAGCGCCCAGTACTGGAGGAAGACGTTCACGGAGCGTCCCATCGCGGCCGCGCCCACGGTCAGAACCGCCGCCGCCTGGAGCTTGTCGTCTGTGCCCGAGAAGAGCACCAAAGAGAGTGGTTCGTCGGCCATCTCGTACCCCTTTCGCCGTACAACCCCAGCATCCGTGGCCCACGCCCTGCACACCGGGGGCGACCGGCCCCGCTTGTTCGGGCCCTTCGGGACTCGGGGAAGGGGATAGAGGGCTGCGGTCCGCTGTTCGTCGAGCCGCGGCGAGATGGTGGGAGGATGCCGGGATGTTCGATCTCGTCGTCGACGGCGCCAACGTCGTGGACGGGTCAGGTGCGCCCGCGTTCATGGGCTGGGTGGCCGTGGATCGCGACCGGATAGCCGATGTCGGGAGGGGTCCCTCGCCGGAGGCGGCGCGCACGATCCCTGCCAGCGGTGGGACCGTCACACCCGGCTTCGTCGACGTGCACACGCACTCCGACCTCGGACCGCTCGTCGATCCATGGATGCCGTCGACGCTACGCCAGGGCGTCACCTCGGTCGTCGTCGGCAACTGCGGAGCATCACCATGGCCGGCCGCCGGGATGAACGACTGCGCCTTGCTGGTCGGCGCCGAGCCGGGCCTCCCTCCGTTCGCGGCCTTCTCGGACTACCTGCGGGCGCTCGACGGGTCCCGCATGGCCGTGAACGTCGCGGCTCTGGTCGGCCACGGGTCGATACGCGACGAGGTCATGCCCGGCCAACGGCGTGCCCCGGACGAGAGCGAACGACGCGCGATGGTCTCAGCGGTCGCCCAAGCGATGGAGGCGGGCGCCCTCGGGCTTTCGACCGGCCTCATCTACGTCCCCGGGATGTTCGCCGAAACGGACGAGATCGGCGCGCTGGCCGAGGAGGCTGGGCGTCGGGGTGGGATCTATGCCAGCCATATCCGCGGCGAGGGCGAGCATCTGTTCCGCGCGATCGACGAAGCGATCGAGGTGGGTCGGCGCGCGGCGGTGCCGTCGCACGTGAGCCACCTGAAGTGTGAAACGGAAGCGGTCTGGGGCCGAGCCGGTGATCTGCTCGCCCGTATCCATCGAGGAGATGACGTCACCGCCGATCAGTACCCCTACGCCGCGTGGGGGTCGACGCTGTGGTCGCTGCTGCCGCCCTGGGCCCCCGTCCGCGAACTGCCCACGCTGCTGCGGGATGACGCGACGCGCGCCAGGATCGCGGCGGCCATCGAGGATGGCGAGGGCGAGGGCTTCCAGTCGTCGGTGAAGGGAGTGGGATGGGACCGTCTCGTGATCGAGTCGACCGCGGATCCGCGCTGCCAAGGGCTCAGCATCGCGGAGATCGCCGACGCGAGGGGGTGCGCCGGCGTGGACGCCTGTCTACAACTGCTGATCGAGGAGCCGGAGTCGGCGGTGATCGGCCACGCGATGCACGAGGACGATGTGCGCACCATCCTGGCCGATCCCGACGTCATGGTGGCCTCCGACGGGGCCTCGATGTCGCCCGAAGGTCCTCTCGGGACCATCCCGGTCCACCCGCGGAACTACGGCACTTTCCCCCGCGTGCTGGGCCGGTACGTGCGCGACGGCGTGCTCTCGCTCGAGGCCGCGGTGAGGAAGATGACGTCGGTGCCCTGCGACCGATTCGGGCTGAGGGGTCGGGGACGGATCCGGCGCGGCGATCACGCAGATCTGGTGATCTTCGATCCCGACGCCATCGTTGACCGAGCGGACTTCGGGCGGCCTCACGTGTACCCGACGGGCTTGCGCCTGGTCATGGTGAACGGCTCGGTGGCCTGGGACGGATCGGCGGGGACGCGGAACGGCCGCGTGCTGCGCTTGGGCGACACGTAGGCTGGGCCGATGGACGAGGCGCCCCGCAACGACTCGCTCGGATTCGCCCCGTCGGACCCGACGTTCGTGGCGGACCCCTACCCCCTCTATGCGGAGCTCCGTGGTCGGGCGCCGGCGGTCTACGACGCGGCCACGGACCATTGGCTGGTCGCTCGCTACGCCGACGTCAACGCCCTCCTGCGAGATCGAAGGTTGGGCCGTACCTACCGGCACGTCGCTTCGGATGAGGAGATGGGTCATGCACCCCCGGATCCCGCCCTCCGCCCCTTCTGGCAGCTGATCGAACACGGCATCCTCGACATGGAACCCCCCACGCACACGCGCGTACGCCGGCTCGTCGCGAAGGCCTTCACGCCGAGGATGGTGGAGTCGATGCGGTCGCCGATCCAACGCCTCATGGACGGCCTGATCGACGCCCTTCCCGAGGACGAGGCGTTCGATCTGATCGACGCGCTCGCCGAGCCGCTACCCGTCGCCGTCATCGCCGAACTGCTCGGCATCCCGGAAGCGGATCGTCATCTGCTCCGCCCCTGGTCTGCGGACATCTGCCGGATGTACGAGCTCGACCCAGGCCCTGAGGACGCGTCCATCGCGGTCGCCGCGTCCATCGCGTTCTCCGAGTACCTCAGGACGCTCGCGCGCGAACGGCGCGCACGCCCCACGGGGGACCTGATCAGCGAGATGGCGATGGTCGTCGACGATGGCGAACGTCTCTCGGAGGACGAGCTGATCGGCACGTGTGTGCTGCTGCTGAACGCCGGACACGAAGCGACCGTGAACGTGACCGCGAACGGTTGGTGGACGCTGTTCCGTCATCCCGACCAGCTCGAGCGCCTTCGCGCCGACCGCGGTCTCATCCCCTCCGCGGTGGAGGAGCTGATGCGGTGGGACACGCCGCTGCACCTGTTCGAGCGGTGGGCTCTGCAAGAGGTCGAACTCGAAGGCGTCACCGTGCCACGCGGGGCTGAGTTCGGACTGCTGTTCGCTTCCGCCAACCGGGACCCGGACGTGTTCGACGTTCCCGAGCGGTTCGACGTCGGGCGGGACCCCAATCCGCACCTCACGTTCGGGGCGGGGATCCACTTCTGCCTGGGCGCGCCGCTCGCCCGACTGGAGCTCCAGACCTCGTTCGCTACGGTGCTCCGGCGCCTGCCCACGCTTCAGCTCGTGGCGGAGCCAAGCTGGAAGCCGAACTACATCATCCGGGGGCTGCGGGAGCTGATCGTGCACGCCTGAGGAGCGTGGCCGATCACGTGTCGTCGACCAGGCGGGCGTTGCCGATAGCCGCGGCGGCCACCTGACGGAACACGGGCTCGAGGTCGCCGCTCCCCGACTCGCAGAAGTAGTCGTCGCCGTCCGTGTTCTCGTTGGGGCCGCAGCCGCCAGGGACGTCGTCCGTGGAGTTCGTGGCGGCCAGGGCCAGGTTCGTGCTGGCGAATCGACCCTTGAAGAAGCCGCTCGTGTCCCCGTTGCATTTGGCCGCCGCCACCCCGTAGCCGATCGTGTAGACGGTCTGGCCCGCGTTCTTGGCCTGGGTCGCCTTCGTGTTCAGGTACTGGCACGGGTTCATGCCGGCGGGCTGGTTCGCCTCACCGTCGGTCATGAAGATCAGGACGTCGGGGACGTCCGGGCGTCCTTGCTTCAGCAGCATCTCCCGCGCGGCGTCCAAGGGGTCACCGAGGTTCGTGTGGCCGTTGGACGTCTTGTCCACGCCGTTGACCGTCACCTTCGGACTGCCCGCGCGCACGAGACAGTTGATGCCCTGCACCAGCGCGCTGGCCGGGTTCGGCGTGCCATCCGGCAGATCATAGTTGGAGCTGAGGGGCACGTTCTGCCAGTAGCTCGCCGCAGCCTGAGGGTACGCCTGTGGGCTGTTCACCTGGCACTTGTTGCTCGGCTGTCCGTACGGCAGCGAGACCAGGCCCACCCACTGCTGGGACGCGTCGTAGAAGTCCAGGACCGCCAGGGCGGCGTTCTTCACGTTGACGATGTCGGCCGGCGTCATGCTCCCGGTGCGGTCGAGGACCATCACCACGTCCAAGGGGGCGGACGCTGCACCGCACGCGCCCCGGCACGATGCGGCGTTAAGCGCACCGGTAGACCCTCGGTCGATCCCGATCACCGGGGCGAACACGTAGTTCACGATGCGGCTGCTGGAGACCACGATCGTGTTGCACTTGTCGCCCGCATACGGGTTGCACGCGTGCGAGGAGTGGCCGCGCCGGGTGCGCCACTCGCTGGCGGGCCACGTACCACTGGCGGGGCCGCAGACCGACGGGATGTCCTCGGGGTCCGGGATGCCGTCGTCGTTGCGGTCGCCGACGAGGCATCGGAAGTTGATGCTCACCTGGGACGCGGTCAGTCCCGGCGTGTTGTCCAGCGTGACGTTGAGGGCGTTGGTCGCGGCGACCGCCGCCTCGGCGGAGCCCTGCACGGGCAGATCCTGGGCGCCCGCCAGCGCGCCGAAGTCCACCGCGTTCTGCAGCACCTGCTTCTGGTGGTAGAGGCGCGAGAGGTCCACGGCGAACGCCACTGCGGCGAACAGGATGATCAACAGGAAGGCGAACAGGACCGCGATGGCGCCGCCCTCCTCGCGCAGACGTGCACCGATGCCGGCCCGACGAGTGGCAGGTTGCCGTGGGCCGGCCATCAGCCCTCGAACCTCACTTCCGACTCGGAATGGAGGTTCATCGAACTGCCCATGCCGATCATCGCGCCCAGCGGTGTGATGAACCGGTAGCTGTAATCGACCGTGACCTTCACGAGGTCTCCCTCCGTCCAGGAATCCGAGCTCGGGCACGGCCCGTAGGTGGGACCGCCACCGGGGGCGCATGTGACCGCGACACTCAGGCGAGACTGGTCCAGGTAGGCGACCGAGTCGCGGACACGCGCCTCGATGTCCGCGATGCTCGGGATCCACGGCCGCCTTGCGGGCGCCCTCGCGAGCGGCGTTCGACGTCGCGTTCCACTGCTGGAACCCCATGCCGAAGTCGATGATGCCGAACACCAAGAGGAAGAAGAGCGATACGACGATGGCGAACTCGACCGCGGCTGCGCCGCGCTCGTCCGCGATCCTGCGGCGGGCTTCCGGCGCCGACCAACGCCGGAACGACTTCGGTCCAGATCGGTGGCGCACAGCGTCTCCTGACCCCTCGAACGACCTGATGGCGTGTTCCGCATCATGTTCGGCTGAACAGGCGGGGTGTGGAAACTCCGTGTTTCCCTGACGTGACGTACGTAGCGCTACGTACGTCGTCTCAGGTAGAGGCGAGAGCCGGCGGTCGGATTCGAACCGACGACCTAGCGATTACAAGTCGCTTGCGCTTCCGGACTGCGCCACGCCGGCGGCGGCGGGGTCGAGTCTAGCGCCGTGTCGGCAGGACGAAGGCCCAAAGCGCTGCGGCCAGCGACGCGGAGGCATTCAGGGAACCGACCCGACCGCGAAGTGGGAGCGACACGAGGAGGTCGCACCGCTCCCGCGTCAGCCTCGCAAGGCCCTCCCCCTCGCTGCCGACCACCAGTGCTACCCGTCCATCCGGGCACGGCTCGTCGAAGACCGTCGTCGCCGCCGAACCATCCAGGCCGACGACCCAGAATCCCGCCGCCTGCAGCCGCTCGATCGCTCGAGCGAGGTTGGCGACGCGCGCGTGAGGGAGGTGCAGGAGCGCTCCCGCTGAGGCGCGCACGGCGGCCGATGTGACATCGGCGGAGCGACGGGTCCTCGTCACCAGAAGCGATGCCCCGGCGGCCTCGGCGGAGCGCGCAGCTGCGCCCAGGTTCTGGGGATCGGTGATGCCATCGAGCACCACCGCCAGAGCGTCGTCCGCGAACGGGAACGCGGCGAGTTCCCGTTCGGAGAGCTCCCGGCCACGCGCGGCGGCCACGGGGTCTCGGAGGCGCGCAACGACGCCCTGATGCTCCACGGCCAGAGCGTCGAGCTCGGAACGCTGCACGGTCCGCAAGGGGATCTGTGCTTCGTGAGCGGCCTCGACGACGGCTCGCAGGCCCTGTGTGGTGTGCGTGCCGGCCGCGACGAGCACCTCGCCCGCGGTGCCCGCCCGGATCGCCTCCGTCACGGCACGACGTCCCGCGATCAGACCCTCTCTGGGCGCAGGAGAGCCAGGCCGATCGCGCCGGGGTGCGTTCGCCGAGCGACCGCGCCGATCGGTGCCCCGGCGTGGCTCGCCTTTCACGCCAGCACCGCGACCGCGAGGCAGCCCACGCCTTCGCCCGACAGACCGAGGCCCTCCGGGCGCGTGGCTTTCACGGAGACCTGCGTGATGGCAAGGGCCAGGCTCTCGGAGAGCCGAGCGCGCATCGCGTCGCGGAAGGGATCGATCGCCGGCCGCTCACACACGATCGTGAGGTCGCACGATCGGAGCGTGAAGCCGGCATCCCGGATCAGCACGAGGCAGCTCGCGAGGAGGTCGCTGCCGGTGATACCGGCGATCGACGGATCGGTATCGGGGAAATGCATCCCGATGTCGCCGAGCGCCGCGGCGCCCAGCATGGCGTCGGCGAGCGCATGGCACACCGCATCACCATCCGAATGCCCCGCGAGCCCCGGGGCGCCCTCGATCAAGACGCCCGCCAGCCACAGCGGTCGTGCCGCGTCGGATGGGTGAACGTCGAATCCGATCCCCATGCGCGGGAAGCTGCCCTCAGCCATCACGCTCCCCCATCCACGCGTCCGCTCGTGCCAGGTCCATGAGGGTCGTGATCTTGAAATTGCGGACGTCCCCCTGGACCACCCGAACGATCCCACCGGCCAGCTCCAAGAGCGTGGCGTCATCCGTGACGTCCAGACCCGCAGCGGCTGCCCGCACGTGCGCCTCGCGCAGGCGCTCTGCGCGGAACGCCTGCGGCGTCTGCGCGAGCGCAAGTTCGTCCCGGTCGAGCGTCGCCACGACGATGCCCTCGTGAACTCGCTTCACGGTATCGGCGACGGCCAGCACGGGGATGGCGCCATCGGCTCCCTCGAGCACGGCGTCGATGACCTCGGTGAACAGATCCGGGGAGGCGAATGGGCGGGCGGCGTCGTGGACGGCGATGGCCGCGGCGTCGTCCGGCACGGCCTCCAGCGCTGCCCGAACGGAGGCCTGTCGCGTGGCCCCACCCACCACCACCGAGGTCACGATGGGGACGTCCTCCAGGCAGGCCGCCGCTCTACCCTCCATCCCGGCAGGGACCGCGACCACGATCGAGGAAACCGCCGGCGACGCGGCCGCGGCGGCCACGGCGACGGCCAGCACCGGACGGTCGCCGATGGTGACGAACGCCTTCGGATCGTCACTGCCGAGCCGCCGGCCCGCGCCTGCGGCCAACACGATCGCCGTGGCGTGAGGCCGTCGAGCATCCATGGCGGAAGCATCGCAGACCGCGCGGGTCGCTGGCCCCTGGAGGCTAGGCCTCGACGGGAGATCCGGAGGCGAGGGCCGCGAAGACCATCCGCCCCGTCGTGGTCTGGATCACGTTCGTCACGCGGATCTCGACGGCGGTACCGATGTGCTCGACCGCCTTCTCAACCACGACCATCGTCCCGTCATCGAGATACCCGACCGCCTGGCCGTGCTCGCGTCCCTCCTTGACCAGACGAACGCTGATCTCGTCGCCCGCCGTGTAGGGCACACGGAACTTCGATGCCAGCGCGTTGATCTGCGCGACCGGCACCCGCAGCGCCTCGGCGACCTTGGCCAGGTTGTGGTCCACGGTGATCAGCGACGCGCCACGTTCCCTCGCCAGCCTCACCAACGCCGCGTCGACGTCCAGGACGCCGAGCTCCTCCACGAGCTGGAACTGGACGGTCGGCGCCTTCTGGAGCTCGACCAGCACGTCCAGCCCTCGGCGACCACGCGTTCGCCGCTTGGGGTCCGAGGAGTCACTGATGGCCTGGAGCTCGCGGAGCACGCCGTCGTGGAGCAGGATCGTTCCCGACACGAAACCGGTCGCCACCAGATCCGCAACCCGTCCGTCGATCAAGGCCGAGGTGTCGATGACGTGGAGGTCGCCGCGCGCAGAGGCAGCCGAGGCCCGAGGCTTCATACCCATCAACGCGAAGATGTCCTCGTGCTTCGCCTCCCCGAGCCTGAAGCCGAGCGATCCGAGCACCAGGTAGATGAAGACGATCGCCGGCCAGGCGATCGAAGGAGGCACGAAGAGCAGCGGGATCATCATGAGGATGCTCACCACCATGCCGACCACGAGGCCGATCACGCCTCCGGCCAACTGAGGAGCGGGACGTCGTCGGAGCTCCCGCTCCATCCCGCTGACGGCGCGCAGCGTGAGACGGCCCATCACGCCCCCCGCCACGAACCCGCAGGCGGCTCCCAGGAAGATGAACAGCAGCACGCGGCTGGGGCTCTCCGCCGCGTAGGACGCACCCAGCTGGAACCCAGCCGTGCCAAGGAGTGCGATGAAGATGAGCCGGACAGCTTCGACCAGGCGGCCCCGCAGGCGCCGTGTATCGCGTTCGGCTTCGCTCATCGAACTCTCCCTTCCGTCGATCGAGGGACGGTCCGGTCCTCGCGGTGGCCCGACGATCCCCCTGGATAGGGTCTTCGGCGTGCGCGAGTGTCACCCTGAGCGGGCTAGGCCTGCGGGTCGGAGTGGTCCGGACGGTCAGATCAGGCTTCGGCGGCGAGCTTCACGCCATGTGCCCCGTCGAGGACATCGTCGATCATGGCCTCGGCGTCGTCCTCGGACTTGCCCGTAGCGTGCGAGAGCTCCGAGATCAGGATCTGGCGGGCCTTCGTGATCATCCGCTTCTCGCCCGCGGACAGTCCCTTCTCCCGGTCGCGGATCGAGAGGTTCCGGAGCACCTCGGCCACCTGATACGGGTCGCCGGAGTGGAGCTTCTCCATGTTGTTCTTGAAGCGACGGGACCAGTTGGCCGCCATCGAGGACTCGTCCTCCGTGAGCACTTTCAGGACCTTCTTCACCTCGGCCTTGCTCACCACCGAACGCAGGCCCACCTGGTCGGTCGAATCCGTGGGGATCATGAGCGTGAGATCGCCGTAGGCAACCCGCAGCACGAGGTACGTACGCTTCTCGCCCAGGAATTCCTTCTCTCGCAACTCCTCGATGACGGCTGCGCCATGTTCCGGATGCACCACTGTGTCGCCCTTACGGAACACGAAACCTCCCTGGAGACCTGCGAGAACGGACTTGCTCGTCAGTCAGAGGCTAGCACGGACCCGCCTTGCGACGCAACCCAAAACCGCAGGTCAGAGGGCTATTCGTGGCCAGGAAGCGGTCCGATAGACCTAGGTCGAGCGATGTAGGAGTCCGGTTCAGGACCCCGTCCGCGCAGGTTGGGGCGCCCATGCGAGCGCCGTCCGCAGGTCCTCGACGGGAACCATCCGGACGCCTTCTATCCCCTCACCCGGGCCCGTCGGCGGCGCGTAGACCGTGCGTGCAGCCGGCGGCGCGGGCGGCGGCGAGGCGCTGCGGCAATGCCGGAGCGGCCCGGAGGAGCCCAGTCAGCGACACCTCGCCGACGAAGGCCGTGGCTTCGGGCGCGGCCACGCCGGTGGCGGCGGATACGAGCGCCGCGGCGACCGCGAGATCGCAGGCGGGGTCGTCGACCTTCAGGCCGCCTGAGGACGCACGCGAAGAGTTCGGCCCGTCCGAGCGACAACTCGCACACCCGGTCGAGGACAGCCGCCACCAGCTGGAACCGGCGAAGATCGAGGCCGGTCGCGTGCCGTCGGCCCGAACCCTCCCCGGGAGCGACGAGCGCCTGCACCTCGACCGCGAGGGCCCGCCTTCCCGATCGCGGCAACGCCGTCGCGGCACCGGGAACCACCGCGTGGCTCACGAGCAGGTCGGTGGGATCGACCTCGGTGAGACCGTCGGGGCGCATCTCGAACCAGGCGGATTCGCCCTCGGCTCCGAACCGATTCTTACTCGCACCCAGCACACGCATACCCGAGCGATGGTCTCCCCCGAACGCCAACACGACGTCGACCGCGTGCTCCAGCGCGCGCGGCCCGGCGAGGTCGCCCTCCTTGGTGACGTGGCCGGTCATCATCACGGCGACGCCCAGCGACTTGGCGAGGCCGACCAGAGCGTCCGTGCAGGTACGGACCTGCGCCACCCCACCGGGGATCTGCGCTCCTGCGGCGTCGCGGAGCGTCTGGATGGAATCGACGGCCAGGACGAACGGCGCCGACGCCGCGGTGATCTCGAGCACCGCCCCGAGATCGCGACCCGGCGCGAACGCGATGGCGTCGCCGCCGATGCCCAGGCGCCGGGCACGTGCGGCGACCTGGGCGTGAGACTCCTCACCCGACACCAGCAGACACCTCAGGCCTCGTGCCGTGAGTCCGGCGAGCATCTGAAGGAGCAGGGTCGACTTACCGATGCCGGGCTCCCCCGAGAGCAGCCCGACCGATCCCGGCACGATCCCTCCGCCGAGCACGCGGTCGAGACCCGGGAGGCCGGTGGGCACTCGAGGATCCGCCTCGGGGAGCGCCCCGGTCCCGACCAGCGGGCTGGGCGGCGCCGACATGCGAGGTCGACCCGTCCGTGCCTGCCTCTTGAACGGACCCCCAGGTGCCGCAGTCAGGACAGCGGCCCGACCACTGGGCAAGAGAGAGGCCGCACTCGGTGCAGCGGTGCACCACGCGTGTCTTCGCCATGCGGCGGACCCTATCCGCCCGCCACCGACACACGGTATGCTCACGTGGCTAACCGGCGCGGACGACGCGCCGGCCGACCGGAAGGAGGGATGAACGATGGCTGCGATCTCGGTGCTCACATCCGCGCGCTCGCCGCGTCCCTTCCGGTCCTCGCGTCCACGGTAGGCGTTCCGCCACCCGACGCTCGACACGCTTTCGGGCCGCGGCATCCGGCATGCCCACGACCCGAAAGGACACCACGTTGCACGATGCGGCGTTCGAGCACTTCCTCGACGAAGGGCTCATCGATGCGGTCATCCGACCGATCAAGAGCGGCAAGGAGGCCTCGGTCCACCTGTGCCGCGCCAACCCACGCACCACGGGCGAGACGCTCGCGGCGCTCAAGGTCTATCACCCACTGAACCAGCGAGACTTCCGCGACGACGGGCTCTACCGCGACGGCGAGTTCATCAAGGAGCGGCGCGTGCGAGCGGCGCTCGAGAAGAGGACGAAGTTCGGCCGCGAGGTGCAGGGGGGCATCTGGGTGAACCGCGAGTGGGAGACCTTGCGGATGCTGAGCGCTGCGCCGGCGCCCGTGCCGGTGCCCAGGGCGATCGAGCGGACCGACGACGCCATCCTCATGTCCTACGTCGGCGACCTGCGCTTCGCGGCGCCGCAGCTGCGTTCCTACGTTCCCGACGATCACGACGAGGCGCAGGAGCTGTTCGACCAGACGATGCACGCGATCGAGCTGATGCTGTACGCGAACGTCGTCCACGGCGACCTCTCCCCCTACAACCTCCTGGTGTGGGACGGGCGCGTCACGGCGATCGACTTCCCGCAGGCGGTCGACCCACGGAAGAACCGGCATGCCGAGGCGTTCCTGCGGCGCGACGTCGATCGGATGGTGGACCACTTCGCGCAAGCACGGGGTCGAGGCACCCGCCGACCGCATCGCATCCGACCTGTGGACCGCGTGGACGTTCGCCGACCTGGTGCCGGAGGAGCTACGCGGCCTCGTGTGAGAGCGCTCGATGTCCGCCATAGCCGGACGCGAACCACGTTCGATTTGCGCGAGGCCGAGTCCGGATAAACGATCGGCGGCACCTATGCATCCATGGCATGTGCAGACCGAGGGGACGCCGTTCGTGGACGGGGGGCTCGTGGTGTCGGAAGCCCCGCTCAGCTTCGACGACTTCTTCCTCGACCAGCAGGAGCGGCTCTACCGTGCCCTGTACTTCATCACCGGCAGCCGTCACGACGCGGAGGAGATCATGCAAGACGCGTTCCTGAAGCTGTGGGAGCGCTGGGACCGCGTCGACGAGATCGAGGACGCCGAGGGCTACCTCTACAGGATCGCGCTCAACGGCTTCCGCATGCGGGCGCGGCACGCGAAGGTCGCGGCCAGGCATCTCGTCCCGATGGCGCGAAGCTCCAACCCCTTCGAGGAGGTCGACGTGAAGGAAGACGTGCGCCAGCTCTTGACGCAACTCAGCGTGCGGCAGCGCGCGGCGATCCTCCTGACCGATGTCTACGGGTACACCTCCGAGCAGGCCGGCACCATCATGGGCATCCGCCCCGCGACGGTACGCGTCCTCGCCTCCCAGGGGCGCGCCACGTTGAGAGCCGCGAGGAGCGACGATGCCTGAAGCGAAGGAGCTGTTCGAATCTGTGACCCACGGGACGGGCCCGGAGCCCGGCGCGCTCCATCGACAGGTCGAGCGGCGTCGACGAGCGGCTCGGAACCGGAAGGTGACCAGTGTCGCCGTGGCGGCCATGGTCCTGGCGCTGATCGTCGGTACCTACGCGGTCACCCAGCGAGCGGACCGGGCACCAGGCCCTGCAACGACGGCGAGCCCGGCCGAGGTTCACCTCACGACCCAGATCGTGGGTCTCGACGGCACCAGCCAGCGTTCGATCGCGGGCATCCCGGCGACCGCTTACCAAATGGCGATGGCGCCCGACGGAGACTCGATCGCGTGGGTGCGCTACCAAGCGTTCAGGCCCCAGATCGCGATCACGGATATCTCGGGCGCAGATATCCAGATCCTCACGCACGGCCCGGGAGCCGAACAACCGACGTGGTCGCCCGATGGGTCGCAGATAGCCTTCGCTTCAGTGGTCAGCTACACGGGTCACGCGATCTTCGTGATGAACGCCGATGGGTCGCACGTGCGCCGGCTGACCGATGGTCCGCACGACGAGTATCCGACATGGTCGCCCGACGGCGAACACATCCTGTTCACCCGTGCCAGTCCCGAACGGGCAAGTGACCAGCCTCAACCTTTGGACGGTGCCCGTCGCGGGCGGGGACGCCACCCGCCTCACGACCACGCATTTCAGACGACCCCAACCTCGACTCCTTGCAGGCCTCCTACGCGCCCGACGGAGCCGAGGATCGTGCAATCCAGCCACCTGCGTCTCACGATCATGGATGCGGACGGCACGCATGCACAGGTCGTCCCCGGAAGTCCGAAGGAAGGGATCTGGGCGCCTCGGTGGTCGCCCGACGGAGAACGGATCGCCTTCCTCACGTTCGTTCGCCGGTACGTCTACGCGCACGTTCGAGGCATGAACCGGGTCGCGGTCTGCGTCGTGAACATCCTGGATGTCGCGAGCGGACGGATCACGACCCTCCCCGTGAAGGTGGCGACCGACTTCAACGCCCCCGTGTGGGTCTCGAACGACACGCTGCTCGTCCACGCGATCTCGCCTTGAGAGGTTCGGGACCCCTCCCGAACGCCGAGAAGCCCGGCCCCGCGAGGGGCCGGGCTTCGTCCTCACCGCCCCCCCGGACCCACTCGCTTCGCGGCGACCGCGGTTCGGGGTCATGATGAAGATCGTCACCTCGGCTGAGCACTAAGCGCTGAGGGCGCCCGCGGCATCTAGGAGGGTGATGCAGGCAGAGGGCGACGTCGTTCGATTCCCTAGCGAGGCTCAGGTCCCGCCCGACTTCACGGCGTTCTTCGCCGAGGAGCACCGGGGCTCTTCAAGGCCCTGTACTTCGTGACCGGGAACCGGGCGGACGCCCAGGAGCTGATGCAGGAGGCGTTCCTCAAGTTGTGGGAACGGTGGGACACGATCGACAAGATCGACGACCCCACCGGCTACCTCTTCCGCGTGGCGCTCAACGGGTTCCGGATGCGGTCGCGCGCCGCACGCCGGGCCGCGCGGAGGGTGGTGGCGTTCGATCCGTCGCACGACCCGTTCGACGAGGTCGACCTGCGGGAGGACGTCCGCCGCATGCTCATCTCCCTGGCGCCGCGCCAGCGCGCCGCCCTCGTCCTGCTCGACCTGTACGGCTACGGCTCGGAGGACGCGGCCGCGATCATGCGGATCCGCCCCTCCACCGTGCGAGCGCTCGCCACGCAAGGCCGGGCCGTGCTGCGAACCGCTGGAGGCCCGCATGGCTGAGCTGAGGGAGGTTTTCGAGATGACGACGAAGCAGATGGATCCCGATCTCGATTCGTGGAAGGACCAGGAACGCAGGCAGCGCCAGAACCGTCAGCGACGGAAGTTCGGCGCGCTGGCGGTGGCCGCGGCGATCGGTGTGGCCGCGCTCGTGCTGATCATGTTGACACGCCCGGGGGACAGTGGACCGCCCGTGACTTCGGTCTCCACGGCCCCGCCGGTGGAGGACCCGAGCGCGATACAGGTCACGACGGGATTCGTCGAGGCATACGGCACGTTCGACGCCCAGGGTGCGATCGGCTATCTGGCCGACGGGGCGAACGTCGAGGTGACCGGGGGAGCTTTCGGCGTGGGAACCACGCTGAAGCAGTGGCCCCTGAACCTGTCGTGGTGGAAGGCCACCGGTTACAAGCAGACGCTGCGCTCCTGCCAGGTGACCGGCGTCTCCTCGCTCGGCACCAACGTCCGATGCACGCTCGACTACAGCAACTTCGGATCCGATCAGATCGGGCTCGCGCCCTTCAAGGGAAGCTATTGGGATCTCTTGGTCCTCGACGGGAAGATCGTTTACGGATCGCAGTACTGCGAGATCGCGAAGTTCTCGCCCCAGATGTGGGAGCCCTTCGCGCGGTGGGTGTCCACGACGTACCCGAAGGATGCCGAGGTGATGTACGCGAACAACCTGTCCGACTTCCGCCTCACCCCGAAGTCGATCGAACTGTGGGGACGGCACACGAAGGAGTACGTCAAGGTGGTGGATCAGGGAACCGGGGGTCAGTAGCGTCGCAACCCCGGAGACCCAGGATCCCCGTGTCGCCGCCGAAGGACGACAGCGCGAGCAGGGGCCGCGACCGCGCGGCCCCTGCTCGTCGGCTGCCGTGTCGCGAAGGTGACACGAGGATGACCACCAGGATCTGCCTCGCGCTGCGAGTGGCAGGGCGAAACGGAAGAGGCGACGTGCCCCGATTGCGGGGTTCGGTCGCTGTACGTCCTGAGCGCTTCCGCCTCAGAGGAAACAGAGACATCGCTCCCTGCTCCACCCGAGAGGAAGGGCGAAGGAACTGCGATCACGGTAGGTGACGCTGGCTCTGAAGACCCGTCCTCAACGGTGAGCCCCTCGGGGATGGGTGTGCGGACACGGTCCGATCTACACCTCCGTGCATGGTGGCGGTCATCCTCGGAGCGTTCGCGCTGATGGCCTTGCTGGGCAGGTGGCTCAACGCGGATCCCGATCCGCCGCTCCGTACGCCGGCGAGAGGCGCGGCGGCGAGCTGGAACACCGGTCGGCGAGGGCTCCCCGCCTCCACCGGTCGTCTCGACGTCCCCAGCTGGGCAGGCGACGATCGCCCCTATCGAACCGCTGTCCGTCGGCACGCACGCGATGGTCGCGGAGGGTGTTCCGTTCTCGCTCCGCGTGCCGACGCGAGGCTGGTGGCGGTACGGGGATCTCTACATCAGCAAGAGCCTGGACGGGAAAGGGGTGGACGGACGAAGCGACGCGGAGGCCATCATCTTCTGGACCGACGTATCCGAGGGCGACTACGCGGAGGCGTGCGGACAGTGGTGGGGCTCGCCCGATGGGCACCGTGGCCGATTGGGCGTCGAGCGCGGCGTCGGTGCACCGGAACCGAACTGATGCGGCGCTCGCACGACTTCGTCGGCGGCAGGGCCGCGAATCACCGTGGTGTTCAACGTGCGCAAGGACGTCGGCTGCAACCCGGGCTTCTTCCACACGTGGCGGAGAGATCTGAGGCCCGGGCCGGTCTGGATGCGTACGGCTGTGGGTGACACGATCAGGATCTGGCTGGTGGAAGTGCGCGGGAAGCTCCTCTACATCGAAGCCGACACCCACGAGCACCCTGGCCCGCTGAAGCGGGAGATCCGAAGAGATCATCGGATCGATATCTTTCGACACCGCGAGTTCCGCGGCCAACCCGAACGCGGCGATCGCGGAGCGCTTCATGGAGGCGCGCAACGCCCACGATGCCGAGATGGCCCTCTCCCTGCTCGCCCACGACCGCGTGAGGGCACGGCTCATGTACGACAACAGGACGGCTCCGGACATGCCTACCGTTCCGCTGAACGGACAGCAGCTCCGGCTCGCGTTCGAAGCGGAGCGCCTCTTGGGGGTTCGATATGCCGTTCAGCACTGTGGACCGGAGCCGAGTCCGGGCCACGTGTACGTCGTCTGTTCCTACTCAATGGACAACAGGCTGCGCCGGATCCAGGGACTCGCGCCGGTGCGGTCGTGGTTCCGCCTGGGTCTGCGGCACCATCGCATCGACATCCTGAGCTTCCCCTGGCTCAGCGTCAGCTACGACCCGAGCGGGCTCTACCCGGCCGAGTCCGAGAGCTTCATACGCTGGCTGCGGGTCGAGCATCCGGAAGCCATCGGAATGCTCGGGCATGGCGAACTCTTCAGGAAGGGAACGGGCCAGGAGATGATCCTCAGGCTCACCCGAGGATCGCTGGACCTCCTACGGCGCTACCTGGATGAGTACGAGGCCTCGATGAGTGCCTAGCGGTTACTCGGTGGAGCCGGCGAGCTCCACCGGCGGGACGTCGGGCGGGAGCGCCGAGGCGCCGTCGAAGATGATCTCGCCGTCCTGCGCGTCGACGATGATGGTCTGCCCGGCGCGGAACTCCTTCCACAGGAGCTTCTCGGCCAGCGGGTCCTCGACCAGGCGCTGGATCGTGCGGCGCAGCGGCCGCGCGCCGAGCGACTGGTCGTAGCCCTGCGTGGCCAGCAGCGTCTTGGCCGCGTCCGTGAGCTCGATCTCGACGTCCTTGGCCTTCAGCTGCTCGCGCACGCGCTTCATCATCAGGTCGACGATGTTCTTGACGTCTTCCTGGCTCAGCGAGCGGAAGACGATGACCTCGTCGATGCGGTTGATGAACTCGGGGCGGAAGGACTTCTTGAGCTCCTCGGTCACCCGCTCCTTCATCTTCTCGTAGGTGACCTCGTCGTTGCCGGCGGCCGCGAAGCCGACGCCGGGGCCCTTCTGGATGTCCCGGGTGCCCAGGTTGGACGTCATGATGATGATCGTGTTCTTGAAGTCCACCGTGCGGCCCTGCGAGTCCGTCAGGCGCCCGTCCTCGAGGATCTGCAGCAGCGTGTTGAACACGTCGGGGTGCGCCTTCTCGATCTCGTCGAAGAGGATGACGCTGAACGGCTTGCGGCGGACCGCCTCGGTGAGCTGGCCGCCCTCCTCGTAGCCGACGTAGCCGGGAGGCGAACCGATCAGGCGGCTGACCGTGTGCTTCTCCATGTACTCGGACATGTCGAGCTGGATCAGCGCGTCCTCGTCGCCGAACAGGAACTCGGCCAGCGCCTTCGACAGCTCGGTCTTCCCCACGCCCGAGGGCCCCAGGAAGATGAACGAGCCGGCGGGGCGGCGCGGGTCCTTGAGGCCCGAACGCGTGCGGCGCATGGCGCGGGACACGGCCGAGATGGCTTCGTTCTGGGTGACGATCCGCTTGTGGAGCTCGTCCTCCATGCGGAGCAGCTTCTCCGTCTCCTCCTCGGTGAGCTTGAAGACCGGGATGCCGGTCCAGATGGACAGGACCTCGGCGATCTCCTCCTCGTCGACCTCGGACAGGATGTCCATCTCGCCGGACTTCCACTCCTGCTCGCGGCGGCGTGCGCTCCTCCTGCAGCTGACGCTCCTCGTCGCGCAGAGGCGGCCGCCTTCTCGAAGTCCTGGCCGTCGATGGCGGACTCCTTCTTCAGCCGGACCTCGGCGATCTTCTCGTCGACCTCGCGCACGTTCGGCGGCGCGGTCATGCGGCGGATGCGCATGCGGGAGCCGGCCTCGTCGATGAGGTCGATCGCCTTGTCCGGCAGGAAGCGGTCGGAGATGTAGCGGTCCGCGAGGTTCGCGGCGGCGACCAGCGCGTCGTCGGTGAAGTTGACGCGGTGGTGGGCCTCGTAGCGGTCGCGCAGACCCTTGAGGATCTCGATGGTGTGAGCGACGGAGGGCTCCTGGACCTCGATGGGCTGGAAGCGGCGCTCGAGCGCGGCGTCCTTCTCGAGGTGCTTGCGGTACTCGTCCCGCGTGGTGGCGCCGATGGTCTGGAGCTCGCCCCGTGGCGAGCATGGGCTTCAGGATGGACGCGGCGTCGATGGCGCCCTCGGCGGCACCGGCACCGACCAAGCGTGTGGAGCTCGTCGATGAACAGCACGATGTCGCCGCGCGTCTTGATCTCCTTGAGGACCTTCTTCAGGCGCTCCTCGAAATCGCCGCGGTAGCGCGACCCGGCGACCAGGGCGCCCAGGTCCAGCGTGTAGATCTGCTTGCCCTTGAGCGTCTCGGGCACCTCGCCCTTGACGATGGCCTGGCTGAGGCCCTCGACCACGGCGGTCTTGCCCGACGCCCGGCTCTCCGATCAGCACCGGGTTGTTCTTGGTGCGGCGCGAGAGGACCTGCATCACGCGCTCGATCTCCTTCTCGCGGCCGATCACCGGATCGAGCTTCTGCTCTCGGGCGAGCTGCGTGAGGTTGCGGCCGAACTGATCCAGGACCATGGAACCCTGCGGACCGCCCTCGCCCTGGGCCCCGCCGCCGGGCGTGGTCTCGCCCTTGCCCCCCGTGTAGCCGGAGAGCAGCTGGATCACGGTCTGGCGGACCCGGTTCAGGTCGGCGCCGAGCTTCTGGAGCACCTGGGCGGCGACGCCCTCGCCCTCCCGGATCAGCCCGAGCAGGATGTGCTCGGTGCCGATGTAGTTGTGGCCGAGCTGCAGCGCCTCGCGGAGCGAGAGCTCGAGCACCTTCTTGGCGCGCGGGGTGAACGGGATGTGCCCGGTGGGAGCGGCCTGGCCCTGGCCGATGATCTCCTCGACCTGCTGGCGCACCGCCTCGAGCGAGATGTTCATGCGACTCGAGGGCCTTGGCGGCGACGCCCTCGCCCTCGTGGATCAGCCCGAGCAGGATGTGCTCGGTGCCGATGTAGTTGTGGTTGAGCATCCTCGCCTCTTCTTGGGCGAGGACCACCACCCTTCTCGCTCGATCGGTGAAGCGCTCGAACATGTCAGCGTCCTCCGGGCCATGAGCCGCTGCCGCGGCCTCCGGGGATCAGCGGACCACGTCCTACCCCCGAGGCGACCTCAGGCGCCACGCCCGGTGATCCGGCCGCAGCGCCCACTGAGGGGCAGTATACCCGTGGCCCCCGATAACCCTCGAACCGCTCCCGCATCCCTGCCGCTCCTTGCGCTCGTCGTTCTGATGGGTTCTTCGGACGCCGGGGCCGTGGGATGAGCCGCCGTGGGTCGCCGATCTCCGCCCTGACCCCCGGTACGGGGGAGGCCGAAAGTCCGAGTACGCCCCCTGATGGGACTAACGAAAGTCCCCCGTATGGCAGATTGCCTCGGGCGGACAACCCTCTGTCAGAATCATGCGCATCCTTGCCGCCGTCCCCCGAGAGGGCCCGGCTACGACGAGGAAGGCGCGACCCGTGCCGAGCCTCACGGCAGGGCGATCGAAGGAGCGAAGGACTTGCGGGTGCTCGTGGTCGACGACCACCCGCCTTCCGCCGGGCCCTGACGTCGGCTCTGCGTCTGGTCGGCGACATCGAGGTCGCGGGGGAGGCCGGCGGCGGGGTCGCGGCGTGCGAGGAGGTGATGAACCTCGAGCCCGACGTCGTCTGATGGATCTGTCCATGCCCGATCTCTCCGGGATCGACGCCATGAAGAAGATCCACGAGACGCAGTCCGGACCTGCCCGTGGTGATCCTCACGGCGCACGCGGACGACGGGGTGGAGCGCGACGCACGGGATGCAGGCGCCTCGGGCTTCCTCGCGAAGGGCACCGCCCTACAGGAGCTCGTCGTACGTCCTGCATGAAGCAGCCGGGAGCGAGCCCGTTCTAGCCGCCTGGGACGGCGTCAGTGACGCGGTTCCTCGGTGTTGCGGATCCTGGCGCAGAGCTCCTGGAGCAGCGATCCGCATCATCTCCGGATGCTGATCCAGCATCTGGTTGAAGTTCCAGGCGGGAACGAGAGGGTCATGAGCTCCGTCGGTCGCCCGGACCGTGGCCGACCGGGGCTTCCCATCGAGCAGCGAGATCTCGCCGAAGTAGTCGCCGGGGCTCGATTGACGCCCACGGAGCGTGCCGCCGACCTCGGCCTCAGCCTCTCCCTTCGAGGATGAGATGGAACCCCACGGCGGAGCGGTCCTGCTCGACGATGGTCTCGCCGGGCTGATGCGTCGACCTCCTTCGCGATCTCAGGATCTTGCTGCAGGTCCTTGTCCGACATGCCTCTGAACAGCGGCGACCTCATGGAGCGCGTCGATTTGCTCGGTCATGAACCCTCCTCCTGGCGGAGCGGCCTGACGCGGTGCTCCGCGCAGCATAGACCGAGGGCCGATCCGCCGGGCGCCGAAGTTACTCGGGTCGGTGGCTCGGGAACATGATGAGGTCGCGGAGGCTCGGCGCGTCCGTCAGCAGGAGGAGCAGGCGGTCGATCCCCATGCCCAGGCCGCCGGTCGGGGGCATGCCGTGCTCGAGGGCACGCAGGAAGTCCTCGTCCATCGGATGCGCCTCATCTCCCAGCACGTCCTTCATCTGCTGCTGGAGCTCGAACTTCGCGCGCTGCTCGATCGGATCGGTCAGCTCGCTGAACGCGGTGACCAGTTCGTGCCCGCCGCAGACGAGGTCGAAGTGCTCCGTGAGGCCGCGGGTCGTCGCGGTGCGGCCGGGCGAGCGGCGACACCTCGCGTGGGAAGTCGCAGACGAACGTCGGGCCGTTCGATCGAGCCCTCGACCAGCTTCTCGAACAGCTCCTGGACGATCTTGCCCGGGCCCCAGGCGTCATCCACGTGGACGTCGTGGCGCTCCGCGATCTCGCGCAGGTCCGGCCGATCGAGCGTCATCTCTTCGCCGGTGGCGTCGCGAGACCGAGCCCAGGATGGTGATCCGCGCGAACGGCGGCGTGAGATCGACCGTGCCGACCGCGTGCCGGCAGCTGACAGGTCCTCGGGGTCGCGGCCCATGATCGGATTGACGGCCCGGGCACACGCCACGACGAGCTCCTCGGAGAGGCCATCATCGTGCACGTAGTCGCCGTAGGCCCAGTATGCCTCGAGCATCGTGAACTCGGGATTGTGGTCCCGGTCGATGCCCTCGTTGCGGAAGTTGCGGCCCAATCTCGAAGACGCGCTCGAGACCCGCCGACGAGCATCCGCTTCAGATAGAGCTCCATCGAGATACGGAGCTTCATCGGCATGTCGAGCGCGACGTGATGCGTGGTGAACGGCCGGGCGTTGGCGCCACCCGCCACCGTCTGCAGCATCGGCCCCTCGAACTCGACGAACCCGTGGGTGTCCAGCACCTCCCGCATGGTCTTGAGGACCGCGGCGCGCGCCAGGAAGTAGCGGCGAGGGGTCTCGTCGCCGATCAGATGGAGATAGCGGCGGCGTTGCTGCAGGTCCGGATCCTTCAGCCCGTGCCACTTCTCCGGGAGCGGCCGCAGGCTCTTCGTGAGCATCGCCCAGCGACGCACGAACACGGAGAGCTCGCCCTTCTTCGTCATGCCCACGGCGCCGGTGGCACCGATGATGTCGCCGAGGTCCACCTCGTCGAGAAGCGCGAAGAGCTCTGGTTCGAGATCCTTCGAGCTCGCAGAAGAGCTGGACGTCGCCGGTGCGATCCCGCAGGACGAGGAACTTCAACTTGCCCATGTCGCGCTTCTGCACCACACGGCCGGCCACGGTTCGAGCGTCCTCGCGTACCTCGCCGGGCGGCACGTCGCCGAAGGCCGATCGCACCTCCACCACCGGCGTCGGCTCCGCGACCCCCAGGGCCGTCTCCAACGTCAGCGCGAACGGCGGGCACGCCCGCGGCCTCCAGCCGCTCCAAGCTCCCGTGGCGCGCCGCGAGGACGTCCGCCTCGCGAGACCGACGCTGCTCTTCGCTCTCCTCGGCCTCGTCGGGCGCGTTGCCCTCACCGGTCAGCCTGTCGTCCTCAGCCATCGGTCTCCGCCGTGTTCCGGTCGTACACGAGTCGCAGACCCTCAAGCGTGAGCCAGGGCTCGTGATGGGCGACGGTGCGTGCAGTGAGGGATGACGACGGGGGCCAGGCCACCGGTCGCGACGACGACGGCCTCGCCCAACTCGGCCCCGATCCGGCGGACGATCGCGTCGACCTGGCCGGCGGTGCCGTAGATCAGACCGGATTGGATGGCCTCCACCGTGTTCGTTCCCACGGCGCGGGGCGGCGCGGTCAGCTCCACACGGGTGAGCCGGGCGGTGCGCGAGAAGAGGCTGGCGGCGCTGGCCTGCATCCCCGGGGCGATCACGCCGCCGAGGAACTCCCCCTCGTCGCTCACCACGTCGAAGTTCGTCGCCGTGCCGAAGTCGACGACGATGGCGGGCCCGCCGAACTTGGTGAACGCGGCGAGCGTATTCACGACGCGGTCGGCGCCCACCTCCCTGCGGGTTATCCGTCAGGATCGGGACGCCAGTCTTCGTTCCCGGCCCCACGAACACCGGCGCGAACGTGAAGGAGGGGTCGCCATCTCACGCAGCGCAGCGGTCACGTCCGGCACCACGGAGGCCACCACGATCCCGCTCAGATCGCGGTCGAACCCGATACCGCGCTGTCCGAGGAACCCGGCCACGGCGAGGGACAGCTCGTCCGGCGTGCGCTCGGGGTGCGTAGACAGGCGCCACGTGTGCTGAAGTCGCCGGGCCGTCGAAGACCCCCAGCACGGTTTCGGTGTTGCCGACATCGGCGGCGAGCAGCACTAGTCCCTCATCTCGAGACGGGAACGAGGGACCATCGTCGCCCACCGGCTCCCCCCGCGACAACCACGACGGGGAACCGGCGTCGCCATCGTGAGGAGCAGGATGCGTTCCAGGTCGGCGACTCGGGTCACGGAGCCACCGGCAGCAGCAGGTTGTCGATCAGCCGGGCGTTCGTGAACCGTGCGGCCACGAGGGCACGGGCAGGCCGGGCATCGTCGAGCACGTTCACCGGGGTGAAGGTGCCGTCGTCCACGACGGCCGCGTACTCCAGTCGCGCGGTCGGGGTGGCCCCGACCTCCCGCGCGATCGCCGCGACCACTCGGTGGACATCACGCTCGCCCGCGCGGGCCAGCGTGGCCGCCTCCGACAGCCCGAGGAACAGGCAGGTCGCGTCGTGACGCTCCGCGGGATCGAGGCGGGCGTTCCTGGAGGAGTAGGCGAGGCCGTCCGCACCTCGGATGGTCGGGCAACCCACGATCTCGGCGGGAAGGTCGAGTCGTCGGACCATCTGCCTCACCAGGAACAGTTGCTGGGCATCCTTCTCCCCGAAGAAGGCGGCACACGGGCCGGTCGCGTCGAGGAGCCGGTAGACGGCGGCGAGCACGCCGGCGAAGTGCCCCGGCCTCGCCGCGCCCTCCAGGATCGAGCCCATGGGACCCGGGTCGGGACGGACCGACGGCGCCCCGCCCGGGTACATCTGCTCGAGCGCCGGTGCCCAGACGGTGTCAACGCCCAGTCGCTCGCATCGCGCGAGATCGGCCGGTTCGTCGCGTGGGTACGCCGCGAGATCCTCGCCCTCACCGAACTGGAGCGGGTTCACGAAGATCGACACGACGACATGCCGGCCCGTCGCGAGCCCCCGCTCGATCAACGAGTCGTGCCCTTCGTGCAATGCGCCCATCGTGGGCACGAGTGCCACGGCGCGGCCGCTCCTTCGCACCGCGTCTGCGCGGGCCCGGAGCTCCTCAGCGGTCCGGGTCAGCTCCACCGGTCGAGCACCTCGTTGACGGCCTCCGCTCCCTCGACCGAGAGCCGTCCGGATCGGCACGGCGAGCACCGTCGCGAGGCGTCCCATCGCGACGTAGGCCGCCACCGTCTCGGGCGCGTGCGTCTCGAGCGCTTCCAGGTTGCGTTCGACGGTCCCCGCATCGCCGCGCACGATCGGCCCGGTGAGGGCCCGCTCGGGACCGAGGTCGGCGACGTTGGCGATCGACGCCGCCTGGAGGGGGTGCATGGCTCGCACCGGGTCGGGGACGCCCGCCGCCGCGAAGAGATCCGCCGCGACGCCGGAGGTGGCGACCACGTAGTTCGATGCGAACACGGCGGCGGCGTGATACAGGGGACGGAGCTCGTCCGGCAGCCGGAAGGGGTCTCCGAGGAGGTCGTCGGCGATCCGTTCCGCCACCAGCCAGGTCTCCTCGTCCGCCGCCGTCACGGCGATCGCGCATCCGGGGATCCGCTCCACGGCGGTGCCCACGTCGGCGAAGGTCTGCAGGGGGTGAAGCGCGAACGGGCGCGCCCCGGCGGAAGACGCGTCCACGAGGACGTCCAGACCGAGGGCGCCCGAGAGATGGCCCACGAACGAGCCGGACACCCATCCGCCGGCGCCCGCGATCTCGAGGACCGTCGACCCGATCAGGTCGTCCGGCAGGCCGATCAGCACCATCTCCGCGGCACGGACGGCCTCATGTGGAGCGAGCACGGGCACCCCGGGGAGGTAGGCATCCGCTCGCGACCTGGTGGGTCCGCGGCCGGCGACGGCCACGATCCGGTGACCGGCGCGGCTCAAGAGCACCGCCACCGCCGTCCCAACGCGACCCGCACCCACCACCGCGATCTTCACCGGGCAAGTATGGGCGAACTCAGGGAACCCACACGAGCGGGCCGTCCGGCGGAGGAGCGCCGCTGGGCATAGAAAGCGGCCTGATCCCAGCCCCGTGGAACATATAGAACGAGCCGTCCATCTCCAGGATCGCGGGACCTCGGTCCATGTAGGTGGCCCACGTGGGGCCGCGGATCGGTGAGACGTAGCGAGGCGGCCCAGGCTGACGGTTCGGCCCGACCTCCAGTTCGTAGATGCCCGAACGCGCTCCTTGGGCGCCGGTAACCAACGCCGAGTTCGCGTCCGGCGACCAGCCCAGGACGGCGTAGAGCTGGAACGGCATCCGTGCCGTGCCGAAGGCGACCGGATGGGAGCCGAATCCCTGGTAGAAGCTGGCGGTGCCGGCCAACGGTATGCCGTCCGATCGCGCGGCCTGCCCTCCCGGGATAACGATGAGGTCGCTCGCATCGGAGACCGCCGCCAACGCGTAGCCGGCGAGGACGGGGTGCGACCGGCCGTAGCCCGCGAAGCGGATCGAGACCCGGCCCCGCGTGCGGACCGTGAAGTAGGTGAGCACTTGATCTCTGCCTACGGAGAGCAAGGTGCCGCAGATAGCCCGATCCACCTGGCGCTCCGTGGTCGGCGGGATCAGGTGCCGCGTGTCGATCGTGATGTGACGTCGACAGCCGCGGAGCCTCGTCAGTGTGGCGGAGACCACGGCCCGGCCGTGCGGTCCCCAGGCGACGAGATCTCCGGACCGCAGGCGGGTCGGCGTGGCATCGGTCGTGAGCGCGCGAAGGAGGGATGCCTCCTCGTCGCCGTTCGGCAGGCGCGAGGTCACTCCCACCCATCCGCCGTGTGGGCCGGATGCGTTCACCAGCTCGAGCGGGTCCCGGATCCGAGGGCCCTCCCGGACGATGCCGGTGGCCATGTCCCACCGCCAAAGGCGAGCCCATCCATCGCCGCTGCTGACCGAGTAGATGAGTTCGCCCTCGAGACCCGTGGGTCGGGTGGTCGGCCCGAGTCTGCTCGATGCCACGATCGTGAACCCTGCGGCGGCGAGGGAGAGGGCCGCGGCCACCGACACGGCGGCCCTCATCAGGCGGCGACGAGGCGACGGGTGCGACGGCCCTGTCCTCGGCGGGCCGGGCTCGCCGGTGAGTCGCTCCTCGGCGACCGGGGGGGCAGGGGAATCGCGGGCCGGGCTGGGGGTCCGCTCCCGGCAAGCCGGGTCGCTCGGCAGAGGCTCGCAGGCTATAGAGCGGGATGCCGCAGGAAGGGCAGACCCGATCCGCGGCATCGCCGACCCGATCGCACCTCAGGCAGACGACGGCGGGATCCGGCGTCATCGACCGACCCGGAGCGGGGGGGCATACAGCCGAGCTCCCGAGGCAGCGTCCCGTCCGAGCCGCACGTCGACCAGCCGGGTGCCGTCAGGCAACGCGGCCTCACGATCGAGATCCAGCAAGGGGAGCAGCACGAAGGCGCGCTCGGTCATCCGCGGATGCGGGACCTGGAGGACGGGCGCGTCGTCGACCTCGAGATCATCGATCAGCTCGATGTCGATGTCGACGGTGCGAGGTCCCCACCGCACGTCCCGGACGCGGCCCAACGACCGCTCGACCGATCGGGTCGCGGCGAGCAGATCCAAGGGGGCGAGATCGGACTCGACGCGCACGACGACGTTCAGGAAGTCCGGCTGGGGCGGGCCCCCCACGGGGTCGGTCTCCCACACGCGGGATGAGGCCTCGACGTGGATACCGGGGGTGGCGTCCAACAGGTCGACCGCCGCCTGGATGTTCGCGAGCCGCTCCCCCAGGTTCGACCCGATCCCCAGGAAGACCCGCATCCAGATCAGCCTCGTCCTGCCGAGGCCGCGGCGGCGACACCGTCGATCTCGAGGCGGATCGCCGCGTTCGGCTTGTGCACCACGGCGTTGGCACGGACGACGTGCGGCATGGCCGCGACGTGATCGGCGATCGCCTGTGCCATGACCTCGATGAGATCGAACGATCGCTGCTGGATGACTGCGCGGACTGCCTCGGTAACGCCGCGGTAGTCGGCCGTGGCGTCGATGGTGTCCGTCGCGACGTCCACGACGAGATCGAGATCCACCACGATCGGCTGCGCGACGTCCTTCTCACCGGGGCGGGCGCCGTGATGGCCATCGGCACGGATGCCCGTGAGGAACAGCTGAGCTTCGGTCACGGGAGATCACCTTCCTCATCGTCCACGAACCAGTCGTCGGCCTCATCCTCCGCCAGGTCGACCCACGGCGGACGGCGCTCCAGTTGCAGCATGACCACACCCGCCTTCTCGTCCGCGTGTCCGTGCGGCGCGCGGAGATACATCGCCCGCAGGTACTCGGAGATCAGCGGCGCGATCGTATCGGAGGCCTCCTCCACCAGGAAGTGGCCGCAACCGGGCAGCAGGCCCAGCGTGGACGTGGTGATCGACTCGTTGAGGGCGTCGCCGACACTCACCGGCACGAAAGGGTCCTCCTCCCCCCACAGGAGCATGACCGGAGGTCCAGGCGTTCGGAGGGCCTGGCTCCGTGACATCGGTGGCCTCCGACGCGACGATCTGGGCCGCCCGCGCCAACGCGGCCGGGTCGTGCAGGAAGGGCCGCACGTACGCATCGATGAGGTCCTCGGTGATGAGTCGGTTCTGACTGGCGCCCGCCTCGAACAACCCGCGCACGGCATCCGCCGGCGCACCTCCCGAGGTCTGCAGCACATCGGACATCGCGGCGAGCGGCTCGCCGGGCCGGGGGGCGTCGAGCAAGATCATGGCCCCGACCCCGCCGGCCGCGGCAAGGACCTGCGCCACGGCGCCCCCGGTCCCGTGGCCGACCACGGCGTAGCTCTCCACCCCCAGATGGGCGATCAGCTCGCTCACGTAGCCCGCCTGGGCCCGGACGCCCAGCGGGGCCTCGACCGGCTGCGCCGAGGACCCCGATCCGAGCAGGTCGGGCGACGATGACCCGGAACCTCTGGGCGAGCATCGGCCCGATCGATCGCCAGGTGAGGCCATGGAGGGGGAACCCGTGGATCAGAAGGACCGCCGGGCCTTCACCGAACGTCAAGTACGAGATCTCACCGCCGGAAGTCCCGAAGCGCTCCGGATCGCTCACGCGCGACCTCGAGCGATGGCATCCACGACGCGGACAACGCGGACCATGGCGCGCACGTCGTGAACGCGCACCACGTCGACGCCGTGGGCGGCGCACCAGGCCACCGCTCCGGCGGTTCCCTCTACACGGTCGGACGGTGCCTCGACGCCCGTGAGCTCGCCGATGAACCGCTTCCGCGAGGCGCCCACCAGCACCGGAACGCGGAGGTCCTGGAAGTCGGCGATCGCGCGGAGCAGCGCCAGGTTGTGCTCGAGGTTCTTCCCGAAGCCGATCCCCGGGTCCACGCATAGCCGGTCGCGAGGAACGCCGGCGGCGACCGCGGTGCCCAGCCGCGAGGCCAGGAAGTCCCGTACATCGGTCACGACGTCGTCGTAGCGAGGATCGCGCTGCATGGTCTTCGGCTCCCCCCGCATGTGCATGAGCACGAGACCGGCACCGGTGCTCTGCACCAGCGGCAGCATGTCGGGGTCCGCAGCGGCACTCACGTCGTTCACGATCGAGGCGCCGGCCTCGATGGCCCGAGCCGCGACGGCAGCCCTGCGCGTGTCGACGCTCACGGCCACCTCCGGCCGGCGTTCGGAGAGACCACGGATGACGGGGATCACGCGCCTGATCTCCTCGTCCGCGGGCACGTCGTCGGCGCCGGGGCGCGTGGATTCGCCGCCGACATCGAGGATGTCGGCCCCCTCATCGACCATGGCGATCCCGGCGCTGACCGCCGCGTCCGTGCCCGGGAATCGGCCGCCGTCGCTGAACGAGTCCGGGGTGACGTTGACGATGCCCATCACGAGGGTGCGGTCGCCGAGGGGGAAGGCGTGATCGCCGCAGCGCCAGACGGAACCGTAGGTCATGGCGCCCATCGTAGCGACGGGGGCGCGGGGCGCGGCCAGACACGGGCCCCGCGTCGGCGCGGGGGCGACGCTCAGCGCATCCCGATGTGGTTCATCGCCTCCTGGCGGGTTCGGGCGTCCGTCCGGAACAGGCCTCGTACCGCCGAGGTCACGGTGACCGCTCCGGGCTTCTTGATGCCACGCATCGTCATGCAGAGGTGCTCGGCTTCGATCACGACGAAGACGCCACGCGGCTCCAGCGCTCGCTCGATCGTGTCGGCGATCTCCGTGGTGAGCCGCTCCTGGACCTGCGGCTTCTTCGCGAGGACGTCCACGACGCGCGCGATCTTCGAGAGCCCGGTGATGTGGCCGGACTTGTTGGGCACGTACGCCACGTGCGCTCGCCCGTTGAACGGGATCAAGTGGTGCTCGCAGATCGACGAGAGCGGGATGTCACGAACCATGATCATCTCGTCGAAGTCCGCACCCTCGACCACGGTCACGACCCCCGTGGGATCATCCCCCACGCCGGCGCAGATCTCCCGGTACATCCGCGCCACCCGCGAGGGGGTCTCCTTGAGGCCGCCTCGATCGGGATCCTCCCCGATCCCCTCGAGGATCAGACGGACCCCGCGGGCGATCTTCTCCTCGTCGAAACGATCGGTGGTCATCGCGGCATCCTACCGGGGTCGCTAGTCCCGAGCTGCCTCACGGCAGGGTCGGATCCAAGGCCCGACAGTCCACCCAGCCGTCCGGTGTCTGACAGATCCCGCGCGCTCCGGGGACGGGGGAGGGGACGGAGGGCCCGGAGTCGGGCCCCACGTGCAAGAGACCCGCGAGACCGATGGTTCCCAGGAACAGCAACGCGATGACGATCCCGACCGCGAGGGACCGTCCGATCCAGGCGATCAGCGCCCACTCGTCGATGGTCCACACGGGACGGGCCACCGCGCGCATCGCGGCCTCTTCCTGGGGCGTGGGCTCCCGAGCGGCACCGGGCGCCGCGGTCGGATACGTGGATACGGTCGGTCCCGGGGCATGGCGTTGCGCGGTGGGACCGAACCGAAGGGCATCTTCGGCCCTGCGGGCTGCGTCGAAGGCCCGCCGGCGCCCCGGGTCTCCGAGGATCTCGTACGCGGCGGTCACGCGCCGGAAGGCCTCCGTCCCGGCGGGGTTCACATCGGGGTGCAGCCGCCGAACGCGCGTGTGATAGGCGCGTCTGACATCCTCGGCGGTCGCGGCGGGGCTCACCCCGAGCACCGCGTAGGGATCGCGGGTTCCGAGCGCATCCATGCGTCACGAGTCTAGGTCAGCGGCGGGATCAGCGCGTCCAGGGTCTCGGCGAGCCCGCTCAGATCGGGTAGCTCGCCGGCCCTCGGAAGGGCACTCGACTCATGCATGCGGTTGATCCACACGCACGGCAGGCCGAGCTTCGCGCAAGGCTCGACGTCGTGGAAGAGCGATGCCGCGACATGAACGTGGCGAGCCCGCTCCGCCGCCGTGGTCCGGAAGAATGACTCCCAGTGAGCGAACGCGGGCTTGTAGCTCCCGACCTCCGAGGCCACAACCGTGGCGTCGAACGGCACGCCGATCGCCGCGATCGAGGCGTCCAGGAGATCGCGGTCCGTGTTCGACAGGATCGCCAGGCGCCATCCTCGCTCGCGTAACGCTCGCAGAGCACCGGGGACATCCGGGAAGACCGGCCACGAGGGGAGGGACGCGGCGAGCGCGTCCTCTTCCCCTGCGGGGACGGCCAGACCCTCGGCCGTGGCGATACCCCGCCAGCGTCTCCGCGAGGACCTGCCGATACGGGATGCCACGGCCCGCTTGCACGGTGGGCTCCACCAGGTGATAGCGCCGCACCAGCACGTCGGGATCGGCGGCAGGCCAGAGGCCCGACAGGGTCGTGCGGATCCCGCCGAACCAATCGATCAGGGTGCCGTAGCAGTCGAAGGTCGCCCAGCGCTCGCTCACGCGCGGAGTCTAGCGATTGATCCGGGACCGGCGGGCGCCTAGCGGCCGTCGAGGGTGCCCGGGGTGCCGGCGCCCGCCTCGGGCGGTGCCTGCATCGTCTGGCGGGACACCGCGAGGGCCGCGCCCCGGACCTCCGAGGGGCGGGGTTCGCGCTTCGGGACGTCGGCGAAGAACGCCAGGACGTCCTCCCGATCCAGCGTCTCCTCCTCGACCAGGCGTTCGGCGAGCGCGTCCAACTTGGGGCGCAGCCCGGTCAGGATCTCCAGGGCGACGTCGTGCGCCTCATCTATGAGCTGGCGGACCTCCGTGTCGATCTCGAGAGCGACCGCATCGGAGTAGTCGGGGGTGGACGCCCAGTCCCGGCCGAGGAACACCTCGCCCTGTTTGACGCCGAGGGTGCGAGGGCCGATCGCATCCGACATCCCGTACTCCGTCACCATCTGCCGTGCGATCTTCGTGGCGCGCTCGATGTCGTTGCCCGCGCCCGTGGTGACGTCCCCGGCCACGATCTCCTCCGCCACGCGCCCCCCCATGAGCATCGCGAGCTCGTCACGGAGCTGTTCGCGCGTCATCAGGAACCGGTCCTGTTCGGGCAGCGTGAGCGTGTACCCGAGCGCACGGCCGCGAGGGATGACGGTGATCTTGTGGACCTCGTCGGTGTTAGGAAGGACGTGCGCGACGAGTGCGTGGCCGCCCTCGTGGTAGGCGATCAGGCGCCGCTCCTCCTCGTCCATGACCCGGGTCTTGCGCTCCGGCCCGGCCATGACACGGTCCACGGCCTCCTCGATCTCTTCCATCGAGATCGAGCGCTTGTTGCGGCGCGCGGTGAGCAAGGCCGCCTCGTTGATCGCGTTCGCGAGGTCGGCTCCGGTGAAGCCCGGTGTCCGACGAGCGAGCACGTCGAGGTCCACCGTCTCGTCGAACGGCTTGCCCTTCGCGTGAACCCTCAGGATCGCCTTGCGACCCTCCAGATCGGGCCGGTCGATGACGACCTGTCGATCGAACCGGCCCGGCCGCAGGAGCGCCGGGTCCAAGATGTCGGGCCGGTTCGTGGCGGCCATCAGGATCACCGTGGTGCGCTGGTCGAACCCGTCCATCTCCACCAGGAGCTGGTTCAGGGTCTGCTCCCGCTCGTCGTGCCCTCCGCCGAGTCCGGCGCCGCGGTGACGCCCGACGGCGTCGATCTCGTCGATGAACACGATGGCCGGAGCCGCCGCCTTCGCCTGTTCGAACAGGTCCCGGACGCGTGAGGCGCCGACGCCGACGAACATCTCGACGAAGTCCGATCCGCTGATCTGGAAGAACGGCACGCCGGCCTCGCCGGCGACCGCGCGCGCCAGCAGGGTCTTGCCGGTGCCTGGCGGACCGAACAGCAGGACCCCCCGGGGATCTTGGCCCCCATCGCCTGGAACTTCCCGGGGTCCTTGAGGAAATCCTTGATCTCCTCCAGCTCCTCGATCGCCTCGTCCACGCCCGCGACATCATCGAAGGTGGTCTTGGGCTGGTCCTTCGCCACGACCTTGTGTTTGCTCCTACCGAACTGCATCACGCGTCCACCGCCGCCCTGCGACCGGTTCATCACCCACAGGAACACCCCGGCGATCAGCAGCACCGGCAGGATCACGGTCACGAACGTGCTGAGGATGGGGTTGGGGTTCTGGGGGTCGGTCCCGCCCGGGACCTTCAGCCGCAGCAGTTGGGCCTGCAACTCGTCGGCGTACTCATGAACGTAGTTGGCGCGATAGGTCGAGCCGTCGGTGAGTTCCCCGGTCACGACGTCGTCGCCCTGCAGCATGGTGGCCGACGCCACCCGGCCGTCCGCGAGCGCCTTCTCGAACTCGGAGAACTTCATCTCGGTCCCACCCCGGCGACTGTCCCAGCAGCGAAAGCGCCGCGATCAGGATCAGCGCGCCGAGGAGGATCCACACGGTGGGCACGCTAAGGATCCGCCTCCAGGACGGCTCCGGGCTGGGGGGCGGTGGACTGCTCAGCGGGTTCGGCTCCTCGGGGACGGCAGAGATGGTTCAGGGCCGAACGCGCACCCGCGCGCCAGCCCGTCGATCGATGGTAGCACCCACTCAGGACCTAGGTGGCGCGGCTACCGGATGCCCGTGTCGACCGTGAGCTCGACGTTGGTCGTCGCGCCCGAGGCGACGGTCACCCGAACGGCCCTGGCGGTGGGCGGGCCCATGCCTTGGGTCCGCGCCACGAGGTCGTACGTACCGGGCGCAACCGCGACGGTGAAGGTCCCGTCTGGGGAGGTCGTCGCGGAGTCGACGGTCGTGCCATCGGTGGAGCGCACGTCCACCGTTCCCTCCCACGGACGATCCGGGCACGGCGACCCGGCGATCGCCACCGGACACTGCGGCCCCGACGTCACCGTGCCGCGGATCGTACCCGTGACACCGCCGCCACTGCCGCTGCCGCTCGTCCCGCCGCCCCCACAGGCAGCGCTCACCATCAGCAGGAGGGCGAATGAGGAGACGAACCCTAGACGACGCATGCCGTTCCGACGACACGGGACAGGTGAGAGGTTCCCCACGCGGCCGTCACCGGCCGCCGTACGCCTCGGGCTTCAACGTCCCGACGTACGGGAGGTTCCGGTAGCGCTCGGCGAAATCGAGGCCGTAGCCCACGACGAACTCGTTCGGGATATCGAAGCCGACGTACTTGAGGTCCAGCTCGACCTGCTGGATGCCGACCTTGCGCAGCAGCGCTGCGACCTCGAGCGAGGCAGGCTTGCGAGCGGCGAGGTTCTTCAGCAGGTACTTGAGCGTGAGCCCGGAATCGACGATGTCCTCCACGAGCAGGACGTCGCGCCCCTCGAGGTCGTGGTCGAGGTCCTTGAGGATCCGGACCACGCCGCTGGACTTGGTGGCGGCACCGTAGGAGGAGACCGCCATGAAGTCGAACTCCAGGGGCAGGGCTACGTAGCGTGCGAGGTCGGCCATCACCACGAACGCCCCCTTGAGGACCCCCACGAGCAACAACGACTTCCCTCCGTAGTCATGGGTGATCTCAGCACCCATCTCCGCGAGCTTCGCCTGGATGTCGTCGGCGGAGAGGAGGACCTTCTGGATGTCGGGTTCGTAGACGTCCACGAGAGGGGAGAGTCTAGCCGCGTTGGAGGTGGACGTGTGCTCGACCTCGGCGGGCCCGCACCCCGTCGCTGAGGTCTCGACGGCGACCCGGTCGGCCCGACGCCAGATCGAAGACGGCCTCGACGTCGGCCTGGGTGCAGACGGCTCCGCAAGCGTAGACGGCCTGGGCGACGATGCGGTTGCCGAGGGCTCGAGGCAGCCCGAGCAGGACATCGGCCACGAGATCGGCGCCCTCTGGCGTCTCGTCCACCACCGAGTGGGCCGAGGCCGCCGCCTGGCGCGCCAGCTCGTGGGCGTCGGGACGCATGGCGTCGGCGGTGCGGGCGAGGGGCTCCACCAGTGCGCGACCCGTGATCCGCTCCAGCGCGGGGATGCCCTCGAGCCGTAGCGCGTTGCGCAGGTACCGCGGGTCCTGGTTGGTGACGTCTCGCCGTGGGCGCAGCCCGAGCGAACGGCAGCAGGCCTCGACCTCGTCTCGCGTGACGTCGAGGAGCGGGTTCACCCACGGGCCGACGACCGGCGCGATGCCCGCCAGCCCCTGCAGACCGCTCCCGGTCAGCAGGTTGAGCAGGACGGTCTCCGCCTGATCGTCGAGCGTGTGGCCCAGCGCGATGCGCTCAGCCCCGGTGGCGCGCGCCGTCTGGGCCAGCCACGCACGGCGGCCGGCGCGCGCCCACGCCTCCACCGAGGCGCCCGGCGGGGGAGCGTCGCGGATCGTCAGGACCTGGAACTCGAGCCCGTGGCGAGCCGCCAGACGGCGGACATAGGCGGCGTCGCCCGCGGACTCGGGACGCAACCTGTGGTCGACGTGGGCCACCGAGAGGCGGATACGGAAGAGTCGGCGGAGTCGCATGAGCGACTCGAGCAGGCACACGGAGTCCGGCCCGCCGGAGACAGCCACCAGGACGGACGTCCCGGGGACGAACAGTTCGTGGCGTCGGACGGTCGCCGTGAGCCGCTCGAGCACCCGCGCGACGGCCGGCGGGCGGCGCATCCGCCTATCCCCCGACGCGAGCGATCCAGCGAGCCGGGTCCGCGATCTCCTCGACCGAGGGCAGGTGCTCGGGCGCGGCCCACACCAGGTTGAACGTCTCCATACCGCCACGCGCGACGATCTCGCGCACGAACCGCTCGCCGCTGTCGTACTGCTTGATCTTCTGATCGAAGCCGATCGCCCGCTGGAGGGCCCGCTCCGGCGCCGAGGACCGCCGTCTGGCCGCGAGGGACCGTCGCATCCGCTCGACATCCGCGACGTGGTCGCGCGCCACCTCGTTCATCACGTACGACGCGTGGCCCTCCAGGAGGGACATCATCCCCTGCATCGTGACGAACATCTCTTTCTGTTCGTCCGACAGGAGCAGGAACACCCCGCCCATCCCACGGATGTCTGCCCCGGCCCGCACCTGGTCGACGGCGCGGCGGAGCTGCTCGCGGAACTCGTTCGCGTCCAGTGAGATCGATCCCAGGTACGTGTCGACGAGCCCCGCGAGGTAGCCGCGGAGCCAGGGCGCCGCGCCGAACTGCACCCGGTGCGTGACCTCGTGGATGGCGATCCACATCCGGAAGTCTCGTGGCGGGAGGCTGTAGGTCCGCTCGACCTCGGCGACGTTGGGTCCGATGAAGTACAGCAGGCCCTCGTCGTCGGGCGGGAGGAAGACGTCGTACTGACCGAGCACGCGGCGGGCCACGTAGCCGATCAACGCGCCGGCCTGGGCGCCCATGGCCTTCCGCTTGAACTCCGCACGGTTCCGCTGCTGGGCCATGACCCGGCCCGCCAGCGGCTCCATCACCCGCTGGAGCCCATTCAGGTTCTGCCGCATCCATTCGCTGCGCGCCATCACCCAGGCGCGGGAACGGAAGCCGGCCACCTCCAGCCCGCAGAACTCCTTGATCAGATCCTCCGCGCGAGGCACCAGCTCGGCGAAGTCCTCACGCATGCGCGCCCGCTCGACGGCGGGAACGCCGATCCCGGGCCCCGCGACACGACGGCCCATCTGCAGCGCTGTGTCCCAGTCGACGAGCCGTCCGGCCGCCGAGCCCATGGACCAGTCGACATGGGTCGCGTCCATGAGGTCGGGGTAGGGACTAGCCCTCGCCCGCGGCCTTCTTCTTGGCGGCGATCATCCCGGCGCGGCGCGCCTTGCCCTCGGCGATGCGTCGGTCGGTCCCCGCCGCCAGCAGCTCCTCGAGCGTGGCGTCGAAGACCTCCTGGTCCATCGTGACCTCGACGCGCTCGGCGGGCGCGGGAGGAGCAGGCGCGCCGACACGGGCGCGGCTGCGCGGGCGGCGGGCGGGCGGCGGCCGGCGCCTCGGCGGCCGCAGCGGCAGGAGCCTCCGCCACGGGGGGCGGGGCCGTCGCGGCGGCGGCCGGAGCAGCCGCCAGCGCAGGTTGGGGCGCGGCGATCGCCGGCGGCGCCACGACCACGGGCGCGGCCTGCGAGAGGTCCACGGCCCGGCGCGGAAGCTCCTGGCCCACCACCACCCGGTCGGCGCGCACCACCTTGGCGGACTCCTCGTCCTTGGCGAAGCGCGGCGCGTACCGCATGTACAGGATCACGATCACGATCACCACGACGACCGAGAAGAACATGAGGAGCTGGGCGAAGCTGGTGTGGATCCCCAACGGGGTGATGGGACCCCCGCCGCTCACGTTCTCCACCGGGGTGGCCGAGGGGTCGACCTGGATCTGCGCGGAAGCGGCGCTCGCCCAAACGGCGAGGAGCGTCGCGGAACCGGCCAAGACGAGGACGGGCTTACGAAGACGCTTCATCGCGGCGGATTCTAGCAACACCGGCAAGCCCGACGGGACGGGGCTCCTCCAGAGCCGGAGGTGGGATTTGAACCCACGACCTACCACTTACGAGGCGGTTGCTCTGCCCCTGAGCTACTCCGGCGGCTCGGCGAGTCTATCAAGGGGGTCCTCCCGGGGGTGCTGCCACCCCCTCGGTCGGTCGGACGGACACACCCCGGGAACGACGAGGGGGCAACCCTTCCCAACGCCACCGACAACTACCATGATGCGCACCATGAGTCAGACAACCCAGGCCGAGATGCTCGGTCCCGTGAACCGTGTGATGGTCGGCACCGACCGCTCCGAGACGGCGGGGCGGGCTGTGGCGTGGGCGTCTTCGTTCGCCGAGCGCTACGGCGCCGAGCTGCACATCGTGCAGGTGGTCATCCCCCAGAACCCGGGCTCGACCCAGTACGGGGCGGCCGAGGGCACGCGCGCCGCAGCGGCCGCGGACGACCTTACTCACTACGCCACCGAGGTCGCGGGCGAGCGCGGCCACGGACATGTCGTCATCCACGACGATCCGGCGATGGCCATCGTGGAGGCGGCCGAGCGCGAGGGCATCGACGTCCTGGTCGTCGGCAACGCCGGGATGGCGGGCCGCAAGGAGTTCCTGCTGGGCAACGTTCCCAACCGGATCAGCCACAACGCCACCTGTACGGTCATCATCGTCAACACGGTCGCTGCCAACGGCAAGAGCCCGGCTCGGGTGGTGAGTGGCTCCCCCACCGTGATCCGCGGCAGCCTCGAGGACCGGGAGCCCTCGCAGCCGCGGCTCACAGCGCGCGGCGGCCACATCGCGGCGGTCTTCGCCAAGCACGGCCTGAAGGAGATCTTCGGCCGCCCCGACGAGGAGGGGGCCGTCGGGCGCGCTCGCCAGGCGAAGCGCCTCCGCGCGGCGCTGGAGGAACTCGGGCCCACGTTCTCGAAGTTGGGGCAGGTGCTGTCCACCCGACCCGACCTGCTGCCACCCGAGTTCATCGACGAGCTGGCCACGCTCCAGGACCACGTGACGCCGCTGTCCGAGGAACAGGTCGTCCTGGTGATGGAGCAGGAGCTCGGCGTTCCCTGGGAGGACGTCTTCGAGTCGATCGAACCCCAGCCGTTGGCGGCGGGAACCATCGCCGAGGTCCACCGCGCCACCCTCGCGGGGGGCGAGCGCGTGGTCGGTGAAGGTGCAGCGCCCCGACGCCCGCGAGGAGATCGAGCAGGACCTCGCGCTGCTGGAGCTGTTCGCCGAGAAGGTGGGCGAGCGCCCCGGGTTGAACCAGGTGATCGACATGGGCGCAGTCTTCGAGCACCTGTCGTCGTCGCTCCACCGCGAGCTCGACTTCCGGCAGGAGGCGTCGAACATCGAGCGGATGCGCGGCGTGATCGAGGAGTACGCACGGTTGGACGTGCCACGCGTCCACGGCGACATCTCGACATCTCGGTTCCTGGTGATGCAGGAGATCCAAGGCATGCCGATCTCCCAGGCGCCGGAGGGCGCGGCCCGCAAGGAAGCCGCCCGGCAGCTCCTGGAGAGCTACTACAAGCAGATCCTCGTGGAGGGGTTCTTCCACGCCGACCCCCATCCCGGGAACCTGATGTGGTGGAACGACACGATCTACTTCCTGGACTTCGGCATGGTCGGCGAGGTCGGCCCCGAGATGCGGGAGCAGCTGATGCTGCTGCTGATGGCCTTCTGGCAGTCCGACGTGTCGTTCCTCACGGACATCTCGCTGATGATGGCCGGGGCGATCGACCGCAACGACCTCGACGCGAGTGCCTTCCAGGAAGAGATCGGCAACCTGATGGCCGAGTACCGCACCGCGAACCTCGCGGACATCCAGCTGGGACCGATCCTGCAGGAGATGACCGAGATATCGCTGCGCCACGGCGTGCCCCTGCCGGCGTCCCTCACGCTGACCGGGAAGGCGCTCGCGCAGATGCAGCTGGCGACAGCCGCGCTGGACCCCGAGCTCGACCCCTTCGACGTCGCGGGCTCGTTCCTGATGCGGAGCGTCTTCAAGGAGATGGGCGGCAAGCTCGATCCGAAGGCGCTCTTCTATCAGACGCAGAAGATGAAGGTCCGCGCGCTCCGCGTGGTCGAGGCCATCGAGCGGCTGATCGGCGCGCGTCCCGGGCAGAAGCTCGAGGTCAACTTCAAGGCCTCGACGCTGGAGGCCACGATCCGCAGGGCAGGGCGACGGCTCGCGCTCGCGCTCACGGCGGGGGCGGCGGTGCTCGCCAGCGGGCTGACCGCGGTCTCGGACAAACCCGCGGGCTGGGTCCCGATCGCGTTCGGCGTCGCGGGCGCCGCCCTGACGTTCGCGATGGTGATCGACATCATCCGCAAGCGCTGAGCGGCACGAGCACGGCTCGATCCACGTAGCGGTTCATCGCTTCGGTGACTCGCCGCGCAGTTGCTCGTCGAGGTCCACGTCGATCTCCCCAGGACCGCCGCGACGCTTGTTGCTCCGCTGCGGACGCGCGGCTGCCATCGGATCGCCTCCGGAGGCCTTCTCCTGCTTGATCGTGCGCATCACGACCTTCTCCAGCACGAACGCTGCGACCGTCATCACCACGCCCACCATCACGCGCTCGGCCTTGCGGAAGAGCCCCTTGGGTGGCGGCGTGCACGTGCGCGGACATCAGGCGTCCACCAGCGTCCTGGCGGGCAGCGAGCCTCGCACGGTGGTTCCCGCGCCCGGTCGGGACTCCACTTCGAGCGTGCCGTCCAGGACCGCGAGACGATCGGCCATGCCCTGGAGCCCCGTTCCGTACCCGGTGTTCGCCGGGTCGAACCCGCGCCCGTCATCGTGCACCGCGAAGATCAACATGCCGTCATCTTGCACGAGACGGACGTCGACGTGCGAAGCCCCCGCGTATTTCGCGATGTTCTGCAACGCCTCGAGCGCCGAGAAGTACACGGCGGCCTCGACCTCCTGCGGATAGCGGCCGACGCCGTCGGCGCTGGACTTCGGCGGGAACGAGGCTCTTGCGGGCCTGGGCGGTGAGGGCCTCGACCAAGCCCCTTGTCGGCGAGGAGCGGAGGGTAGATCCCGCGCGCGAGGTCGCGGAGGTCCTCGAGCGCCTGCTGGGTCTCGCCCTCGATCTGGGTGAGCATCTCCGCCGCCTTGGCGGTGTCGCGATCCGTGAGCTGGCGCGCGAGCCGGGCCTTCACGGCGAGCGCCACCAACTGCTGCTGCGCGCCGTCGTGGATGTTGCGCTCGAGGCGGCGACGCTCCTCATCCTGCGCCGAGACGAGCCGGCGTTGTGCCGCTTTGAGGTCCTCGAGCCGGAGCTTCAGCTCCTCGGTGAGGCGGACGTTACGCAGGACGAGGCCCGCCTGCGACGCGAGCCCCGCGATCAGCTTCTCGTCGGCGGGCGTGATCGGATCGCTCGCCGGCTTCCGCACCGCGAGGGCGCCCAGCACCTCCCCGGCATGTTCCACCGGGTACACGCCGTCCATCTCCGGGATCGCGAGCGCGTCGCCTGCGCGTGAACGGCACGGCGGGGACGCTGCCACCGTCCTCGGGCCAGGCGGCGACGTGGCGAAGCTCGTCCCCCACCGTGAGCCAGACGTCGCTGCGCTCGGCACCGATCCCTTCGCCCAGCACGCGCGCCATCCGCGGCAGGACGTCCACCTCAGAGTAGGCGTCGCCTACGCGCTCGGAGAAGTCGGTGAGGAGCTCGTACGGGGTGGCACGACTGCCGTAGACGACACGGTTCGCGAAGCGGCTCAACCGCTCGCGAACCGGCTGGAAGGTGATCGCGACCACCACCGCCGCGACCATCGTGAGGAACGAGCTGCCCCTGCCCAGCCAGGCACCGAGCCCAACCACGAGCCCCAGGTAGACGGCCGTGGCGAACAACGCGAACGCGGCGTACACCACCGCCTTCTTCACCACCACGTCGAGGTCGTAAAGCCGATACCTGAGCACGGCGATCCCGATCGAGATCGGGAACGCCATGAATCCCACCCCCCCGATCAGTCCACTCAGGGCTGGATCCTTCATGAAACTGCTGATCATGATGAGGACGATCGCGGCGAGGAAGCCGAACGCCGCCCACTTCAGCTGCTGGCGTTCGACCCCTCGGGACCGGCGGAAGCGAAGGAACAGGGAGTACATCGTCAACAGGAAGAGCACCGGCAGGCTGATCCCGAGCACGGGATCGAGCGATGGGAGGTCCCCGACGGCCTGCACGTAGAAGGGGTTCGCGATCCCGACGCCCGTGTCACTGGACCCCGTCAGGGTCTCTTGCCCGAAGACCAGCGTCACGGCGAGGAGCGCGAGGAACGCGAGCACGCACCAGACATAGATGCGCCATCGGGGCGAGGGCACATCTCCATCGGGGAAGAGCAGCGGAAGGAAGAAGACGACCGGCAGGAAGCTCAAGCACCCACCCGAACCCGTTCAGCAGGCCGGCGGTGACCGCGATCGGTCCCTCGATGCCCTTGGGTCACCAACCAAGTCGTTAGCTCCCCGCACAGGAAGGCGATCGCTGCGATATCAGCGGACCACAGGAGCAGGATGCCGATCCTGTTGCGATGGTCACGGCTCACGATCAGCGCGCCCACGATCGCGAACATCCAGAACGCGACTACGTATGTGGCCTGCCCGATCAGGGGCTCCCCGTTGGCAACGACGAGCACGATCCCCACGATGGCGACGCCGACGAACAGGATCACGAGGAGCCAGGGCCACCGCGCGTGGACGGGCGGGACGACAGCCCCCGCCGCGGTCGGCGCCCCGTCCGTTGCCGCGACCGCAGAGCCCTCCGCCATCAGCCCGTGACCTCCGACCCGACCGGGACCCTGCCCGCCACCGTGGTGCCCGCGCCGGAACTCGACGTGACCCTGACGCTGCCATCGAGCGCAGCCAGTCGGTCCGCCATCCCTTGAAGTCCGGTCCCGTAGCCGGTCGCATCGGGATCGAATCCCTGACCATCGTCCTGCACCTCGAACGTCAAGGCGCCATCGGTCGTCTCGAGGCGGATGACCACGTGCGCTGCCTGCGCGTATTTGGCGATGTTCTGCAGGGCCTCGAGCACGGAGAAGTACACGGCGGCCTCCAGCTCTTGGGGGTACCTGCCAACCCCATCGGATTCCACGTCGACGTGGACGGTACTCTTCCGCGCCTGCGCTGCGATCGCATCGACCAGACCCTTGTCAGCCAACAACGGCGGGTAGATCCCGCGTGCGAGGTCGCGGAGGTCTTCAAGGGCACGCTGGGTCTCCCCCTCGAACTGATCCAGCATCTCGGCCGCCTTCGCGGGGTCACGGTCGGTGAGCTGGCGGGCCAGGCGGGCCTTGACAGCCAGCGCCACGAGCTGCTGCTGCGCTCCGTCGTGGATGTTGCGCTCGAGCTTGCGACGCTCCTCGTCCTGGGCCGACACCAGCCGTCTCCTCGATGCCTTGAGGTCCTCCACCAGGCCGACGTTGCTCAGGAGCAGCCCGGCCTGGGCGGCCAGGTCGCTCACGAGCTTCTCCTTGGACGGATCCATCGGGTCGTTCGCGGGCATCGCCACCGACAGCGCCCCCAACACGCGGCCCTGGTGCCGTACGTCCGTCCGATAGTCGTCGTCGGTCGACGGATCGATCGCGACTCCCTCCCTCACGAACTCGGCGACGAGTCGCCGCTGCTGCTCCCCCAGCCAGACGCGGGCTCGGTCGGCCCCGATCCCCTCGGCGAGCACCCGCGCGGTCCGCGCGAGCACGTCGTCGGAAGCGTAGGTGTCGCCCAGGCGGTCGCCGAAGCGAGCCAACACCTCGTAGGGGGTGGCGCGCCTGCCGTACACGACCCTGTCGGCGAACCGCCGAGCACGTGAGAGCGCCGGCTGGAAGAGCACCGCCACGATGGCGGCGGCCGCGAAAGAAAGCGCCGTGTTGCCCGTCGATTGGGTGATCGCGCCCACCCCGCCCACGACGAGCGCGTAGACCGCTATGAAGAAGGCGGCGATGACGGCGACCACCAAGGCCTTCCTGACCACGACGTCGATGTCGTACAGGCGGAACTTGAAGATCGCGAAGCCGATGCTGACGGGGATCGCCGCGTATCCCACGAAGACGAAGACGCTCATGAAGGCGCTATTGCCGCTCAGGAGCGGCACGAACGAGACCGCGTAGATGACGAGGAACGTTGAGGCACCCAACGCGATCCATCGGATCTGTCGTCGCTCCTCGGGATCCGCTCGTCGGGATCTGACCACCAACGAGGCGACCGATAGCAGGATGGACACGACGAGGAGCAGCAGCCCGACGGTGCCCGCTATCGAACCGGGGGAGACAGGCGGGTTGTCACCAGAGGGGAGCCACACGCCCGCCAGGACGATCGCGAGGGTCGCGAGCCGGGACACCCACCGCCAGCGCGGCGTCAGCAGGCGGCCGTTGGGAAGACGCAGCAACAGGTGCGTCCCCTGGAGGCCGAAGGGCAGGACCCACACCATCGACGAGAAGTAGGTGGGCTCCGGGCCGGAGGCCGGGAAGACGACGACGCTCCAACCGAGCCCGATCACGAGCATGAACCAACCAACGGGATTGGCGGATCTGCGTAAGGCGACCACGAGCCCTACCACCGAGTAGGTGAATGCGGGGATCACGACGGCGGCCTGCGAGACCGCCCACGAACCACCGTGGTCACCGTCGATCACTGCCCTGGCGACACCGACGATCCCCCACAGGGCAACTCCGGCCGCGAGACCGAAGACCGCCCAGGCCAGCGCCCTCAAGCCGCCGATCCGGTGTCCCTTCACCTCAAGGGTCGACTCGGACACGGAACACCTCGACGGGCTCCTCGCGGCCTTTCACGGATCGAGCGCCGATCGACTCACAGGCGACCTCAGGCGCGGCCGCGACCGTACTGGCGGCGGCCATGATCTCGCCGCCCCCAGCCTCCGACTGGATGCGGGAAGCGACGTTCACCGCGTCGCCCACGACCGTGTACTCGAGACGGCCGCCGCCACCGACGGTTCCGGCGATGACGGTGCCGGTGTTGACCCCGATCCCGACGCCGAGCTCGAGGAGGTCCTCGACCCCCCACCCCTCGGCGTTCAGCTCGCCCTGGCGACGCTGCATGTCGATCGCGCACCGCAGGGCGCGCACGGCGTGATCCTCCTGGGGGTTCGGCGCGCCGAAGACGGCCATGACGGCGTCGCCCTGGAACTTGTCGATCATGCCGCCGTGACCCGCGACCACTTCCGCCATCGCGGTGAGGTGCTTGCCCACGACCAGGGAGACGTCGCGCGCCCCGAGTCGCTCGGCGAGCGCGGTGGAACCGCGGATGTCGGAGAACAGGACGGTGACCACGCACTCCTGCGGTTCGATCGGCGCGTCGGGCTGCGACGCGAGGCGCTCCGCGAGCTGGCTCGGCACGAACGAGGCGAGGGTGTTGCGCGACGCGGTCTGCTCCACGACCGCCGAATGCAGCCGCTTGAACTCGTCGACGAGTCCGGAGCTCCGTCCCCTCCCGCCATGCGGCTGAACAGCTCGGTGACCTGCCGGTCGACCGATTCCTGGGTCGTGCCCAGCTCGGTCGCCATCTCCTCGTACCCGAGCCCCTTCGCCATCATGTCGAGGAGGGTCCGGTCGGACGAACCCGTATCGTCGCGGCCCGAGAGCCGTTCGGCGATCAGCGGGTCGACCGTGGACCCCCCGGCGTGCACCTCGCGGATCGCACGGACGAGTTCGTCGCCCTGGGCGATGCGGTCCTTCAAGAGGTAGGCGAGACCGCTGCGTCCCTTGCCTAGCAAGGCCAACGCGTACTCCTCGTCGTCGTGGGCCGAGAGGACGACCACACCGGTGTCGGGGTGTTCGTCGCGGATCGCGTGGGCGCAGTCGATCCCCTCCAGCTGGAACGACGGCGGCATCTTGATGTCGGTCACTACCACGTCGGGCACGTGCTCGGCGGAGGTTGCCAGCAGGGACGGGGCGTCGGCCGCCACACCTACGACCTCGATGTCGTCGTAGGAGTCGAGCAGCGCCCGGACGCCCTCGCGGACGAGCACGTTGTCCTCGCCCAGCACGACGCGGATGACGCTCATGCGGCCTGTCCCTTCCGCGCGGGCGCCCCGTGTACCATCCGCGCATGATCAGAGTGGTGTTCGCGGAGGATAACTACCTCGTGCGGGAAGGGACAGCCGCGCTGCTGGCGACGTGCGACGAGATCGACCTCGTGGCGATGGCCGCCGACCGCGACGAGCTCCTGGCCGCGGTCGAGGAGCACGTCCCCGACGCCGTCCTCACGGACATCCGGATGCCTCCCACCAACACGAACGAGGGCATCGAGGCCGCGAAGCGCATCCGCTCCGAGCACCCGGACGTGGGGGTCGTCGTCCTGTCCCAGTTCGTCGAGGAGGAGTACGCGTACGCGTTGCTGAAGGATGGAGCCGGCGGGCTGGGCTACCTCCTGCAAGGAGCGCGTCGCCGACATCGACGAGCTGATCCGCGCCCTGGAGGAGGTCAGCCGCGGGGGGAGCGTGTTGGATCCCAAGGTCGTCGAGCAGCTGGTGACGGCGAAGGATCGGATGGCCCACTCGCCGCTGGCCTCGCTCACCGACCGGGAGCGGGAGGTGCTCTCGCACATGGCGCAGGGCGAGAACAACGCGGCCATCGCGAAATCGCTGTTCCTCACCGAACGGGCCGTCGAGAAGCACATCAACTCCCTGTTCCACAAGCTCGACCTCACGGAGGAGCCCGACGTGCACCGCAGGGTGATGGCGGTACTCGCGTTCCTCCGCGACACCGAGCAGGCGTAGCGGTCGCACTACTGCGCCCTCCGCGTGTCCACGACGTAGACGCTGCACGGCGAGTGCCGCAGCACCAGGTTGGGGATGCTGTCGCGGACCCGCCACCGGCTCCCGTGCGTGCCTCGGTTGCCGACCACGATCGTGTCGGCGCCCTCGTCGGCGGCGACGCGGCAGATCTGCTCGGCGGGGTCGCCCAGCTCCGTGCGGGTGGAGGTGGTGACCCCTTCGAACCGCTTCGGTAGCGCCGCCAGGTAGGTCTCGGGGTTGGCCGCCTTGGACGGGTCGACGACGGAACGCAGACCCTCTTCGGGAGCCACGTAGAGCACGAGGAGCTCGGCGCCGCGCGCGCGGGCGAGCTCCGCTGCATCGCGCACCGCCAGGTCTGCCGAGGCGGTGGTGTCGGTTCCGACCAGGATCTTCTTCATCGAGTGCCTCCTTCCGGTGGTGCAGCCCCACCGTAGGGACCGTGACCAGGGGAAACGACCCGGCCGCCACCACGGTTCAGGAGGGGTGCCACCACCCCAGTGGTGGGGTGGTTCTCCCGTCCAGAACCGGCAGGTGGTCTCCCTTCCTGCGGAGGGCGCCGCAGGTCAGAATCCCGCCATGGCGATGACCAGATCCATCATTGGGGAGGAGAGCACGTTCCGGGCGCGTCACGCACGGTCCCTCGCCATCATGAGCGGGCCGTCGGACGACCCGGCCATCTCCCCGTTCACCGAGCACCTCGGAGGTTCGTCGTGAGCCGATGGCACCGCTCCGCGCCGTGGATCGTGTTCGGCGTCATCGTCGTGCTGTCGCTGGTCTCGTTGGCCGTCTCCTGGCAGGACCAAGGTCTTGTGGCGTTGGTGGCCGTGGCCTCCGTATCGGTGGGGACGCTGATCCTGGTCCGATCCCGCAACCGCATCGGGTGGCTCTTCGACGTCGCCGCAGCAGCCGGGCTGCTCCTCGCGGTGTGCGAGGCCTACCTGTTCCGTCACGCAACCACGAGTCCCGGTCTGCCGGGCGCGGGCTACGCGGCGATCATCGACAAGATCGCCGTCTACCCCGGGCTCATGGCGCTGGCCTTGATCCTCCTGTGGTTCCCGGACGGGCGGCCACCCTCTCCGCGATGGACCCCCGTCACGTGGCTCATCGTGGGAGCCACCACGCTCGTGAGCATCGGTGCCGCCCTGACGCCCGGCACGACGGACGCGAACCACGCCGCGGGGATCCCCAACCCGTTGGGGGTCTCCTCGATGGCGAACCTGGCCCTCATCCTCTCCAGGGTCGGCGGGTTGGGACTGTTCGTCGGCTTCATCGCCTGCGTCGTGTCGCTGGTGGTTCGGTTCCGCCGATCGAGCGGCGACGAACGGCAGCAGCTCCGATGGCTGTCCGTGGTGGGGGCGGTCGCGCTCATCGGCTTCGTCCTCGCCGGCTTCCAGGACAGGACGGGCGCTCCTGTCTGGGTCGGCGCGGTCGGGTGGGATGTGATGCTGCTGTGCTTCGTCGTCGGTATCCCGGCGGCGGTGACCATCGCGATATTGAAGTATCACCTCTACGACATCGATCTCGTGATCCGCAAGGCGGTCGTCTTCGGTCTGCTCGCGGTCTTCATCACAGGCGTGTACGCGGCGATCGTCGGCCTGGTCAGCGCGACGTTCGAACGGCAGGGTTCCTTCATCGCGGCCGCTGCGCTGGCGATCCTGTTCGCTCCCGCGCGCGACCGGGCACGCAAGATCGCTGACAGGCTGGTCTACGGGAAGCGCGCCACCCCGTACGAGGTCCTCGCGGAGTTCTCCGATCGCGTCGGCGAGGCGTACGCGGCGGAAGACGTGCTCAACCGCATGGCGCAGGTCCTGATGGAAGGCACGGGGGCCGTCGGCGCCCGTGTCCTGCTGAATGTGGGAGGCGACCAGCGTGCGGTGGCAGCCGTCGGAGAGGAGGGCGACGAGACCGAGGTCCAGGTGACCCATCAGGGAGATGACCTCGGCGCCTTGGCGGTTTCCATGCCTCCCTCGGATCCGATGAACCCCACGAGGCTGCGTCTCGTCGAGGACCTCGCCGCCCAGGCGGGCCTGGTGCTTCGGAACGTCCGACTGATCGAGGAGCTGAAGGCCTCGCGCCAACGGCTGGTCGCCGCCCAGGACGAGGAGCGCCGCAAGCTCGAGCGGAACCTGCACGACGGGGCGCAGCAGCAGCTCGTAGCCCTGGCCGTGAAGCAGCGGTTGCTGGGCCACCTGATCGGGCGCGACGACGACAAGGCCAAGGCGATGGTCGGCCAGCTCGCCGGGGACACGAACGACGCCCTGGAGAACCTTCGCGACCTGGCGCGCGGGATCTACCCACCCCTTCTCGCCGATCGGGGGCTGGTGGCGGCACTGGAGGCGCAGGCACGCAAAGCCGCGGTACCCACCGCGGTCGATGGCAACGGCATCGGCAGGTTCGGCCAGGACGTGGAGGCCGCCGTCTACTTCTCCTGCCTCGAGGCGCTGCAGAACGTCGCGAAGTACGCGGGGGCGTCGCGGGCCACGATCGCGCTGTCGAACGGCAACGGCGCTCTGCGATTCACCGTCAGTGACGACGGCACGGGGTTCGACACCTCAAGGACGTCCTACGGCACGGGACTGCAGGGGATCGCCGACCGTCTGGCGGCGTTGAGCGGCGACCTACAGATCCGGTCGGCCCCTGGAGAGGGCACGTCCGTGACCGGGATCGTGCCGATCAGGGAGGTCTTGTGATCGAACCGGGAGGGAACGACCCTCATGGGCGGCGTTCCGGTGACAGAGGAGTCGTGCGCATGACGGGAGCGCGGCACTCACGCCTGCCCTGGGTGATCGCAACGGTGGGGTTGGTGGTGCTGATCTGCGCACTCACCCTTTCGGTTCTCGATGGCAACTTCTCGAACGACCCGGTCATCGAGATCGCATCGGCCGTTGGCGTGTTGGCCTACACGGTGGTCGGCCAGCTCCTGTTCTCGGTGGTCGACGACGGGCGCCGCTTCGACGCGTCGGGGACGACCTACGGCACCGGGCTCCAGGGGATGGCGGACCGGCTCGACGCGGTGGGTGGGGGGCTCCGTGTGGACTCACGACCGCACGAGGGAACGACGATCACCGGATGGGTCCCGGTCGACGGACCGCGAGGAGGGTCCGTGAGCGCCAGCGCGACGCCCGGGCTCGAGCGCGCCGTGACGCGCGGTCGAGGAGCCGTGGCGATCGCGATCCCGGCGATCACCGTCCTCGGGATGATCGGCGCTGCCGTGGTCGGTCAGGGTACTCCGCAGGGTGACGTCCTGATCTGGATGCCGCTCGCCGTGTCCTGTACCGCGGTCGGAGCGCTGCTCTGGCTGCGTCGCGCCGGCGGGGCGCTCGCGGGGCTCTTCATCGCCGTCGGCCTCTACCTCCCTATCGGGCTCCTACTGCGGGCCGTCGCGTATCACGACGTGCCAGGTGCACCTTGGGCCGCATGGGCGTTCCAGAGCTCCATCTCGATCTCGCTACTTATCCTCCTGGTGGTCCAGCTGTTCCCGACGGGAACGCCCGTATCTCCCGGTTGGCGATGGCTCGTGTGGGCGACCATCGCCGGAGTGGTACTTTCCGTCGTCGGATCCGGCCTCGGCGTCACGCAGGAATTCGTCAGCAACTTCCCGGGCATCCAGCATCCCCTGCAGCTCCTGCCCCGCTCCGTCGCCGACGCCACGGCAGGCGCGGGCAACCTTGCGGGTGGGCTCGCGTTCCTGGCCTCTGCGCTCGCGATGGTCGTGCGGTTCCGCCGATCGACCGGCGACGAGCGGCTCCAGGTGAAGGAGTTCGCGTTCGCCGCTGCCATCGCCGCGATCGGGTTCGCGATCGGCATCATCGCCCTGCCGAAAGGACCCGACACCGTGTTCGCGCTGCTAGCGCCCCTCATCCCGATCGCGGCCGGCGTGTCGATCCTGCGGTACCGCCTCTACGACATCGACCTCGTCATCTCGAAGACGGTCGTTTACGCCACCCTCGCGATCTTCATCGGTGCCGTGTACGCGGCGATCGTCGTGGGGATCGGTCTCCTCCTCGGAACCGAGACGACCAACCCGGCGCTGTCGATCGCAGCGACCGGCGTCGTGGCGCTTACGTTCCAACCTGCCCGCGACCGGGTGCAACGGCTCGCCAACCGTCTCGTGTATGGAGAGCGGGCGACGCCCTACGACGTCATCACCCGGTTCAGCGAGAGGGTCGCCGGCACGTACGCGACCGAGGACGTCCTCCCGCGAACCGCCCATGTGATCGCCGACGGGGTGAACGCCGAGCGCGCCACGATCTGGCTGCGACTCGCCGATGAGTTCCGAGCGGCGGCCGCGTGGCCGGAGGGTGACGTAGAGATCCGCACCGCTCGCAGGGGGAGCGTCGACGGCGGCGAACTTCCGGCGATCGACGCCGACCATGTGGCGCCGATCCGCTACGGCGGTCAGCTGCTGGGCGCGATCGCCGTGGAGAAGGCTCGCGGTGAGCTCCTGACCCCCGCAGAAGTCAAGTTGGTTGACGATCTTGCTGCCCAGGCCGGACTCGTGGTTTCGAACGTCCGGCTCACGGCCGACCTGGAGGCCCGGCTCGAGGTGATCGCGCGGCAGGCCACCGAGCTTCGGGCCTCGCGCCAACGCATCGTCGCGGCGCAGGATGAGGAGCGCCGGCGCCTGGAGCGCAACATCCACGACGGGGCCCAGCAACATCTCGTGGCGTTGGCCGTGAAGCTTCGACTCGCCCGCGGACTCGTCGGTCGCGACCCCGATCGGGCACGAACGATGCTCGCGGAGATCAGGGGCCAGGTGGACGAAGCCCTCGCCACGCTGCGTTCGCTCGCGCTCGGCATCTACCCGCCCTTGCTGGAAGAGCAGGGTGTGGTGGCGGCCCTCGCCGCACGGTACGGATCCTCCGACCTTCCGGTGCGATTCCATTCGGACGGCACAGATCGGTATCCGCTGGACACGGAGGCCGCGATCTACTTCTGCGTGCTCGAGGCCCTCCAGAACGCCGCCAAGCACGCGGCGGCGACCGTGATCGACGTGACGTTGTCACAGCGTGAGGGTGCGCTCGCGTTCGAGGTCGCCGACGACGGCGCGGGGTTCGATGCGACCACCAACGGGGACGGCACCGGGTTGCACGGGATGCGCGACCGTCTGGCGGTGCTCGGCGGCGACGTGGCCATCTCCTCGGCCCCCGGACGCGGCACCGTCGTGAGCGGCCGGGTGCCACTGGCCACGGAGATCAGCGCATGAGCGTCCGCGCGAAGCACGTCCTGGCGTGGTCCATCTTCGCGGTGAGCGCCGCCGGGCTGCTGACCCAGATGTGGTTCGCCTGGCTGCTGCGGACCCTTCCGACAGAAGCCGGATGGAACAGCAATGGCACCTTCCTGCAGAACTTCCTGTTCGCTCTCACCCTGTTCAGCTTCCCGATCGCCGGACTCCTGATCGCCACCCGCCGGTCGGAGAACCCGATCGGGTGGCTCCTGCTCCTGAGCGGTCTGGCCTGGTCCAGCGCCGGGAGTCCTTACGGTCTCTACTCCACCTTCGTCCGACCACTCCCGTTGGCGACGTGGGCGATGGCATTCGATCAGTGGCTCTGGGTTCCCGCCATCGGCCTGTTGGGCACGTACACGATCCTGCTCTTCCCCGACGGTCACCTGCCTTCGCCGAGATGGCGTTGGCTTGCCTGGGTGACCGCCGTGACGCTCGTCTTGGGTCCGATCGCGATCCTGTTCTTCGACGCCCCCATCACGATCAGCTCGAAGGTCCAGGTGGCGAACCCGTTCGGCATCCACGCCCTGAACCCGATCCTGGATCCTCTCCATCTGATCATCATCTTGCTGCCGCTCTGCATCGTGGCCTCAGCCGTCTCACTCGTGCAACGGTTCCGGCGCTCGCGCGGGGTCGAACGCCAACAGATCCGGTGGCTCGCCTACGCCGCGGGGCTCGTGGCCGTGCTGTACCTGTTCGTGATGGCCGTCTCCCTGCCGCAAGACTTCACCGCCGGCCCCACGCCGCAGTGGGTCGGACAACTCCAGATCTACGCGGTGTTCACCTTCGCGTTGATCCCGATCGCGATCGGGATCGCGATCCTTCGCTACCGCCTGTGGGACCTCGACATCGTGATCTCGAAGACCTTGGTGGCTGGTCTGCTCGTCGTGTTCATCACGATCGTGTACGTGGCGCTGGTGGTCGGGCTGGGCACCCTCCTGGGAGATCCGCGGAACCCAGCGCTGTCGATCGTCGCCACCGCGTTCGTCGCATTGTTCTTCGGGCCCGTGCGCGAGCGGATCCGCCGGTTCGCCAATCGCCTGGTGTATGGGAAACGCGCCACACCGTACGAGGTGATGGCGGGGTTCGCTCACCGGGTCTCCGACTCGCTCTCGGTCGCGGAGGTCCTGCCCGAGATGGCAGAGGTCGCCGCACGGGGCGTTGGGGCGAGCGCCGCACGCGTGTGCGTCGTGCTACCCGATGGAGACGTCCGGACGCGGGTGTGGCCCGATCACGCCGAGGGGCCGTACGACCGTTCGCTCGACGTCGGGTATCAGGGTGAGGTGATCGGCTCGATCGACGTCGCCGAGCGCCCCGACCAGCCGCTGCGTCCCGGCGAGGAGCGCCTGCTCGAAGATCTGGCGGGGCAGGCGGGCCTCGCCCTGCACAACGTCCGCCTGACCGAGGAACTGGAGCTCCGGGCCGGCGAGTTGGCCGTGCAGGCGGAGGGGCTGCGCGTCTCCCGTGAGCGGTTGGTGACCGCCCGCGACGCGCAGCGTCGCGGGCTCGAACGCGATATCCGGGAGGGACCTGAACGCCAGCTGCACGAGATCCGCCAGGAGCTCTCCGGCGTGGACGTTGACCGGCCACGGCAGGCGGAGGAGAGCCTCGACCACCTCACCGCGCGCGCGAACGACACCCTTGAAGGGCTCCGTGATCTCGCGCGCGGCATCTTCCCGCCGCTGCTGGGCGATCAAGGTGTCGTGGCGGCACTGGAGGCACACGTCCGCAAGGTAGGCGCGCACGCCGACGTTCGCGCGACGCCCGCATTCACGGCACAGCGGTACGACGCGGACGTCGAGGCGTGCCTGTACTTCTGCTGCCTCCAGGCGATCCAGAACGTGCTGCGTCACGCGGACAACGCACCGTGCACCGTCGAGCTCGATGCCGACGACACCGGCATCCGTTTCGAACTCGCGGACCTGGGCGTGGGATTCGAACCCGCCACGACCGCGCGGGGTATGGGGATGGACATCATGCAGGACCGGATCGACGCCCTCGAGGGCACGTTGTCGATCGCGAGCGCACCCGGGGCCGGCACGACCGTCGTCGGGACCATCCCCAGGCACGATCCCTCGAGGGCATCGTGAGGCGGGAGACCGTCCGCATACTCGCGATCGCCTTCGTCGGCGCCGCCGTGATCGCTTCGGCGACGACCTTCGTCCTGGGTGCCGCGGTCGAACGGTCGACGTCGCCTCGCCAGGTCGTGGTGATCGGCGATCCGACGGTCGCCGACGGTCCGCACGTCCTCCACGACATGCGGGTCTCGGCCGCGGAGCGCGGAGTCTCGCTCGCGTCGGCACCGACCGTGGCCACGATCGGTGGCACGGTGCTGGCCCTCGCGTGGATCCTCACCGGCTTCCTGATCTTCACACGACAGCCCGGGAACCGGGCGAGCTGGGTCTTCCTGGCCATCGGGATGGCATGGATCGTGTCGTGGCTCGCCGTCGCCCTCGTCGAATGGGCGATCCGCAACCACGGCACATCCCTACCGCTTCGCGCACCGATCGCTGTCGTGGGGGAGGTCGGCCTTGCACCGGCGATCCTGATCCCGCTCCTGTTCCTATTGTTCCCAGACGGGCGACCTCCAACGCCGAGATGGCGATGGGCGGCCTGGGCGCTTTTGGGTGGAGGCGCCATGGGCGTGCTCGGCTCCGCGATCAACCCCGGTCCTCTCAACAACTTCGTGCCCTTCGGGATCTTCTACGAGAACCCGGCAGGGATCCAGGCGGTGTCGGGGCCAGCGCAGGTACTGATGGGTCTGGGCGTCGTCATCGCCCTCGGGGGCGCCGTCGCCTGCGTCGTCGGCGTCCGGAGCCGCTTCATGCGGTCCACCGGAGAGGAGCGACAGCAGCTCCGGTGGCTGGTGTTGGTGGCCTCGATCGCGGGCCTGCTCCTACTGATGGGGATCATCTTCGTTCTCACGGTGCCGAACGACGCGAACCATCCGATCGCTCCGCCGGTCTTCGACGCGATCCTGGTGCTACTCGCGTTGACCGTCACCGTCGGGATCCCCGCCGCCTATCTGATCGCGATCACCCGTTACGGCCTCTGGGGGATGGACATCGTTATCCGCAAGGCGCTGATCCTCGCCGTCCTGGCCGTCTTCTTCGTGTCGGTCTACGCCTTGATCGTGGGCGGTGTCGGGGCGCTCACCCAGAGCACCGGCAACACCGCTCTTTCCTTCGTCGCCGCGGCGACGGTCGCTGTGCTGTTCCAACCCGCGCTCTCACGTGCCCGGCACTTCGCCGACCGGGTCGTGTACGGCGACCGTGCGACCCCCTACGAGGTCCTTTCTCGCTTCGGCGACCGCCTGGGCGACACCTACGCTTCCGAGGACGTGCTCTCGCGCACCGCCCGGGTGTTGGCCGAAGGGATCGGCGCCGACCGCGCTCGCGTGTGGCTGGGAGCGGCACCGCACCTGCGCGCCGTCGCGGAGTTCGTTCGGGAGGGGGTCGACATCGACCCCTCGGCGGCGGATGGATATCTCACCGAGGTGCGGCATCAGGGCCGAGAGCTGGGGGCTCTGTCGGTGACGACGCCCGCGAACGACCCGATGGACCCGGCGAAGGAGAAACTGGTCGTCGACCTCGCCTCGCAGGCGGGCCTGCTGCTGAGCAACGTCGGCCTGCTCGAGGACCTCAGGGCATCGCGCCGACGGCTCGTGTCGGCGCAGGACGAGGAGCGCCGCAGGCTCGAGCGCAACATCCACGACGGCGCGCAGCAGCAGCTCGTGGCGCTGGCCGTGAAGGCGCGCCTGGCCAAGCAGCTCACGGAGCGCGATCCCGCCAAGGCGGCCGAGGTGCTACTCCAGATCGAGGGCGAGACCCAACAAGCGCTGGAGGACCTCCGCGACCTCGCGCGCGGGATCTATCCGCCGCTGCTGGCCGAAAGGGGCCTCGGCGACGCGCTCACCGCCCAGGCTCGCAAGATCACGGTTCCCACCGAGGTCCACGCCGAGGGCGTGGGCCGCTACCCCCCGGAGGTCGAGGCCGCCGTGTACTTCTGCGCCCTCGAGGCGCTGCAGAACGTGGCCAAATACGCGGAAGCTGGATCGGTTCGGATCGACCTCGAACAACGCGACGGGCATCTCGAGTTCGACGTGGCCGACGACGGCGCCGGGTTCGACCCTGCCCGCGCGCAAGGCAGCGGCCTCCAGGGTATGCGCGACCGGCTCGAGGCTCTCGGCGGCTCCGTGGCGATCGACAGCCGCGTGGGAGGGGGAACCCATGTGCGCGGGACGGTGCCGGTCGTCGTGGCGGGAGCCGCCTCCCTCTGACACCGCGTCGGTGCCTCAGGCGGGCGTCGCGGCCTCCCATGCTGCCTCGAGCCGGTCGGGACCGAAGACGGACTTGGGGATGTAGGCGGCGGCGCCACACTCCGCCGCGCGCGGCGCATATTCAGCCTCCTCGTACGTAGACAGCAGCAGCACCACCACCGGGTCGCCGGCCCCTGTGAGGATCTGGCGCGTCGCATCCAGGCCGTTGATACCGGGAAGGTTCACATCCATCAGCACCAGGTCCGGGCCTAACTCCGCAGCCATCTGGACGGACTCCTCCCCCGTCTCCGCCTCACCCACGACCTCGAACCCGTCGGTGACGTCCACGACCATGCGCGCCGCCATCCGGAACGGTTCCTGGTCATCCACGATCAGCACGCGAACGGTCATCTGCGATCCCTCACACCTCAGCCTGTCAGGGGCGACGGCCGCTGACAGTAGTGCCAGCACGAGTATCGCGCGAACCGGTCTGAGCGCCGGTAACGCCCTGGCCGAACCGTCCCCGCCGCGGCTACGCCGCGGCGGGCACCCGCAGGAACGCCTGCTCCAGGGTCAGCCGCAGGTTCAGGTTGAAGTCCTCCGCGAGAGCAGCCCGAGCCGCCTCGACGCCCGCAAGTCCCGCGGCCGCGCGATGCACCGACAGCGTGGCCTCGGGCGTGAGATCGGGGTTCATGAGAGGAGCGTCGGGACCACCCACGGCATGCGCGATGGCGTCGCGCAGCAGCGAGGACACCGCCAGCAACACCCAGTCCACGAAGTCCCGCTCCGCGCGTCGCTCCTTCCGTGCGAACCGCGTCTCGATCCGCTTCGCCGCTCCCCGGTAGGACTCCTCCGTACGCCCGCGAGCGTCGCGGAAGGGTGCGAGCTCCTCGGCGAGCTCAGACTTCAGTCCCTTCTTGTAGGTGGCGGCGGCGGCGAGCACGATGTCTGCCGCCTCCAGCGCCCCCGGGGGTCCCTCGGCCGCATGGATCAGGGCCTCGCGCGCCGCGTCGCGGAACGCCAACCCGTCCTCAGCGACCGCCAACCGCCGGGCACGACCCAGGTTCCCACCGGCCAGCCGCGCCGCGAGCTCGGCGCGCGTGGGCGCGACCCCCTCGCCCTCGAGCACCCCCACGACGAACGCCTCCGACAGGGCCGCGAACGCGACGACGTGCACCCGGGACAGGATGGTCTCGGGAAGCTCGTGGGCGCGGGCCGACATCAGGAGGAACACCGTATCGGCGGGCGGCTCTTCGAGGACCTTCAGGAGGGTGTCGGCGGCGGCCGGGCTCAAGCGATCCGCCTCACGGATGATGAACACCTTGCGGCCCGGTTCGGGCGCCGTCCGCGACGCCGGGGTCCAGACCTCCTCGCGGATGGTGTCCACGTGGATATCCCGGCCCTCAGGCTCGATCACGAAGACGTTGGGGTGGTGACCCTCGAGCGCCAGGCGACAGGCCCGGCACTCGCCGCAACCCCCGTCTGCGCATAGGAGGGCCGCGGTGAAGGCAACGGCGGCGAGCGACTTGCCCGAGCCCTCGGGGCCGGCGAGAACGTACGCGTGATGGGGTCGTACCGTGGCGCCCCTCAGGAACGCGATGGCTGCCTCCTGACCCGGAACGCGATCGAGCACTGCGCTCATGGCGGCGATGCTATCGCGCGCCGGGGACGGGGACGGCGGTGAAGCGAGTCCTGGGATCGCGAGGTCAGCCTTCGGGGAGGAGCTCGTCCACCAGCGCTCGTACGCGCCGGTCGATCTCATCGCGGATCGGACGCACCTCCTCGAGGGATCGGCCGGCCGGGTCGTCGAGCTCCCAATCCAGATAGCGCTTGCCCGGGAAGATCGGGCACGCGTCGCCGCACCCCATCGTCACGACGACCTCGGAGTCCTCGACGGCCTCGGTGGTGAGTATCTTGGGGGTGGCTCCCGCGAGGTCGATGCCCACCTCCGCCATGGCCGCGCGCACCGCCGGATCGATCTCATCGGCCGGCGTGCTTCCCGCCGACCGCACCATCACCCTCCCGGCCGCCGCCCGCTCCAGCAGCGCGGCGGCCATCTGGCTTCGCCCGGCGTTGTGGACGCAGACGAACAGCACCTGGGGCGCGCCGCCTGAGGCCGTCATGACCCGGTCTCCGGCGGCACCCGCAGGGCGTCCCGCACCATCTCGAGGGGCGCCCCGTTGACACGGAAGTAGGCCCAACGACCGCGCTGCTCCCGCTCGACGAGCCCGGCGTCGGCCAGCACCTTCAGGTGATGGCTCACGGTGGGCTGCGACAGGCCGAGGGGCTCGGTCAGATCGCAAACGCACGACTCGTCCGGACCGCAAGAAGCGAGCAGGCTCAGCAGACGGAGGCGAGCAGGATCGGCCAGCACGCGCAGCGCCGACGCGAGCCGTTCCGCTTCATCGGCACCCAGGGGTGCGGCGAGCACCTGAGGACAGCAGTCGGGTTCGATGAGGGCAACCGGCTTCATATCCATATATTGACGGAAGTCGATGGAACCGTCGACATCCGCGGTTGCGCGCGTCAGGCCTCGGAGGCGGCCGGCCCCTGGGTCCTGGGCAGCGAGGCGGGGTCATCCTCAGCCCGATCCGCCACGACGCGCTCCAGAGCCTCCTTCACCGAGGCGAACACCGTGTTCACATCGGCATCGCCGTCCACGACCACGAACCGCTCCGGGTGTTCCTCCGCGATCTTGAGGTATGCGTCGGCGACCTTCGAGTGGAAGTCCTCTCCCTCCAGCTCCATGCGGTCGGGCGCCGCGGTGGAGCGGAGCAAGCCTCGCTCGGGTTCGACGTGCAGCAGGATCACCAGATCGGGGAAGAGACCCTGGGTGGCCCACACGTTGAGCGTGAGCACGTCCTCCTCACCGAGGCCACGGGCCCAGCCCTGGTAGGCGAGCGACGAGTCCACGTACCGGTCGCAGATCACGACCTTGCCCTCGGCGAGCGCTGGACGGATCACCGAGCTCACGGTCTGCGCCCGCGAGGCGGCGAACAGCAGGGCCTCGCTGCGTGCGTCGAGCTTCCCGGTCTTGGGGTCGAGCAGGACGTCACGGATCTTCTCCCCTAGCTCTGTCCCACCGGGCTCCCGCGTGACCAGCACGTCCAGACCGGCCTGGCGAAGGAAGGACTCGGCCATCTTGATCTGGGTTCCCTTGCCAGCTCCCTCGACGCCCTCGAAGGCGATGAAGATGCCGTTGGCGGGGGGGCGCTTCAGCTTCGGCACGAGGGCGAGGGGTTGGGGACGAGTGAGGCTGTAGCGCGCCAGGAGCCGCCGGGTGTTGAGGCCAGCGGCGAGCGCGAGCAAGCCCGCGGTCCACAACGCCAGGCGTGTCCCCGAGAGGTCGAGGTGCTGCCCGCCGACGTGGAACCCGTGGTCGCCATAGACGGTGGACAGGATAGGGAAGAGCGTGAGGGACAGGAAGAGCCCCAGGCGGGAGAGCACCGTGAGCGACGCGAACGTCCGTCCCCGGTATTCGTCCTCGACGTTCTCCTGAAGGAGCGTGTAGCCGCTCACCCAGGCGAGGCCGCAGAAGGCGCCGAGCCAAACCGCGACCATCGACACGAGCGCGAGGTTCGGCATGGCGGCGAGCACGAAGAGCGCAGCCGCAGCCGCGATCAACGCGTAGACGAACGTCAACCCTCGGTCGACGTAGCGGGCGATGATGTTCGTACCGGCCATGCCGATCGCCATCCCGGTGCCGAACGCAACGACCACCACTCCCCAGCCCGCGGGGCCGGCGGCCACCGTCACCTGCACGAAGATCGGACCCACCGCGAGAACGGCTCCCACCGCCGCGAACGCGATCACGATGCCGGCGGTCATGGCCGAGGCGATCGAGTCCTCGCGCAGGAACCGGAGCCCGTCCACGATGTCGCGCCACACGCGGGACATCTCGAACCGGCCCTTCTTGAGCGCCCGCTGGGTCGGGATCTCGATGCCGCTCACCATCGTCGCGGAGAAGGCGAACGTCCCCGCGTCGAGGAGGAGCGCGAGGGTCTCGGGACGCCCGCCCAGATACGGGACGCGGGCGGCGATCCAATTGCTGAACCCCGCGAGTCCGGTGAAGATCGCGGCGCCCAGGGGCAGCGTCCCGTAGGTGCTGATCAGGCCGATCGAGTTCGCGTTCGCGAGTTGGCGCCGCGGGACCAGGTTGGGGAGCGACGCGTCGCGAGCGGGCGTCCAAAGCAGAGAGAGGCATTCGATCGCGAACGACAGCAGGAAGATCACCCACAGCTGGTGGAAGAACGCCATCGATGCGTACATCACCCCGCGTCCGATGTCGGCGATGATCATGATCTGCTTGCGGTTCACCCGGTCGACGAGGGCTCCGGCGATCGGCCCGAAGAGGATCGCCGGGAGCGTGCGGGCCGTCATCACTGCCCCGACCGCGAGGCCGGCGGCCGCGGCCGATCCCGAGAGTCGTGTCACCAGCGAGGCGACGGCCACGAACCCCACCCAATCCCCGAGCGAGGACACGGTCATCGCCGCCAGCAGCCGCGAGAACGCCGGATGGGTTAGGAGATCCTTGAGCGTCGCCGGCCGGGTCCCGCGGAGCGCCGCGACCTCGTCGGCGAACGTGGCCACGCCGACTAGCCCTCCGCCGGGCCCTCGGCCTCGGCCGTCACGGACGCCGCGGCGGTGGCCGCCTTGGCCGTCGCGCTCTTCTTGCGCGCCGCGGCCTTCTTCTTGGAGGTTCCCTTCTTCGCCGGCGTCTTCTTCTTCTTCTTGGCGGCGGCCGCGCGCGGCCCGCGCGGCCGCCTTCGCCTCCCTCGCGGCCGTCTCGGCCTCCACGTCACCCGACTTGGTGACGTTGAACTCGAGGTCCAGCTCCGCGCCGCAGCCCCAGCACCGGAGGGACTTCGGACGGCGCAGGAGCAGCGACCCGCACTCGGGGCAGGGTCTGTCCTTCTCGGGCGGGTTGCCGACCGCGCAATCGCAATCCGGGTAGCGCGAGCAGCTGTAGAACATCGTCCCGAAGCGGCTCCGCTTCTCGATCAGCTCCCCTTCCTTACACTGGGGGCAGGTCACCCCCGTGCTGACCGGCGGATCCTTCTTGATGTACTTGCACTCGGGGTAGCCGCTGCACCCCACGAACGGCCCGAACCGACCGACCCGCTTCTGGAGCTGCTTACCGCATTCGGGACAGAGCTCATCGAGCATCTCGGGCTCGGCACGCTCGGAGCCGTCCATGTTGCGGATGTAGCGGCAATCCGGGTAGTTCGTGCAGCCGATGAACTTGCCGTAGCGGCCCAGCTTCACCTCGAGCTTGCCCGGCTCACGTCCCTCGGTCGGGCACAGCGGGCACGGCCTCGTCCAGCTCCTCGCTGTAGCGCTCGAACGAATGCTCGGCCTTCTCCAGGGCACGCTCGAACGGCCCGTTGAACTCCTCCAGCATCTGGAGTTTGGCGAGGTCGCCCTCGGCGATGTCGTCGAGCTCCTTCTCCATGTAGGCGGTGAAGTTCGCGTCCACCACGTCGGGGAAGTGCTCGATCAGCTTGTCGGTGACGATCTCCCCCACGTCGGTGGGACGGAACCGCTTCTCCTCCAGCGTCACGTACTCGCGCCGTTGGATCGTGTCGATGATGGAGGCGTAGGTGGAGGGACGACCGATGCCGAGCTCCTCCAGCGTCTTCACCAGCGAGGCCTCGGAGAACCGGGGCGGCGGCTGGGTGAAGTGCTGCTCGGGCAGGACCTCGAGCATCTTCAGCAGCTGGGCCTCGGTGAGCTCGGGCAGCGTCTTCTCGGCGTCCTCGTCGGGGCCTTCGTCGCGGCCCTCCTTGTAGACGCGGATGAACCCGTCGAAGACCATCGTCTGGCCGGTGGCGCGCAGGCCGTAGGTGACGGGGCCTCGTCGGCGGGCGCGGTGGCCTCGACGTCGACGCCCACCTGGTTGAACCGTGCATCGGCCATCTGCGTGGCCATCGTGCGCTGCCAGATCAGCGTGTAGAGGCGGAGCTGGTCGCGCTCCAGGGAGCCGGCGACGCGCTGCGGGGAGCGCAACACGCTGGTGGGGCGGATCGCCTCGTGGGCCTCCTGAGCGTTGCGCGACCGGGTCTTGTACCGCCGCGGCTCCGCCAGCGTGTAGGCCTGCCCGTAGTCGGTCTTCACCAGTTCCGCGATCTCGCGCAGGGCGGTGTCGGCGATGTTGACCGAGTCCGTTCTCATGTAGGTGATGAGGCCCACCGTGCCCTCACCCGGCAGGTCGATGCCCTCGTACAGGCGCTGCGCCAGCGTCATGGTCTTGCGCGCGGTGAACCCCAGCTTGCGGGCGGCCTCCTGTTGCATCGTCGACGTGGTGAACGGGGGCGCCGGCGAGCGCTTCCGTTCCTTGCGCTCGATCGCGGCGACGCGGTAGTCGGCCGTTCGGAGGCGATCGACGTGGGTCGCGGCGTCGGCCTCGGCGGCCAGCAGGACGCCCTTCTTGTCCGGCGAGGTCGCGAGGCGACCTTCCGGGATCTGGACCAGCCGCGCCGTGAATGGAGCCTCGACGTCGCCGGGCGTGAGCCGGACGTCGACGCTCCAGTACTCGACGGGCACGAAGGCGCGGATCTCCCGCTCTCGCTCCACGATGAGGCGGACCGCCACCGACTGCACGCGCCCGGCAGACAGGCCCGGCCGTACGCGGCGCCACAGGATCGGCGAGATCCGGTACCCGACCAGCCGGTCCAGGATCCGCCGGGCCTCCTGCGCGTCGAAGAGCTTCAGATCGATGGCCCTGGGTTGGGAGAAGGCCTCCAGGATGGCGTCCCGCGTGATCTCGGTGAACGTGACCCGTTTGGCCTGGATCGGATCGACGCCGAGCAGGGAGGCAACGTGATACGCGATCGCCTCGCCCTCGCGGTCGTAGTCGGTCGCCAGGATGACGTCGTCCGCGGTCTTCATCGCCGACTTGAGTTCGCTGACGTGGCGCTTCGAGTCTTCGGGCACCACGTAGTCGGGGGTGAACGCGTGCTCGACGTCGACCCCCAGCCCTCCGAACCCCTTGCCCAGGTCCCGGATGTGCCCATAGGAGGCTCGGACGGCGAAATCGCCGCCCAGGTACTTCTCGATGGTCTTCGCCTTGGCGGGCGACTCGACCACGACCAGGGTCTTCGGCATGGCGCGGAACCTCACTTGGGGATCGGAAGACATGTCGAACGCGTCTCCTGGGCGGCGACGGTACCACCGACCGTCACGCGGTCCGGGAGCCGGGACCTTCATGGAATCCACACAGACGGCCGATAACGCGGTGATAGCGTCTGCGTATTCCCTGGCCCCGAACGGACCCGCAGTGCATGACCTCGCCGTCTTGACCGACCAGATCACCCACCTGCTCACGCAGTACGGCTACGTCGCGATCTTCATCCTGATGTTCCTGGAATCGGCCTGCGTGCCCATCCCGAGCGAGGTCACGATGCTCTTCGGAGGCGCGCTCACCAACGTCGCCGTGGCCGGTCCGGGGAACGAGCTTTCGCTGTTCTGGGTCGGGTTCGCGGGCGTCGCCGGCAACGTCATCGGATCGATCCTCGCCTACTGGGTCGGCAAGACCGGGGGGCGCCCCACGGTGGACCGTTTCGGCCGATACCTGCTCTTCCGTCCCCACGAGGTCGACCGCGCCCACGACTTCTTCGAACGGCGCGGAGACGCAACGGTCTTCGTCGCGCGCCTGGTCCCGATCGTCCGCACCTTCATCAGTCTCCCGGCAGGGATCGCCGAGATGCCGTTCTGGAAGTTCCTCGCCTACACCACGCTCGGCTGTGTGCCGTTCGTGTACGCGCTGGCCTTCCTGGGTCATGCTGCCGGGGCCAGTTGGGCGGGTGTGGAGAACGCGCTGGCTCCGTTCTCCTGGCTGATCACTCGTCGCGCTCTTCGGGCTCGGGATCGTCTACGTGTCCAGGCGCTGGACGAAAGTGCGCGCCGAGTACGCGGAGCTCGATGCCGCGCGCGAGGCATCAGAGGGCTGAGATCGCTAGAGGTTCACCAGCATCGTCCAGCTCTCGCCCTGCTCGCCCACCTTCTCGAACCCGACGCGCTGATACATCATCCGCGACCGGTTGTGGACGGCCACCGACAAGCTGAGCGTCTGGAACCCCTCCTCGCGGGCGTTCACCATCGCGGCCCGCAAGAGCGTCCCGCCTATCCCCTTCCGCCGGTGCAGGGGGGCGACGGCGATCGAGAGCTCCGGCGTCTTCTCGTCCACGAAGCCGTACCCGGGCTCCTCCGAGGTGAATCTCCGATACCAGGCCGCGCCGATCGGTTCGCCGTCGATCTCGACGATCACGCCGCCGTCGCCCTGCGCGACCCCACCCCTCGTGATAGCGGCGGAGCATCGGCTCGTCGAGGACCTCCTCCATGGGCTCCCTGGGCCAGTCGGGGTTCCACCGGGCGGCCTCGTACAGCATGGTCTTCAGGAAGGTGGCGTCGTCCTGGGTGGCCGGCCGGATGTTCATCGCGCGTTCCTCCCGATCGCGTGGGGTTCCAACCTAGCGCAGCCGGGCGGCGCCCGCCCTAGTCATGGCCGGCGAGCGGCGACCTTCGCCCGGCCCGGTTCCAGCACGAAGGGCACGCTGGTCAGCACGGCGCGGGGCTCGAACAGGAAGAGCCGCTTGACGAAGATCGCGTTCTGGTTGTGCAGGATGAGGTGCCGCCATTTGGTCACGATGAACTCGGGCACGATGACGTTGACGACCGTGTCGTCGCGAACGCTGAAACGCCGTACCTCGTCGAGCATCGGCCCCGTGAGATCGCGGAACGGCGCCTCCACCACGTCGAGCGGGATCGGCAGGTCCGCGTCCCACCACCTGGTCTCCAGCGCGATGCGCCTCCTCCGTATCCAGATCGAAATAGATCGCCCGGGTCTCGGAGGCCCCGAGGGAACGCGCGTAGTTCACGGCGCGGATCGTGGCGTCGTTCACGCTCGATATGAAGACCAGGGTGACCGTCCGCCGTGGGATCAGCGCCTTGTCCTGAACCTCGTCGCCGCGGGCGTCGACCTTCGGCACGGGAACGTCGGTCACGACGACGTTGGGCTCGCGGAGCAGGCCACCCTTGAGCCGGATGAGGTCCCGTCGGCGCAGGAGGTAGGACGTCAGCCCCTCCCGCACGACCTCGGGCACCACGACCGTCACGAAATCGTGCTCCTCGCGCGGGATCGACCGAACGTAGTCGCGGACCTGTTGCAGCACGCTCCGCCCCGCCGGCAGCTGCCGGAGCGCTGGCGCCTCACCGGCGAATTGCCGCCAGCGTTCGGGCAGATCGCCGGGCCCCGCCGACACGCAGTGCAGCTCGGACGGGCGGAACGACCGGATGTACCCCAAGGCCTCGGCGGTTGCGTCGTCGAGCGAACGGACCAGCAGGACCACGTGGTTCGTGCCCACGTCACCGGCCCGCACGGTGCCCCGCCGGAGCTGGGCCGACACGGTCGCGTAATGCCGGTGGATGGACCGCAGGACCGGGATGATGGCGATCATCACGAGGATCGACAGCCACGCGCCGCGGGTGAACTTGGTCATCGTCACCACGACGAGCACGACTCCCGTGGTGATGGCTCCGATGACGTTCACGATCATGCTGCGCCTCCACCCCTTCGGACCGCGTCGTCCCCCTTCCTCGCCTCCGCCCGCCAGTGCCGGACCATGCCCGTCTGCGACAGCGTGAACGAGGTGAAGACCCCCACCACGTACATCTGGATCAGACGGGTGAGGTTGGCGTCGAAGGCGTATATCACCAGGCACGCGGCGAGCCCCAGGCCGATCACACCGTTGGAGAAGACGAGGCGGTCGCCGCGGTTCATGAATTGACGCGGCATGTAGCGGTCACGGGCCAGGATGGCCGAGAGGCGGGGGAAGTCCTGGAAGGCGGTGTTGGCCGCCAGGATCAGGATCGCGGCCGTGAACGCCTGGACGATGTAGAACATCGTCCCGCCACCGAACACCGTGTTGCGCGATCTGGCCCAGCACGGAGCGCTGGTCGCTCACGGTGATGTTGGGGATGTGGGTGGCGAGCCACGAGATCGAAAGGAACATCGAGATCGAGATCACGCCCATCATCGCCAGCGTGGTGGCCGCGTTGTGCGCCTGCGGACGGCGGAAGGCAGGAACGCCATTGGAGATCGCCTCGACGCCGGTGAGAGCGGTGGATCCGGAAGAGAACGCACGAAGCAGGTACCACAGGGTGACGGTGCCGGCCGTCGTGGCCAGGCCGGGGATGGACTCGATGTGCTCGGCGGGCGGACATCCTCCGACGCACTTCGCGAACCCGACGACCGCCAGGAGGAACACGCAGAGGATGAAGCCGTAGGTGGGGATGGCGAACAGGGTCCCGGACTCCCGGACGCCGCGCAGGTTGGCGAGGGTGATCAGCAAGACGAACCCGATCGACAGGATCACCTTGTGATCGGCGAGGGACGGGACCGCCGAGGTGATGGCGAACACGCCGGCCACCGTGGACACCACGACCGTCAGCATGTAGTCGACGAGCAACGCCGAGGCCGCGACCAGACCGGGCATCTCTCCCAGGTTCTCCTTGCTCACGATGTAGGCGCCGCCCGCCGTTCGGGTAGGCCTTGACCGTCTCCCTGTACGAGAGGATCACGATGACCATCAGCGTGGACACCGCCATCGATACGGGCAGGGCAAGATATCCGGCCGTCATGCTCACGCCCAGCAGCACCAGAAGGATCTCCTCGGTGGCATAGGCCACCGAGGACAGCGCGTCGGATGAGAACACCGGCAGCGCAAGGATCTTGGGTAGCAGGGTGTGTTCGAGGCCGGAGCTGGCCATGGCGCGGCCCACCAGCAGCCGCTTGACGACGCCGCCGGAGGGGGTCACGGGAGGAGCGGTACGTGACATGCGGCCAGCATGCTATTGCTTCGCGGCGCCCGGTGCCTGAACGTCAGGCGGTCGGTTCGCCGATCCACCGGTACCCGACGCCGGGTTCGGTGACGATCAGCGCCGGGGCCTGCGCATCGTCCCCGAGCTTCTTCCGCAGCGCCCGGACGTACGTCCGCAGGTAGGTGGTCTCGGTCCCGTATCCCTGGCCCCAGACCTTGCGCAGGAGCCATTGGTGCGTGAGGAGCTTGCCCGGGTTCACCACGAGGGCCTCCAACAGCGAGTACTCGGTCGGGGTGAGGTGGACGGACTCTCCACCGCGGGTGACCAGCCGACGCGCGAGATCGACCTCCAGATCGCCGTAGACCAGCACCGCCGCGCTCGGCTCGTCCGGCTGGACCCTGCGGAGCGCGGCGCGGGCCCGGGCGAGCAACTCTTCCATCGCGAAGGGCTTCGTCACGTAGTCGTCGGCGCCCGCATCCAAGGCCGCCACCTTGTCCTGCTGACCCTCGCGCACCGACAGGACGATGACCGGCACCTGGCTGAACGCGCGGATCCTCCGGATCACCTCGGTGCCATCCATGTCCGGGAGCCCGAGGTCGAGCAGGATGAGGTCTGGAGCCTGCTCGGCGGCGCCCACCACACCCTCCTCGCCCGTGCCGACGGTCGCGACCCGCCAGCCGTGCGCCTCCAGGCTGGTACGGAGGGCACGGCGGATCTGCGGCTCGTCGTCGACCACCAGCACCAGGTTCACGGGCCCTCCTCCAGCGTCGGCTCCTCCACGGGCACCTCGAAGACCACCACGGTGCCACGTCCCGGAGCTGCCTCGATCCAGATCCGTCCCCCGTGCGCCACGATGATGGCCTGCGCGATCGCCAGCCCCAGCCCGCTGCCGGGCGTCTCGGGACTCTTGGCGCCACGATAGAACGCCTCGAAGACGCGCTCGCGCTCGTCTTCGGGGATACCGGGACCACGGTCGGCGATCCTCAGCTGCACCGCGTTGCCGAACCCCGAGGCGGAGATCTGGATCTCCTCGCCCGGCGGCGAGTAGCGTGCGGCGTTCTCCAACAGGTTCGTGAGCACCTGGTCCATCTGCAGCGGGTCCACCAGCACGTCGGGCAGGTCCTCGCGGATCTTGGTCGTGATGACGACGTTCGTGAGGCGAGGACGCATGCGCGCGACCACGGCGCCCACGATCTCGTCGATCGAGGAGGGGGTGCGCGACAGGATCAAGCCTCCGGCCCGCACCCTGGTCAGGTCCATGATGTTGCCGACCAGCCGGTTCAGACGATCGGTCTCCTCCAGGATCGTCGTGAGGAGCTCTCGTTGCTGCCGCTCGTCGTGGTGGACCTGCGTGTCCAGGAGGCTCGTCACCCCGGCCTTGATCGACGTCAGCGGCGTGCGGAGATCATGGGTGACGGACGAGAACATGGCCGCGCGGAGCTCGTTCGTCTCCGCATCGAGCTGCGCCACGCGGGCCCGAGCATCCAGTCGTGCTCGATCGAGGGCCGCCGCAGCCTGCTTCGCGGCCGCCTCGAGCAGGAGGAGCTCGTCCTTCGTGAGCGGTCGCCTCCCGACGGGTCGCTCCACCTCGAGCGTGCCGAACGCCAGCGTGCCGACCATCAATGGCATCAGCGCGGTCGGGCCACCCCGCTCCGCGTCGGGGCGCGTCGCCGTGGCGTGGAGCTGTTGTCCGTCGAGCTCCACCACGATCTCGCAGGACGCCAGGCCGAACGGCTCGAGCAGCACGCTCGCGAAATCATCCAGGACCCTGTCAGGCACCTCGCCGGACAGCAGCTTCGTGGACAGGTAGCCGAGGAGGCGAGCCTCGCGCTCCCTGCGGGCGGCCCGTGCCCGCTCCTCGCTGGCGCCTCCCACGAGGAGCCCCACGATCAGCGCGACGGCGAGGAACACCACCGCCGTCACCAGATCCTCGGCCCCGCCGAGCCGCAGGGTGAAGCGTGGCGCGCTGAACAGCACCGGGACGACGATGGCTGAGAAGACCGCCGCGATCAGCCCGCTCCACAGGCCGCCGGCCACCGCCGCGATCACGATGCCGAGCATGAAGAGCGCGATGGCGCTCGCCGGCCCGCCACGTCCCAGCGGGATCGAGAACAAGGCCGCGACCAGCGGCGCGATGAGGGCGATCAGCACGCCCCGCGTGGTGAGACCGCGGGACCGTGACTCCGATTCGGCGACGGATCTGCTCACGAGGGGAACGCTAGCCGCTTTCACGTGATCTTCACGCGAGGCTCGAGGATCCTTCACGCATCGCTCACGCGGCGGCGACGAGAGTGTGGGTGAGGATCCACCCCCTTAGCCACGAAGGCTCCTCCGAGTCAGATCCCCATCCCGGGATCCGGCGACACCCTCCAGTCGCCGGATCCCGGGTCCCGTCCGTTCCCGGGCTCCGTGTGCATCGGGTCCGACCGTGCCCGCGGCCGCGCCGTGGGCACGCCATCGGGCGTGAAGTAGGCTCTCCGCCGTCATGCGGGTCATCATCATGGGCAACGGTCGCGTCGGATCCGAGCTCTCCATCCAGCTGGTGGAGGGGGGCCACGACGTCACGGTGATCGACAAGTCGCCGGCCGCGTTCATGAAGTACCCGCCGGGCGGTGCGAAGACCGTGATCGGACTGGGGTTCGACCGCGACGTCCTGGAGGAAGCCGGGATCATGGACGCCGAGGCGTTCGTCGCGGTCTCGAGCGGCGACAACTCCAACATCGTCTCGGCGCGGGTCGCCCTGGAGCACTACCACGTGCCCAAGGTCGTGGCCCGCATCTTCGATCCCCGCCGTGCCGAGATCTACGAGCGCCTCAACATCCCCACCGTGGCGACCACGAAGTGGGGCGTGAAGCAGATCCAGCTCATGCTGCTGCACGATCGCGGCGAGGTCCGAGAGTCGATCGGGGGCGGCGACCTCCTGAGGATGCGCGTGCCGGTCCCCGATCATCTGGTCGGCAAGCCGGCAACCTCGCTCAATGTCCCCGGCAAGGTCATGGTCGTCGGGGTCTCGCGCGGCGGAGGGGGCTTCCTGCCCACCGACGACACGCATGCTCAAGGAAGGCGATTTCCTGGCCGTGATGTTGACCGAGACCGGGATGACCGACCTCGACGAGGAGCTCGCCGGTCACGGGGAGCACGCCTGATGCGGGTCGTCGTGACGGGGGCGGGGGCGGTCGGACGGCACCTCTCCGCGGACCTCGCCGAGCGCGGCCACGCCGTCACGCTGATCGACCAGGACATCGACGTGATCAACCGCGTCAGGGACATGCTCGAAGGGGTCACCGTGATCCACGGCGACGCCTGCGAGCCGTGGGTGCTCGAGGAGGCTCAGCTCTCGAAGGCGGAGGTCGTGGTGGCCGCCACCGGAGACGACGAGGACAACCTCGTGACCTCCCTGCTGGCGAAGCAGGAGTTCGCGGTCCCGCGGGTCCTTGCGCGCGTGAACCACCCCAAGAACGAGTGGCTCTTCAACGAGCAGTGGGGGGTCGACGCCGCCGTCTCACCGCCACACATCCTCACCGCGATGGTGGAGGAGGCCGTGACCGTGGGCGACCTCGTTCGCCTGATCCGCCTGGAGGGGGGGCGGGTGGCGATCGTGGAGATGACGCTGCCCGAGGGATCCCCGTCGGTGGGACAACCGATCTACGGGCTGCGCCTGCCGCCCGACTCCGCGGTGGTAGCGATCCTGCGCGAGGGTCACGTCGTGATCCCGCAGCCCGAGACCGTCCTCACGGCCGGCGACGAGGTGCTCGCGCTCGCCAACGCGGCCGCCGAGCGCGGGCTGCGCGAGGCCGTCGTGGGCCCGAAGCAGATCGCCGAGCGGCCGAGCCCAGCCCTCCGACGACGACGGTCGGCGGCGGTCGCTAGTCCGGCTGGCGGAACCGATAGCCCATGCCCGGCTCCGTGATGAAGTATCGCGGACTCGCAGGGTCCGGCTCGAGCTTCCGACGGATCTGCGCCATGTAGACGCGCAGGTAGTTCGTCTCCCCCTCGTACTTCGGACCCCAGACCTCCTGCAGGAGCTGGCGCTGGCTCACCAGCTTCCCGGGGTTGCGGACGAAGATCTCCACCAGGTGCCACTCGGTCGGCGTGAGATGGACGGGGCCACGGTCGTCGTGACCGATGCGGCGGCCAGATCCACGGTGAAGTCGTGAGTCTCGACGGCCGGCCGCCTCGCCGCTGGGGCGAAGGCGTCGCTCGGACGCGCGCAGGCGGGCGAGCAGTCTCGTTCATCCCGAAGGGCTTGACCACGTAGTCGTCCGCCCCAGCGTCCAGCGCCAGCACCATGTCGCGTTCCTGATCGCGCGCGGAGAGCACGATGATCGGCATCGAGCTCCAGACGCGGATCCCGCGGATCACGTCGACCCCGTCGATGCCCGGAAGACCCAGGTCGAGGATGACGACGTCGGGGAGCCGGTCGGCGGCGAGTTGCAGCGCACGCTCGCCGTCCGGCGCCGTGTCGACGTCGTAGCCGCGCGCCACGAGGTTCGTCTTGAGCCCGCGCAGGATCTGCGGCTCGTCGTCGACGACCAGGACGCGGGTCACGCCGCCGCCTCGAATCCGATGACCATGGTGAGCCCTCCGCCGGGCGTGTCCTCCATACGGATCTCGCCACCCATCGCCTCCACGAACCCGCGCGCCACGGCGAGGCCCAGTCCGACGCCGTCGCCCGACGGCCGGTCGCCCAGGCGCTGGAAGGGCTCGAACACGCGTCGCGGTCCGCCGCCGGGATCCCGGGCCCGCGGTCGACGACCCGCAGCTCCACGCGGCCCGCGAGCGGCCGATCCCAGGAGCACGGACGGGCACGCCGGCCGGACTCCACGTGTACGCGTTCGCCACGAGGTTCGCCACCGCCCGTTCCAGGAGCGCGGCGTCCACGTCGATCCGCGGCAGCGATCTCGGGAACGTCCACCTCGCACCGAGCGGCCGCGGTCGGGCAGGCTGGCCGAGCGCGCTGGGGACGACCTCGTCCAGCCCCACCTTCCCGCGCACGAGGTTGAGCGCCCCGGTCTGGATCCGGCTCATGTCCAGGAGGTTCGCCACGAGGTTGCCCAGCCGGTCGGTCTCCTCCTCGATGGTCGCGAGGAACTCGGCGGTCTCGTCCGGCTTCCACGCGACGTCGTCCTGGCGCAGGCTGCTGACAGATGCCTTGATAGACGACGAGCGGCGTCCGCAGGTCGTGCGAGACGGCGGCCAGGATCGCCATGCGGAGATCGTTCACCTCTTCGCAGCTCCGCGGCCTCGTCGGCCTCGCGCGTCAGCTTGCGCTCGCGCACGGCCACCGCCAGCTGCGCGGCGAACGCGGAGAGGATCCGCCGCGCCTCGGCCGGCAGGCGCGGCCCGCTGAGCACCAGCGCGGTGTCGGGTCCCAGCTCGATGGACTCGACGCCGTCCTCCGGCCGCCCGGGCGGCGACGGCCCCGCCGGCAGCGCCTCCACCATCCAGTCATCCCCCGTCCGGCGGATCACCGACACCGCGGCGAGCCCGAAGTCGTGCGCAGATGGTCGACGAGCTGCGGCAGCGGGTCCTCCTCGGACATGAGCCAGCCGGCCAGCCGGGCCAGCGCCTCCGCCTCGGCGCGGCCGCGCTGCGCCTCGGACGCGCAGCCGCGCCGCGCGGTCCACCAGCATGCTGACGACGGCCGCCACGAGCACGAATACCAGGATCGCCGAACAGGTTCTCCGGCTCCGAGATGGTCCAGGTGTGGATCGGCGGCGTGAAGAACCAATTGGCGAGAAGCGAGGCGGCGACGGCCGCGACGACGGCGGGCCAAAGCCCACCGAGCGCGGCGATGCCCACCACGAGCGAAAGGTAGATCAGCAAGACGCTCGAGAAGGTCGATGCGGTCGCGGAACGGCACGGTCGATGAGGGTCACGACCGGCAGGCCGCGGCGTGCAACCGCGAACCCCGCATCGCGCCGTGTGCGAGCAGCCCCGAGCGGCGGGCGGACGCAGGCCGCCTCCCGCGGGCGCGGAGTCGTGTGAGATCACGTGCACGTCGATCGGCCCCGACGCGCGGATGATGCGGCTGATCACCGACCCGCGGGTGAGGTGGCGCCAACGGGACTGGGTCGAGGCGCCGACGATGATCTGCGTGACGTTCTCCGCGCGCGCGAAGTCTAGGAGCGCCGCGGGATGCCCTGCCCGACGACCTCGTGGAAGGAACCCCTCGAGCGCCGGTGACCAGCTCTCGGGACTCGTCCAGGGCGGGCGGCTCTCTGAGCCCATCCTCCGGGATGACGTGCACTGCCACGAGCGTCGCCGCCGCTCCGCTTCGCCATGCGGGCCGCCGCGGCGGATCAGCGCCTCGTCCTCCGCGGCCGGCCACACCCACCAGGATCCGCTCGCGCGTCTCCCACGGTCCCTCGATGCCCTGCGACTTCATGTAGTCCTGCAGGGCCTCGTCGACGCGATCGGCCATCCACAGCAGCGCCAGCTCGCGGAGCGCGTCGAGGTTCCCCTCGCGGAAGTAGTTCGAAAGCGCGGCGTCGATCTTCTCGGGCGGATAGATGTTCCCGTGCGCCATGCGCCGACGGAGCGCGTACGGGGTCATGTCGACCAGCTCTTGCTGATCGGCGCGCCGCACGACCTCGTCGGGCACCGTCTCGCGCTGCGGGACTCCTGTGATCCGCTCCACCACGTCGTTCAGCGACTCGAGGTGTTGGATGTTGACGGTGGAGATGACGTCGATCCCCGCGTCCAGCATCTCGTCGACGTCCTGCCACCGCTTCTCGTTGCGCGAACCCGGCACGTTCGTGTGGGCAAGCTCGTCGACGAGCGCAACCTGAGGCGCGCGCGGAGGATGGCGTCAACGTCCATCTCGTCGAAATCGGAGCCACGGTACGCGACGCGTTGCGGGGGACCGTCTCGAGATCCGAGACCTGCTCAGCGGTGAGCCGGCGCCCGTGTGTTTCGACGAAGCCGACGACCACGTCCGTCCCGCGCGCCCGCCGGCGATGACCCTCGTTCAGCATGGCGAAGGTCTTCCCGACGCCCGCGGCGAACCCGACGTAGATGCGGAGCCGGCCGCGTTTCATGGTGCCGAGGCTAGCCGCTCGAGGGCGAGGTTGAGCATGAGGACGTTCACGCAAGGCTCGCCCAGGACGCCGAAGGTGCGGCCAGCGGTCTGCCCGTCGATGAGCGCATGACGCTGTCCACGGGAAGCCCGCGAGTCCTCGCCACCCGAGCCGCCTGGAGCTGGGCGTACGCGGCGCTGATGTCGGGGTCCAGGCTGCTTGCGCTGGAGGTCACAGCGTCAACCGGAAGGGCCGCGTCCGACGCCAGGCCGTTGGCCGTGCGCACGGCGTCGGCGTTCGTCTGCGCCTCTGTGCCAAGGTCCGGGTTCGACGGCCCCAGGTTCGAGGGCCCCGTGGCCGTGGGGTCGTCTGTGTCGAACCGCCCCTGGAACCACTGGTTGCCATGGAACGACTGCCCGATCAACGAGGACCCGACGACCGTCCCATCGGCGTTCTTCACCAGGCTGCCGTTCGCGTCGTGCTGCATCGAGAGCCGCGCGATGCCGGTGACCGCCATGGGGTAGACCACGCCGGTCACCACCGTCAGCGCCAGCAGCATCCGCAGGGCTGCGATCCATTGCCTGCGCATCAGTGCACCACCTGAGTGACGACGAGGTCGATGACCTTGATGCCGATGAACGGCGCGATGACGCCGCCCATCCCGTAGATACCGAGGTTGCGGCGGAGCATCTGCCCGGCCGGCTGCGGGCGGTACTTCACGCCTCGCAGCGCCAAGGGGATCAGCGCCAGGATGATGAGCGCGTTGAAGATCACCGCGGACAGGATGGCGGAGTCCGGGCTGCCCAGGCGCATCACGTTCATCTGGTCCAGCCCCGGATACACGGCCGCGAACATGGCCGGGATGATGGCGAAGTACTTCGCCACGTCATTCGCGATCGAGAACGTCGTCAGCGCGCCGCGCGTGATCAGCAGCTGCTTGCCGATGGCCACGATCTCGATGAGCTTCGTCGGGTTGGAGTCGAGGTCGACCATGTTGCCGGCCTCCTTGGCCGCCGACGTGCCGGTGTTCATGGCGACCCCGACGTCGGCTTGCGCCAGGGCCGGCGCGTCGTTCGTGCCATCGCCCGTCATGGCCACGAGCTTCCCGCCCTCCTGCTCGCCCTTGATCAGCGCCATCTTGTCCTCGGGGGTGGCCTCGGCTAGGAAGTCGTCGACGCCGGCCTCGTCGGCGATGGCCTTCGCGGTGCGCGGGTTGTCGCCGGTGATCATCACCGTGCGGATGCCCATGCGCCGCAGCTCGTCGAAGCGCTGGCGCATGCCCTCCTTCACGATGTCCTTCAGATAGATCACGCCCAGGATCTGCCGATCGTGGGCGACGGTGAGCGGCGTGCCGCCCTGTACCGCGATGCCGTCGACGATCGTGTCGACCTCGTCGAGGCACGGACCGCCCTGCTCCTCGACCCAGGCGCGCACCGAGTCCGCGGCCCCCTTGCGGAGCTGGTGGCCATCCATGTCGATCCCGCTCATGCGCGTCTGAGCGGTGAACGCCACGAACTCCGCGCCGACCACGTCGCGGCCGCGCAATCCGTAGTTCTCCTTGGCGAGGATGACGATGGAGCGTCCCTCCGGCGTCTCGTCGGCCAGGCTGGTCAGCTGCGCGGCGTCGGCGAGCTCCTCCACCGAGACGCCCGGCACAGGGAGGAATTCGGCGGCCTGGCGGTTCCCCAAGGTGATCGTGCCCGTCTTGTCCAACAGCAGCGTGTCCACGTCGCCCGCGGCCTCGACGGCGCGGCCCGACATCGCCAGCACGTTGCGCTGCACCAGGCGGTCCATCCCCGCGATGCCGATCGCGGACAACAACGCGCCGATCGTGGTCGGGATCAGGCAGACCAGCAGCGCCACCAGCACGACCACGTCTGCCTGGCGTTCGAGTAGATGGCGAAGGGCTGCAACGTCACCGTCGCGAGCAGGAAGATGATCGTCAGGCTCGCGAGCAGGATGTTGAGAGCGATCTCGTTCGGTGTCTTCTGCCGCTGCGCGCCCTCGACCAGCGCGATCATCCGGTCGATGAACGTCTCCCCCGGCTTGGAGGTGATCTGTACGACGATGCGGTCCGACAGCACCTTCGTGCCCCGGTCACGGCGCTGCGGTCGCCGCCCGACTCCCGGATCACCGGCGCAGACTCGCCCGTGATGGCCGACTCGTCCACGGATGCCACGCCCTCGACCACTTCGCCGTCGCCGGGGATGATCTCGTTCGGCTCGACGACGCAGCGGTCGCCGGGGCGCAACTGGGCCCGGGACCGGCGACTCGGTCCCGTCGTCGCGCCAGCCGCCGAGCCATCGTCTCCGCCGCGCCGCGCGCAGCGAGGCGGCCTGCGCCTTGCCGCGCCCCTCCGCCACGGCCTCCGCGAGGTTCGCGAAGACACGGTGAGCCAGAGCCAGATGATGCAGCCCGGCGAACAGGGACGGGTCACGGATGAACAGGACGGTCGTGAGCACGCGACCCGATATCCACCACGAACATCACGGGGTTCGCCAGAGCAGTCCGCGGGTCCAGCTTGCGGATCGCGTCCGGGCTGGCGGCCCAGCGGGCCGGAGGTCGATCATGGTCAGCCCCTCGACGAGCGGCCCCAGCGACAGGGCGGGGAAGTACGTGAGCGCCGTGACGATGACGATCACGCCGGCCAGCAGCCCGCCGAAGAGCGCCGACGTGGTCGGGAACGTGCCCGAGCGACTCGGGCACGTGCTTCTTCCGCCAGCGACCCGCCAGGCCCATCACCAGCACGATCGAGCCGAACCGCCCGATCAGCATCGCCAACGCGAGGGCGGTGTTGTAGAAGTTCGTGTTCGCGTTGAGTCCCCCGAACGCGCTGCCGTTGTTGTTCGTGCCCGATGTGAACGCGTAGAGCACCTCGGAGAGCCCGTGGGGCCCGGCGTTGAGGATGGAGGCGCGGGCGGATGGGAGCGACAGCGCGGGCGCCGTCAGCACCAGGATCAGGCCGGCATCAGCAGGATGTAGAGCGAGACCAACTTCATCTCGCGGGGTTCGATCTTCTTCCCAGGTACTCCGGCGTCCGCCCGACCATCAGGCCCGCGATGAACACCGACGAGGACCGCGAGGACCAGGATGCCGTAGAGGCCCGTGCCCACCCCGCCCGGCGAGACCTCGGACAGCATGATGTTGACCAGTGGGACAGCGCCGCCGTACGGCGTGAAGGAATCGTGGGACGCGATCACGGAGCCGGTCGAGGTGCCCGTGGTGGCCGCGCTGAACAGCGTGGAGCCGGCGATGCCGAAGCGGACCTCCTTGCCCTCCATGTTCCCGCCGGCGACCGCCGGGAGCGAGCGGGTTGGCCTCCGCCTCGAACTGCCACGCGAGCCAGACGCGGAGGTCCAGCAGGAGCAGCGCCATGACCGCCGCCAGCACGTACCCCTGGCGCCGATCGCCCGCGAGCTTGCCGAACGTGCCCGTGAGCGCGAACGGGATCAGCAGCAACAGGAAGATCTCCACCAGGTTCGTGAAGGGGTTCGGGTTCTCGAAGGGGTGCGCCGAGTTGGCGTTGTAGAACCCGCCGCCGTTAGTACCCAGCTCCTTGATCACCTCCTGTGACGCGACCGGACCTCCGGGGATGGATTGCGTCGCGCCCCGAACGGTCGTGACATCCCGGAAACCGTGGAGGTTCTGCACCACCCCCTGTGAAACCAAGAAGAGCGCGCCCACCACGGCGATCGGCAACAGGATCCGCACGGTCGCACGCACCAGGTCCGACCAGAAGTTGCCGATCGTCGTCGCCTGCGTGCGTGTGAATCCGCGGATGAGGGCGATCGCGACCGCGATCCCCACCGCCGCCGACAGGAAGTTCTGGACCGACAGCCCCGTCATCTGCGTGAGGTGACTCATCGTGGTCTCCCCTGCGTAGGACTGCCAGTTCGTGTTCGTCACGAAAGAGATCGAGGCGTTGAAAGCCTGGGCGGAGGGCACACCCGGGAGGCCGAGCGAGAGCGGCAGGAGGCCCTGCGCCCGTTGGAGCAGGTAGAGGAGCAGGACCGACACGGCCGAGAACGCCAACAACGAGGTGGCGTAACCCGTCCACCGCTGCTCGACCGCGGGGTCGATCCCCCCGACGCGGTAGATCACCCGCTCGAGGACCAGCGAGCTGTCGGAGGTGAAGACCCAGGCCATGTAATCGCCCAGCGGCCGGTAGGCGATGGCGACCGCAACCATCACGGCCCCCAGTTGGAGCCATGGGCTCACGGCGCATCCTTGCGGTACACCGACCGGGTCCGGAGCTCGGCGTCAACGAGCGTGACCATGGCCGCGTCGAACGACCTGGGGCTGACGTCGGCCCGGGCGAACATCCCGTCGGCCACAAGGTAGGAGCCCGTAGGCAGAGACGGAGCCTCGTCCCGGCGGAACGCGAGGGCCGCTTCCGCGGAGCCGTCCGTCACGGTGACGAGCATCCAGCCGTCGTCGGGCAGGATGCTCACCCGCGTCACCCTGCCGCAGATCGCGAGCGGCACACACGGAGCCGCCTCAGCGATCAGGGCGGGCCGGACGCCGGCCAACCCCTCGGCATGACCGATGCGGACATCGGCGAGACGGACGGGTGGGCGGCGCAACGCGACCACGCCTGCGCCTACCGCGACGACGCTCAGCGGCACCAGCGCGCCGACCATCAGAATCGCTCCGGGAACAACAGCGCGATGACCAGATACGCGGTCACCGAGACCGCGATCGCGAGACCGACCAGGTCCTCGATCACAGTCGGTCCACCCCCCGCACGAGGAGGTACAACCCGAGGAAGCCGACCGAGATCAGCACCAACATCAACCCGTCCGTCATCGACATCCCTTTCGACCGTGTCGATGCCAACGTAGGACCGCCGAGGCGGCGTGCGGTGAGTCTTAATGGTTCTCTAACGCCTTACGCCCCAGGAATTGACGGGCCCACACGTCGATGACGGCACGGGAGGAAGCACCATGCGATCGGTGGCCGTTCGAGGAGCGCTGACGATCAGGCGGTGAACTCGAGCCGAGGGTTCATCAAACGCACGACACCGCGCTGTTCTCCCAGCACACCCTCGACCACCACCCGCGTGCCCAGTGAGAGGCCGCCGATGCCCCGGCGCCCCATGAACACGACGGTGAGCTCCCCCGTGCCGTCGGAGACGAGCGCCTCGAGCGCCTCGTGATCCTGCATCGGGAAGACGGTGATCCGCTTGATCACACCGGCGATCTTCACCCGCTCGCGCAAGCGGCGCCTCGCCGATCCGGGTGGTTCCCGGAACCTTCTGGGACCAGGTCTCGATGTCGGAGGCCAGGCGGGCCTCGTCGCTCTCGGTCAAACGGTCGAGGAATCGACGGAAGGCGCCCATGTCGCGCGATCTCCTCCGCTCCGGCTCACGCCGGGGCGTTCGCCTTCTTGATCTCTTCGCCCAGCTCTGACGTGCGGGACTTCGACACCCAGATGGCGGCGGCCAACACGGCCGCCACGGTGATGACGATGGCCATCCTCAGCGCCGTGTCCTGCGCGTGAGTGACGACGAGGGGCGCGATCAACAGGGCCACCAGGTTCATCACCTTGATCAGCGGGTTCAGCGCCGGTCCCGCGGTGTCCTTGAAGGGGTCGCCCACGGTGTCGCCGATCACGGCCGCCTTGTGGCTCTCCGAGCCCTTGCCCCCGTAGTTCCCTTCCTCGATGTATTTCTTCGCGTTGTCCCAGGCCCCGCCGGCGTTCGAGAGCATGACGGCCAGCAGCTGCCCGGTGAGGATCGCGCCGGCCAGGAACCCGCCGAGCGCCTCACCCTTCAGGAAGAAGCCGGCGAAGATCGGGGAGAGCACCGCGAGCAGTCCGGGGGTGGTGAGCTCGCGGAGCGAGGTCTTCGTGCAGATGTCGACGACCGCGCCGTAGTCCGGCTTCTCCTCGTAGGTCATGATCCCCGGGTGCAGGCGGAACTGGTTCCGCACCTCGACCACGACCTGCGCCGCCGCTCTGCCCACCGCCCGGATCGCGAGCGAGGAAAACAGGAACGGCACCGAGCCACCGATCAACAGGCCGACCAGGACGTCGGGCCGGTCGATCCGGATCCCCTGGAAGAGGAACCCCGCGCCACGCAGCGCCTCCTCGAACGAGCCGAACAGCGACGTGGCGGCCAGAACTGCCGTGGCGATCGCCATGCCCTTCGTGATGGCCTTCGTGGAGTTGCCGACGGCATCCAGGCCGCCCAGGATCTCCGCTGGACGCCCCTCGAACTCGCCGGACATCTCCGCGATGCCTTGGGCGTTGTCGGAGATCGGACCGTACGTATCCATGGACACCACGACCCCTACCGTGGTCAGCATGCCCATGCCGGTGAGCGAGATGAAGTAGAGCCGCTCGGCCGTCGTGCCTCCCAGGTAGTAGCTGGCCACGATCGCCCCGGCCAAGATCAGGGCCGAGTACACGGTGGACTCCATCCCCGTCGAGAACCCCGACAGGATCGTCGTGGCCGGTCCGGTCACCGTGGCCTCCGCGATCTCCTGCACGGGCTTGAACTTCGTGTCGGTGAAGTACTGGGTGAGGACCTGGATCACCGCGGCCAGGACCAACCCGATCGAAACCGCGATCGCCGGTTTGACGCTGTCCATGTACACCTGCGCGATCACGAAGGCGATGGCGGCCGAGATGAGCGCCGAGAGGAAGAAGCCCCGGTTGATCGCCTTCATCCCGGACTCGGTCTCGGTGCGCGGGGTGACGGCGAGGATGCCGATGATCGACGTCCCGACGCCCACCGCGCGGATGAACAGCGGGAACATCACGCCGATGATGGCGCCCTTCGGCGAGCCCGCGTAGGCGGCCGCCCCCAGGATCAGCGAGGCGATCAGCGTCACCTCGGCGGACTCGAACAGGTCCGCGGCCATCCCGGCGCAGTCGCCGACGTTGTCTCCCACGTTGTCCGCGATCGTCGCGGCGTTGCGGGGGTCGTCCTCGGGGATGCCCTGTTCGACCTTGCCCACGAGGTCGGCGCCGACGTCCGCTGCCTTCGTGAAGATGCCGCCACCCACCCGCATGAACATGGCCAGGAGCGCCCCGCCGAACCCGAAGCCCACAAGCACGCTCGTCGCGTCCTGCTTGTAGAGGATGATGATGGCCGTGGCACCGAAGAGTCCCAGGCCCACCGTGAACATCCCGGCGACGCCGCCTGCCCGGAAGGCGATCCTGACCGCCTGGCGCAGACCCGACTCCCGCGCGGCGTTGGCTGTTCGCACGTTCGCCCGGACCGCCAGCCACATACCCACGTAGCCAGTGATCGCCGAGAAACTGGCTCCCAGGATGAAGGCGATCGAGCGACCGAGCTTGATCGAGAGAGCCGAGTGCACGGCGTCGGCCGAGACCGGCAGGATGAAGAAGAGCGCGACCCCGATCACCACCACGAACACCGCGAGCGTGCGGAACTGCCGGGAGAGGTACGCGGAGGCGCCCTCCTGGATGGCTTTCGCGATCTCCTTCATCTTGTCGGTGCCCTCGGACGCGGTCAGGACCTCACGGACGAGGTAGTACGCGAACACCAGGGCCACCAGGGAGATGCCGAGGATGACCCAGAGCGCCAAGGAATCGTTGGAGCTGAATACGACCTTGAGCGGTCCGCCCTCCTGGGCCAGGACAGCGCCGAACATCGAACCTCCTGTGTGGGGTTGGGGCCTCTCTCTCTTCCCGACCCTGGGTCGGGAACCCGTGCAGTATAGGGAACGGATCGCGGCCCCGACCTGCGTATACTTCCCCGCGCCGCGGCGACGCCGCGGTGGCGATGGAGCTCGCCTCAACCGCCGCACGGGCTGATGGCTCCTACGGAAACTGGAGGAACTCCTCGTGCGGACGATATCGGGCGTGGCCCTGGCCGGGGCCCTGGGGGCACTCGTGAGATGGGGCCTCGGCTCCGTGATCGGCGAGCGGTTCCCGGCCTTCCCCTGGGCCACGATGGCGATCAACGTCACCGGTTCGTTCCTGCTCGGGCTCTTGTTCGTCGTGCTGACCGAGCGCACCACGGCTTCTCCCGCGATGCGACTGGCGCTCACCACCGGGCTGATGGGGGCATACACCACCTTCTCGACGTTCTCGCTGGAAACGTTCAGGCTGATGGAGGACGGTTCGTATGCGGCGGCCGGCCTGAACGTGGCGGGGAACCTGGTGCTGGGGCTACTGGCCGTGGCGCTCGGCGTGAGCTTGGGGAGGGCGCTGTGAAGTTCGAGGGCGAAGGACGGCTCCTCAGGCTCTTCGTGGGGGAGCACGACCGCTGGAAGCACAAACCTCTCTACGAGGCGATCGTGGAACGCGCCCGTAGCGAGGGGTTGGCCGGCGCCACGGTGCTTCGCGGCATCGAGGGCTTCGGAGCCTCGTCGAGGATGCACACATCCCGCCTGTTGGAGCTCTCATCCGACCTGCCGATCGTCATCGAGATCGTGGACACGGTCGATCACATCGATCGGATGTTGCCGGTGTTCGACGAGATGGTCGGCGACGGCATGATGACGATCGAATCCGTGCACGTGGTGACGTACCGGGGCACTCCGAAGGGCGAGGAGATCGGTGGCGGTGAGACCACGCTGCACCTGGTGCGCCACGGCCGTACGGCGCTGAACGCTCAGGGCCGGTTCCGCGGTCTGGAGGACCCCCCGCTGGATGAGGCGGGGCTCGCAGAGGTCGAGACGACGGCCGAACGCTTGCGCGGGCGTGAGATCTCCCACATCGCCACCAGCCGGTTACGGCGTGCGGTTCAGACCGCAGAGGCCTGCGCCCACATCGTGGGCGTCGACCCGTTGATCGACCCGGGGCTGCTCGACGTCGACATGGGTGCGTGGACGGCGCTCTCCGCCGAGGAAGCCTTCGCGCGCGATCCTGAGGCCTTCGCGATCTACCGCACCTATCCGCGTCGCGCGATCGTGCCCGACGGTGACGCCCTCGCGGCGGTCGAGCGACGGGTCCGCGGATGCCTGGACCACTTGGCAACCCGGTTCGAGGGCCGGGAGATCGTCGCGGTCTCCCACGAGGCTCCGATCAAGCTCGTGGTGAGCGGCGTGCTCGGCGTCGACGGTTCGGACGTCTGGGCACTCGACCTGCCAACGGCCTCGCTCACCACCCTGCTGCATGGCGACGGCGGCTGGGCGTTCGTCGCGAACTCCGCCCGCGAGCTGACACCTAGCCGATGGCACCCCTGCGCCGGGAGGTCGTCCACAGGGTCAGGTAGCCCACGACCCCGGCCGTGGCCGAGGCCGCGAGGATCGCCAACTTCGCATCATCGAGCAGACCTGAGGGTCGAGGAAAGCCAGCTGGGCCACGAAGAGGGACATCGTGAAGCCGATCCCGGCGATGGTGCCCGTCCCCGCGAGCGGGCCCCACGCCACCTCGGTCGGAAGCCGGGCAGCACCGGTTCTGACGCTGAGCCACGACGCTGACAGCACGCCTAGCGGCTTGCCCAGGACGAGTCCGACGAGGATGCCGAGCGCCACCTTCGACGACATGGCATCGGAGATCGACGTCGCCGAGATCGTGACCCCGGCGTTCGCTAGCGCGAACAGGGGCACGATCACGAACGCCGTCCACGGCAGGAGCGCGTGCTCGAGGCGGGCGAGCGGCGGGATGGCCTCGCGTGAAAGCCGTGAGAGTCGGAGCCATTCCGGCGCATCCGCATCGGGCGGGTGCGGGTCGTCCACGGTGGCATCGGCCACGCGGCGGGCTTCCTCGCTCACGGCGCGTGGCCTCTGGAACGCGAAGGCTGGGGTGAGGAGCCCGAGAACGACTCCCGCGATGGTGGGGTGGACACCGGACCGATAGGTGAAGTACCAGAAGAGCACGGCGATCACCCAGTAGAAGAGCAACGACCGTACGTGAAGCCGCCGGAAGACCACGATGAGGATCAACATGACGAGGGCTTCTTCGAGCGGGACCAGACGGATCCCGCCCGAGTAGGCGATCGCGATCACGAGGATGGCGCCGATGTCGTCGACGATCGCCAGCGTGAGCAGGAACGGCTTGAGGTTGGCCGGGGCGTGCGCCGCGGCCAGCGTCAGGGCGCCGAGCGCGAACGCGATGTCGGTGGCCATCGGGATCCCCCAGCCGCGCGCTCCCGCCCCGCCTCCGACGACCGCAAGGTAGAGCAGCGCCGGCACCACCATGCCGCCGAGGGCGGCGACCACCGGGAGCACCGCCGCCCGCCAGTCCCGGAGCTCACCGATCGTGAGCTCCCGCTTGATCTCCAGCCCGACCTCGAAGAAGAAGAGGGTCATCAGCCCGTCGTTGATCCAGAAGTGGATGGACCCGCCGAGGTGCCAGGATCCGACCCGCAGCGCGATCTCGGTATCGAACAGGTCGTGGTAGGCATCGTGCCAGGGGGAGTTCGCCCACACCAGGGCCACGATCACGGCGATCAGCAGCACCGCGCCACCCGCGGTAGAGGACTGGACGAACTCCTGCAGCGGCTGGATCACGGTCCGCGGCACGAACCGATCCGTCTGCCCCCAAGGGGTTCGGAGCCTGCGGTCGGCTGCGGAGCCGTCGCCCGGACCCTGTCCATCGGTGGGTGCGTCAGGGTCTGGCGTCGGTCCGGTCATCGTGTCACGCTACCGCGCCCGCTACGTTCCGTGAACGTGAGCAGGACCTCATGGCTCATGCCCGGTCTTGACGGAACCATCACACCGAAATCGTTGGAGGACCTCCGGACAGCCGGTAGGCTCGTCGCGCTTTGGCTGAAGGTAGTCACGCTCCCGCCCCTCGCCGTCCCAAGCCCGCGCTACTCATCGCCGGCGTGTTCGGCGCGCTCGTCGTCGTCGCGGGCGTGCTGATCCTGTTGACCGGTGGCAGCAAGAGCCCATTGAACGTGCTCGCCGACAGCCCGACGCCGACGCCCGGATTCACCTGGAAGATCTCGAAGACAGTGATCTTCCCCACGGCGCTCGCGCCGCAGCCCGGCGCAACCCCCTCGCCCACGCCGAGCACGAAGAAGGAGCAGGCGCTCGCGAAGCCCGCCGTCGCGCAGAGCCAGAAGATCCTGCACGATCTCTACAGCAACGCGTTCCTGGTCCCCGACAACTGGAGCGGCGGGAGCTACGACGCCGTTTACAGCGACTTCTCGCCCACGGCGGCGAAGGAAGCCTCGAACAGCGTGAACGTGTTGACCGCGGGCACGGACGCCGGTGCCACCTACGACTCGATCACGCCGTCGAAGGCCACGCTGAAGGCCAAGGTACTCCTGGACGCCAAGGGCGTGCCTTACTCGGTCGTGGGCATCGTCACGTTCACGGCCGACGGCGCCGAGAAGGGCGGCGGCACCCGCGTGTTCGTGAGCAAGGGCCAATACATCATGGAGAAGACGAGCGACGGCTGGACGATCATGTCGTTCTCCGTCAACCGCGACGACACCCAGAAGAAGCCTCCGCCCTCCACGGCGTCGGCGTCCGGAAGTTCGGAGGCATCGCCGTGATGCGCAGGTTCGCGGTCGTGGTGATGGCACTCACCGCCTGGGTTTCCGGTTCGGCCCTGGGTGCCATCGGGCCTCAGGCGCCTGCCCAGGCGTCGGGGATCGTGGTGGGCAAGGCCCACGCGGGCTACACCCCCTCCCTCACCGGCTCCAAGCCGATCGTGGTCCTCGCTGTGGGCAGCGGGGCGCGCCCCGGCGACGACGTGCTCCATTCGCTCGCCGATTCGCTGCACCTGATCTTCCTCAACCCGGCGAAGCATCATGCCGTGATCGTGGGCATCCCGCGCGACTCTTACGTGAACATCCCAGGGCACGGCACGAACAAGATCAACTCCTCGCTGTTCTACGGCGGCCCGGCCCTCCTGGTGCAGACGATCGAGTCCATCTCCAACGTCAGGATCGACTACTGGGCCCTCACCACGTTCTGGGGGTTCACCGACATGATCAACCAGATCGGGGGACTCACGGTCGACGTGCCGTTCGCGATGTCGGATCCCTCGTACTCGCGCGCCAACTTCCAGCCCGGCGTGCAGACGATGACCGGGCCGCAGGCCCTTGCGTTCTCACGCGACCGCCACAGCCTCATCGAGGGCGACTTCGGACGCTCGGAGAACGGTGGTCGGCTGTTCCTGGCGGCGCTGACGCAGTTCCAGAAGGAGTACAGGAACGACCCGAGCCGCCTGTACTCCTGGCTGGGAGCGGGGATGTCGAACATCCAGACGACCTTGCCCCTCTCCCAGATCATGCAGTTGGCGTTCACCGCGAGCCATGTGCCCGTCAAGAAGGTGCAGAACGTGGTGCTGCCGGGCAACGCTGCGATGGCGGGATCGCTCTCGGTCGTGTACCTGGACGACGCGTGGAAGGCGCGGATCTTCGCCGACGCGAAGACCGACGCCACCTTGTCGAAGAAGAACGTCCCGCCGAGCCCAACGGCGAACCAGCCCTGAGGCGGATGGCTACAGCTTCGTGCTGACGTAGGCAACGTAGCCGACGTAGAACACGCCCTGCAGCAACAACAGCCTCGCCGTGAGCCTGCCTCGGATCCTGACCGTCGCGTACAGGACGCCGCCCGCCACGAGGGCGATGAGCGCGGCGACCAGCGCGACACCGTCGAGGACCCACGGTGTGAACAGCAGGCCGATCGTGACGGGGAACGAAGCCTGGAACACCATCGCGCCGGTCATGTTCCCCATCGCGAGCGTGTCCTTGCGCCGGCGCACCCAGATCACGCTGTTGAACTTCTCAGGCAGCTCGGTGGCGACGGGCGCGACGAGAAGGGTGAAGGCGAGCGGCGAAACGTGAAACGTCGTGCCGATCGTGTCGACGGCGAGGATGAAGAGTCGCGCACCTCCGACGATGAATCCCAGGGCGATCGCGGTCTGGACGAACGGCGCCGCGGTAGAGCTGTCCACGGTCCAGGCCGAGAGCGACCGCTTCACCGCGCGGAGCCACCGCCAGACGTACAGCTCCTTGATCTCGCTGGCCGCCTCCTCCTCCTCGGTCTCATCGGCGCCCCCGAGGAAGTGCCGGCGCACGTAGTAGCCGTAGCCGACCACGAGCACGATGGCCAGCGCCACGTGCACCCAGTGGACGTGGACCAGTCCGGCCCCCACGGCCAGTGAGTACATCACCAGGAAGTACCCGAGGTCCTGCCGCAGGATCCCTCGGTCGAAGGTGAGCTCGGCGGGTCGCCGCCCACCGCGCGCGAACATCAGCACCGCGATCGCGATCACCAACATCGCCAGGGTGGTGAGCATCAGCGGCGCCCCGAGGATCGCGCCTGTGCCGATCTCCTCACCGGCCGCGTGTCCCGACAGGATGGCGACGAGCGGCAGGAGCGTTTCCGGCAACGCGGTCCCCACGGCTGCCAGCACCGACCCGACCGCCCCCTCGGACAGCCCGAATCCCTCGCCCACCCACTCGACACCGTTCGTGAACAGCTCCGCACCGGCCAGGATGACCATCAGCGAGACGACGAGCAGGACCCATTCCATACGCCGCATTGTGACAGCCGCCATGTCGCCGTCGGCACGGCACACGGGCCACCGGTCCCGGACCGACGGCGGGGGTCCGCGGCCACAGGTAGCATCGGCCGGTGAACCCGCAGGCCTTCCTCGACGCGCTCGGCGCGGATCCCGACCTCGCATCCTCGCTCGTCAGCGTGCGCGAGATCGCGGCTCGGGATCCCGAGGTGGAGCCGTTCCCGGACGACCTACCGGAGCTCCTGGTCCAGCGCCTGGGACTACTGGGGATCGAGGGGCTGTATCCCCACCAGGCACGAGGGCTCGAGATCCTGCGGCGGGCCGGCACGAGTGGAGACCCCGGCCACCTGGTGATGTCGACCGGCACGGCCAGCGGTAAGACCCTCGTGTACAACGCGGCGTTCGCGGAGGCGGCCCTCACCACGCCGAAGGCCACGGCCCTGTACCTGTATCCGACCAAAGCGTTGGCACGCGACCAACTGCGCGCCGTTCGGTCCCTGAAGATCCCCCAGCTCAAAGCCGCGGTCTACGACGGCGACACGCCGCAGGCAGAGCGACCGCTGATCCGGAAGAACGCCAACCTGGTCATGACGAACCCCGACATGCTCCACCTGTCCCTGCTGCCCGACCACGCGCGATGGGCGGACTTCTGCTTCCGGCTCTCGCTCGTGGTGGTGGACGAGGCGCACGTCTGCCGCGGCGTGTTCGGCTCCCACGTGGCCATGGTGTTGCGGCGGCTCCGCAGGCTGGTCGCTCATTACGGGGGCTCGCCGCGCTGGTGTCTCGCCTCCGCCACGATCGGGAACCCCGGAGAGCTGGCGACCCGGCTGACGGGTCTCGAGTTCGAGGAGGTCACCGAGGATCTGGCCCCGCGGGGTCGCAAACTGTTCGCCTTGTGGAACCCGCCCGTCCTCGACGAGGACACCGGCGAACGCAGGAGCGCCCTCACCGAGTCGTCCTCCATGGTGGCGCGTCTCGTGTCCCAGGGCGTGCGCACGATCGGCTTCACGCGCTCACGCCGCGCGGCCGAACTCCTCGCGGAGTTCGCGCGGCGGGAGGTGGGCGATGCCCAGATGCGGGGGAAGATCGTGAGCTACCGGGCGGGCTACCTGGCCGAGGATCGGCGCCGCATCGAACGCCAGCTCGCCGAGGGCGAGCTCCTCGCCGTGGCCTCCACGAACGCCTTGGAACTCGGGATCGACATCGGGTCCCTCGACGCCGCGGTGCTGACCGGGTACCCGGGCACGCGGGCGTCGATGTGGCAGCAGGCCGGCCGGGCCGGGCGTCGCGGCGCCGACGCATTGGCTGTGCTGGTAGCCCAGGACGACCCGCTGGACCAGTACCTCGTGCATCACCCCGAGGACCTGTTCGACAAGCCGGCGGAGGCGGCGGTGATCGACCCGACCAACCCCTACGTGCTGGAGCCCCACCTGCGCTGCGCAGCCCGCGAGGTGCCGCTTCGCGAGGACGAGCTCGACATCTTCGGAGACCGCGACCAGGTGCTGGCCGCCGTCGTCCGCATGGTCGAGCGCGGCGACCTGGCGCTGCGCCGAGATGCCTGGCACGATCGCGGGAAGGAGCCCCCGCACCGCGCCGTGGACGTGCGCGCGGGCGGCGGCCACGTCTACCGCATCATCATCGGCGAGACCGGCGAGATGCTGGGCACGGCGGACGAGGGGCGCGCCTACGCCACGCTCCACCCGGGCGCCGTGTACCTCCACATGGGCGAGCAGTATCTGGTGCGTGAACTGAACCTCGTGGACCGCGTAGCCGTGGTGACCGAAGCCGACCCCGACTACTACACGCAGGCGCGCGACCTCACAGACATCAGCGTGGTCGCGGTGGAGGAGGAGGGTCGTACCGGCGATGTCGACGCCTCGTTCGGCACGGTGCGCGTGACGAACCAGGTCACCTCCTTCGTTCGCAAGCTCGTCAGCACCAACGGGATCGTCGACGAGCTGCCCCTGGCACTGCCACCTCACCACCTAGAGACCAGGGCGGTGTGGTGGACGATCCCCACCTCGGTGATCTCGCGCGCGGCGGTGAGCCCCCGCGATCTTGCCGGGGCGATCCACGCGGCGGAGCACGCGGCGATCGGACTCCTCCCCCTGGTCGCCACATGCGATCGCTGGGACGTCGGCGGCGTCTCGACGCCGATGCACGACGACACCGGCATGACCACGATCTTCATCTACGACGCCTACCCCGGCGGGGCCGGCATCACCGAACGCGGCTTCCGGACCTCGGAGCGATGGCTACGGGCGACGCTGGACGCGATCCGTCAGTGCCCGTGCTCCCACGGATGCCCCTCCTGCGTGCAGTCGCCGAAGTGCGGCAACGGCAACGAGCCGTTGGACAAGCCCGGCGCCACGGCCCTGCTCGCCGCCATCCTCGGCAGCAGCTGGGGGTAGCTCACCCGCGGACGGCGGCCAGCGTTTCGCGCGCCTGCGCGAGGTGGAATCGGTCGTGGCCGGCGATCATCCGGAAGGCCAGATCGAGGCTCTCGGGTCCCCGCTCTGCATGGATGCCGACCCTAGCTCGCTGCGCCTCGCTGGTGCGGTGCCACAGCTCTAGATCTGCTCCGCGGAGCACCTCGAAGAGGTCCAGGAGCGCCGAGGGGTCGTCTCCGTCCGCATGCAGGACGTTCACCCAGCGGTCCTGGTCATAGCCGATGATCGGCGGCTCATCTTGGGCGAGCACGAATCGATATCGCGTGCTCATCACGAGCTCGGCGTCAGCCACGTGCGCGAGGCAGCCGAAGACCGACCATTCGCCCGCCTCGGGGCGCCGGTACAGATCCTCACGCGCCTCCGCCGCCAAGGCTCGGAAGGCGCCCGGCGTCGACGACTGGACCTCGGCAGGGTCGTCGGAGCCCAACAGCCCAACCAGATGGTCCTGATAGCCGCGTGGATCGTCGATCGGATCGGGCGAAGGCAACGTTGGCTCCTCGGGTTCGTTGGCCGTTCCAACCAGGATAGGTGACCACCATCCATCGGACCTGACCGCCATCGACCGCGTTCCGCAGGCTCATCGGCCTCGCGCAAACACCGTATTGCCTGTTCAGAGGCGTGTACGGCACCCTGCGGTTCCCGCGAACCAGACCTGGAGCTCCCCCCAGGAGGAGACGTTCATGACAGAGATCGCAACGGTGGTCGGAGGCGCGCCGTCCGCCGTCATCGTCCTCTTGGCCGCCGCCGCGCTCGCTGCGCTCGTCGCCCTGTCCCGGGCGCACGGTCGCCAGCTCGAGCGCCGGTTGGCCATGGAGCTCGGCCCTCCCACGATGCAGCCTGAGGCTGCCGCGGTCGAGACCGCCCAGGGGTACGGCGGCGGCGGTCGCGCCGAAGCGCTCCTAAGGCCGGATGCCGAGCTCCGGATCACGCTCGAGGAACTGCTCGAGCAGCGCGACCACCTGCTGGAGGCCGTCCAGCGGGTGCAGGACCGCATCCACCAGGTGCGGGCCGAGGAACGACATGGTCGGCCGTCCCGGCACGCCGCGACGTCGAACGTGATCGTGCTCCGTGCTCGCCCCGTGGCGCGATCGGTCGCAACGACCGGGCCCCGGAGCGGTCGGTCGAACTGATCCGCCCGGAGAACGCCGAAACTAGGTCGTGGCCCCCGTCTTCGCGCGGCGGGTGTACCTCGCGATCAGCGTCCGGATCCCCTTCTGCTCCTGAGGCGTGAGCCCGAAGAACAGGAACGTCACGTAGTACGCGAGTCCGCCGAGGACGCCGGTGGCGACCAGGTCGATAGCCCACTTCGGTCCAGCGGTGACGGCGTGTACGGCCAACATGACCACCGCCCCTACGGCGGTGGGGATCAACAGGCGGGCGTAGTAGCGGTCGTAGGGCTGGATGCGCACGAACCGCCAGACCAGGTAGAGGCGAAGCGCGTTCGAGAACACCAAGGCGCAGGCCTGGGCTACCGCCGCGCCGGTGGGCCCGAGGTGCGGCACCAGGACGATCGCTATCACCAGGTCCATCAGGAAGGACGTCGCGTATACCACCAGGTCCCACCCCGTTCGGCCCACCATGATGAGCACGAACCCGGCCGCGCCGACGCTGACGTTGACGGTCTGACCGATCAGCAGGATCCGCAGCCACGAGGTGCCCGCGTCGTAGGTGCCGCCGAATACCTTCAGGACCGCCGCCGGGGCGATCAGGAAGAGCAGCAGCAACGGGATGGTGCCCCCGAGCGTCCAGCGGGTGATCTGCTTGAACAGCGCGTTGAGCCGGTCCCGCAGACCGCGTTCGTAGAGGTCCGCCACGAACGGGCTGAACATGTAACTCACGGCCGTGAGGAAGAGCACCAGCGCCTGGGCGACACGGATGGACGCTGCGTAGACGCTCACGTTCGGTGAGTCCGGGTAGTAGTGAGAGAGCACGGCCAGATCCGTGTAGAAAAGCGCCTGGCTCAAGAGCGCCGCCGGTGCGCGCGGCGCCCCGTACCGCACGAGCGCGCCCGCCTCGCCGTGCTCGGCCGGCATAGGCGTGAACTTCGACGTAGCGCTGCGCCACGAGAAGAACGCGATCACCGTCGCCAGCACCCAGGAGAGGGTGTACGCCCAGACCGTCACGTCGACCGTCCGCCCCACGGACGACCACATGATCAGCGTGATCACGATCCAGCCGATCGATTGGCCGATCCAGTACGCGTACAGGGTGTGGATCATGATCTTCAGGCCGCGGCTACCGCCCAGGTACACCTGGGCAACCGCGACGAAGATCAGGCCGACCGCGGCGGCCCGGACAGATCCGGCAGGCACGTTGAGCAGCCCGGCGACCGACCCCGCGCCCACGAACACCGCCACGGCCACGACGAGGCTGACGACCGCGGCCACCCCCACAGCCAGCCGAACGATCGCCCGCGAGCGGCCGCCCTCCCCCTTGCCCACCTCGATCGCGACGCGTCGGACCGACGCCATGTCCATCCCGAACCGTGTGGCGGCACCGGCGACGAAGGCCAGCTGCGTGATCAGGGTGATCTGTCCGAACGCGGCGTTGATCCGTCCGCCGAACGCTCGCGCGATCAGGATGTTCATCCCGAAGCTCGCCACCACGAAGACGGCCAGGCCGACGATGTTCTGGCCGGTGCCGGCCAGGATCGTCAGGCGGTCGCGCGTCTCCTCGGAGCGGTGGTCCGGGAGGGCAACCTCCTCGCTGGTCGCCGCGGCGAGTGCTTCTTCAGGAGTCCCCACGAGGGCCAAGTATCCAGGACGCGCGGGCCCGTGACCGCCGTTGCCCTCGAAGATCACACGGTCGTGACGGTCGCCCGGTCACGGGCGCCGCCACTGGTTCGCCCGCACGTTCTCACCCGCCAGTCGTGCGGTCTCCTCGACGCGCTTCGCCCGGGTCTCGGGTCGTTTCGCCATGTGGATCCATTCGAGGATCTGCTTGCGGATGCCGGGCGGGAAGGCCTAATCGCTCTTCGCGAGGGCCGTCCAGGCCCCCGTTCTCCTCGGCCGTCCGGATCGCGGTAAGACTGGGTCCGTCATCAGACCCGCGGCGAGCAGGTCTTCCACGCGGCGCTTGTTGATGGCCGACCAGACGCCCTTCGGGTGCGCGGCGCGAGCCACAGCTTGTAGCGCTCCTCGTCCATCGAGTCGGGCTTGGAGTCGATCCACCCGAAACACAGAGCCTCGAGAACCGCGTCTTCGTACCTGAGCTCCCCGAACTTGGCGACCACCTTGTGGATCACGAGCCAGATGCCGGGTGAGGAGGCATGGTGCTTCGTCAGCCAGCGCCGCCAGGCGGCGCGGTTCTCGACCTCGACGACCTCGGGCTCGCGAGGCGCGGACCTCGACGCGGGCATCTCACGATCCTAGTCGAACCGCCGAACTCCGAGACGCTAGGCGCAGCTCAGACACGGGGACAAGGACCGTCGGGCGGTGACGCCGACCTGGCTCCCCCAGAGAGTGTTCCTCGCCGGCAGGAAGTTGCAAGCCCCTGTCGAGGCGCGGGCGTAGCGTTCGTCGATGAGGCAGGAGCGACGAGGAGCGTCGCGCGAAGGAAGGGAGGGTCGACCGTGAGCGACTACGTCTTGATCTATCACGGGGGAGCCATGCCTGAGGGCGAGGAGGCACAGAAGGCCGTCATGGACGCCTGGGATGCCTGGTTCGCCTCGATCGGAGGCGCACTCAAGGACGGCGGCAACCCGTTCACCGGCGCGTCGAAGTCGATCGGAGCCGACGGCGCGGTGAGCGACGGCGGCGGCGGTGACGCTTCGGGGTACACGATCCTCTCGGCGGATTCGCTCGACGAGGCCGTCAACCTGGCGAAGGGCTGCCCCGTCCTCCAGGGTGGAGCCAGCCTCACGGTTCACGAGACCTTCGCGGTCATGTGATCGACTGACCCGCTGGGCGGATGCGCGGCACCCGGCCCGGGCTATGAGCCCGGGCCTTCGCGCGTCGCGCGCCGGCGGCTCCGGTACGCACGCATCTTCGCCCGGCTGCCGCAGAGATCCATCGTGCACCACATGCGGGATCGATTCTTCGAACGATCGTAGAAGAGCCAGCGACACCGGTCGTTCGCGCAGGTCTTCACTCGATCCCAGGAACCGTCGATCCGAGCGGCGGCGACCAGACCGAGGATCCGTTCGATGAACCCACCCACGCCCGACGAGGTCGGGGTGAGCGTTTCCGGCGAGGCGAGGCGAACGGCCAGCGGATACCTCCTCGCGATCGCGTCCAGGGCCGCGGTCGCCCCTGGTTCTGCGGACGTGCCGCGGACACTCACCACGTCGCGCAGCGCCTCGCGAAACGCGACCAGCTCGCCGAGCTGACGCACATCCACCCGCGCCTTCCACCCCGCGTTGCCTAGCCAAGCTGAGGCGGTCGCCGGGGTGGCCAGCCCATCGCTCCCGGCCTCGATGTCGAGGGTGTTCACGAACCGTCGCACGAGCTCGAGCTGGCCCGGCGCCGCGCTCGAGCCCACCTCATCCGTCTTCACGGACTCGAGTATGGCGGCGAGAGGCGGCGGCTGCAACCGGCGTTAGCTCTTGACAGGTAACGTTACCGGTGTAACTATCTAGCTGGTCACGGACCGGACGAGAGGAGGGGTGCACGATGCGAACGATCAGCGTCCTCGGGGTCCCGAGCAGCATGGGGGGCTTCTCCCCCGGGCAGGAACGGGCCCCTCGAGCCCTCCGGGAAGCCGGCCTACTCGAACGGATCGGCAACGCAGGTTTCGACGTGCGCGACCACGGCGACGGCCGGGTTCGGCGATGGTTCCCCGACACTGAGCACCCTCTCGCGCAACACGTCGAGTCGGTCCGCACCGTGGCGTTGGAGACCGCCACGCGCGTCGCGGAGACCGACGGGTTGGTGCTCGTCCTGGGTGGGGACTGCACGATCGAGCTCGGCACCGTGGCGGGCCTGCAGGCGTCCCGCGAAGGCCGACTGGGCCTGATCTACTTCGACCTCCACGCCGACCTGAACGTGCCGGAGAGCGTCTCGTGGGGAGCGATGGACTCGATGGGTATGGCCCACGCCCTCGCGGTCGAGGGAACCGAAGCCGTCCTGGCGAAGGCGTTCCCCCGCACGCCACTGCTGGATCCGAGCGACCTCTGGCTCTTCGCGCACGGCGAGGGCATGGAGGGGGAGCGCGCACACATCGCGAACCTCGGGATCGGCAGGACGCCGGTCGAAGAGGTGGAGGCGGACCCAGGCGGTGCCGCCACGCGGGCCATGGACGCGTTCGGCGGAGCCTTCGATCACCTGGCCGTGCACCTCGACGTCGACGTGATCGACTTCGTCAGTCTCCCGCTGTCGGAGAACGCGAAAATCGGAACGAGGGCCTGTCGTTCGAGGCGGCGATGGAAGCCCTGAGCGTGCTCCTCGCCCACCCCGCCGTGGCCTCGCTCACGATCGGTGAGCTGAACCCCGATCACGACCCCGACGGATCGGCCGTCCCACGCTTCGTCGCGGGACTCGTGGGTGCGCTGCCAAGCGGCAGCGACCGGGCATAGACCGGGGGATCCGGCGCTACTCGATGTAGCCGAGGCCTCGGAGATGTTCCTCCATCTCGTCGGCTTCGGTGTCGGTGACCTCTGCCTCGTTGCCCATCCCCGGGATCGCGGACCCGGCCGAGGACGCCTCGGTCGCCTCCCGCTCCACCAACGCAGCTTCCGATCCGACGATCTCGCTCAGCACACGGCCCGTGGGCTTCACGGCCGTGGGGGCGTCCAGCGCCGCCACGATCGTGGGTGCCATGTCGATCAGCGCCGGCGTCTGCTCGAAGGACCTCACGTTGGGGCCTACGGCCACGATCGTGCCCTCGATACGGTGGTCGCCGCTCACCCAGTCCGCATCTTCATAGGCCGACTTCGCGTGCGTGAGCGAGTAGGTCTCGGCCGGGACCATGAGGATGTCGGGGGCCTGGTCCGCGTACTTCCCCTTGAAGACCTCCTCGCGCTTGTAGATCTCCTTGACGGGCTTCTTACCTGTCTTGGGATCCACGAAGTTGCCAAGCCGGTCCATGACCTCGTCCCGCACCTTCTCGTAGTCCCCGGGATCGACGATGCCGTCGATCTCACGGCCGGCGAGGTTGATGGTGACGCCCTCGCCGGTGGAGCGGATCGACGTGAACGCCTGCGTCTTGGCCCAGTTGATCGACTGCGGCAGCGCGACCTTCCCGTGCAGACCCAGCGTGTCGTAGACCTTCCGCGCCACCTTGCGCACGGGCCCCCATTGCATCGGGCCGAAGACCACGTTCGAGGCGCTGAAGTCCAGGTAGCCGAACTCGTGCAGCAAGCGGTCCATGTTGATCGTGCGGGTGCACGACTGGAAGCCGTGATCGGATATGAACAGGATGATGTCGTCGGGCCTCGCACGTGAGACGAACGCACCGATCGCATCGTCGGTCTGGCGGAAGATGTCGGCGACCTTCTTGCCGATGCGCGTGTCCTTGTTCTTCACGTAGTCCGGGTGGTCGGGAGCCACGTAGTTCGACAGCGCGTGCTGCGTCCGGTCGATGCTGACCCAGACGCTCGCCATCAGGTCCCACTCGGTGTTGTCCATCAGCCACTCGGCAGCCTTGATGCGCTTGCCGGTGACCTCGAAGGCCTCGTCCAGGTAGGCGTCGGGCTTGTTGTGATACGTGGTCCAGCTCATGCCGTTGATGGGCCACTCCAGGCCGGCCTTCGCGAGCGTCTCGGGCAGGCCGGCGGGCTGGGTGAACTGCCGGTTCTTGGGCAGGACGCCCCCCGCCGTGAGCGCGCCCTGGATGTCCGGGCGGGGGGAAGGTGAGCGGCACGTCCAGCAGGAGCTGCCGCTTGCCCGCGGCCGTGAGGTCGTCCAGGAACGTGCGGGCCTTGATCGACTTGTAGGTGACCGGGTACTGCTTGTGCGTGCCCGGCACCGTCTCGAGGATGTCGTAGACGCCGTGGTCCACCGGGTCCACGCCCGTGAGGAAGCTTGGCCACGCGGACCAACTGTGGGTGGGCACGGTGGAGCGCAGGACGTCTCTCTGCCCCCGGTCGATGAGCGCCTGCAGGTTCGGCAGGGCGCCCGCCTCGAGCAACGGGTCGAGGATGCGCCAGTCGGCGCCGTCCCAGGCGATCAGGATGACTCGTGACATGTAGACGGTCTCCGCGGTTCGGGGAACGTCAGCCAGTGTATCGGAGGCCGACCCCCGGACCACGAAGCGGGTGATCAGGTGGTCACGCTGACCACGATCTTCCCACGGGCGTGGCCACGCTCCAGCTCCCGAACCGCCTCCGCGGCATCGCTGAGCGCGTACGTCGCACCGACGGCGGGCGAGAGCGAGCCTGCCTCGATCAGCTCTCGCAGCGTCACCAGATCCTCCCCGCGCTCCTTCGTGATCAGACCACGGAACCGCTGACCCGAGACGAGGCTCATCAGTGGCGCGCGGAAGAGCTGCCGGTCGAACCCGCCGAGCCAGCGACCGCCACCGTCGCCGCCCACGATCACGAGCGTGCCCTTCGGGGCGAGGGCGCGTCGGAGCTGGCGCAGCGAACGTCGGCCCGCCGTGTCCACGATCACGTCCCAACGCCTTGAGCCGTCGGCGAAGTCCTCCTGCGCGTAGTCGATCACCTGATCGGCGCCGATCGACCGGACGAGATCCGCTTTCGATGCGCTGCATACCCCGGTGACGTCGGCACCGAACGCCTTCGCGATCTGCACGGTCAGGGTCCCGACGCCCCCGCCGGCACCGATCACCAACACCCGTTGACCGGGCCCAACCCGTCCCTCGTCGCGCACGGCCCGGAGAGCGGTGATACCTGAGATCGGAACGGCAGCTGCCTCCTCGAACGTGAGCCGCTCGGGCTTGCGGACGAGCAGGTCCGCCCGAGCCACGGCGAGCTCGGCGAAGGAACCCTCGGCGATGCCCATCACCTCGTCGCCCGGGCGCAACGCCGTCACCGAGCGACCGACGCTCTCCACGACGCCGGAGACGTCCCTGCCCCGCACTCCCGACTTGAGCTTGTGGAACCCCGGCATGAGCCGGACGAAGTACGGCATCCCGGCCATGAGATGCCACACGTCGGGACCGCAGCCGGCGGCGTGGACCCGCACCAGCACGTCGTCGTCCCCCGCAACCGGAGCATCGATGTCGCGGAACTCCAGCACGTCGGCCGAGCCGAACGTGTCCTGCACGATCGCCTTCATCTCGTTCCCCCTCTTCTGGGTGTACGGCGTACACTTGCTGGGGAGCATCGTAGGTGTACGGCGTACACCTGTCAAGCTTCAGCACGCGACGGCGGGATGCGAGAAGGTGGAGGTCATGGCGACGCGGATCGACGAAGGCGAGACGACACGTGCGCCCCTGAGCCGAGAGCGGATCCTCCGTACGGCCGTGAGCCTCGCCGACGGCGGCGGCGTCGAGGCCGCAAGCATGCGCAAGATCGCCCACGAGCTGAACGTCGTGCCGATGGCGCTCTACAAGCACGTGGCCGGGAAGGACGAGCTGCTCGACGGGATGATCGACGCCGTCGTGCAGGAGATCGAGCCACCACAGATGGATCTGGAGTGGAAGTCGGCCGTCCGCGCGCGGATCCTCTCGGCGCGTCGAACGCTGCTTCGCCATCCGTGGGCATCCCGCGTGATGGAGTCCCGCACACAGCCGACCCCCACGGTCTTGACCTACATGGACTCGATGATCGCGATGTTCCGGGCGGGTGGCTTCTCCATGGACCTCACCCACCACGCGATGCACGCGATGGGAAGCCGCATGATGGGGTTCACGCAGGAGCTCTTCAACGACACCAGCGAGGTGGACCCGAGCACCGAGGCCGCGATGTACGCGGCGATGGCTGAGGCGTACCCCTCGATCTACGAGCTGGCCCGATCGGTGAGCCACGACGACGATTCGGTCGTCGGACCCGGATGCGACGACCAGTTCGAATTCGAGTTCGCGCTGGATCTCATGCTCGACGGCCTCGAACGCATGAAGGACCGACGGAGGCGGCCGCGCCGACGGCCCGAGGACGCCACCGCGTGACGGTACTGATCTACTCCGCCATCGCCTCGCTCGACGGCTACGTCGCCGACGCGGACGGGATAACTTCGATCGGCGACGACCTGTTGACGAACGGTGGCGCGCTTTCTATAACCTTTCCTTTATATAAAGAAAGGCTTATAGATGTCCACGGTGGAACTGGATGCGGTGTTCGGGGCGCTCGCGGACCCCACCCGGCGTGCGATCCTCACGCGCCTGACCCGTGGTGAGGCGTCGGTGGCGGAGCTCGCGGCCCCGTTCTCCATGTCCCAACCGGCGGTCTCGCGCCACCTCAAGGTGCTCGAGCGCGCCGGCCTCATCTCACGGAGCCGACGAGCGACCGCTCGCCTCAGCCATCTGGAGGCGGAGCCACTGAAGGAGGCCACCGTGTGGCTCGCCGCCTACCGCGAGTTCTGGGAGGAGAGCTACGAGCGGCTCGACGCGCTGCTGGCGTCGATGCAGGAGCAGGACCGATCCAACGACCCGAAAGGGGAGGGGTAGAGATGACCGAACTGCACGTGACAGCGGAGCCCGGGATCCCGCAGGTCCTCACCGAGCGGACCTTCGATGCGCCGCGCGATCTCGTCTTCCGTGCGTTCACCGATCCCGCCTTGCTGGTGCGATGGCTGGGACCGCGGCGGTACGAGATGACGATCGAGCGGTACGACGTTCGAGACGGCGGGTCGTACCGCTATGTCCACACGGACGAGACGGGCAATGCCTACGGGTTCCGCGGCGTCTTCCACGGCGACCCCTCACCCGACGGCTTCGTGCAGACCTTCGAGTTCGAAGGCGCGCCAGGTCACGTCTCGATGGACACCCTGACGATGGAGGAACGCGATGGCAGGACCATCGTGCACACCAACTCCGTGTTCCAGTCGGTCGAGGCGCGTAACGCCATGGTGCAGGCCGGTATGGCCGAGGGGATGGGCGAGGGCTACGACCGACTCGATGAGCTCCTCACGGGGCTCACCGCGGACCACTGATCGCCTGACCAGGAAGGAGCAGATCATGCAGAGGATCACGCCGTGCCTGTGGTTCGACACCCAGGCGGAGGAAGCAGCGAACTTCTACGTCTCCCTGTTCGAGGACGCCGAGGTGACGAACGTTCAGCGCCTCGACGGCACGCCGAGCGGCGACGACGTCGCGCTGGTGTCATTCAAGCTCGCCGGCGCCGAGTACATGGCCATCAACGGGGGGCCGCAGTTCCCTTTCACCGAGGCCGTGTCGTTCGCCGTGAACTGCAAGGATCAGTCGGAAGTCGATCGACTCTGGACGGCGCTCACGGCCGACGGAGGCGAGGAGGGCCAGTGCGGCTGGCTCAAGGATCGATTCGGCCTCAGCTGGCAGATCATCCCCGAACGGATGGGCGAACTGCTCGGCGATCCCGACCCGGAGCGTTCCCAGCGTGCGATGCAGGCCATGCTGCAGATGCGCAGGATCGACGTCGAGGCGCTGGAACTCGCGGCGAACGGAGCCTGACGCTCACGGCATCGTGACGGACACCACCACCGGCAGGTGGTCGGATGAACTCGGCCTGCCGGTCCCGAAGGCGGTGACCGTGAGGTCCTGGCTCACCCATATCCAGTCGGGCCGGTCGCAGGTGGACGTGGGGGCGGCCGAGGTGGTGCGGCAGGCATCGCCCGTTGCCCCCTCGGCGTCCACCAGCCCGGCCGCGACGAACCGATGGACGTCGGCCGTGTCGGTCGTCTGCATGTTCATGTCCCCACCGACCACCGCGGATGACGCACCATGGAGCACCGCCAGCAGGGCGTCGATCTGCGCCGCGGAGTCCGATTCGAGATGCGCATCCACCACCAGCAGCGGGCCGGCGGAGGTCTGTACCCGCACCGCGAGGTAGCTCCTGGCCTGCTTGCCGTCGACCCGGGGTAGCGGGCCGGCATCCGCTGGGCTCATCGGGAGCCGCGAGAAGACCGCGTTGCCGAACTGCGCGTCGGCGGCGGGTTCGTACCTGTAGGCCATGCCGAGGCGCTGCGAGAGCCGGGCCAGGAGGTCGTACTGCCCGAAGATCGGCCATCCTCGCGCCACCTCCTGCAGCAGCACCACATCGGCGTCCGTGGATCTGATCGAGTCAACGATCGCATCGGCGTCGATCATCCCGTCCTCGCCGAGCCCGCCCCGGACGTTGAAGGTCACGATCGTGATGCGCGGGCCGCTCGGCGTCGCCGACGAGCGCGAGGGCCAGGTCGCCGCGGAGGCGACGCCGACCACCAGGGCGAAGGCAGTGACCAGGGCGGCGGCGGTGAACGCGGGGCGGATCGCCGTCGCGAGCGCGGGGCGTCCGTTGACGGAACGGACCGATGCGACCGCCAACCACACGGCCGCGATCGCCGGCATCGAGGCCCGCGGGAAGGGCAGCGGCATGTCGACGTGGAGCTGCCACGAGAGGGAGAGGAGCAGGAAACCTAGCGCGGCGACCGTGACGGTGACGATGATCCGTGAGCGCCCTGCGGCGGAGGGTCGCAGCGCAACCATCGTCAGACACGCCGTGGCGAGGACCTGGAGCACCGATACCCCCACCACCGCGGGAACCCCCGTCAGGCCAGGCAAGCGCCACGCGATGGCGGTGGCCGCGACGCCACCGACGACGGTCGCCGCCAACCCGATCCGGTCGCGGTTCTCGGCCACCAGGACGGCCGCACACAGGGCCAGCACGTCGGCAGCCAACACGACCGCGATCGAAATGGGGAAGCTGACCCGAGCCGCGGAACCGATGCCGCCGAGGTTCTGCAGGAAGATGAGCTGCAACATCAGGAAGGGGCCGACGGCGGCGAGGGCGGCGCCCGAGATACCGGGCACGTCGTCGGTGGGACCGTGGACAGCCCCGCGCATCGCGGCCACGGCCGACGGCCACCGACGCCATCGCCACGAGACCGGGGATCGGGCCCGGCTGCCAGACCATCTCCCACGAGCCGGTCGGGCAGCCGCAGCGCCGTGTCGAGCGCGAGGCCAGCCACCAACCCGACGGATATGAGCCGGAGCGAACGCAGGCCGCCGAGTCCGGCGAGCAGTGACGTGACGCCGACCAACGACACCACGGTGGCGCCGATCGCCATCCAGCCCGGCACCGGGTGCACGAACTGGACCGCCAGTCGGGCACCGCCCAACAGCCCCACGCCGAACCCCGCGAGCGCCCTATCCGATCGCCGCAGCAGCGCGAGCGTCAGGAGAGGGGCGCAGTACACCAGCAGCCCGATGGCCCCAGCCGTGAGGAAGCTCGCGTCTTCACCGAACAGGTAGAGACGGGGGAAGAGCACCCGGGTCACGGGGGCCAACAGCGCGACCGAGAGCGCGAGGGTTACCGTCGTCGCAGCGGAGGCGAGAAGGGCACGGCGCCCATCCATGGACCGCCAGTCTGGACCGGCCTCGCCACTCGTGCGAGTCTGACGTCGGAAGGGAGGCCCGATGAAGGAAGTCACCTGCCTGTGCGGCTGGCAGTGCCGCGGCACCGAGGAGGAGGTCATCGAACAGGTGCAGGCACACGGCCGCGAGGTGCACGGGACCGCCGCGACCAGGGAGGAGATCCTGGCGCTCGCCGTCGAGGTGTCGTAGGTGACGCCCGACGAGGGGGAGCCCATCGTCCAGCTCGTGCCGCCGGTGACCGACGTGGCGTGGTCGCCGGCGATCGTGGCGCAGTCGTTGGAAGCGCTGTTCGTCTGCCGTCGAGACGACCAGATCTGGAACCTGAGGCCGATCCACGCCTCGCGCCTCCGGCTGGGTTGGGGGCCCGGTAGCGAGCCGGCGACACCCTGGCACCGCCGACCGATATCGGTATCACGCAGGTGATCGAACACGCGTTCCGCCACCTGGCCTGGCTGGTGGTCGACGACCCCGCGATCGCGATGGCGCTCCCCGACTGGGCTCCGATCCTGGCAGGCTACGAACCCGAGCCGTTCCGCGCCTTCGGAGGCCCTCCCGGATGAACGGCCTCGTGAACTCCGCGACGTCCGACCTCGGGACGACCTGCGCTGTACGAGCGCCTCCGATGCGACCCGGCGATGACCGCAGAGCTGGGTGGACCACAGGCCATCGAGGAGATCGCTCCGAAGCTTCGGCGGCAGACGTTGCAGAGGTGGGGCCGATCGGTAGCTGGATCTCGGTGATCGAGTCCGACGACGGCGAGGCGATCGGCAGCGTCTGCATCTGGAGCCACGAGATCGGACCGAGGGTGCCTTCAGCGAGATCGGGTGGATGGTGCTTCCGGAGTTCCAGGGACGTGGGGTGGGCCGGTGGGCGACCGCCAGCCATCTTGGAACGTGCCCGTTCCGATGGACGGTGGGGGCCGATCCACGCCTATCCGTCGGTCACGAACGACCCATCCAACGGGATCTGCCGTTCGCTCGGGTTCACCCTGTTGGGCGAGTCTGACTTCGAGTACCGAGGGGTCATCTTGCGCTGCAACCATTGGCGGCTGGACATCGGACCGGCCTTCGATCACTCACCTCCGGACTGACGCGTGCGCGCCGAGGGGAGCCTCCTCACGAACCTCCTGGCCGCCTTCCTCCGCAGCGGAGCCGACCCGTCCGATGATCATGAGCTCCGGGTTCGCAAGATCCTGGTGCTTTCGGTCGCGGCGATGATCGTCCCGCTGGCCGTGCTGTGGGGGTTCCTGTATCTCGCCCTGGGTGCACCGCTGGCCGCTGCGGTCCCGTGGACGTACGTCGCGCTCTCGGTCTTGAGTATCGCGCTGTTCCGGCTGCATCGCGATCTGACGGTGTTCTCCGTGAGCCAACTCGTCCCCTACCTCCTGCTCCCGTTCGCCCTCATGTGGGTCCTCGGCGGCTTCGTGGACGGCAGCGTCGTGGCGCTCTGGGCGGGTATCGCACCGATCGCCGCGTTGATCCTTTCGGGCCCCAGAGCGGCGCTCCCGTGGTTGTACGGATTCCTGCTGTTGCTCGTCGCGACGGCCTTCGCGGATCCCGCACCGATCGATCCCGTGCCGCCCTCCGCGGTGATCCCGATGTTCGTTCTGAACGTCGGAGGCGTGCTCGCGGTCACCTTCGGCGCGGTCGCGGCCTACGCCGGCGGTCGCCATGCGCTGCTGGACGACACGCGCCGCCTGGTGCGGCGTTACCTCTCCCCGGCCGTGGCTGCCTCCGTGCTCGCGGAGCCCACGCGCGCCGAGCTCGGCGGAGAGATCGTGGAGGTGACCGTGCTGTTCGCGGACCTCCGCTCGTTCACGAGCTACAGCGAACGGACGCCGCCCGATGAGGTCGTGGCGCTGCTGAACCGCTACTTCGGCGTGGCGATCCCGGCGATCCACGACCACGGCGGCACCACCCTGGCCCTCGCGGGTGACGAGGTGATGGCGGTGTTCAACGCTCCGGAACGCCAACCCGATCACGCGCGGCGCGCGATCGCCGCCGCCCGTGCGATCCATGCGGGGATCGACGCCATCGCCCGTCCGGGCGAGCCGCGGTTCGGCATCGGCATCAACACGGGCCCCGCCGTCGTCGGCAATATCGGCGGGGAGGATTTCCGTAACTTCACGGCGATCGGCGACACCACGAACACGGCGGCGCGGCTGCAGGGACAGGCTGCGGCGGGCGAGATCGTGGTCGGGGCGGAGACGGCCTCGCGCCTGGGAGCGGCGGCGCCGCTATCTCCCCGTGGCAAGGTGACCCTCAAGGGGAAGGCGGAGCCCGTCGCGGCCTTCGTGCTCGATCCGTCGGATCCTCCGTAGCGAGCCCCCCGCACTGGGGTATCGTCGGCCCCTATGAAGAGAGCGTTCTTTCTCGGAGCGGTCGTCGGCGTGGTGCTGACGTTCGTTGCTGCGGTCCCCGTCTCTGCCGGGACGGCTGTGGACCCCAACCTCAACGACACGGTCCTGGGTAAGGTCGACGGGATCCGATACGCCTCGGATACGGCCGCCTACGACGCCGGGAGCGGCTTCGCCGACGTCCAGGCGGGGTGCGGCTCGGACTTCTGGCGTGTGTTCTCGGGCGGTGCCAACGATGGCGGGTCGCCCGCGTCCGCCTTCGAGGGCGCCGACCAGCCGGTGGAGTACCCGTTCGTCGGAGGACCTACCGACGATGGGTGGGACTCTGGCGGGTACGGTTCGGCGCCATCGGTGCTGACGGGCTACGCCATCTGCGTGCACGGCGCGAGCCTCCGGTACCGATCGAAGGTGGTGCCGGCTTCCTCGACGGGGTTACGCAAGGCGACCGTTTCCTGCGGGGCCAAGGCATGGCACGTCGTCGGTGGGAGCACGTTCATCGCCACGACGAACAGCTGGATCAACGCGTCGTTCCCGGCCGACACCGCCGATGCCGACACCGTCCCTGACGACGCTTGGACCGGACGCGTCCTCGACTCCGGCGGCGGTGGCGGAAGATTCGAGGTCCACGCGGTCTGCGCGCGCGGTGTGAACCTCCGGTACGTGAAGCGTGCGCCCGTATCGATCGTCGCTGGGGCCACGGTGACGGCTCGTGCCGCCTGCAGGGCGAGCGAGCACGTGGTGGGCGGCGGCGTGCGGGTCAGCGGCCGTGCGGACCAGGCCCGGGTGGTGGGGAGCTACCCCTACGACGGACCCGACGCCGGCTCGATCCCCGACGACGGCTGGACGGCCCGGGTCCACGCCCTGAGCGGCGGCACGAAGAAGGTCACGGCCTTCGCGGTGTGTCTCAAGCCCTAGCCATCGGTTCGAAGCGACTCGCGGAGCTGCGCCCGAAGGATCTTGCCCGCGGCGTTGCGCGGGATCGAGAGCGCGGATCGGACCTCGATGGGTGTGTCCGAGCGCGCCCACCACACCGCGCGCCGAGGCCGATACGGCGACCGGATCCGGAGCGCCCCTCCCCTCCGCGACCACGGCGATCACGATCCGATCGTCCACGTCGACCGCGGCCGCCTCCTTCAGGCCCGGGAGCCCGTACAGGGCGCGTTCGATGGACGCGGGGTAGATCACCGACCCGCCCACATGCATCGCGGACGAGGCTCGGTCCACGAACGTGAGGTACCCCTCTTCGTCGATCGACCCAACGTCGCCCGTCGGGAACCACCCGTCCTCGTCGTGGATCGGTGGACGATGCCAGTATCCGGCCGTGACGTTGGGCCCTCGGATCCACCAGGCGCCGACCTCACCGGCTCCGCAAGGTGAGCCGTCGGGCCGCGCTCCCCGCACCTCCACGAAGGGGAGCGCCCGTCCGACCGACCTGGGCCGCACCGCGGCATCGCGTTCGTCCAGCAGCGACACGACGGGCGCCGCCTCGGTGAGCCCGTAGCCGTGGAGCAGCGAGACACCCCGGTCCAGGTACGCGCGGAGGAGCGGCTCGGGCACCAGCCCACCCCCGACCACGCCCGTACGCACGCTGGATAGATCGGCGTCATGCCAGCCAGGGGCGCGGACCATGGCCTCCAGGAGGTCCGGGTTGGCGAAGACCACGCTGATCCGAGCTCGTTCGATCGTCTCCAACACGCCCGGACCGTCGGGGTTGTCCGGGACCACGACCGATCCACCCACGAACAAGGTGGGGAGCACGGTCACCCCCAGACCCCCCATCCGGGTGAACGGCGCGGCCGCGAGGGTCACGTCCGTGGGCGCGAACGTACAGGCCGCAACCATCTGGACGACGCCCCACAGCACGTTGGCGTGCGACAACATCACGCCCTTGGGTGCCCCGGTGGTCCCCGAGGTGTAGGCGAGCATCACCAGGTCGTCGGGGTTCGGCTCACGCTCGGACGGCGGCTCCGAAGGGATCGGCAGGCCCGCGAGCTGCTCAGCCTCGACCTCCGGAACCCCGGAACCCGGATGCGTCTTCGGTTCGGACCGAACGAGCAGGCGTGGATCGGAGTCCGCGAGCACGGCGCGAACCTCGTCCTCCGGTCGTGCGGGGTGGATGGGTACCCAGATGGCGCCCAGTGCGGCCGAGGCGAAGAACGAGGTGAGCGCCGCCGGGTCGTTCAGTCCGTGGTAGGCAACGCGGTCACCAGGAGCGACCCCGAGCCGCAGGAACTCAGAGGCGGCCGCCCGGATCCTCCCGGCCAGTTCGACGTAGGTGAGGACCATCCCTCCCGAGATCAGGGCGGGGTCCTCCGGGGAACGTCTCGCGCGCCGCTCGATCCAGGAGCCGACCCCCGCGAACCTCATGCAGGCCCCTCCTCCCGCTCCGAAGCCTCAACCCTACCGACGGGCGAGGCCCACGGCGAACGGGAGACGGGCGACGACGTCCGGTCCCCGCTTGACCGCCGGACGCACGACGCACGAGGCGGGAACCGCGCTAGCCTCGTTCCCATGAGTGTCTTCACGGAGGCCGAGATCGCGTACCTGCGGAGCCAGACCCTCGGGCGTCTGGGGACCGTGGATCCCGAAGGACAGCCGCACCTGATCCCTATCACGTTCCACTTCAACGCCGAGGAGGAGACGATCGACCTGGGCGGCATCGACTTCGGCGCCGGGAAGAAGTGGCGCGACATGCAGGGCAACCGGCACATCACGTTCCTCGTGGATGACACCAGCGTGGACGAGTCAGGGCCCAGCGCACGCGCGATCGAGATCCGTGGGATCGCCGAGCTCCACGAACGCGGCGGCGCCTCGGTGAACCCGCGCTTCCCGAACTTCGCCGAGCCCTGGGTGCGCCTGCGGCCCCGGCGCATCGTGGCGTGGGGCATCGACGCACACGGCATGGGACCCGACGGCCTCGTCACGAACGCCCGCGACGTCTGAGAGCTACGCGCTCACCCACGCCTTCGCATCATCCAGATCGGCTTCGGAGAAGAGCTTGACCTCACCGGGTATCAGCCACCCGAAGCCCTTGACCAGTGTTCGGTAGTGCTCCACGTCTGTCACGACCGCGATCCGCTCCCATGCGAACGGGTGCCGCAGCCCGAGCTTGGTGTCGTCCCACATCGCTCCGGCCGTGTAGCCGTCGAACCGGCTACCCAGGACGTACAGGAGACGGAGCTTCTCGCGCCGAGCCTTCTCGCCCTCGATCGCGGGCATCGCGACCGTCTCGTAGTCCTCGGAGGTCACCTCGCCGACGGCCTCGAGACCGACCACACCTTCCGGAAGACCCTCGATCAGCTCGATCATGCGTCCCACTCCTTCCGATCAGCCGCCCCCGGCAGCCTACCGTCGGCGGCCTCGAGTAGGGTCGCTTCCATGGAGCAGCGACTCACCATCGTGACGCTGGGCGTGGCCGACGTGAGCGCCTCACGGCGCTTCTACGAAGCTCTCGGCTGGTGACCGTCGCGGATGGAACCCGTCATAGTGCGAGGGTGCGGTGTCCGGCCTGCGACGAGGAGAACCCCGAACGAGCGAAGTTCTGCCTGAACTGCGCCACCCCGCTCACGGCGGTCGAGCCGGCAGGCGAGGTCCGGAAGGTGGTTACCGTCGTTTTCGCGGACATGGCGGGCTCCACCGCCATCGGCGAGCGGTTGGACCCCGAGGCCCTCCGCCGCGTACAGGCTCGGTACTTCGACGCGATGGCCGCAGTGATCGAGCGCCACGGCGGCACCGTGGAGAAGTACATCGGCGACGCGGTGATGGCGGTATTCGGCATCCCGCAGCTCCACGAGGACGACCCCCTTCGTGCCGTTCGCGCCGCGGCCGACATGCAGGGCGCGCTGACGGGATTGAACGAGGAGCTGGTGCGGGACCACGACGTGCGCGTCGCGATCCGGATCGGGGTCAACACGGGCGAGGTCGTCTCCGGAGATCCCAGCGGCGGGCAGCGGCTGGTGACCGGAGACACGGTGAACGTCGCCGCCCGGCTCGAGCAGGCGGCCTCGGCGGGAGAGGTGCTACTGGGCGTGTCGACTCACCGTCTCGTGAAGGACGCCGTCGAGGTGGAGACGGTCGAACCGTTGGACCTCAAGGGCAAGTCTGAGCCTGTGCCCGCCTTCCGCCTCACCGAGGTGCTCTCCGACACGGCCGGCCACGTGCGGAACCTCGACTCCCCCATGGTGGGGCGCACGAAGGAGCTGGAGCTGTTCCGGCGCGGACTCGAGCGGGCGAGGGACGAGGGGACCTCCCACCTGTTCACGTTGCTGGGTCCCGCGGGGGTCGGGAAGTCCCGCCTGGTCCGCGAGTTCCTCTCAGGTGCGGAGGCCACCGTGCTGCGAGGCCGCTGCCTCTCCTACGGCGAGGCCATCACCTATTACGCCCTCGGCGAGATCATCCGCGAAGCGGCCGGGATCGCCGAGGACCACGGCGCGGCCGCCTCCCTGACAGCGCTCAACACCCTCCTGGTCGACGCTGAGGAGGGCGACCGTATCGCGCGGCTGGTCGGTGGACTCTTCGGTTGGGCGGAGCCGCGCCGCGCCCGACGACGCTGCGTGGCCGGGGGGGCAGCTGTTCGAGCTCCTTGCGCCGCGGAAGTTTCCCGCTGGTAGGGGCTCATCGACGACACCGGTGGGCGGGGCGGCTTCTGCTCGATCTGATCGAACACCTTGCCGATTGGACCCGCGACGCCGAGCTCTTGCTGGTATGCGTCGCCCGGCCCGAGCTGCTGGAGATCCGCCCCGGATGGGGCGGCGGGAAGATGAACGCCACCTCTATCCTGCTCGAGCCCCTGGCCGGCGATGAGGCGGGTGCCCTGCTCGACAACCTCCTGGGCGATGCGGCGCTCCCTGGGACCGCCAGGGAGCGGATCCTCTCAGCGGCGGAGGGGAACCCGCTGTTCGTCGAGGAGATGATCAGCATGCTCATCGACGACGGCGTGCTGCGGTTCTCGGACGGTGGCCTGGCGCGCGGTTGACGATCTGACCGACCTCACGGTGCCGCCGACGATCCAGCTCCTCCTTGCCGCGCGGCTCGACCGCCTGGATGCCGAGGAACGCGCGGTGATCGAGCGAGGCGCGGTGGAGGGGAAGGTCTTCCACGCTGGGGCGGTGACGTCGCTCTCCCCGGAGGTGCTCCGCGCACAGGTGCGTCCCCGCCTCCTCGCCCTGGCACGCAAGGAGCTCATCCGCCCCGACCGCGCCGAATTCGTGGGGGAGGACGCCTTCCGCTTCCGGCACCTCCTGATCCGCGACGCCGCCTACCAGGCCATGCCGAAGGAACAACGAGCGGACCTGCACGAGGGGTTCGCGCGATGGCTGACCATCGCCGCGGGTGACCGGGTGGGCGAGTACCAGGAGATCTTGGGCCACCACCTGGAGCAAGCCTTCAGATACCGCAGCGAGCTGGGCCCCATGGACGAGCGCACCCGACGGCTGGCCCACGACGCCGCCCGTGCCCTCCACCTGTCGGCCGAGCGCATAACGTTGCGCGACGAACTGGAAGGGGCGAGCCACTTCCTCGAGGAGCCGCGAGATGGCCGAAGGCACGGAACGAGCTCGGGTCGTAGACGACCTTGGCGAGGTCCTCGAACACCAGGGGGAATACCGCCGGGCGCTCGACGTACTGGGCAGCTTCCTCCGCTCTCCTGAGGCCGCCGAGGTCGAACCGTTGAGGATCCGAGCCGAGGTCTTCTCGCTCATCTCGCAGCTCCAGACGCAACCGGAGCGAGCGATCTACTGGGGGTGGGACTTGCCGCGGAGCTGCTGGCCGAGGCCGAGCCGCTGGGGGACGACGACGCCATCACGGCCAGCCTCCTGGCGCTCGGGTCATGTGCGTTCTGGCTGGGCCGCACTTCGGAAGCCCTCGAGATATCCGAACGCCTGCGCCCGCGTGTATCGAGCCTCAGCATCACGTATCGGGATCTTGCAGCCAGCGGCTACCTGATGGAGGCATACTTCGGAACCGCCCCCGTCGAGAACGGTCTTCGACCTCGACGGCCATAGGGGGCGTGGGAGATCGCGAACAACCCGCAGGACATGCTGCTCGGGAGCCTTACGCGATGGCTGACGACTCGGAAGGGTTCGATGCTGCGATGGACCGGGTGGACCGGGGCTGGGCCGACATCGGGACCCCCGACGCGAGGCACCTCAACAACCTGGTCCGTGCGGAGAGTCTCTGGCGACTCGGGAGAAGGACCGACGCGGTGGAGGTCCTCCGTCACGCGAAGGTGATCTACGACCGGGAGGGAGAGACGGGATCCAACTCGACGATCACCTCGGTCCTCGCGACCTATCTGGCGGAAACGGGTCGTTTCGACGACGCCGACGAACTGGCCGGCCAGGCTTCGGCATGAGTTCCGCCGACGACATCGGTGCACGCGTGCCGATCGGGACGGCCGCGGGCTCGTCGCTTCCGCAAGAGGAGAACACGCCGCCGCGCTCATGGAGATCGACGGTGCACTCGAGATGGTCCGCGAGACCGAGTACCTGAACTTCCACGCGGACACCGTCAGGATCCGTGGGCAGACCCTGTGGGCGGCGGGGCGCCGGGACGAAGCCGACGAGGCGTTCTCGACGGCGCTGGAGATGTTCGAGCGCAAGGGGAACGTTGCCTCTGCGCGAGCGACATCAGACTGAGCCGATCACGGCTCAACAGACCACGTACCTCGGGACCTCCGGCACTCAGGCGCTCCAAGGCCGTGTGGCACCCTGGAAGCAGCGAGGGAAGGAGGATCGCGATGCGTACCGAGACGCGGCTCCCGGAGCGGATCGACGTCCGGCCCGCGCGACCGCGAGACGACCGGTTCCTGATGGTCGGCCTCACGGCCGCCGCGGTGTGGATAGCCGTGGGCGCGGCGAGCCTGTTCGCGCCGGACATGGTCACGGGCAGCCTGCAGGAGCACCTCCCGATCGCCGCCCTCACGATGTGGCTGTGGGGCGCGATCGCCACGGGCTTCATCCTGATGGCCGGCGCGATGGGTCGAGGGGTATCGGACACCCGCTGGCGGGCGTTCGCCATCATGGAGGGAGTGATCTGGGCGGTGGTGGCCGTCGCGTCGATCTGGGCTCCACAGCTGGTGACGGGGACCGATCCGACGAGGATCCCGCTGGCGGCCTTCTTGGCCCCGGTGGCGGGCGTGATCGCCACGGCGTTCGTCTGCCTGTTCGTTGCGGGGACGGCACGGGACGCTTGAGCGACACCGGATCCGCACGCGCATAGGCTTGCGCGCATGGCGGACCGGCCCGACGCGCGCGGCGTCCTGATCACCGGCACCTTCGGGACGGGAAAGACGTCGGTGATCGAGGAGCTGGCCGAACTCCTCGAAGCTCGCGGTGTCCGTTACGCCGCGATCGACCTCGACTGGCTGAGCTGGTTCGATCCGGGCGACGCCAGCGATCACGGCGTCTCGCCGATGCTTCTCCGCAACGTCGACGCCGTGGTGGGCAACTACTACGAGAGCGGCGTGCGCCGCTTCGCACTCGCGGGGGCCGTGAAGACGCCGAACGAGCTGGGCGATCTCCAGGGCGCACTGGCGATGCCGCTCACCACCGTGCGGCTCAACCTGCCGATCGAGGAGATCGAACGCCGGCTCGCGAACGCGGTCACCAGCGGCCGGGCCAACGACCTCGCCGTCGCACGCGAGTGGACCGCCGGCGGCGTCGGAGCCGAGGTCGGTGACCTAGAGGTGACGAACGACCGCCCCATCGGTGAGGTCGCCCTGGAGATCCTCACGACGCTCGCCTGGTAGCGGAAACCCTGATCGGCGCTGCGCCTAGTCGCCGCCGGGCGGAGCCGAGGGCATGGGGCCCGGGTCGTCGCCCGCCATGAGCGTCACGAGACGGCCCGTGAAGAAGACCCACCCCTCTTCATGCATCGCGGCCGCCTCCCCGTCGGGCAGGCCGGAGTGCCGCAACCGAAGTACCGTTCCTCCGCCCTCAGCGACCAACGTCACCTCCACGGTCGTTGAGCCGGGCGGGATGGACGGGTTGCCCTCCCACCCCCACGTGAAGACGAGACGGCGGGGAGGATCCACCTCGACGAACGCTCCGCTCGCGACCGTCTTGGCGTCCATCCACACCCGGTAGATGCCCCCGGGCCGGGGATCCAGCTCCGCCCGGACCCCCTGCCACCGGACGTAACGCTCTGCCTCCGTCAGGAACGGGAAGACGACATCGGGGGCCGAGTCCAGGCGGATGCTGAGCTCCACGACGCGCGAGGCGTCGGTACTCATCCGTCGTCCACCACGTGTCGCAACCGGTCCAGATCCTGCGACCACATCTCCTCGAGCACCGCCCGCAGCGAGCCGAGCGCGGCTCGATCGGCGCGGTAGAGCCTTCGGTTGGCGTCTCGCCGCTCGACGACGAGCCCCGCCTTGCGCAGCACGGCGAGGTTCTGCGAGATCGCCGGCCAGGTCACGTCGAAACGTGCGGCGATATCCCCCGCCGGCAGCTCACGATCCCAGACCAATCGCAGGATCTCCCGGCGCCGGGGATTCGAGATGGCTTCCAACTGGGCCTGCACGCTGGGTAGTTAAGCACATCCTTCAGGTTGACAGCAGATTCAGCTATCGCTTAAATACCGAGGTCCGCCCGAGATGAAGGAGTGCGAGCATGACCAGAGAGATGGTGCACGCGATCGAGATCCACGCCGAACCCAAGGCGGTCTTCGACACGATCGCCTCGCGATCCGGGCTCGCCGCTTTCTGGACACCGGATGTCACCGGAGACGATGCGGAGGGCGGCGAGCTGTCGTTCGGCTTCGCCGGCGCCCCCGTCCGCCTGCCGATCCGCGTGTCCAGGGTGGCCGCCCCCTCAGAGATCGTCTGGGCCTGCCCGGGCGGGTTCCCGTATTGGGAGGGCACCGAGGTCACCTGGGCGATCCAGCCCAGCGACCATGGGTCGAAGGTGGTCTTCCGCCACGTCGGGTGGCCGCAGGACCAGCCCTCGTACGACTTCGGAAGCGTCAACCTGACGTGGGGCCTGATCGTGGCGCGCCTGAAGGACGTCGTGGAATCCGGAGGGACGCCCAACCCCGCGCTGTCGTGAACCTCGACGTCACGGTCGAGGCGACGATCGGACGGCGACGGCCCGACGTGGCCTCCTACATGTTCGACCAGCGTTCCTGGGCAAGCGGCTCCACCGTCGTCACGATCCGGGTCCAGGGGGACCCAGCCGCGCTCTACCGCGTCGGCGGGCCCTTGATGCGAGGCCAGGTACGACGGTCCGTCACACGCGATCTCGAGCGCCTCCGAGCCGTTCTCGAGCGCTGACACACCCTGGTTGTCGAACCGGCCGAGGCGGGTCACGCTGGTGGGATGAACGAGCTCCGGCGCTCGCGAGGCACCGAGCCGATCGAGGGTTGGCGGCTGTGGCGGCTGGCGCTGGCCGACGACGGGCGGCCCAGCCTCCTGGCCGCGGGCTCCGGCGGGTCGAGCGTCTGGGTGGCGCGCGAGGCAGCGCGCGCACGATGCGAGCTGCCGGCGCTGCTCCGCAGGACGCGGCGTCCCCACGACGCTCCCGACCTGCGCTGCATCTGCGGGATCTACGCGAGCAGGACGCTGGGCGACGACCCTCGCGACGCGCCCGCCTACCCGACGGCCCCGGTGGCCGGGACGGTCTCGCTCTGGGGACGCGTGATCGAGCACGAACGAGGCTGGCGCGGTGCCTTCGCGTACCCGTCACGGCTGACGCTGATCTGCACGCTCTGCGCCGGCTTGGAGCCCGGGCCGGGGGTTCCCGTCGCCGTCCATAGCTTCGCCGGGCAGACGTACCCCTTGTGCGAGACGCATGCGGGCGGGGTTCAGCTGCCGGACGGACGGCGGACGGCCGATGCCGGGATCGACCCGTCGGCGTTGCTGGGCCGGCTCCTGGACACCTATGCCGTCGACCTGCTGCCGTTCGAGTCGTTGGAACGGCTCCGCACCCGCCCTCCGGCACCCCTGCCCGCTGCCTTCATCCCCCGGATCAGCGCGCTCTCCTAGGCCGACGCGCGAGGCCAGGGTCAGGTTGACGACCCGAGTGGTGGGCTAGATACTTAACCATATGGTTCAGTCTCAGATGCTCGACCGTACGTTCTCGGCGCTGTCCGATCCGACGCGGCGCGACATCCTCGAGCACCTGTCGGCCGGGCCGGCGTCGATCAGCGAACTCGCGGCGCCCACCGGCATCTCGCTTCCTGGCGTCTTGAAGCACATCCACGTCCTGGAGGAAGCGAACCTGGTGACGACCGAGAAGCGCGGCCGGATCCGTGAATGCCGGATCGCACCGGAGGAACTGGGTGAGGCCGCAGAGTGGATGGAGCACCACCGTGCGATGTGGGAGCGGCGGCTGGACAGGCTCGCGGCTCACGTCGAGCGGAAGACCCGACAGGAGAGGGGATAACGATGGCAGACGCGACACCGACCGAGGGCGTGGTATCGGCCGCGTCGGACGCCGACGGCATCCGCATCGTGCGGGTCTTCGCCGCATCGCGCGAGGATGTGTTCCAAGCCTGGACTCAGGCGGCGTCGTTCGCGCGATGGTTCGGGGAGGACGGGTCCACGATCCCGTCGGACACGATCCAGATGGATGCCTCACCGGGCGGGAAGTGGAGGCTGGTGATGCTCCACGGGCCGGAACCGATCCGCATCGAGTTCTGCGGAAGGTTCCTGGAACTCGTACCGCCGGAGCGGGTCGTGATGACACTTCAGGAGGGTCTCGAACCCACGTCGGAGCCGGCCGAGACGCTCACGGTCGACCTCGAAGACGTCGGCGGCGGGATGACGCGGATGACCTTCTCGCAGTCGGGCGGGAACCTCCCGGCGGACGAGTACTCGCGGGCGATGCGCGGCGAGCTCATCTTCTTCGAGCGACTCGGGACATTCCTCAAGAGCCGGCACGACACGGGAGCTTGACGATGGAGACCTTGCGTTCACGCGACGGGACCTCGATCGCCTTCGACCGCACCGGAGAGGGCTCGCCGTTGATCCTCGTGGGTGGCGCCTTGAGCGACCGCCACGCCGCGGCCGCGCTCGCGGCACGTCTGGCGGATCGATGCACGGTCATCGCCTACGATCGGAGAGGACGCGGCGACAGCGGTGACACCCTGCCTTATGCGGTGGACCGTGAGCTCGAGGACCTCGACGCGCTGATCGATGCGGTCGGCGGATCGGCGGCGGTGTTCGGACACTCATCCGGCGCGGCGCTCGCACTGCGGGCGGTGATGCGGGGCGCGGCGGTGACCCGGCTCGCGGTCTACGAACCCCCTTCATCGTCGATGACTCTCGGCCACCGCTCCCTGGCGACTACGTCAGGCACCTCGAGGAACTCGTGGACGAAGGCCGGCCAGGCGACGCCGTGACGTACTTCATGGTCACGGGCGTCGGCGTCCCCGCACCGTGGTGGAGCAGATGCAGGGTTCGCCGATGTGGGCGGGGATGGAGGCGCTCGCACACACGATCGCCTACGACGCCGGATCATGGGCGAGGAGATGGCCGGACGGCCGTTGCCCGGAGCATGGGCGTCGCAGATCACGATCCCCACACTGGTACTGGATGGTGGGAACAGTCCGGACTGGCAGCGCAACGCCACCGCGGCATTGGCCACGTTGCTGCCTTCCGCCGAACACCGAACGCTGGAGGGCCAGGACCACGGTGCCGACCCCGAGGTCCTCGCACCGATCCTCGCGATGTTCCTCGACGGTGGACCGGATACGAGGGGAGCCTGAGATGACCCTCGAACTACGGCTGGAGCGGATGTACGAAGCACCACCGGAGACGGTGTTCGACGCGTTCGTGGATCCGTCGTTGCAGGAAGACCTGCACGGCGCCGGGACGGAAGGCTGGATCGTCCACCGGGTAGAGACAGATGTCCGCGTGGGCGGCACGTCCACGTACGTGATGGGTCCCGATGGGAGCGAACCCGACGTCGAGCGACGGACCTACTCGGTGGTGGAGCGGCCGAGTCGGTTGGTGTTCACCCACCGTATGGAGATCGCCGAGTGGGGCCGCGCCATGGAGACCGAACTCACCATCACGTTCGAGGCGCGCGAAGGCGGAACCCTCCTCACGATGGTGCAGACGGGCTTCGAACGGGAAGCAGATCGCGATGCGTTCGTCGATGGCTGGACCGCCTACCTGGCGACGCTCCAGCGGGTGGTGATCGCCGGCGAGTCCTCAGGACGCAGGTGGGAAGGAGCTGAAGGCGCGGCACGATACCTTGTGACGAAACGTCATCCAGGGAGGCCCTCGTGATGTTCCGCAGCACGATCCAGCTCAACGGGAAGACGGCGACCGGGATCCCTGTCCCGACCGAGGTGGTGGAGGAGCTCGGGGGTGGGAAACGCCCGAAGGTACGCGCCACGGTGAACGGATACGCGTACCGCACCAGCGTGGTCGCCTGGGGGGACGACTACATGATGTCGTTCAGCTCCGAGCATCGTGAGGCGTCGGGTCTGGAGGCCGGCGCCGAGGTCGACGTGGATCTGGCACTGGACACGGCGCCCCGCGCGGTCGACGTCCCGAGGACTTCGCCGCCGCCCTGAGCGCCGAACCCGACGCGAAACGCTTCTTCGAGACGCTCTCGTACAGCAACCAGCGCTGGCACGTGCTCTCGATCGAGGGCGCGAAGGCGGCCGAGACGCGACAACGCCGTATCGACAAGTCGATCGCCATGCTCCGCGAGGGCCGCGCCCGCTAGCCGGGTTCCGCAGTTCCTTCAAGGTCCGTACTCGTGAGGACGGCTTCGGAGGGGTTCACACGCCTTACGTACGAGATCCGCGAGACCAGACCGGGCCTCTCGAGGCTCACCATGACCCACGAGCTCGAGGGCAAACCACAACTCGCGCTGCTGATCTCGGGAGCGATGGAAGAGCAGGGGGCGGGGGGCGGCTGGAGCTGGTTCCTCAGCGACCTCAAGAGCTTGCTCGAGACGGGTTCACCGATCGGCTCGCACGAGGACGACCAGGCATGACGGGAAGCTCGCGGGGCGGTCCGGCAACGCTCCGGACCGCCCCCTCAACAGCCCGCCCGGCCGTTCGGGTTGAAGTACGGGTCACACGCCATGGCGCTGTAGTTCGTCCACGACCCCGGTGAGGTGTCCGCCCAGTAGTCGGTCTTCGCCTTCTGGGCGTTCCAGTAGATCAGGGCCTTGATCGCCGGCATGGCCTTGAGCGAGGCGCGCATCCCCGCCATCCAGTTCGCCTTCCAGTTCGGCTGGCTCGAGACCTCGACGACCCCGGCCTGCACCATGAGGGGTTTGGCCTTGTGCGAGGCCCAGTCGTAGAAGCACGAGAACAGGTCGCTGAAGCTGCGGGTCGACTCCGACGGCGGGATGGCCGTGCCGGCGATCCAGTCGACGTAGCGGTTCCCGGGGTAGTACGCCTGCGCCCGTCCGTTGCAGAACGCGGCCGCCTGCGGATCCCAGACCCACCGGACGTTGGTGACCCCCTGCTTCCTGAACAGGTCGACGACGTGGCGCCACGCCGCGACGAACTTCTTCGGGTTCCCGATGTACTGGATCTGCCCGGGAGCCTGGGTCATCTCGGAGGCGAACCGCACGAGCAGCGGGCCGGGCACCGCCTTCATCGCCCTCGCCACGGTGATGATCGTGGCGTCGTAGGTGCCCTTCGCGATGGCCGCCGCGCGACGGGGGTCCGGGGTCAGTCCGGTGGCGCGCCAGCTGGCCATCGGCAGCCGTCCCTCGTTCGTCCAGTTGACCTCGGGCTTGTAGAACGTGTCGGTGAACCCGTGGTAGCGGGTCGTGACGTCGAACAACCGCCCCAACATCCCCTCCGCGTGCCGGATCGAGGCGCCCTGGTCGCCCCACCGCGGACTGATGTAGGTCCCGAAGAGCACGCCGCTCGACGGGACGGCCGCCGACCGCGGCGGCGTGGCCCGGGCGGTTCCCGCGGCGATCGCGGTCGAGGCGAGCGCCAGGACCAAGAGCGTTCCGATGGAGCGACGGTTCCGCGCCATGGTGTTCCCCCTCACGTGCCCGCCAGTCCCACGTCCGCGGGGGCGGACGCGGGGGCACCTCAAGGTCTTCGGGTGCCGGGGCGTCTGAACCCGATAGGTCGATGGCATCGAGTCGGCGGGAGAAGGCGTAGGTGGATGGACCGACCGACGTTGTGGGGACGGTCGTGGGCGCGGACCGGGACGCGCGTTTCGCCGCGGAGTTCGCGATCACCGGGTTCCGGGTGACGTCGTCCGCCACCGGCTCCGACGTTAGCCGGCTACGCGGGGGCGGCGGCCCGGCGAGCCAGCTCCTCGCGCACCGCGGGGGCGACCTCGGTCCCGAACAGCTCGATCGACCGCATGATCTTGTCGTGGGGCAGGGAGCCCACCGTGAACTGCACGCAGAAGCGATCGTGTCCGAAGATCCCGTGCTGGAACAGGATCTTCTCGATCACCTGTTGCGGGCTCCCCACGAAGTTCGCACCGCGAAGGGTGGCCGCAGCGTCGTACTGCTCGCGCGTCATCGGAGACCAGCCGCGCTCCCTGCCGATCGTGTTCATCATCCCCGCGGCGTACGGGAACGACTCGTCGAGCGCCCGCTGGGACGTCTCGGCGATGTAGCCGTGAGAGTTGATGCTGAGCGCGGGGAGCGGATCGTGACCCGCTTGGTCCGCGGCGTCGCGATGCAGCTGGGCGAACGGCGCGAACCGCTCGGGCATCCCGCCGATGATCGCGAGCGCCATGGGCAGTCCCAACGTCCCCGCGCGGAACGCCGATTCCGGAGCTCCACCCACGGCCACCCAGATCGGCAGAGCAGCTTGCACGGGCCGCGGGTAGACGCCCTGGCCGGAGAGCGGCGGGCGGAAGCGCCCCGACCATGTCACGTGCTCGTTGTCCCGGAGCTGCATCAGCAGCCGGAGCTTCTCCCCGAACAGGTCGTCGTAGTCCTGTAGGTCGAACCCGAACAGCGGGAAGGACTCGGTGAACGAACCGCGGCCCGCCATGATCTCGGCGCGTCCGTTCGACAGGAGATCCAGGGTCGCGAAATCCTGGAACACACGGACAGGATCGTCGGAGCTGAGCACGGTCACCGCGCTCGAGAGGCGCACGCGCTGCGTCCGCTCGGCGACGGCGGCGAGCACCAGAGCGGGCGCCGAGACGATGAGATCCGCGCGGTGATGCTCCCCCACACCGAAGACGTCCAGGCCCACCTGGTCGGCAAGCTCGGCCTCCTCGACGAGGTCGCGCATCCGTTGCCGGGCGCTGATGGTCTCGCCGGTGAGGGGGTCCTCGTACAGCTCCGCGAAGGTGAAGACGCCTAGTTCCACGGCACCCACAACCGCCGCACCGGCCGCCGTTGTTCCTCGACGTCCCGGCTCAGACGGCCCGCATCCGGTTGTTCCGGGCGTTGTGCTCGAGCTCCGCGAGCCCGAGCACCTCCATCAGCGGCGGCACGTAAACCCCGAAGCGGCCTCGCAGGCCCTTCTTGAGCCCGTACCACCCGCCCACCGGGTTGTCTCCTGATCGGGCCCACGCTTCAACCGAGCCCTCCGGTGCGGTCTTCTGCTCGTCGGCGCCGCCCAGGGGCACCCAGTCACCTGCGGCCTGCAGCATGGCGTGCAGGTCCTCGATGCAGCGCAGCCGGTAGCTCAACCGCGTCTTGCCCACTTGGCAGATCAGCGCGGGCGGATCGGCGGCCTCGTCGCGCCACATCTCATAGGTCGAGCTCCCTGGCGGCGTGGTGAGCTGCCACGGATCCTCAGCGGTGCCGGTTCCCTTCTTCTCAGGCATCGGTCCCTCCTCCATCTCCGAGGTCTACCACGCGCACCCGGATCGGGCGTGCCGCGCGTGTGTCCCGTTCGAGGATCGCGTCAGCGGCCGAGCAGCGACGCCACGCCGACCTCCCACGCCGCGTCGAGGTCGGCGGCTGGAGGGAACCGGCCGTCGAGCTCCAGGATCGTCATGCCGTGCGCGAACGCCCACGCCGCCCGAGCACGGTCTTGCGAACCCGCGACGCGGACCACCGGTTCCGCGGCCCACGCCTCCAGGCCTTCGGGCAACCGGTCGCGCGGCAGCTCGCCTTCCGTCACGAGGCGGTATAGGTGAGGGTGGGCCAGGGCCCAGGCCCGGTAGGCGGACGCCAGTGCACGGCCTGCCCGGAGCCGTCCTGACCGTGGCGGCAGTCCGTCGACGGCCTCGTGCGCCGCCTCGCCGGACCGCCGGAGCGCCTCCGCGATCAGGAGGGTCTGTAGGTCCTCCTTGCTCGCCACGTGCTTGTAGAGGGACGGCGCCTGGATGCCCAGCCTCCCCGCCAGGTGTCGCATCGTGAGCGCGTCGGGACCCTCGGTCTCGAGGATGTCCAGCGCGACGGCGACGATCTGCTCCAGACGATCGGAGGTCACGCGGCTCTGCTCCGCAGCTCGGCCACACGCCGGGAGAGCGCCGCGTTCACGGCCTCGAAGGTCTGCAGGGTGTCGACCTCGATCATCTTCCGAAGGAACGGAACCAGGAGTCCCCTGAACCGCTCCCCCTGGACGAATCGCACGCGATCGGGACCGTCGGGGTGGATCTCGAAGCGGTGTTCTCCATCGAAGATACCGGGCATCAACAGACGCCCGATCCATCGGAGCTCCCGGCCGGGCTCGGCCGCGAGCACGGTGGGACGCATCCTCATCGTGCGGTCACCCTTCAGCTTGAAGACGATCCGCAGGCGCGAGCCCACGACGGCCTGACCCTCGACCTCCTCCATCCCCGGGTTCCAATCACCGTAGGCGGCGAAGTCGCTGAGCACGGTCCAGACCTCCTCGGGGGTGCCCTCGATCGTGGCCTCGGCGCTGATCTCGTTCCTGAACGCCATCTCCTGCTCCCTTCTGACCCGCGTAGCTAACGTTGTTAGCTCGGAAGCTTAGCTAACACTGTTAGCCTCGTCAAGCTCGGGTCCAGGGCGACTTGACCCTGGCCCACTCCTGCGTCCAGATGCGCTCACGTTCGCCGGTCAGAGCGAGCTTCCAATCCGCCTGGGCCAGGATCTCGTCGGTCACCCGGAGCCACGGAACGCCCTTCAGGGCCCGATCGAGCTGGGCGTTGCCCGCCTCGGTCCCGTTCGGGTAGCCGGTCCACGCGACGTTGCGGATCGAGTTCTCGGGGGCCAGCATCCAGTCGATGAAGAGCAACGCCGTGCCCGGGTGCTCCGCCACCGACGCGATCGACACCTGATCCGATCCCAGCGGCACGCCTTCCGCACCCAGCTGGAAACGCAGCTTGCGCGGATCCGGCATCGAGGACATCGCACGCCAGACGTCTCCCGACCACGCGTGCTGGATCCATGCAGATCCGTCAGAGAGCGTCGAGACATCGTCCGTGGAGAACCCCCCGAGGCGCGGTTTGAGCGCGATCAGCTCATCGGCCGCCTGGGCCACCTGGGCCGGATCCCCGGAGTTGAGGTCGTAGCCCAGACGCAGGAGGCTCATCCCGAGCGCCTCTTCGATCTGGTCCAGAACGAAGATCCTCCCCACGGCCTCCGGATGATCCCAGAGGTCGCTCCAGGACCCCGTCATCCCACCCACCTTCGAGGCGTTCCACGCGATGCCGGTGGGTCCGTAGGCGTACGGCAGCGAGTAGCGGGCCCCCGGATCGAAGGGTGGATCGCGGAAGAACGGGATCACCTGGGCGAAGTTCCGCAGACCCTCGTGATCGATCGGCTGCAACAGGCCGCCTCGCAGGAGTGGGTCCACGTAGGCGCTGTTCGTCGTGACGATGTCGTAGGCGGCGCCCGAGGCCAGTTCGGCCACCATGGCGTCGTCGTTGTCGAAGAACGTCGACCTGACCCGGACGCCGTAGGCATCCTCGAAGTCCTGGACGACGCCCGGATCGATGAACCCCTCCCACGTCAGGTAGTTCAGATCGCCGTCGGGCACGGGCTCGATCGGAACAGATGTGTGCGGACCCCACTGCCCGTTCGCCGAAGGGGACGAGGAGGAGCACGCGGCCGCGGCCAGCGCCGAGCCCCCGACGACGAGCGCGGAGCCGACACGTGCCCCGCGCCGCAGCAGGTCCCTCCTGGTGATCCGCTCCCGCCCCACTGCCGCCGTCCCTCCTACGGTCGGGTCGTGGGCAATGTCCCGCCCACCGACGCCGGCGTCAAGGTCCCTGCGGCGGGTGACGGCTCCACGGCGGTAGCGTAGGAGCACGGGCTCGGCGGGCGCGGCGTGCACCCACCGAGCCACCCGACCCACGATACGGACGGAAGGGACCGCATGAGCACCCTGGGACCAGGCGCCGACCCTCGTGAGGGTGGGCGCAGCACGTCCTACCCCACCGTACGCGTGGGCGGTGAGGCGCGCGCGCGCGGGCGTCAGTACGGGACCCAGGCCGGCGCGCGCATCGCGGACTCGATCAAGGGGTACGAGGGGGCGTTCGTGCACTTCGCGGGCTGGGGTTGGGAGCGTGTCCGGCAGGAGGCCGCGCGGTTCGTAGACCCGATCGGCGCGCTGTTCCCCACCTTCCTGGAGGAGATCCGCGGGATCGCCGAGGGCGCCCAGGTCAGTTTCGAGGACATCCTGGCTCTCAACGTTCGGACCGAGATCATGTACGCGGGACAGGTGCGGACCGCGACCGGCAGCTCGGCGGGACCACTACCGCCGGCGGAGTGCACCGCGATCGGCGTGCTTCCCGAGGTCACCGTGAGCGGCCACACGATGATCGCCCAGAACTGGGACTGGCTCGTGCACTGCTTCGACACGGTCGTCGTCCTGGAATCGCAGCCCGACGACGGTCCGGCGTTCGTGAGCGTCGTGGAGGCGGGGCTGCTGGCGAAGACGGGGATGAACGCCGTCGGGCTGGGCGTGTGCACCAACGCGATGGTCACCACGAACGACGTGGGCGCCCCCGGCATCCCGTACCACGTGTTGCTCCGGGCCTTCATGAGCTGCGCCACGCCCTCCGACGCGATCTCCCTCGCCGTTCGCCGCGGCCGTTCGTCCTCCGCGAACTACCTGATCGGGCACGCCGACGGGACCGTCTTCGACGGCGAGGCCGAACCCGGCGGACCGGAGCGGTTCCACGTCTCGTTCCCGCAGAACGGTGTCCAGCTCCACACGAACCACTTCCTCACACCGGAGGTGGCGGAGCGCGACCTTTCGGTCTGGTCGATGCCCGACAGCCCGGTCCGTCTCGACCGGATCCGGCGCTTCGCGGCCGCGCAACCCGGCGGCTTCACCCCCCAGACGCTGGCGGCCGCCTTGTCGGATCACGCCAACTTCCCTTCGGGGATCTGCTGCCACCCAGATCCGCGGGACGCGCCCGAGGACCGCGGTGCCACCGTGGCATCGGTCGTCATGGATCTGGATGCCCGGAGCTTGTGGATCGCCGACGGCAACCCCTGCGTCACGCCCTACCGTCAGCACGACCTCTCGGATCTGTTCGCCGCATCGCGCTGCCTCGACCGCCCCGTGATCGCATGTCGGCCGCTACCGTGCAACGCATGGATCGGACCCTCGAGGGACGTCGGGCGCTGGTGACCGGCGGGGCGCGCGGGATCGGCGTCGAGGTGGTGCGTCAGCTGGCCGAGCTCGGGGCCGAGGTCTTCCTCGGAGCCCGTGACGCAGGCGCGGGGGCGGCGACCGCGCTGGCCATCGGACTCGCCGGCACCCAAGTGGTGAGGGTCGATGTCGCCGATCGAGAGTCGGTCCGGTCGGTTCGCGACGAGATAGGTCCACGCGGCGTCGACATCGTGGTGAACAACGCCGGCATCTACCCCCGGGGAGATGTGAGCGACGACGCGGCTCAGGCGGCGTGGCAGGTGAACGCGTTGGGCGCGTGGCGGGTCACCCAGGCGTTCCTTCCGCCGATGCTGGAGCGAAGATGGGGGCGCATCGTGAACGTCACGACCGAGTTGGCCTCGCGCGCCCACGAGCGGCGTGCCGGTGGGGTCTACCCGGTCACGAAGGTGGCCCTCAACGCGATGACGCGGGCGCTGGCGGAGGACCTGGAGGGGACCGGCATCCTGGTGAACGCCTGCAGCCCGGGGTGGTGCCGCACCGACATGGGCGGCGACGGCGCACCACGCTCGGCGGCGGAGGGTGCCGCGAGCATCGTGTGGGGCGTCACGCTTCCCGACGACGGCCCCACGGGCGGATCCTTCCAGGACGGAACACCTCTGCCCTGGTGACCGAGGGGGCCCATGCGCCCGCCGCGCACCCACAGTCACACGCGAGCGGCGATGTCCGAGCAGGTGGCCACCCAGGCATCATCGTGGCCCAGCACGAGATCGATGAACCCCTCGAGCAGCTCGAGCCGGTGGGGGCGCCCGATCACCTGCGGGTGGCATGTCAGCACGCAGGCTCCGCCCTCCCGCAGGTACCCGCGGAACTCGCCTCCCGCCGGTAAGGCAGGAGGTCGTCCATGAAGTTCGACGAGTATGCGAACCCGTGCCGTCGCAGCAGCTCCTCCGTAAAGGCGCTGAAGTCCCACGAGGGCGGGCGATACCCGAGGACCTCCGTTCTGCCACACGACCCGGGACGAAGAACGTGGCTGGGACACCTGGCCGCTGGGCGTTCGCGGGGTCCTCGGCGATCCACACCTCCTCGGCGTCGAAGTCGAACGTGAACGCCACGGAGCAGCGCTTGCCTTCGGGCCACATCGGCTCACCTCGAGGGTCGACGAGCAGGAGTCTATGCCGGGCCGGTAGCCTTCCGTCCGTGCGGGAGCGGACGATCGGTGCGACCGGCCTTCGGGTCGGAGCGGTGGGTCTGGGCTGCATGCCCATGCACTGGGCGTACGGGGGTGAGCGCACGGACACCACCTCGATCGACGTGGTGCGCCGGGCATTGGACCTGGGCGTCACGATGCTCGACACCGCCGACGTCTACGGCCCGTTCGTGAACGAGGAGCTCGTGGGGCGGGCGCTCGCGGGCCGCCGCGACGAAGCCGTGGTGGCCACGAAGGTTGGGTTGGTGGTGGGCGCGGAGGGCGGCTACCCGCTGCGCAACGCCGCCCACCCCGACCGGATCCGCGCCGAGGTGGACGGCTCGCTGCGGCGGCTCGGCGTCGACACGATCGACCTCTACTACCTCCACCGCGTGGATCCCGAGGTCCCGCTCGAGGAATCCTGGGGCGCGCTCGCCGAGATCGTCGCAGCCGGCAAGGCGCGGAACCTCGGGTTGTCCGAGGTCACCACAGCCGAACTCGACCTGGCGCACGCGATCCATCCCGTGAGCGCCGTGCAGTCGGAGCTGTCGCTGTGGTGGCGCGACAGGCTCGACGACGTGCTGCCCTGGTGCCGTGCGCACGATGCCGCCTTGGTCCCCTACGCCCCCCTGGGCCGCGGCTTCCTCACCGGAACGATCACGGAGGCAACGTTCGGCGAGGACGACTTCCGTTCGCGACTCCCCCGCTTCACGTCGGAGCAGATCGCCGCGAATCAGGCGCTCGTCGATACGGTGCGGTCCGTGGGAGCCCGGCACGAGGCGACTCCGGCGCAGGTCGCACTCGCCTGGCTCCTGGCGCTCGACCCGTGCGTGATCCCGATCCCGGGCACGAAGCGCATGCGATATCTGGAAGACAACGCCGGCGCGACCGACCTCTTGCTCTCGGAGACGGATCTCGCCGAGCTCGACGCGATGCCGGCGCCGACCGCCCCGCGGTACTAGCTCACTCGAGCGCACAGCCACCTCTCAGACTCCTCCCGCCGAGCTCTCAGACACCGGCGGGACACTCGTCTCATGAGCGGTGATCCCCGACTCCAGGCGCGTGACCGTGGCCTCCGTCGACTCAGCTCGCTGACGGGGTGGATCGCGGCGGGCTCCCTGGCCATCGCAGGAACGATCGCCGTCGCGCTGGGGGCGACCCATCACCAGCCGGCCGCCACCTCGACCACCGTGACCGGCGGGTCGGGAGCGAACGCACCCGCCGACGGCTCCCAGATCGGCGCCCAGGACCCGACCACCGGGTTCCCAGGGCTGCAGCCGCCCGTGTCCGCACCCCAGCCCGGCTTCGGCGGAGGCGGCGGCATCGTCTCGGGAGGCTCGTGATGGAGCTGGGGAGCACCTCGTTCCGCGCCCTCGGGACCACCTGCGTCGTGCTCACCGTCGACCCTCGCGACCTGCCCGTGGCCGTCGCCCACGCCGGAGAGGTACTCGACGCGGTCGATCTGGCCTGCAGTCGCTTCCGTGCCGACTCCGACCTCGAACGGTTGAACGCAACCCCGGGGTTGTGGGTCAGGGTCGGGCCCCTGTTGTTCGAGGCGCTGGACGTGGCGCTGCGCGCCGCGGCCCTCACCGACGGGGACGTGGATCCCACGATCGGCGCGTCGCTCGTTCGGATGGGCTACGACCGTGACTTCGCCATGCTGGACCGGTTCCTCCCCGCCGGTGCGCTCGGCGTGCCGGCGCCGGGGTGGCGCTGCATCGAGCTGGACGCTCAGGCGTCGAGCGTGCGCATCCCCGCTGGCACCCGGGTGGATCTGGGCGCGACCGCGAAGGCGTTCGCCGCGGACCGCGCCGCGCACGCTGCGGCCGATGGCCTCGACGGTGGTGTGCTGATCGGCCTGGGCGGCGACATCGCCGTCGCGGGGCCGGCCCCGGATGAGGGTTGGCTCGTCGAGCTGGCCGACGCCCATGACGGCCCTCCCATGCCGGGACACGCCGTTCGGATACGAGGCGGCGGCCTCGCCACATCGAGCACGACGGTCCGACGGTGGATCCGCGGAGACGATACGGCGCACCACGTGATCGACCCTCGTACCGGCGAGCCCGCCGCCGAGGTCTGGAAGACCGTCAGCACGGCGGCGGCCACGTGCGTCGATGCCAACGTCGCCGCCACGGCCTCGATCGTGCGCGGCGAGGCCGCGCCATCGTGGCTGGACCAGCTGGGTATGCCCGCGCGGCTGGTCCGCCCCGACGGCCGCATCGTCTACGCGGCCGGATGGCCCCCAGCGCAGGAGGCGGCATGACCGGCGGCTCCGCGCTGTGGTACCTGACGCGGGGCACCGGCGTCGTCTCGCTGCTGCTGCTCACGGGTGTCGTCGTGCTGGGGATCACCGGGCGCGTGGGCTGGTCGGCCCAACGCTGGCCGCGGTTCCTGACGCAAGGGCTGCACCGGAACCTCTCGCTGATGGCGGTCGCGTTCATCTGTGTGCACGTCGCGACGTCGGTCGTGGACGGCTACGCCCCCATCCGATGGATCGACGCCCTCGTGCCGTTCGCATCGGCCTATCGGCCGGTCTGGCTGGGGCTCGGAGCGGTGGCGTTCGATCTGGTGTTGGCGCTCGTCATCACGAGCCTGCTCCGTGTACGGCTCGGGCTCCGTGCCTGGCGAGCGGTGCACTGGCTCGCGTACGCCTGCTGGCCCATCGCCATCGTGCATGGGCTCGGGACCGGGAGCGACACCCGGTCGGTCTGGATGCTGGGATTCGTGGCCGCATGCATCGCCTCCGTCGGCTGGGCGCTGGCCTGGCGCGAGCGAGCGATCGCTCCTGCCCCGTGGATCCGCGCGGCCGTGGGTGGCGCCGGATCGCTGGGGATCGCGGGCGTCGCCCTCTTCCTGGTGGTGGGACCGCTGCAGACCGGATGGGCGAAGACCGCCGGCACCCCGCCGGGGATCCAGGCCGAGCGAACCGCCGCCGCCTCCGAGGCACTCCCCACCACCGCGTCGTTCACCGGCAACCTGAGCGAACAGCAGGGGGCCGGCGGTGCCGTCGTGCTGCAGATGGCCGGCGCCCTGGACGCCTCCGGCCTTCGGCTCACGATCGACCTCTCGGGAACGCCCGGTGGCGCGGGATTCTCCGTCAGCAGCGGCACCGTGGAGCTAGGTCCCGCCAGCGCAACCGACGCGGTTCACAGGTGCCGTCACGGCGATCGACGGGGGCCGGATCCGCGCACGTCTCGCGGGACCCGGGGGTGACGTCGACATGGTCGCCGAGCTCACGATCCGGGGTTCCTCCGTGTCCGGGACCGTCGCGATGGCGCAGGTGGCATGATGGCGATCGCGACGCCGAGTCCAGCTCGTCCCACCGTACGCGGCCCGGACCCTCACACCCTGCCTCGGCTGCTGGCCGGACCCGACGCCGTCTCCCTCGCCGAGCATCGGCGGGTATACCCGGAGCCAAAGGATGACGGGTTGATCGCACGCCTCGAGGCCTCGGGACTGGGCGGGCGTGGAGGGGCCGGGTTCCCGATGGCCACGAAGCTCCGTGCGGTCGCCTCAGGCAGGCGACGCCCGGTGGTCGTCGTGAACGGCGCGGAGAGCGAGCCGGCGAGCGCGAAGGACCGGCTCTTGCTCACCACACGTCCGCACCTGGTGCTGGACGGGGCCGCCTTGGCGGCCGAGGCGGTGCGCGCCCGGCGCGTTGAGCTGTGTCTCGACACCGACGATGCGGAGCACGCCGTCCGCATGGCGCTCGCCGCACGCGACTCGGCCGAGCCGGGCGGCGTGCCGATGCACGTGTCCCGCGTCCCACGCCGGTACGTGAGCGGCGAGGAGCGGGCGCTCGTACGGCACCTCAACGGCGGACCGACCCTGCCCCCGGCTGACCCCGCGAGGCCCGCCGAGCGCGGAGTCGAAGGACGGCCCACGCTGGTCAACAACGTCGAGACCCTTGCCCACGCCGTTCAGATCCACACGTTCGGCCCCACCTGGTTCCGCTCGCTGGGGACGGAGGGATCGCCGGGCACCCGCCTGGTCACCGTCAGCGGCGCCGTGACGCGGCCGGCGGTCTACGAGGTGGCGGGGGGCACGCCGATCGCCAACGTCCTTCGAGCGGCCGGTGGCGACCCGGAGGGGGTACAGGCCGTGTTGCTCGGCGGCTACTTCGGCACCTGGATCACGGGCGCCGACGCATGGGACCTCCGCCTGGACGACGACCTTCTCCGCGCCAAGGGCGCCGGGATGGGCTCCGGCGTGATCTGCTTCCTCCCTTCGGCTGCCTGCGGGCTCGTGGAGACCGCGCGGGTAGCGGCGTGGATGGCTGGACAGACCGCGGGCCAGTGTGGGCCTTGCGTGCACGGGCTGTCGTCGATAGCCCGAGGGCTGACCGAACTGGCGCGTGGCGGTGACCCGGAGACGGAGACGCGGGTCCGGCGGTGGGCGGGCGACATCGAGGGGCGCGGCGCGTGCCGCCTGCCGGACGGCACGGTGCGGTTCGTCCGCAGCGCCCTGGGAGCCTTCGCGGACGAGATCGCGAGGCACCGTCGACGGCGGGGTGTGTCCCGAGGACGGCACATCCGCAGGTCCTACCCACTCCCGAAAGGCGCGAGCGGATGAGCCGCGACGCCGTCGAACTCACCGTGGACATCGTGGCCTGCGAGGGCCACGGGCTCTGCGCCGACCTCTTCCCCGAACGGATCCGCCTGGACGACTGGGGCTACCCGGTGATCGAAGCGCGGCGCGCTGACCGCCGAGGAGCTCGTCCATGCGCGGCGCGCTGCGACGGCGTGCCCGACGCTGGCCCTCCGCCTCAGTGCGGCAGCACGCGTCTGACGCCAGGGATCCGGAGGCGTCAATCCGGGCGGCTCGGGATCGACCCGTCGGCCGTGGTCGGTTGATCGGAGCCCGCCATGGGCAGACGTACCTCGAAGGCCGCGCCCTCGCCTGGCGTGCTGGTCACCTCGACCGAGCCACCGTGGGCCTCCGCGATCGCCGACACGATGGCGAGCCCCAGTCCCGTGCCGACGCTCCCCTCGGGACGCTCCCTCGCCGGGTCCGCCCGGTAGAAGGCATCGAACACGTGCGAGGCCTGATCGGAACTGAGGCCCGGGCCCTGGTCACGGACCTCGACGACGGCCTCATCCCGCGTCCTCGCGGAGGGTGACCTCGACGGGCGTGCCCGCCGGCGTGTGCGTCAACGCGTTGGACAGCAGGTTGGCGAACACCTGGCGGAGCCGGGGATCGTCACCAACGACGTGGAGGTGCTCGGGGCTGCGCAGTTCGATCGCCCGCCCCGGGTCCACCGTGCGGGCGTCCTGGACGGCGTCGGCGGCAACGCCGGCCAGGTCCACGGGCTCGAGCGCGATCGGTCGCCCCTGACCCGAGCGTGCCAGGAACAGGAGGTCCTCGACCAGCACGCCCATCCGCTCGCTCTCCTGCTCGATGCGTCGCATGGCCAGCGCGGTGTCGTCGGGATCGTGGGCCGCGCCGCGGCGGAACAGCTCGGCGTAACCGCGGATCGAGGTCAGCGGGGTGCGCAGCTCGTGCGAGGCGTCGGCGAGGAACCGCCGCAGCGAGGCCTCCGATGCCTGCGTCTCCTCCATCGACCCCTGGATCCGGCCGAGCATCACGTTCAGGGAGGCGCCCAGGCGGCCCACCTCCGTGCTCGGGTCGGTCCGCTCCACGCGCCGAGAAAGATCGCCGGCCGCGATGGCGCCCGCGGTGGCCTCGATCTCCTCGAGCGGACGCAGCTCGCGGCGGACCGTGTACCAGGACACGCCCGCCATCGCGAGGAGGACCAGGACGGTGACCACCGCCGCCACCGCCAACAGGCGGGCGAGCGTCTGCGTCGCCTCGGTCAGGGGGATGCCCACGATCAGGAACCCCCCCTGCTCCAGCGGCGTGAACTGCACGCGGTACCTGGGGCCCCCGTCCGCGGACCCGGTCGTGAACGGGGCGCCGGTCGGATGCTGAGGCAGCGTCGGCTTCGCGGGCATGGCCCCCCGTAGGAGATGACCTTGTCGTGGACGCTCCCCGAGGCGCGTCCACGTAGGCGACGTAGGTGCCCGTTCGGCAGCTGCGTAGTCGCCGCGCGGAGCCGGGGGGTGTGGGCCGGGGGCGAGAGCTCGTCGCTGAGGACGGTAGCGGCGGGCGACGCGAGCGGCCACGAGCTGCTGGTCGACGCGGCGATATCAGGAACGAGCGGAACGAGGCGTAGGTGGCGGCGTCGGCGGCCAGCAGCCCGACCGCCATCAGGATCACCAAGGCGAGCGTCAGACGCGCCCGCAACGACATGAGGTCACACCTCCGCCGGGGCGCTGAGGCGGTAACCCACTCCCCGCACGGTCTGGATCAATGCGGGGACCTACCGCGTCCACCTTCTTGCGGAGGTAGCTGATGTACGTCTCGACGATGTTGGCGTCGCCTCCGAAGTCGTAATGCCAGACGTGATCGAGGATCTGCGCCTTCGAAAGGACCCGTGGCGCGTTCTGCATGAGGTAGCGCAGCAGCCGGAACTCGGTGGCCGTCAGCTCCACCACCGCGCCGCCGCGCCGCACCTCGTGGGTGTCGTCGTCCAGTTCGAGATCGGCGAAGACCAGCGGGCCCGACTCCTCGACGCTGCCCGCCCGGCGCAGCAGCGCGCGGATCCTGGCCACCAGCTCCTCGAGCGAGAAGGGCTTCGTGACGTAGTCGTCACCTCCGAGCGTGAGCCCGCGAACCTTGTCCTCGACCTCGTCGCGGGCGGTGAGGAACAGGATGGGCACGCTTGTTCCGGGTCGCCTTGAGGCGCTCGGTCACCGCGAACCCGTCCAGGTCGGGCAGCATCACGTCCAGCACCAGGAGCTCGGGGCGGAACGCCTCGACGGCCGTGAGCGCTGCCCGGCCGGTCGCAGCCGTCTCCACCTCGAATCCCTCGTACCGCAGGGCCATCGCCACGAGATCGGTGATGTTCGGCTCGTCGTCCACGACCAGTACGCGGTTGGGGGCCTCGCTCATACCCGAACCCTAGCCGCGGAACCTGGGAGGTTCCTGAGAACGGTCCGCGAGGGTACTGAAGGGAAAGACTCAGCGATCTCACAGGCAGTGCTCATATCCCTCAGAATCGCTCGGAGTCTGATGGGCAAGCTTCGGATCGTTCCTGCCGATACATCCCCTACCGAAAGGAGCAAAGATGCAGCACCCGGAACCGTTCCCTTGGCACCAAGCTTCGTGGTACGGCGGCGGCCACGGGGTGATCGCGATCGTGCTCTTCCTCCTCCTCGTAGGCGTGGTCATCTGGTTGGTGGTCCGCCTGCACTCCCTGGAGTCGAAGGTCGGCTCCTGGGGCCGGACGGCGCCCGCGGCGCCCGCCGGCGCCGCCCCGAGGGCGCCCCAGGCATCGCCCTGGTCGGACCCTGCGGTCGCTGAGGCGCGGATGCGCTTCGCGCGGGGCGAGCTCGACCGCGACGCGTACCTCCTGATCGCCCAGGACCTTGGAGCCTCGACCCCGGCTCCGCCGCCGGCGGCGCCTCCTGCCGAAGAGCCGCCCGGCGCATGAGAAGCTCGGAGGCGTGGACCTCCGAGCGATCGACGGGTACCTAGATGCGGTGCCACGAAGCGTGGTACGGACCGAGTCGATCGGTCCGTTCACGCTGTTCGTGAACGAGGGTCAGGGATGGCGCTACTACGCGCGCCCTACACCCGGCGCAGCAACCTTCACGCCTGAGGACGTCGCCGAGGTGCGGGCGCGCCAGCGTGGGCTCGCCCAACCTGAGGCGATCGAGTGGATCGTGGAACTCGCTCGCTGGCGTAGGGTCCGCGGTCGACGAGGCCGGCATGTCGATCGCGACCCATCCCGTGATGGCCCTTCCGGGATGCGCGTTCCAGGCGACGGACCCGCCGGGAGGCGTCGAGATCAGGATCATCGGACCGGATGCCGACCTCGCCTCGCTGCATGCGGTCGCGCACGTGAGCTTCGGGGCACCGGGCACCGACGTAGGTGCGGATGACGACGCGGCCGTCGAGGTCGCCGAACGAGCAGCGGATCCCGGGATCCTCGCCTTCACGCAGGGTCGCATCCGCGATGGCTTCACCGTGATGGCGGGTGCATGGATCGGCGGGCGCGCCGTCGCGTCCGGTTCCTATCAGCCGGTCGACGGCATCGCGGAGATCACGGGCATCGCCACCCTTCCGGCCTTGCGGCGTCGCGGGATCGCTACGGCGCTCACTTCCACGTTGGTCGAGCACGCGCTCGCCCACGGCGTCGAGGGGCTGTTCCTCTCGGCCGACGACGCGAACGTGGCCCGGGTCTACGGGCGCCTGGGCTTCGTCGAGGTCGGGACGGCAGGAGCGGCCTTTCCCGCAGCCGGGTAGGGTTCGCGAGGGCCCGGCCGACGCCGACGGAGGACGAACGTGGACGACGAACGCTACCAACGGGGGCGTGCCCGCTTCCTCGAGGTGCACGACGAGCGGGCGCTCGCCGCGATCGAAGGACTGGGCGACGTGGGGCGCTCCATCCTCGAGTTCATCTACGGCGAGCTCTACAACCGCCCCGGGCTCTCGGATCGCGATCGCGAGCTGGCCGCGGTGGTGTCGCTGGTCTCGCTGGGGCGCTCGTCGCAGCTACCCCAGCACCTGCGCGCTTCGCTCGACGCGGGGCTGACCCCCGAGGAGCTCCGCGAGGTGATCCTGCAGACGGCGACGATCGCTGGGTTCCCCGTGGCGATGAACGCGTTCTCCACGCTCAAGAACATCCTGTCCGAGCGCGAGCGGGACGGCTGATCGGTCGACCCCACTATGCTGGGCCGGTGACCCTCTACCGCCTCACCGGGCCCGCCGACGGCCTCACCGCCCCCGTGATGGTCGCCGCGTTCGATGGCTGGATCGACGCCGCCGGCGCCGCGAGCGCCGCCGCGAACCATCTGGCCTCCGACGCCGTCACCGTCGCGACGTTCGATCCCGACCCCTTGTTCGACTACCGGTCCCGTCGGCCGGTGCTCGACGTGATCGACGGCGTGCTGCGGCATCTCGCCTGGCCCGACCTGGCGCTGCGGCGGCTCGCCATCGACGGGCGCGACCTGCTGGTCCTGCACGGGCCGGAGCCCGACTTCCTCTGGCAGGAGCTGGCGGCCGACATCGCGGGGCTGGCCCGGGACCTGGGCGTGGCACAGTGGATCACGATGGGTGCGATCCCGGCCGCCACCCCCCACACGCGACCCACGCCGGTCTTCGCGACGGCCTCGCGCGAGGGGCTGCTGGCGCCCGGGATGCAGCAGGGCCCCGATGGCCTCCTCCGGGTCCCGGCCGCAGGCATCTCGGTCGTGGAGATGGCCGTCATCGAGGCGGGGATCCCCACGGTGGGGTTCTACGCGCAGGTGCCCCCCTATGTCGGGGGCCCGTTCGCGCCTGCGGCGATGGCCCTGCTCGATGCGATCGGTGGACACCTCGGCGTCACCATCCCCATGGGCTCGCTCACCGAGGAAGCCATCGTGCAGCGCCAGAACCTCGACGCGGCGGTGGCGCAGCAGGCGGAGACTCGAGAGATGGTCGAGCAGCTCGAGGCCGACACACCGGAGGACGACACCCCACTGCCGTCGGGCGACGAGCTGGCCTCCGAGATCGAGCGGTACCTCCGCGACGCCGGCGACGACCCTCGTTGAGCCCCGCCGCCCTCCCGCTGATCCTGCTCCCGCCATCGGAGGGCAAGGCCCAGGGCGGCGACGGCCCCCCCTGGGCCCCCGGAACCATGGCCGTCGACCTCGATGCGAACCGTGAGCGGGTGATGGACGCGCTCGCCCGCGCGATGAACGGCAGCGAGGCGGCGCGAGGCAAGCTGCTCGGCGTGAAGGGCAGGGCGCTGGCCGCTTCCACCGCCGCTGACGCCGCGGTACGCACCGCACCCACGCTGCCGGCGATCCGGCGGTACACCGGCGTGCTCTACGACGCCATGGACGCGGGGTCGCTGAAGGCCGCCGAGCGGCGGCGGCTGCGTGGGAGCGTGCTCATCGTCTCCGGTCTGTGGGGACTGGTGACGCCCGAGGACCCGATCCCGGACTACCGGCTCAAGATGGGCAGCTCGCTGGGCCGGCTCGGGGTGCTGTCCACCTGGTGGCGGCACGATCTCTCGGCCGCGCTCGCCGAACGCGCCGCCGGCCGAGCCGTCTGGAACCTGCTGCCGAACGAACACGCCGCCGCCTGGCGCCCCGCCGAGCCGGTGCGTCAGTGGTCCGTGCGCTTCCTGGAGCGGCGGTCGGACGGCTCCCTAACCGCGGTCTCGCACTGGAACAAGTACCTCAAGGGGGCGTTGGTGCGCTACCTCGTCGGGCACCCGGGCGCCGGGCCCGACGAACTCGCGGGCTGGGATCACCCCTCGGGCTACCGCCTCGACCCGTCCCGCACCGAGGAGCGCGGCGGCGGCATCACCCAGCTGTCGCTGGTTCAGCACTAGACCGCAGGTCAGCGACCTCGGATGCGGGCCTTCGGCCGCCGTGCTAGCGTGCCTCCCAGCAAGAGCGCCGCGGAGGCGAAGCCGGTCGGAATCCGGCGCTGTCCCGCAACTGTAGGTCCGTCACCTCGCGAGGTGCGCGGACGAGCCAGGCCGACCTGCGCGGCGCGCGGGCTGAACGATCCCTCGCGGCACGGGGACGTCGGCCGCCGGGCCCCCTGGCCCCGCGCCCTCGGAACCTCCACGAAGGACGTTCCGAACAGGACGCGTGGACACGTCCAGGAAGGAGCCCCCATGGGCCGGACCCTCCGAAGGGTCGCCGTCGCCGGCATCACCGTCGTCACGATCGTGGCCGTGCCGACGGCCGCGTTGGCGGCACCCACCGATCTCGCGCGCGCCCGTCGTGCCGTGAGCTACCTCGCCACTCAGCAGCGGTCGAACGGCGCCATCTACGCCTTCTCCCCCGTGGGATCGACCGCGGATGCCGTGATGGCGTTCGTGGCCTCGGGCGGAGGACGGGATCAGATGATCCGCGCCCTCGGCTTCCTTCGGCGGCGGGTGGCGGCCGGCGCGGTCAAGAAGATCGGCCTCCAAGCCAAGGTGGTCCTCGCAGCGACCGCCGCGCAACGGGACCCGCGAACGTTCGGCGGCAGGAACCTGGTGAAGGCGATCCGCGGCCGGCTCGGGGGGGATGGTCACTTCGGGTCCTCGTCGGTCTTCGACGACGCGCTGGCCGTGCTCGCCCTCGAGGCAACGGGACTCACCCCGGCGCTCCGCGCGGCGAGCTGGCTGCTGACCGCGGAGTGCCCCGACGGCGGCTGGGCCTACGACGAGCCATACGACAGTTCGACCGACGACGCCGACTGCTGGGACGGCACGGTCGGGGACTACTTCCCCGCCGACTCCAACACCACCGGTTACGTCGTGCAGGCCCTCGTCGGCATGCAGGCCACCGATTGGTCGGGCACGGCGCCCTTCGACTTCTTCGACGCCATCCGGGCGGGCGGAGGCTGGCCGTACAGCGCGGGCTTCGACGCCGACGCGAACTCGACCGGCCTCGTGATCCAGGCCTATGCCGCCGCCGGGATCGCGGTACCGAGCGGCGGGATGATCGCGCTCCGCAAGTTCCAGAACCTCCGGTGCGGGGCGTTCGCGTTCAGCGTCGGCGGCCCGGCGGACGTCGGCGCCACGATAGGGGCCGTGCCGGGCCTGATGCGGAAGGCCTTCCCTCTCTCCGGGAGCGTGCGGCGCGGGCTCGTTCCGACGGGGGCGTGCCCCTGATGCGAACCGCGGGTCACGGGCTGCGGATCCTCGCCCTGGGGGCGCTGCTCCTGGCCCCGGCCACGATGCCGGCCCTCGCCGGCGGTGGCGCCGGGGGTCCGTGCGCCGCGGCGGCGGGGCGTCCGCACGCCGCGCTGGTGGTCGATACGGGGAGCGACGCCACCACGTACTGCGTGGCGCTGGACGCGGCCACGGTGAACGGGCTGCACCTTATCCAACTGGCCGGGTCGCAGTTCGGGCTGCACTACCGGCTGGGCTTCGGAGGGCAGGCCGTCTGCATGCTGGCGGATGTGGGCGCGACCGGGAACGACTGCTTCGGCGCCTACCCCGACTACTGGGGGTACTGGCACGGCGACGGTGCGGGCAGCTGGGCCTGGGCCGGGTCGGGGGCCGGGTCGGCGCGGATCGGGGACGGGGATATGGACGGCTGGGTCTGGGGGCCGGGAGACTCCGGCACCTCGCACGCGGCCCCGCCGGCGCTGGCGCTCGCGGATGTGTGTGTGCCGTCGCCGTCGCCCTCGCCGTCTCCGTCGCCGTCCCCGAAGCCTTCCCCCGGTGGCGGCGGCTCCGGGGGCTCGGGCGGAGGATCGGGTGACGGCGGTGGTGGCTCCGGATCCGGTGGAGGCGCTGGATCCGGTGGAGGCTCCGGAAACGCCCTGACGCCCTCGGTGACGGCCCCAGCCGGTTCGCCCACGCCACGGCCCTCGACCCGATCGTCACGCACCCCCGGTCCGGACGTGGCCGCGTCGCCGTCCAGCACGGTCGTCGACGGTGAGACGGTCCACGCGGCGGCCCCCATCGTGCCGGGATCAGGTGGATCGGGAGGTCCGCCGACGGCCGGGCTCGTGGCCGTGGGAGCGGCGGCGCTCCTGGGGCTCGGCGGGTGGATGCGCGTCCGCCGGCGGCCGGAGGCGACGCCGTGAGGTTCCACCCGGCGGCCTGGATGTGCTGGGCCACCTGCGGCGGGCTGGTCGCGTTCACCACGACGAACCCCTTCTACCTCGGCGTGCTGGTCGCCGTGGCCTGGTTCGTCTACGCGACGCAGCGGATCCCCGGCCCGACGGCTCGGGCGTTCCGCGTATTCGCCATCGGGGGGTTGGTGGCGATGGCCCTGCGGACCCTGCTCGTCGTCTTCGGGACGGTCGACGCGGGCACCGTCGTGTTCGCGGCGCTCGAGGGCGCACGCGTCGCGGCCCTGCTGATCGTGTTCGGCACCTTCAACGCGGTCACCGATCCCTTCGGCGTGGTGCGCCTGGCCCCTCGCCGGTTCCACGAACCCGCGCTGGCGGCCGCGCTCGCGCTCTCGATCGCCCCCAGGACGATCGCGATGGCGGGCCGCGTCCGCGAGGCTCAGCGGCTCCGGGGTCTCCACCACACCGGTTGGCGATCGCTCCCGGCGCTCGCGGTCCCCGTGTTGGAGACCGGCATGGAGGAGGCCGTGACCCTCGCCGAATCCATGGACGCGCGCGGTCACGGGCGCGGCCGCCGCACCCGCTACCGGCCGGCTCGGTGGAACCTCGCCGCCGTGGCCGTGACCGCGACGGCCCTGCTGGCGGCCTGCGTGTTCATGGCCGCAGCGTGGACGGGCCAAGGCGGTCTCCACCCGTCCACGTCGCCGCTCGCTTGGCCCGCGGTCGACCCCGTCCTGCTGATCGCGATCGTGTTCCTCGCGCTCCCCGGCGTGCTCCCCCGCCAGCGGGACGACGCCGTCCCCGACCTCAAGGAGGAGGGGGCGTCGCCTGAGATGGGGTTGCCGCTCGCGACGCGGACGCCGCGGCTGGAGAGGGACCGGCCGGGGGCCGAGCCGGTCCTTCCCCTCGGAGGGCGGCCGTGATCGAGCCCGTCGGCGCACCCGCGCTCGCCTTCGACGGCGTCACGTTCCGCTACCCGGACACGGGCCGGCCGGCGCTCGACGACGTCAGCCTCTCCCTGGACGAGGGTACGTTCGCGTTGGCCGTCGGACCCACGGGTGCGGGGAAGTCCACCTTCCTGCGCGCCGCGAACGGCTTGGTCCCGCACTTCACCGGCGGCACCTTCGCCGGCCGGGTACGCGCGGGAGGCCGCGACACGCTCGATCACCCACCACGACGTCTCGCAGACGTGGTCGCCTTCGTCCCGCAGGAGCCGGCGGCCTCGTTCGTGCTGGACCGCGTCGAGGACGAGCTGGCGTACGGCATGGAGAACCTCGGGGTCGCGCCCACGAACATGCGGCGACGCGTGGAGGAGATGCTCGATCTCCTGGACCTCGAGCCGCTGCGCAACCGGAGCGTACGTAGCTTGAGCGGGGGGGAACGCCAGCGCGTCGCGATCGCGGCTGCGCTCGCCGCAGGGCCCCGGATCCTGGTGCTCGACGAACCCACCTCTCAGCTGGATCCGCAGGGTGCCGAGCACGTGGTGGCCGCCCTGCAACGGCTCGTGCACGATCAGGGGATGACGGTGCTGCTCGCGGAGCACCGCCTCGAGCGCGTTGCGGGGTTCGTCGACCTCGCGATCGGGTTCGACGAGGGACGCGTCACCCTGGGCGACCCCGCCGAGGTGATCCGACGGCTGGCGATGGGGCCGCCGGTGGCACTACTGGGACGACTCGCGGGCTGGGATCCGGTGCCGCTCACCGTGCGCGATGCGAGGAAGAGGGCGGGTCCGCTTCCCGACCGTTCCAGCGCGGCCGCCGTGCCCGCTGGGCGACACGGTCGTTGCCCTCCGCGACCTCACGGCCAGCCACGACGACGTGCCCGTGCTCCGCGACGTCGATCTCGAGATCGGTCGGGGCGAGGTCGTCGCCGTGATGGGCCGCAACGGCGCCGGCAAGACCACGCTGCTCCGCGCGGTGGCGGGCGTGCACCCGCCGCGCCGAGGCACCGTCCGGGTGAACGGCCACGAGCCGAAGCCGGGCGTGGACGCCGCCCTCTGCCCGCAGGAGCCCGACGCGATCCTGTTCGCCGACACGGTGCTGGACGAGGTGCGCACGACGCTCGCCGCGCGTGGCCTGGATCCCGCTGCGGCCGGCATGGTGCTGGACGCCCTGGGCGTCGCGCCGCTCGCGGCCTGCCACCCGCGCGACCTCTCGGCGGGCCAGCGCCTGCTGGTCGCCACCGCGGCCGTCGCGGCGGCCGGCGCCCCCGTCCTCCTCCTCGACGAACCCACCCGGGGCCTCGACCCCGAGTCGAAGGCTCGGCTGGTGCGGTTCCTTCGCGGACACGCCGGCGGAGGCGGCGCCGCCCTGGTCGCGACGCACGACGTCGAGCTCGCGGCCGCGGTCGCCACCCGCGTGGTGATGCTGGCGGGTGGTGAGGTCATCGCCGACGGCCCCCCCGGTCCCGTGCTCGGCGACTCCCACGTGTTCGCACCGCAGATGACACGGGCGTTCGGGCCCGGGTGGCTCACGCCGGAACAGGTCGCGGAGGCGCTGGTGTGAGCGCCGGTGTGATCCCAGCGGTCGCACCCGGTGCGCCGCGCAGAGGCGCGGCCCTCCAGCGCCGCAACCGCCTGCGGATCGGCGTCCTGATCGGGGTCAACCTCCTCGGGCTCATGGCCTTCTTCTGGCCGTTCATCCTCCCGATGGCTGCCGGCACCGACGAGAACCACCACGCGGACGCGCCGATCATCCTGGCCACGCTCCTGATCTGCCTCGGCGCCGTGCTCTTCGTCGAACTGGGCCGGGGCGGCCTGGGTCCCAAGAACGTCGCGCTGCTGGGCGTGCTGGGCGCGGCCATGGTCGCCCTGCGGCTCCCAGGGTTCGTGGCCGGCTTCAGCGCGATGTTCATCATCGTGCTGCGTGGCGGGCAACGCGTTCGGGCCGGGGTTCGGGTTCCTGCTGGGCGCCGTGGGTACGTTCGCGAGTGGGCTGTTCATCGGCGGGCTGGGACCGTGGTTGCCGTTCCAGATGGTGGCCGTGGGCTGGGTCGGCATGGGCGCCGGCCTGCTGCCGAAGACATCATGGGGCGTCCGCATCTGGTCGCTGGCGGTCTACGGATTCGTGACCGGGTACGTGTTCGGCGCGGTGATGAACCTGTGGTCGTGGCCGTTCCTCGCGGATGGGTCGGCATTCGCATGGCAGCCGGGCGCGAGCCCCATGGTGAACCTGCGTCACTACCTCGCCTTCTACGCCGCCGAGTCGTTCGCCTGGGACACGTTCCGCGCCGTCGGCAACGCGGCGCTCGTTCTGGTCCTCGGGCGTCCCCTCCTGGGCGCCCTCGATCGCGCGGCGCGGAGGATGCGACTCGATGTTCAGGGTGATATGACTCCGGGAGCGGTTCCCGAGACCGAGGGGTGACGATCGATGTCGAAGATGCCGATGGGGATGGCCGACCACGAGGACGACTTCCAGCCGCGCGAGATCGAGGAGGCCGAGGAGGCCCACGAGCACGGGCCGAACTGTGGTCACGAGGCCGTCGAGCACGACGGCCACATCGACTACATCGAGGGCAAGCACCGGCATTGGTGGAACAAGGACCACTGGGCCAAGCACTGAGCTCCGCCGCCGGCCGGCTCAGTACCTCCGCTCGGGTCCGCGCCCGCTAGCATCGTTCGCGTGACCGATGCCCCTTCCGAACGCACGCGCGTCCGCCGCCACCCCGAGCGCGGTGCCTATGACCGCGCAACGATCGACGCGATCCTGGATGAGGCACTCCTGTGCCACCTCGCTTGGATCACCGATGATGGACATCCGCGCCTGATCCCCACGATCCACGTACGTGTCGGCGACACCCTCTATGTGCACGGCTCCGCGGCGAGCCGCACGATGCGCGGGATCAAGGACGGCCGCACCGTATGCGTCGAGGCCACACTCCTGGACAGCCTCGTGCTCGCGCGCTCCACCCCGAACCACTCGATGAACTTCCGCTCGGTCGTTGTCTACGGCACGCCGCGTGAGGTCACCGACCCCCGGGAGGCGGACGAGGCGCAGCGCGCGCTGGTCGAGCAGGTGGTCCCCGGCCGCACCGCCGACGTGCGGATGCCGACCGACAAGGAGTTGAAGGAAACCGCGATCTTCGCCATCCCGCTCACCGAGGCCTCCGCCAAGATCCGCACGGGTGGACCGAAGGATCCCGAGGACGACCTGAACTCGCCCGCATGGGCGGGCGTCATCCCCGTGCGGATGGTCGCCGGCGAACCCGAGCCGTCGACCGACCTCGCGCCCGGGATCGAGGCCCCTCGCTATGCCACCGACTACCGCCGGGGCGGCTTCGGCAGCGGCCTCACCGCGTGAGCGCATCCGGGGACGCGCGTCGATCGCTGCGGGAGAACCTCCGCGGTCTTCCCCGTCCCGTGTGGGTGTTGTTCTTCGGCGCGTTCGTCAACCGGTTCGGCACGTTCGTATTGCCCTTCATCACGTTGTACCTGACGCGGTCCGGGTACTCGGTGCCGCAGGCGGGACTGGGGCTCGCGGCCTACGGGCTGGGAGCGGTGGGCGCACAGGGCGTGGGCGGGTTGCTGGCGGACCGGGTCGGGCGGCGGAACACGATCGTGTCGTCGATGGCCGGCGGCGCGTTGCTGACGCTCTCCTTGGTGTGGGTGCGAGGGCTCTGGGACATCGTCGGCGTGGTGCTGCTACTGGGGTTCGTGGCCGAGCTGTACCGACCGGCGTCGAGCGCCCTGATCGCCGATCTCGTGCCGCCCGAGGCGCGCGTCGCGGCGTTCAGCGCCTACCGGCTGGCCCTCAACATCGGATGGGCGTTCGGACTGGCGCTGGGCGGGTTGCTGGCGGAGCGTTCGTTCGACCTGTTGTTCATCGGGGACGCGATCAGCTCGATGGCGTTCGCGGGTATCGCGCTCGCGTTCCTGCCGCACGGGACCAGGACCTCGCGCGTGGAGGAGAAGGAGCGCGGGCATGGGAGCGCCGGCCGCTCGATGGCCGCCGACAAGGGGTTCCTGCTCTTCTTGGGCGCGGTGCTCCTGACCGCGATGGTGTACATGCAGAACGCCAGCACGTTCGCGTTGCACGTCACCGACCCGCCCCTCAACTACTCCACCGCCGTCTACGGCTTCCTCCAGGCGGCGAACGGCGTGCTGGTGGTGCTGTTCGAGTTCCCCATCAGCTCGTGGACCCAGCACCGGCGCCGCACCAACATGGTGGCGCTGGGCGCGCTGTTGGTGGGCCTGGGGTTCGCATCGCTCGCGGTGGTGGAGGCGGTGCCAGGCCTGGTGGTGATGGTCCTGATCTGGACCCTCGGCGAGATCATCGAGTCGCCTGCGACCGCGGCGTTCGTGGCCGACCGAGCGCCGATCCACGCGCGTGGGCGCTACCAGGGCGCCCTCGGGATGATGTACGCGGCGGCCGCGGTGATCGGCCCTCTCGTCGGCACGTCCGTGTACCACCTCAGTCCCACGGTGTTGTGGATCGGCTGCGGCTTCGCCGGTGCCGTGGGTGCCGGCTTGGCGCTGAGCGCGGGACGGGCCCCGGTGCCGGAGTCGGTCGAGCCGTTGGAGGCGGCCGATTAGCCCATGGGATCGGCTCGGTCAGACCCTCGTCATCGCGGCGGGTCTTCCCCGACCAGCCCGTCCACCGACTCCCGTATGAGGTCGGCATGACCGACGTGCCGGGCGTACTCCTCGATGAGGTCGATCAGCATCCGGCGCATGCTCGGTGTCCGACCGTCGGGCCAGGTGAACCGGATCGGCTGGCTCAGGTCGCCGCCGGCGAGCGCCTCGGCCACGGCGGCGCGGGAACGAGCGACGGCGGCCCGCCAGAGCGACATGAGCTGCTCGGGGGTGTCATCGGCGGCCGAGCGCCACTCCCAGTCGGGATCGGCGATCCAGTCCACCGTGTCCCAAGGTGGCCCCAGGTCCCGTCCCAGCAGCCTCCCGGTGAAGTAGTCGTCCTCGACCAGGGCCAGGTGCTTGAGCAGGCCACCCAGGGTTATCGTCGAGGCGCCGACCGTCACACGCAGGCCGGCCGCGTCGAGGCCGCCGCACTTCCACGCCAGCGTGGCGCGCTGACGATCCAGGGAGCCAAGCAGGGTTCGGGTCTCGTCGCCCGCAACGGGCACGAAATCGGGCGGGCTTCCTTCGCCGGTCTCGGACATGCCCACGAGCCTATCGCCCGGCACCGACCATGGGCGACCCCAGCCGAACCATCCCCCTCCCTACTCCTCCGGGGGGGGATACACGGGGGAGGGATCCACCGGCGGGTCCGTATGCAACAACAGCCGCACCGATGCCGCCTCCAGGCCCGCCGCCGCCTCGAGCAAGCTGAGCTCCCCGCTCCCGACCAATCGGGTGAGCTCCGCCAGGTCATCCGCATCGGCGTCGATGTCCATGCCGTTCAGGTTCAGGAAGACGATCACGGCCAGCAGGCCCACCCGTTCGGAATCCGGTCCGAAGACCTGACGTCGCACCAGCTCACCGAGCAGGACCGCCGCCTTCACGTGGAGCCCCGGGAAGGTGTCGATACCGTGCGAGGTCTGGGCGGGCTCCGCGGCCGCCTGCGCCAGGGCCTCATCGTCGAGGGTCACGGCGGTGCCGACCTCCGCACGCGCGATGGCCAGCAGATCCTGGGGGGAGAGGTAGCGCGTCGTGGTCAGGGGTTGGAGGCCAGGGAGTCCAGGGCAGCGCGATACCGTTGGCGGGCACGCTCGGCGAAGCCCACCACGGCGGCGCGCTGGCCCTCCTGCGTCAGGTAGGCCTGCAGCGCGCGCTCCACGTGGACGGCCACCGACGTGTCGGTCGCCAGTGCCAGCGCCCGAAGTCGCTCGACCGTCGCCGAGGACACCGCCACCGAGTCCCGTCCGATCCCCATCACCTCCAGGTCGCCATCTTCGCCGCAAGCGCGCATCCGGGCCAACCGCCGAAGGTCTCAGGCTCACCTGTTGACGACTCGTTCCGACTGAGGTACATATATCGAGTCGATATATGTACCCGATATATCGAGCCGTCACAACGGACACTGGAAGGAACAGCGTACGATGCTCGAACTCGCGATCCTCGGCCTCCTGAAGGAGCAGCCGATGCACGGCTACCAGCTCTCGCGGGAACTGGGCGACGCGCTCGGCGGGTTCTGGCGGGTCTCCTACGGGTCGCTCTACCCCACGCTGCGTCGCCTCGAGAAGGCCGGGGACGTGGAGAGCCTCTCCAGCTCGGAGGCCGTCGGCGCGGGCCGGCGCAAGAACGTCTACCGCATCACCGAACGTGGTGAGCAGACCTTCCTGCAGCTGCTGCAGGAGACCCCGCACGACAACCAGTCCGAGGACCAGCGGTTCCGCGTGCGCCTCGCGTTCTTCCGGTACCTGCCGCCGGAGACACGCATCCGCCTGCTGGAGCGCCGTCGTGCGTTCCTGGAAGACCGACTCAGCACCATCTCAGATTCGCTGGGCACCGCCCGGGCGCGGGTCGACGACTACACGCTGGCGCTCATGGAGCACGGCCGTTCCGCCACCGAGTCAGACATCGCGTGGGTGGACGACCTGATCCGTGTCGAGCGCACGCGGACCACCGGAGGGGGCACGGGGCGTCGTTCCTCGACGCTCCGCAGAAAGGAGCACCTGTCATGAGCAAGGTTCGTATCGCGATCGTGGGCGTGGGCAACTGCGCGTCGTCGCTGATCCAGGGCCTGGAGTACTACAAGGACGCGGCGGAGACCGACCGCGTCCCCGGCCTGATGCATGTCAACCTCGGCGGCTACCACATCTCGGATGTCGAGCTGGTGGCTGCCTTCGACGTGGACGCCGACAAGGTCGGCAAGGACGTGGCGGAGGCCATCTACACGGAGCCGAACAACACGATCCGCTTCGCCGATGTCCCGAGGACCGGCGTCATCGTCCAGAAGGGACGCACGCTCGACGGTCTGGGCACCTACTACCGCGAGGTCATCACGGAGTCGGACCAGCCCGAGGCCGACGTCACGCAGGTGCTGCGGGACGCGCGCGCCGACGTGCTGGTCTGCTACCTCCCGGTGGGATCCGAGCAGGCCGCGCGCTACTACGCGCAGTGCGCGATCGACGCGAAGGTCGCCTTCGTGAACTGCCTGCCCGTCTTCATCGCCAGCGAGGTGGAATGGGCGAAGAAGTTCGCCGACGCGGGCGTGCCCATCATCGGCGACGACATCAAGTCCCAGGTGGGCGCCACCATCACGCACCGCGTGCTCACGAAGCTCTTCGAGGACCGCGGCGTGAAGATCGACCGCACGTACCAGCTGAACTTCGGCGGGAACATGGACTTCATGAACATGCTGGAGCGCGAGCGGCTCACATCGAAGAAGATCTCGAAGACGCAGTCCGTGCAGTCACAGATGGAGACGCCGCTGGCGAAGGACGACATCCACATCGGGCCTAGCGACCACGTCCCGTGGCTCGAGGACCGAAAGTGGGCGCAGATCCGGATCGAGGGCACCTCGTTCGGCGACGTGCCGCTCACGATCGAGATGAAGCTCGAGGTCTGGGACTCGCCGAACTCGGCGGGCATCGTGATCGACGCGATCCGCTGCGCGAAGCTGGCGTTGGACCGTGGCATCGGTGGGCCGCTGATCGCCCCCGCCAGCTACTTCATGAAGTCGCCGCCGGTGCAGTTCACCGACGAGCAGGCGCATGAGAACACCGAGGCCTTCATCGCCGGCACGCCCGGCTCCCAGATCGACTGGACCGTCGTGCTGGAGCGGGCACCGCAGATCACCCGCGTGGAGCAACCGACCACCGCCTGAGCCCGCACGGCATCGGAACTACCAGAGGCCGGGCCCTGCAGGCCCGGCCTCTTCCGGTTGCGCTCGCGGTGGGACTACGCGGGGCCCGCCTGGATCGCAACGGGAGGGGACCACTTGGCAGAGCCACTCCCCGCCGCCGAGCGCATCCGGGCTCGGAAGCGATACGCACCCCGGCCCGCATCCGGCACGAAGGTGCCCTGACGGATGATGGTCCCGGTGACCAGCCGCCGCCACCTCCCGCCCGGGCGACGCACCTGGACGTCGTAGACGGATCCGGAGGGCGCGTCCGAGCTGGCCCACGTCAGGAGGAACGTGTGATGCATCCCCGCCTGTCGTGGTGCCGCGCGCATCGGAACGCTCACCCGCCCGCCCATCCACGGATGCAGCACGCAGTAGTAGCTGTACGAACCGGACGCCACGTAGGTGAACCAGGCGCTGGGGTCACCCGCGGCCGCAGCGATGTCGAACAGGCCCATCCCTGTGGTATCGGTCGCCGTGTGGTGCGAGGGACCGCTCCAGTCCCACACGATGCTGCCGCCCCGGGGTAGGTCGACCACGGTAGGGGTGAACACGTCGTCGGTCACGGCCACGTGGATGCCGTCGGGCGGCGGGCTCGCGGCCGCTGCGATAGGCGCCAGGGCGCCCGCGGCACCGTGCCCGGCCAACACGAGACCCGCCGCGACGGCCAAGGTGGACACGAGCCAGAGACGTGGGCGCACCACGCCTGTATCGGCACGAGGATGCCCTCGACCGTAGCGCGCGTCGGGAAGATACCCCGGTGATCAGCCTCGCGCGTCGATCAGCTCCCGAACCGGCGTGAGGTCGAACGGCGCCCCGCGCATGACGATCAGGTGCTCGGCTCCGGCCTCGAGATAGGCGTCGAGCCGGTTCACCTCGTCGCCCTCGATCAACACGGTGCGCTCGATCTCCCTCGGGTCCCGTCCGAGCTCCTCGCACCAGCGGTCAAGCACCTCGTTCTTGTGCGCGTACTTCTCGGGCGGTCCGAACCCGTTCCACGCATGCGCGTGCTGGGCGACCAGCTTCAACGTCACCCTCTCGCCGCTCCCGCCGATCAGGATCGGCATCGGATGCTGAACCGGCGGTGGGTTGAGCTTCCCGAGACGCTCCTCGATCCTCGGAAGCGCCACCGCCAGATCCGCCAGCCGGGTCCCGGGCGTCCCGAACGGATACCCGTACTCGTCGTAGTCGCGCTCGAACCACCCCGCGCCGATGCCGAGGACGAGCCGTCCACCCGAGAGATGATCGACTGTGCGCGCCATGTCAGCGAGCAGCTCCGGGTTGCGGTAGGAGTTGCACGAGACCATCGCGCCGAACCGCACGTGCTTCGTCTCGATGGCCATCGCCGCGAGCTGCATCCAACCCTCGAAGTGCCGGCCGTCGGACTCGCCGTAGAGCGGATAGAAGTGGTCCCAGGTCCAGAGGCTATCGGCGCCCATCGCGTCGACCTCCCGCCAGGTGCGACGCAGGTCGTCCATCGAGCACTGCTGCGGGTGGATCTGTGCTCCCACCTTGAAGCTGGGCATGGGATCTCCTGACGTCGGAGCGGGAACGGCGTTCCGACAGCCTACCGGCGGCCGGACCCTCCGACGGAGACCTACCATGGCGCCGTATGGCCGAGCCCACGATCGGACGGACCCGAGACGCGCTGCGTCACGCCGACTTCCGGCGTTTGCTCGGCATGCGCCTGGTGAGCCAAACGGCCGACGGCTTCGTTCAGGCGGCCCTGGTTGCCACCCTCGCCTTCTCCCCCGAGAAGGCCACCACCGCGGCCGGGTTCGCCCTGGCCTCGGCCGTGGTCGTGATCCCGTTCTCGCTGATCGGCCCCTTCGCCGGGGTCTTCATCGACCGGTGGTCGCGGCGGCGCATCATGGTGATCGCGCCCTTGCTTCGTGCCGCCCCCGTCTTCCTGGTCCTGCTCAGCCCGGATCGCAACGCGGTCCTCTTCTACGCGGGCGCCCTGTGGGTCACGTCTGTCAACCGGTTCTTCCTCTCCACCGCCCAGGCGGTGGTGCCCCGGCTCGTCCCGACCGAGGACCTGCTGGCCGCGAACTCGATCGCCACCGTGGGTGGCACCGTCGCGCTGCTGGTCGGCGTCTTCTCGGGAGGACTGGTCGCCGACGCCTACGGCAACGCCGCCATCGTCACCGCGTCGTCGGTGATGTGGCTCGCCACGGCGGCGATCGCCTGGACGATCCGAAGCGACCTGCGTCCCCTCCAGCTGCCTGAGGCTCCACAGCTCCTGCGCCACCAGCTGCAGCGGGTCGCGGTCGAGTTCGCCGACGGGATCCGACACACCCTCGAGACGCCGCGCGCGGTGGGGCCCATCGCCTCGATCTCGGTCGACCAGATGGGTCAGGGCTTCGTGCTGGTGCTGGCGCTGGTCGTCTTCCGCGAGCGTTTCGGTGAGGGGGTGGGTTCGTTCTCCTGGCTGATCGGGGCGGGGGGTGTGGGGGTGTTCCTGGGGCTGGCCACGGTGCCGCGACTGGACCGCCGGTTCGCACGGGACCGGATCGTGGCTGGTGCGTTCGTGGTGGGCGCCATCGCACTGCTCGGCGTGGCGCTGTATCTCAACCGTTGGAGCGTCCTGGGGGCCAGTTTCGCGGTGGGGCTCTCGTTCGCGTGGAAGAAGGTCCCGGTGGACACGATGGTGCAGGAGGCGGTCCCCGACGGACTCCGTGGTCGGGTCTTCGCGGCCTACGACGTCGCGTCGAACGTGGCCCGCCTGGCTGCTGCGTTCATCGCGATCCCCCTGCTGCCGGCGCTCGGCCCCCGGGGATGCGCGGCGCTGGTGGGGGTGGTGTTCCTGCTCTGGTCGCCCGTGCTCCCCTGGTGGGTGCGCCGGGCCCCCGAGATCGAGGTGCACCTGGGGCTCGACGGCGCACCGTCGTCGGTCCGTTGGGGCGGCGTGGAGGAGCCGGTCCGCGAACTCGCGGTCACCGGCGCGGTGCCGGTCGATGACCGCGCCCACCACCGCCTGGCGCTGGCCGACGGCACCGTCCTCGACGTGAGCCGTCCGGCCGCAGGAGGGTCCTGGCGGATCGACCAGGAGCACGATCGCCCACCGCGGTCCGTGGGATCTCAGGGCGGTACGTAGTTCAACCTACCAGTCGATGGGTAGTCCGGATTGGCGCTACGTAGGTATTCCCGGCGGGGCCTATATCCCCCATCCTGACTACATCGGAATGGTCGGTCTGGTCAGTTGGAAGGAGGACGGGATGAGCGATCACCGCGACCACAAGGCGGGAACGGTCGAAGGCTGCGCCGAGTGCCTCGGAGCCGCCTACGAGCCGGGCTGGTACGCCTCCATGCTGGCGTTCAGCCAGAACACCGGGCAGTTGCTCACCCTCCAAGCGCGACTGACGGCCTGATCTCCAGGCTCGTCGCGGGGTATCGGGCACCTCGCGACGAACGGTGCGCCGACGCGGTCGGGGCACCTCGTCCGAACACCCGGAGGCGGCGGGCTCACAACTCCCTCCCGTGCGCAGGATGGCGGTCACCCCTCGGTCCCGTCACCGGTCGCCCCTCCGGGTGCGCGGACGGTTCACGTCCGACGATGCACCGGCAACCAAGCTTCAGGCGGAGAGACGCTCCTGGACCACCGGCACCGGCTCCGGCATCGGCGCCGTCGCCCCACGTGACGCACGCAGCTGGTAGAGCAACCCGAGCCCCAGCCCCAGCGCGATGGCCCCGCCACCGATCATCCCCACCCGCGGCCCCAGATGCTGCCCGACCCATCCGGCGATCGGCGAACCGATGGGGGTCGAGCCCAGGAACACGACGCCGTAGAGCGCCATCACCCGCCCGCGGGCCTCGGGTCGTGCGGTCACCTGCAGGATCGTGTTGCCGGTGATCATGAACGCCATCACGGTGAACCCGAGGGGGACCATCGCCAGCGCCGCCATCGGCAGAGTAGGGGCCAGGCCCACCACCGCGAGCGCGATCCCGGCGGCGACCGCGAAGAGCCCCAGCCGGTCCATCGTAGGCGTGCGATCACGGTTCGCCATCATGAGCGCCCCCGCGAAGGAACCGAGCCCCGACAGCGCCGACATCATCCCGAACGTCCCGGCGTTGCCATGGAACGTCCGCTCGGCCAACAAGGGGAGGAAGACCGCGAAGTTGAACGAGAAGGTGAAGATCCCGGCCATGATGATGAGCGGCCGGCGCAATCCGTCGGTACGCCAGACGTATCTCAGCCCCGCCACCAGATGACCCTTGGCGCGTGAGGTCCGGGCCTGCTCGTGGAACTCCTGAGGTCGCATCGCCACGAGGGCGGCGATGACCGCGAGGTAGGAGATCCCGTCGACCAGGAAGGGCCATCCGATCCCCACCGTGGCGATCAGCGTCCCGGCGATCGCGGGGCCGAAGATCCGAGAGCCGGTGAAGGCCGCGCTGTTCAGGCTCACGGCATTGGTGACGGTGTCCCGTCCGACCATCTCGACGTAGAAGCTCTGGCGCGTGGGGTTGTCGAGGGCGGTGATGCAGCCGGCAACGAGCGACAGGGCGTACACCATCCACAGCTGTTCGCGCCCGGTGATAACGATCGCGAACATCGCGAAGGCCGTGAGGGAGAACCCCGACTGCGTCCAGACGAGGATCCGGCGCTTGTCGAAGCGGTCGGCCAGCACCCCGCCCCACGCCCCCAGCAACAGGATGGGCAGGAAGAGCAGGGCGACGTTGATCCCGAGGGCCACGCCCGAGTGCGTGAGGCTCAGGACCAGCCAGGCCGAGGCCGTGGCGTTGACCCAGGTACCGGTGGCCGAGACCAGCTGTCCGAAGAAGTACAGGCGGAAGTTCCGAGAGGTCTGCAGCGAGAGGAAGGTCCGCCGCGCCGATGCGCGCAGTCGTGCTCGGGGGCTCAAGCGGGCTCGTCCTCAGAGGTGAGGCGCTCGAGGATGTCGGTGGCGCGCTCGAGGGTTTCGAGTTCGTCCGGGGTGAGCTGGCGCATCCGGGCTGCCAGATAGGCGTCCTTGCGGTGCCGAACCCGGCTGAGCGTCCGACGCCCCTCAGAGGTGATCTGCAGCCATGCGACGCGGCCATCCGAGGGGTCGGACGACCGTTCGACGAGGTTCTGCTCCATGAGAGCGCCGATCAACCGCGTGCAGGTCGGCTTGGTGACCTGTTCGTGCTGCGCCAGCGATCCGGCCGTCAACGGGCCGTGGCGTTCCACCGTGGCAAGGGCCGACAGGAGGGTGGGGGTGGCCTCCGGGCGGCCCTCGCGACGCAGCTTGCGCGCCAGCCGGTGGACCGACAGCCGCAGCTGGGACGCGAGGGCGGCGGGGTCGATCGCGATGGCAGCTGAGCTCATGAGGAGATGATAGTACGCAAAACTAACTAGCGTCATCGAACCATCTCGCCGGCTCCGCGGAACGGGCGACCGGCGGCGCTATCGTGGGGCCCGAGAAGGAGGCGTTCGAAGGATGGCGGGCACGGGGAAACACCAAGCGGGCGGGGCGCCACGCGGTCGAGGGCCGATCGTCGCCACGATCGTCGCGTTGGTCGTGATCGTGAGCGCCGGCGGCTACTACCTGCTGACGAGCGGGAGCGGCACCGATGGCGCGGCGGCGTCCGCGAGCCCGTCGGGGTCCCGTTCGCCCTCCGCCTCTTCCTCGCCGAGCCCGAGCCCGAGCGTGAGCACGTCCGCGAGCCCGAGCGTCTCACCGTCCGCCAGCCCGAGCACCGATCCGAACGCGCTCCCTCCAGGCCGCAACTTCGCCTACGCGAAGCAGGCCGACGGCCCCGGACGCACGCTGACCCTCGATCTCGCCTACTACTACACCGGACAGGAGGCGGCCGATCAGGCCAAGGCACACGGGGACGAATCGCCGCCCCCGAACGGCTACTACATCGTGAACGACAACCCGAAGCTTCGAACCGTTCCCGTCTCCTCAGGGGTGGTGGTCCGATACATCCCGGAGAACCGATGCTGCGCCCTGAAGGCTGGGACATGGGACGGGTTCGCCGCGGCGGTCGACGGTTCGCCTGCGGCCGGGTACCCCAACATGGACTACACGCCGTGGTGGGTCACGGTGGTCGACGGCGAGATCGTCCGGATCCAGCAGCAGTTCCTTCCGTGAGGACACGGGTAGCCTGGGCCCATGCCGCGCGACTGGGACGCCGCCACGTACGACCGCCTCCCGATCCCGATGACCGCGTGGGGGGAGACCGTGCTGGGCTGGCTCGAACTCCATGGTGACGAGCGCGTGCTGGACGCGGGCTGCGGCACCGGTCAGGTGACCGAGCGTCTGCGCGACCGACTGCCACGGGGCTCCGTCATCGCGTTGGACGGGAGCCCTTCGATGATCGAGGCGGCGCGGGCTCGCCTGGGCGACGACCGGGTCGAGTACATCGTCGCCGACCTGGTGGCGCCGCTCCCGATCGCCGAGCCGGTGGACGCGGTGCTGTCCACCGCCACGTTCCACTGGATCCGGGATCACGATGCCCTGTTCGCCGGGCTCGCCGCGGTGATGAGACCGGGCGCCCAGCTCGCGGCGCAGTGCGGCGGCGAGGGCAACATCGCGAACGTGGAGGCCGCCCTGGCCGCCGTGGGGCACGATCCGGTGGGCTGGAAGCACTTCGCCGGGGTGGACGACACCGCCGAGCGTCTGATGCTCCACGGCTTCACCGACGTCGAGGTCTGGCTCCACGACGAGCCGACTCCCCTGCCGGCCGCTGACCTCGAGCCGTATCTCGAGACGATCTGCCTGGGCGACGTGGTGGCCGAGATGGAGCCGGGTCGGCGGCGGACGTTCGTCGCTGAGGTCGCCGCCCAGATGCCGGAGCCCGCGATCGACTACGTGCGGCTCAACATCCGGGCGCGGCGAGCCGCGTGAGGCGACTACGCTGCTTCCCGTGCACGGAGGGAACGCGCTTCCGACGGATTACCTGATGCCCGACGGCGTCGCGGACGCAGCGGCCCTGAGGGCCGACGGCGCCACCGTACTCGCCGGCGGTACGGACATCTACCCCGCCCACGTCGGACGTCCGCTCGGGAGCCTGGTCGACATCTCCGGCCTCGACGAGCTTCGAGGGATCGAGGCCACCTCGGGCTCGTATCGGTTCGGCGCCCTCACCCGCTGGCGCGATGTCGCCGCCGCGGACCTCCCACCGCGGTTCGGCGGGTTGCGCGCCGCGGCGCGAGAGGTCGGCGGCATCCAGGTGCAGCATGCGGGTACGATCGGCGGGAACCTGTGTACGGCGTCACCTGCAGCGGACGGCGTGCCCAACCTGCTGACCCTCGATGCATCCGTCGAACTAGCCTCGCCATCCGCACGCCGGGTGCTCCCGATCGAGGAGTTCATCACCGGTTACCGAACGACGGCGCTCCGGACCGACGAGATCCTCACCGCGGTGATCGTCCCTCACCGCGACGAGGACGCGCGGGCTGCGTTCATCAAGCTCGGGCTCCGCAGCTACTTGGTGATCTCCGTCGTCATGGTGGCTGCGATCCTGACCCTCGACGGGGACGAGGTCCGCGAGGCCCGGGTCGCGGTGGGGGCCTGCTCACCGGTAGCGCGACGCCTGACCGCGCTCGAGAAGGATCTCCGCGGCCTCCCCGTGGAGGCGCTGGCGTCAGCGGTCACGCCGGAGCACCTGGTCGATCTCGCCCCGATCGACGACGTCCGCGCCACGGCCGACTACCGCCGGCTCGCGGCGCTGACCCTGGTCCGGCGCGCGCTCGACCGATGTGGAGCGCCGCCGCCATGACGCGGGTTCGGTTCGAGGTGAACGGCGCGAAGGTCGAGACCGACGCCTCCGGGCGCAGGCTCACCGACTACCTGCGGTCGGAGCTCGGGCTCACCGCTACCAAGGTCGGGTGCGACGCCGGTGACTGTGGCGCGTGCACCGTGCTCGTCGACGGCGAGGCCACAGCCGCATGTATGACCGCGGTGGGACGGCTGGGCGGCCGGCAGGTTGAGACGCTCGAGGGACTCGACGCCACCGGCGAGGCGGGACGGCTCCAACGTTCGTTCGTGCATCAAGGCGCAGCCCAGTGCGGGATCTGCACCCCCGGGATGCTGGTCGCCGCCTGCGCGCTGCTCCGCACGGTGCCGACGCCCGGCGCCCAGGAAGTACAGGATGCGCTCGGCGGCGTCCTGTGTCGCTGCACGGGCTATCGCTCCATCATCCAGGCGGTGGTGGGCGCGCCCACCTTCGAGGAGCTCGACACGGATCCGCCGCTGGGCAAGGCGGTGGGGCATCCGCTCCCCAGGGTGGACGGAGATCGGAAGGTTCGGGGGCTCGACATCTTCGGCGACGACGATGCACCTCCGGACGCCCTGCTGGTCCGCGTGGTGCGCTCGCCGTTCCACCGGGCGCGGTTCACGCTGGGGGACATAGGCGTGTTCGTCGCGACGCGGCCCGGCATCGAGGCGGTGTTCGGCGCCGAGGACGTGCCGGGTCGCAACCGGTTCGGCGTGATCCCCGACGCCGCCGACCAGCCCGTCTTCGCCGTGGGCGAGACCCGGTTCCGCGGGGAGGCGGTGGCGATGGTCGTGGGCGAACCGGACGCCGTGGCGAGGCTGGACCTCACCGAGGTCCCGATCACCTGGACGGAGCTCCCGGCGCTGCTGGGCGCCGACGCCGCCCGCGCAGATGACGCTCCCAGGGTCCACGCTGAGCGAGAGGGCAACGTGCTGATCCGCGGGCACGTCGGGCGCGGGGACGCGGGCGCCGCACTGGCGTCCGCCGAGGTCGTCGTCGAGGGCACCTTCGAGACGGCGTTCGTGGAGCACGCGTACATCGAGCCAGAGGCGGGGTCCGCCGTGCGCGTGGGCGACCGCGTCGAGGTCCAAGTCACCACGCAATCCCCTCACATGGACCGCGCGGACCTCGAGGCCATCCTCGGGCTGCCCGAAGGGGGGGTGCGCATCCGGCCCACGGCCGTTGGGGGAGGGTTCGGCAGCAAGCTCGACCTCTCGGTGCAGCCCTACGTCGCGATCGCAGCCTGGCACCTCGGCCGTCCCGCGCGGATCGCCTACACGCGCCCGGAGTCGATGATGTCGACCACGAAGCGACACCCCTCGCGCATGACCGTGCGGATCGGCGCTTCCCGCGGCGGCAGGCTCACCGCGATGGACTTCTTCGGCCGGTTCGATACTGGCGCGTACGCGTCCTGGGGCCCAACGGTCGCGAACCGCGTGCCGGTGCATGCCGGCGGCCCCTACGTGTACGAGGCGTACCGGGCGCGCTCCGAGGCCGTCCATACGAACGGCCCCACGGCCGGGGCCTTCCGAGGCTTCGGCGTGCCGCAGGCGGCGATCGCGACGGAGGGTCTCATGGACGAGCTCGCGGATGCGGTGGGGATGGACCGCCTGGCGTTCCGCCTGGTCAATGCGCTCAGAGCGGGGCAGCCCACGGTCACGGGCCAGGTGTTCGGATCCGGCGTGGGCTACGCGGAGTGCCTCGAGGTCCTGATCCCGCACAGGGACCGAGCCCGAGAGGAAGCGCGCGTGGCGAACGAGGGAGGGACCGGATATCTGCGACGAGGCGTGGGCGTGGCGGGCATGTGGTACGGCTGCGGCAACACGTCCCTGCCCAACCCGTCCACGATCAAGGTCGGCCTCCGGGCCGACGGCCGGATCCTGTTGTTCCAGGGCGCGGTCGACATGGGGCAGGGAGCGAACACGGTCATGTCACAGATCTGCGCCGACGCCCTCGGAGTCCCCGTTGGCGACGTCGTGATCCGCGACGCGGACACGGACGCCACGCCCGACGCCGGGAAGAGCAGCGCGTCCCGGCAGACCTTCGTCTCGGGCCGGGCGACGTTGCAGGCCGCCACGAAGCTCCGCTCCGACCTGCTCGCGATGGTCGGCGCGTCCGAACAAGCCCACATGGAGCTGGGAGACGGAACCCTCACCGTCCGCGACCGGGACGCCGCGGGAACGCTCGACCTCTCCACGCTCCCCTCCGACCGGGACGCCTTGGTGGCGGTGGCCCGGGCCACGTTCGATCCGCCCACGACGGCGCTGGACGAGGATGGACAGGGGGCGCCCTACGCGATGTTCGGCTACGGCGCCCACCTGAGCGAGGTCGAGGTGGACGCAGAGCTCGGAACGGTCCGGGTCCTTCGCGTCACCGCCGCCCACGACGTGGGGCGGGCCATCAACCCGACCCTGGTGCAGGGACAGATCGAGGGCGGCATCGCCCAGGGTATCGGGATGGCCCTGATGGAGGACTACGTGCCCGGACGCACCGAGAACCTCCACGACTATCTGATCCCCACCATCGGTGACGTCCCCGAGGTGATCACGATCCTGGTCGAGTCGAACGACCCGCTCGGACCCTTCGGGGCGAAAGGCGTGGGCGAGCACGCGCTGGTCCCCACGGCGCCTTCGATCCTCAACGCGATCCGTGACGCGGTGGGCGCCTCGGTACGCCGCGTACCGGCGACGCCAGATCGTGTCCTGGAAGCGATCGGCGAGGGCAGACGATGAGCGAGGACGGGTCCCGAGGGAACGCGCCGCACCAGGACACCGTCCAGTGCGACGCCTGCCCGATCCGGTGCCAGATCAGGCCAGGACGAACCGGCTCCTGCGACCGCTACGGCAACGTCGACGGCGTGCTCACCCGGCTGGATCCCCTCGTGATCCTGGAACGGGCGCGCGAACACGGCGGTGCGCTGGTGGCGTTCGCGGCGCGCGAGGGAGACTGGGGCGGAGGGATCGTGCCGACCGAGGATCTGTTCGTGACGGGGGTCGGCTCGACCACGACCTACCCCGACTACAAGCCGGCGCCGTTCATCGTGTCCACCCCGGTCGCGGGCGTCGACATGGTCACGGTCGTGACCGAGGGCATCTTCTCGTACTGCGGCGCGATGGTGAAGATCGACACGGATCGCCACGTGGGCGCGGAGCTGCAGACCGTCCGCGCGGAAGGCGAGCCGGTGGGCCACGTCGACACCGGTCAGTACGGGTCGCAGATGCTCTCGCTCGGGGGCGTGAACCATCTCACCGGTGGGTCGAAAGCCGAGGGGCTCGCGACGATGCGCGCGCTCCTCGCGATCTGCTCGGGCCAGGCCGTGGAGCTCGCGGTGGATGACGGGGCGTCGCTCGTCCTGCAGGCCGGGAAGCCGCCGGTGATCAACGGCGTGGTGGAGGAGCGGATGCGCGTCGGCTGCGGGTCCGCCACCATCGGGATGTTCGCGCAGCAGTGGTTCGGGCTGGTCGACGAGGTCGTCGTGGTGGACGACCACATCACGGGCGTGCTTTCGGAGCATCAGGCCGGCCGCTACCTCGGCGTCGAGCCCAACGGGGATCAAGATCGAAGGCCGCCGCTCTACCCCCGGCCGCTACTTCAACGTCGCCGAACCCGGTACGGGCTGGGGTGGGACTGACCTCGACGACCCCCTTGCCATCGTCGGCCCGTTCGATCCCAAGGTGGCGAGGCCGGGGCTCACGATCCTCATGGTGGGCACCACGGGCGAACACCACGCGTACTTCGTGCTGGACGAGGCGCTGCGGCCGGTCGAGCATGAGCTGCCGCCGCGGCTCGAGCTCTCGGTGCAGCGCATCCGTGAGAACTGCGAGCCGGCCATGACCTCCGTCGAGTTCATGGCCGGCGCGGGCGGCTCCTTGCGAGCGGGCGCCACCGAGAACCCGGTGGCGCTCACCAGATCGGTGAAGCGTCGCCTCACCACCGTCACGTGCGGTGGAGCGCCCACCTTCGTCTGGCCGGGCGGCGGGATCACGTTCATGGTCGACGTCACGCGGATGCCTCCGGGCGCCTTCGGGTACGTGCCCACACCCGCCCTGGTTGCCCCGATCGAGTTCACCTTGACCCGTGACGACTACGTGGCGCTCGGGGGCCACGTGGGGGCGATCGTGAACCTCGAGGAGGTCGTGACACGCTCCGAGGCCGCGCCGATCGCCGGACTTCCCGACAACCCCTGGCCGCCCGACCCCAGCGGGTGAACGCGAGCGCGTGAGCGGCCCCGTTGCGACGACCACGGCCGACGGCTCGCGCCTGCACCTCAACCACGGACCGATCGACCTCATCATCGAGGCGACGGGGCGGCCGGTGGCCGTCGCGGGTGCCTACGAGCGGGCGTGGGATCGCTTCCGGCCGCTCCTCGAGGAGCTCGTCGATGAGCTGCCGCTCCTGCGCAGGCCGGTCGGGCTCGGATCGGCCTTCCGGGGACCGGTCGCCCGCCGCATGGCGGCGGCGGCCGGTCGCTTCCCGCATCGTTTCGTGACGCCCATGGCAGCGGTGGCGGGCTCCGTGGCCGACGAGGTCTGCGAGGCGATGTGGGCGGGCGATCACGGGCTCCGTCGGTGCACCGTGAACGACGGAGGGGACATCGCCCTGCGCCTCGTCGACGGTGAGAGCTACGTCGTGGGGCTCGTCACGCGCCCCGATCGCCCCGCCCTCATCGGCACCGCCACGATCCTTCCCCACGACCCGGTACGCGGGGTCGCCACCAGCGGCCGGCACGGGCGATCCTTCTCCCTCGGGATCGCCGATGCGGTCACGGTCTTCGGCCCCGACGCCGCGAACGCAGACGTCGCCGCCACGTTGATCGCGAACGCCGTCGACCTGCCCGGGCACCCCGCGATCGTGCGGGCGCCGGCGCGGGATCTGGACCCCGACAACGACCTCGGGGAGCGGCTGGTGACGGTGGACGTGGGCGAGGTCGCACCGCGCGAGATCGAGGAAGCCCTCGAAGCCGGGGTCGCCGAGGCGGAGTGGATGCGCGGCGCGGGACTCATCCATGCCGCGGTCCTATGTCTCGGATCTCATGTCTTCACCGCCGGCCCGCTGCGCGCCGGTTCGCGAGCCTGACCGGCCGAACCTCCCTCTGCCGCCCGGTGCTACCCTCACGCGCACGCACCGTCCGGCCGTTCCCGTGCAGGAGGAGCCCACCGTGCATATCCGGAAGATCGTGTCCCTCATCGACGAGACGCACCTGGAGGCGGGCCGGTCGGTCGACCCACCGATCCGCCGCGTGATCGTCGCGGCCGTCTGCACGGATCCCTTCGCGGGACGCTACGTCGAGGACCTGACCCCGCTGATCGAGGAGAGCGTCCCGCTCGGGGAACGACTCACCGCCGCGGCGGTAGCGCTGCTCGACGGCAAGCCGGTCCACTCCTACGGGAAGGGCGGCATCGTCGGCACGAAGGGCGAGCTCGAGCACATCGCCGCCATGCTCCATCCCAAGTTCGGGACGCCCGTTCGCGCGGAGGTCGGCGGCGGCAAGGCCATCATCCCTTCGGCGAAGAAGCGAGGCGGTCCCGGGACGCCCCTCGACATCCCGCTGCACTACAAGGACGCCGCGTTCGTGCGCACGCACTTCGACGCCGTGGAGCTGCGGATCGCGGATGCACCTGCGGACGACGAGCTCGTGATCGCCGTCGCGGTCACGGACGGTGGCCGGCCACTTCCCCGCGTGGGGGGGCTCACCGTGGACGATGCGGTCGGCGAGGACGGGCTGCGCTGACGGGAGGCACGATGGCTGATCTGGTGGTCCGCAACATCGGCGTCGTCGTCACGGGCGACGTGGCCGCCCCTCTCGCGGGCCCCGGGGCCGACACGATCGTCGTCCGTGACGGACTGATCGCCTCGGTGGGGCCTGCCTCGGAGGCCGACGCCGGCGGGATCGCGCGCTCGATCGACGCCGCAGGCGGCACCGTGATCCCGGGGCTCTGCGACAACCACGTCCATCCAGTGATCGGCGACTACACGCCCAGGCAGCTCCAGTCCAACTGGATCGAGTCCTGCCTCCACGGCGGCGTCACCACGATGATCTCGGCCGGCGAACCTCACACGCCGGGGCGCCCCACGGACCCCACCGGGGTCAAAGCCCTCGCCATCCTCGCGCATCGTTCGTTCGAGAAGCTGCGGCCCGCGGGAGTGAAGGTGCACGCGGGCGCGGTGCTCCTGGAGCCCGGTCTCACCGAGTCCGACTTCGACGAGCTGGCAGCTGCCGGTGTTCGGCTCGTGGGCGAGATCGGGATCTCGGGGGTCAAGGACCCCGTCGAGGCCGCGGAGATGACACGGTGGGCGCAGGCACGCGGCATGAAGGTCATGGTCCACACGGGCGGTGCGTCGATCCCGGGAAGCGGCGTGATCGGCGCCGATTTCGTGATCGCCGTCAGACCGGACGTCGCCGGCCACACGAACGGCGGCCCCACCGCCCTGCCGCTCGAGGACGTTCGGCGCATCCTCGAAGAGACCGGGGCCAGGGTCGAGATCGTGCACAACGGGAACGTGCGGGCCGCCAGCGAGGTCGCAGCCCTCGCTCGGGGCCGGGGCGAGGCCGCCCGCCTCGTCCTGGGAACCGACGCACCGGCGGGATCGGGGGTGCAGCCACTCGGCATCCTTCGCGCGATGTCCTGGGTGGCGTCGCTCGGCGGGTTGGACCCGGCCCTGGCGGTGGCGGCGGCGACCGGCAACGTCGCTGCGCTCCACGGGCTGAACACGGGTGTGATCGCCGCGGGACGCGAGGCGGACCTGGCGGTCGTGGATGCGCCGCTGGGTTCCCAAGCCTCCGACGCGCTGGGAGCCCTGGCGGTCGGAGACACGCTGGCGGTGGCGTCGGCCGTCATCGACGGCGTCCCCCGCTTCGCGAAGAGTCGGAACACGCCGCCTCCCCAGCGCCCGATCTCGGTCGGCGGTTGAGCGCGGCCTACCCGGCCACGCCTAGATGAAGAGGGAGACGGCCGCGTCGCGCATCTCGGCGATCGCGGTGGCGGCGCCGATCGGCTCCTCCAGACCGTCCAGCAGGTCCTCACCCTTGAGCCCGAGCAGGTCCATCGTCATCTGACAGGGGATCAGCCGCACCCCCAGATCCTGCGCGGTCGCGATCAGTTCCTCGGGCTTCGCGACCTGCCGGTCCGTCGCGAGCCGCTTGAACATCGCGGGGCCGGCACCGGCGAAGTGATACTGCGAGAGCTTCGCCTTCTGCGCCGAACCCGGGTTCATCGCGCTCATCATCTTCTGCATCCAGTTCTCGCCGGTGATGCGCACGCCCGGCTTCACGATCGCGAACAACCCCCAGAACGTGAAGAACACCGTGGACTCCATACCGCTGGCCGCCGCGGTGGTGGCGAGGATCGTGGTGGGCCAGATGCGATCGAGGTCGCCTCCCCACGCGATGATCGTCATCTTGTTGGTCTTCTTCACCTGATCCCGTTGCGCGGTCTCCAGCGCCTCGATGCGCGCGAGAAGCTCCGCGTAGGTAGGGGCCTCGATGCGGTCCTCGGTCGTCGCCATCTCAGACCTTCCGGATCAGGTAGCGGTACGACCCGTCGCCGGCATCATCGGCCTCCAGCAACTCGTTGCCGCTGATCGAGGCCCAGCTGGGCACGTCCGACTTCGAGCCCGGATCGGTGGCGAGCAGCTCGAGCAGGTCGCCGGACCCCGCGTCTTTCAGGGCCTTCGCCAGCGAAACGAGCGGGCCCGGGCACGACTGACCGCGGGCATCGACGGTGGTGGTGACGGTGGTGGACACGTGAAGACCTCCTGGTGCTGAAGGGAGAACGGCTGGAGTGGGGCGGGATCCGGACCCGACGGAACAGGCCCTGGTGTCAGCTTCGACAGCAGAGCCGGTCGGGGATCATGGCCCCCACGATGCCAGCTTCACGTGTGCAGATCATTTGCAGGTGCAACAGGATACCCCAACGGCGCCGTCATGGATAGAGGGGAGATCTAGGGGATCGCAGGCGTCGTCAGGCAGCCGGCATCCCTGCCCAGCTGCCGGAGCCCCGCCAGGTCGCCCGGGCCGAAGTCCGTGACGCCGCCACCCGAGGGCTGCATCAACTCGCCGTTCGCCTTCACGTGGCCCAGTCCCATGATGTGACCGAGTTCGTGCTGCACCACCGGCCCCTGCGCGCCGGGCCACGAGAAGCCGATGGGGTTGGGGTCCTCGGCGTTGATCGCGATCCAGCCGCTCACGAACGCGTCGGAGCCTGGCTCGTCCGAGCCGAGCGGCGAGGCCACGCCCGCCGCGGTGTGGCCGTTCTTCTCGAACGGTATGTCCGTCTCCGAAGGAGCCACCCACGCGATCAGGACGGGCGCCCACTCCTGACCGTAGCGAAGGGGTTGGAACGCCTCCCGCTCCCGGGTGGGGATCTCGTTCGTGGTGCCGTCGTCGATGAACGGGATCCCGGTGGCGGCCGAGACCCGCCGGACGGCCTCCTGGACGTCGTTCTGCGAGCCGGGCGGCGCCTCCGTCAGGTTGGTCACGTAGTGGATCGGCGCGCACGGGTTCCATCGGTACGGATGCCCGGAGAAATCCTTCGCGAGGAACGAGTACCCCGCGCCCGCCGCGGGCGCCGAGGTGCGCGTGAGCACCGGCAGGACCGCGGCGACCAGCACCATCGCGGCGAGAGCGACGGCCACGACCCCGAGCGTCCGGTTGCGGTGGGGCGGCGCCGGGGACGGGCGAGGCGCCCCGTACGGCCACGGTGGCAGCGGTGGTGGTCCGCCTTGGAGATCCGGACGGGCGGGAACGTTCATCACGACCATCGTAGGACCACGTCGGTACTACGGCCGCTCCCCGTGGTCGGAGCCTCGTCGACTAGCGCAGGCGACGCCGCCGTTCCTTCGGCCAGTAGATCAGCACCACCCGTGCGCGCAGCTCGTCGCCGATCACGGGGCCGAAGTGTCGCGAGTCCGTGGAGGAAGCCGCGTGATCCCCTTCGACCCACCACTCGTCGGCGCCCAGCGTCCGCTCCCCGACACGATCGCCCGGCACCGCCGTGATGCGCTTCACCATCTCGTAGCCAGGACGACCTGGATGCTCCACGACGACCACGTCCCCCCGCCCGAACGTCGCGTGGCGTCACGGCGAGCGCCCAGTCACCTGGAAACAGCGTGGGCAGCATCGACGCCCCTTCCACCTCCACGCGCGAGGGCCGATAGCGCAGGCACGCCCATGCCACGCCCGCCGCCACGACGACGCCCGCCCCGACCCCGGCGGCGGGCTTGCGTTTCCGACCGCGGTGGTAGGTTTCAGTCGTTGGCTCGTCCGAACGATCCGAAGGAGGCGGTTCCATGCTCGAAGCATTCCTCAAGCCGCGTCGCCGCGTCCACGCCCACTGCGATCTGCCGTGCGGTGTGTACGACCCGGCCCAGGCGCGGATCGAGGCAGAGTCCGTGAAGGCCTGCCAGGAGAAGTACCAGGGCAACGAGGACCCCGTGTTCCGTGAGCGCGCCGTCGGCATCAAGGAAGCGCGCGCGAACATGGTCAAGGAGCACCTCTGGATCCTGTGGACCGACTACTTCAAGCCCGAGCACGTGGAGAAGTTCCCGGACCTGCACGACAAGTTCTGGAAGGCCACGAAGCTCGCCGGCGACGCGAAGAAGTCGCTGGACCCGGCGCAGGGCCAGCAGCTCCTGGACGCGATCGACGACCTCGCCAAGATCTTCTGGGAGACCAAAGCCTAGTCGCACCACCGTCGGTACCCATCGAAGGGCCCGGGCGATGCCCAGGCCCTCCGATCTCAGGTGGCCACCCACCGGACCGATCGCGTCGGGTCACCCGACGCGATCGAGGACCTCGCGCACCTGAGGTGCCTCGGGGATGTTCAGCGGGGCGTGCACGGCGCGCTCGGCGTCGTCGCTGCGAGCGAGCGGCGCACCGAACACGGCCATCACCGCATCGCCCACGTATTTCTCGCCCACGCCGCCGTGACGTTCGATCCGCGAGCGGGTCTCTCCGTAGTAGAGCTGGTTCAGGTCGCGGACGTCCTCCGGATCTGCTCCGTCGGCGCGAGCTGTCGAGCCGACCACGTCCACGAAGAGGACCGACACCAGCTTGCGCTCCTCCTGGAGGAGGGCGGACTCCATCGGGGCACCGCAGGCGGGGCAGAACCTGGCGTCCTCGGGCGTGTCGGCACCACACCTGGAGCAGACCATCGTGTGAGCGTAGACCGGGTCGAGACACCGCGCCACGGCACCCACAGAGAGGCCGGCGGACCGGGGCCGTCGGAACCCCGGCCCGCCGGACGATGCGCCCCTCGGCGCAACCCAGACGCATCCGCGCGGTGCCTCGGCTCGGTGGTCGACGGCGTCGGCGGAGCGGACCCGGCGGGTGGGGAGGGTCTGGCGGCCCCCCACCCGCCCGGTCTCACCGCCTACATCGGCAGGCGGAGGAGGAGGGGCACAGTGACCGAACGGCCGTATCTGTAGGCCGAACGGTTGACGGAGCAGGTGGGACGGTGCGTACCCGAACGGCGGCGAACGGCGGAGAGGCCCCCGTCCGGTAGCCTCGGTGGCCAATGAAGGACATCGGTCTCGTCGGCGTGCCCTACTCGGGGAAGTCGACGCTCTTCACCGCCCTCACGCGCGCCGGCTCCCACGGGGGCCAGGCGAACGTCGCCGTGGTCCCGGTCCCCGATCCACGCCTGGATGTGCTGACCCAGATGGAGCGGTCGAAGAAGACGGTGGCTGCCCAGGTGCGCTTCGTCGACGTCCCGGGTGGGACGTCCAGCGCGCAGGGGATCGCGAAGCTGCGTGAGGTGGACGCGCTCGCGATCGTGATCCGCTCGTTCGGCCCCGACCGCGCGCCGGCGATCGAACTCGAAGGCGTGCGAGCGGACCTGCTCCTCGCCGATCTCGACGTGATCGAGTCCGCGCTGCACAAGGCCGAGAAGCGCGCGAAAGGCCGTGAGAACGAGGAGGTCACTGCCCTCCGCAGAGCGAAGGCGGCTTTGGACGGCGAGATACCGCTGCGTGCCGCCGCGCTCGACCCCGCCGAGGTCGAGGTGCTCCGCGGTATCGCGCCGCTCACATGAAGCCAGAGGTCGTGGTCGCCAACCTCGAAGAAGGCCTGGACGTGCCCGACGAGCTCGCGGGCGAGGACGCGGTCGGCGTCTATGCGTCGATCGAGGCCGAGACCGCCGAGATGGATCCCGACGAGGCTCGGGCGCTGCTCGAGGAGTTCGGCGTCGAGGAGCCGGGCCTCGAGAAGGTGATCCACGCCGGCTACCAGGCACTCGACCTCATCACGTTCCTCACCACCGGTGAGGACGAGACGCGGGCGTGGGAGGTGCGCCGCGGTGCGCATGCACCCGGAGGCGGCCGGGGTGATCCATACCGACCTCCAGCGAGGCTTCATCCGGGCTGACGTGATCGGGTACGACGAACTGGTGGCACAGGGTTCGATGGAGAACGCCAAGACCCACGGCAAGATCCGGGTCGAGGGCAAGGACTACGAGGTCCGGGAAGGGGATATCCTTCACGTCCGCTTCGCCGTCTAGCCGCGGATCGCCGAGAGCTGCTCGCCGCAACGCGTCCGTACGCTTCGTGGAACCGCCACAAGGAGGCACCGATGTTCCGTCACACGGGCCCCAAGACCCGCTATCAGATGCGGGAGAAGCTCGCCTCGATCGGCGACGACTCCTGGGTGGAGGACGAGCACGGCGACAAGGTGTTCAAGATCGACGGCAAGGCCCTGCACATCCGTGACACGTTCATCCTCGAGGACGCCCAGGGGAACGAGGTCGCGAAGATCCAGGAGCGGAAGCTCCACGTGCGCGACACGATGGCCATCGAGCGTGCCGGGAAGAAGATCGCGACGGTCCATCACCGCCTCGTCGGTCTCCGCGACCACCTCCTCGTCGAGATCGAGGAAGGTCACGACATGAAGGTTCACGGCAACCTCGTCGACCACGAGTACGAGATCGAGGGGAAGCACGGGAGGGTCGCCAGGATCTCGAAGAAGTGGTTCCGGATCCGCGACACCTATGGCGTAGAGATCGAGGCCGATCAGGACGTCCCGCTGGTGCTCGCGATCACGGTCGCCGTCGAGGACCTCACGCACGGGAAGGACTGAGCCCGAACGCACGAAGGGCCGCCCTCCCCCGGGGGGAGCGGCGGCCCGACGTACGGTGGATCGGTTGGACTAGCCGAGTGCCTTCGCCTTCAGGGCGTCGAACTCCTCCTGGGAGATGGTGCCGGCGTCCAGGAGCTCCTTCGCCTTCGCGATCTGATCCGCCGGGCTGCCCGCGGAGGCCGTCGACTGGACGTAGCTGTCGAAGGCCGCCTTCTGCGCCTGGTTGGCCGCCAGCGCGCGCTCCTGCATGCCCTTGCCGCGCGCGATCAGATAGATCAGCAGCGACAGGAACGGCGCGACCAGGAAGAACAGGATCCAGAGCGCTTTGACCCATCCTGACGTCTCGTGGTCCCGGAACAGGTCCCCGATGACGCTGAACAGGATCATCAGGTACATCGTGAAGAAGAAGACCACGATGATGAACCAGATGATGTTGCCGAACGTGATGTCAGCTAGCAAGTTGCTACCCCTCTCACGTGCAAGGCCGGAACCCGTGTCCCGGCCGCGTTCGAACCAGACCCTATCTCGCCTCTCCGCCCGTGACGACCTCACGGGGCAATCGCATAAGCTCGGGCGATGACCGAGACGTACCGGATCGGCGAGGCGGCCAGGATGCTCGGGGTGCGCGTCGAGACCCTCAGGCGCTGGGAACGCGAGGGGAGGCTGACGGTGCTCCGTACGCACGGGGGTCAACGGGCGGTGCCCGCCGCCGAGGTCGCACGGCTCCTCGCGGAGCGTGGGGGGCAGCAGCCGATCGCTGCCGGCAGCGCCCGCAATAGGTTCCCGGGCGTCATCACCGAGATCAAGAAGGACGACCTGTCGGCGACGGTCGAGATCCAGGCCGGGCCGCACCGCGTCCTGGCCTTCATCACACGCGAGGCCGTAGATCAGCTCGGTCTCGAGGTCGGGATGGAGGCCGTGGCCATGGTGAAGGCCACCAGCGTCATGGTGAATCTTCCAGAGGATTGACCACCAGCTTTCTCTGGCGTCAAATCATCATTACCCTGTAGTCTCCATCTCGTGCTCGAGTCTCCCGCTGGTGGGACCGTCCTGGTTGCGCGCCTCCTGGCGCCGCTGCTGTGTCTCGCGCTGCTGGGCGCCGCGTGCTCGCCGGAGGGGGCCGGAAACTCGTCGGGGGGCGCACCGGGCGGCTCCGCCGACCTCATCGTCTTCGCGGCGTCGTCCCTCACGGACGCCTTCTCACGGATCGGCAGAGACTTCGAGGCGGCGAACCCGGGCACGACGGTAACCTTCAACTACGGTCCCTCCGACGGGCTCGCCGCCCAGATCGAGTCCGAAGGTACCGCCGACGTGTTCGCCTCCGCGAGCTCCACGTGGATGGACCAGGTCCAGCAGACCGTCGGCGTGAGCGGCCGCGCGGACTTCGCCAGGAACGGGCTCGTCATCATCACGCCCCTCGACGATCCGGCGCACATCGCATCGATCCAGGACCTGGCGAACCCAGGCGTGAAGCTGGTCCTGGGCGCGGAGGGCGTGCCGGTGGGCGACTACGCCCGGGAGGCGCTCTCCCGGGCCGGCATCGCGCACCAGGCCGAGGCGAACGTGGTGTCGAACGAGGAGGACGACGCCTCGGTGGTGGCGAAGATCACGAGCGGCGAGGCGGACGCCGGCATCGTCTACGTCTCGGACGTCAACCGGGAGATAGGGCCTCTGGTGAAGGCGGTCGAGATCCCCGACGCCGGGAACGTCATCTCCACCTACCCGATCGCCGTGGTCAACGGTTCATCGAACGGAGCCGTGGCACAGGCGTTCGTGGACTACGTGACGGGCGTGGCGGGGCAGACCACCCTGCACGACTTCGGGTTCCTCCCGCCGGGAGGCCTGTGAGCACCGCGGTCCACCGCCGGCTCCATCCCGCGGTCGTGGGGCTCGCTGCCCTGGGTACGGCCTTCGTAGTGCTGCCCTTGCTCGCCTTGCTGATCCGCGCGCCCTGGGGCCATGCGGCGGCCGCGCTCGCCGACCACGGCGCCTGGATCGCTCTTCGGCTCTCGATCGAGGTCTCGCTCACCGCGGCGTTCCTGTCGGTCGTGCTCGGCTTCCCGATCGCATGGGTGCTCGCGCGCGGCAGGTTCCGAGGCAGGAACCTGCTCCGGGCCGTGGTGATCCTGCCGATCGTCCTGCCCCCCGTCGTGGGCGGGATCGCGCTCCTTGCCTCGCTCGGACGGGGCGGCGTCGTGGGGCGCTGGCTCTACGAAACGATCGGCCTGCAGCTGCCGTTCACCACCGCGGGCGCCGTGGTCGCGGCGACGTTCGTCTCGATCCCCCTGTTCGTGATCGCGGCCGAGTCGGGGCTGCGCGGACTCGATCCCCACCTGGAGGAGGCCGCGGCGACCACCGGCGCCTCGCGGACCTACGTAGCCCGTCGCATCACGTTGCCCCTCCTGGCGCCTCAATTGGCCGCGGGCGCCGTCCTGGCCTGGGCTCGAGCGCTGGGTGAGTTCGGCGCCACGATCACCTTCGCGGGGAGCCTGGCCGGGCGAACGCAGACCCTGCCGCTGGCCGTCTACGAGACGCGGCAGACAGATCCCGGGGCCGCCGTGCTCCTCTCGCTGTTGCTGGTAGCGCTCTCCCTGGTGGTGCTGGTGTTCCTACGCGATCGGCTGTGGGCCCGATGAGCCTGCATGCTGAGGTCCGCGCCCGACGCCACGGCTTCGATCTCGAGGCCCTGGTGTCAGCCGATCCGGGGCATACCGTCGCGTTGCTGGGTCCCAACGGGGCGGGCAAATCCACGTTCGTCAGGGCCCTCGCGGGACTGGAGGACGCCGAAGCCCGCATCCGGCTCGGTGGGGTCGATCTGGCCGCACTGCCACCGGAGCGGCGCCCCGTCGGCGTCGTCTTCCAGGACCTCCAGCTCTTCCCCCATCTGTCGGCGCTCGAGAACGCCGCCTTCCCGCTCCGCGCGCGCGGCGTCCACAAGGCGGAGGGGCGGAGGCGCGCCGGCGCCCTCCTCGAACGCCTGGGGCTTCCGCACGGGAGGCACGGCGCCCGCCCGGGCGACCTTTCCGGCGGCGAGGCCCAGCGCGTCGCGCTGGCTCGCGCTCTCATCCACGAGCCGACCCTGCTCCTGCTCGACGAGCCCACCTCTTCGCTCGACGTCCAGGCTCGGGCCCAGCTGCGACCGCTCCTGCGCGAGACACTGGCTTCGTTCCCTGGTGTTCGGATCCTGGTGACCCACGACCCGGTCGAGGCCATGACGATGGCCGACCTGCTGGTCGTCCTCGAGGCGGGGCGCGTAACGCAGACCGGTCCTCCCGAGGAGCTCCGGGAACGGCCCCGTACCCCCTACGTCGCCGACCTGGTCGGGAGGAACCTCTTCGTCGGGCGGCTCGAGCCGATCGAAACGGGTGCCGGGAGGCTGACCACCGCCGAGGGCGCCCTGATCGTCGCGTGGCCGCCCCACCTTCCTACCGAGCCGGTGGACGGTGTGCTCGCAACGCTGCGCCCGGCCGACGTGGTCGTCTACGCCGAGGCCCCCGACGCCGGCTCAGCTCGCAACGTGCTGCACGGACGCATCACCGCACTATCGATCGAGGGCGATCGGACCCGCGCTCGCATCGGGAGCGAGCCACCCTTGGTGGCTGAGGTGACCCTGGGATCGGCACACCGGATGGGACTGCAGGAAGGCACCGAGGTGTGGGCTTCCTTCAAGGCCGTGGAGCTCGACATCGGGCTGCCCGAAGGGCAGCCGTCGCTGCCGTGAAGGGGCCCGCGGCCGGGTACCCTTTGCCGGTGACGACCACGACCCCCGAGCGCGATTCGCTCGAATCCCCGGAACCCGAGACCGAGGAGACGCGCCACCGGAATCCGGTCGTGCGGTTCCTCGGCGAGCTCCCCGGCCTGATCCTGCTGGCCTTCATCCTGGCCCTGCTGATCAAGACCTTCCTGGTCCAGGCCTTCTTCATCCCGTCGGGATCGATGGAACCGACGCTCATGCCGGGTGACCGGGTGCTGGTGCTCAAAGTGCCCTACTACTTCCACGACCCGCGCCGAGGAGACATCGTCGTCTTCTCCGACCCGAACCCAGCGAACCAACCCGACCGCGGGGTGGTGAGCGGGTTCACGCACTGGCTCTTCCAAGGGCTCGGGGTCCAGCACCCCGACAACGAGGACTTCATCAAACGCGTGATAGGCCTCCCCGGGGAGACCGTGTGGGCGAAGGGCGGCCATGTCTACGTCGACGGGAAACAGATCGCCGAGCCGTACCTCACGCAGACCACGGCGGACTTCCCCAAGACGAAGGTGCCTGCGGGCGAACTCTTCGTGATGGGCGACAATCGCGGCAACTCCCTCGATTCGAGGTTCGGCCTTGGGTTCATCCCGATCGACAAGGTGATCGGGAAGGCCGAGATCGTCATCTGGCCTCCCGGCCGTTTCGGCCTGCTCCACTAGCAGCGTCAACGGACCAAAGGCCGTCAGCTAGTCCGTGACAGACTAGTTAGAGGTGCGCATCTGGTCCGCCCACCGCGGCCCGATCGGCCGGTCGCCGGGGACGAAGAGCCGAGCGAAGGACCACACGAGTCCCGCGATCCCGAACCCGGCGAGCCACACGACCAACGGCGGGATCTCCAGCGCGAAGAACTCCCGAGCGGCGGGCCAGTTGAGGATCAGCAGGAAGAGTCCCGCCATCGACCAGATCAGGGCCAGCCGCTCGCGGGTGAGCGGTGCCGCCACGATGCTCAGCACGAGCAGCCCGATCCAGGTGAGCACCATCACAGCGGTCGTCTGCGCCTGGAGCAACGAGACGCCGGGCTCCTGCTGGGCCACGGCGTAGGCCACGAAGGTCGCGATCGCCGCCAGCGCACCGGTGGGAACCGCGAAGCGCAAGACTCGCTCGACGAATCCGGCACGGAAGCGATCCTGGTTCGGTGCGAGGGCGAGGAAGAAGGAGGGGATCCCGATCGTCAGCGCCCCCACCAGCGTGAGGTGCCGCGGCAGGAACGGGAACACGAACGTGGCGACCCCGGTGGCCAGCGCGATCAGCATCGCGTACACGGTCTTGTTCAGGTACAGGCCGGATGTTCGCTCGATGTTGCCGAGCACCCGCCGGCCCTCGGCCACGACCGACGGCAACGCATCGAAGGAGGAGTCCAGTAGCACCAGCTGCGCCACCGCACGCGTGGCGTCGGAGCCCGACCCCATCGCCACGCCGATATCGGCGTCCTTCAACGCCAGCGCGTCGTTCACCCCGTCGCCCGTCATCGCGACGGTGTGGCCGCGCGCCTGTAGCGCCCCCACCATGGCGCGCTTCTGCTGGGGACTGACGCGCCCGAACACCGAGTGGCGTTCGAGGAGGGCGCCGAGTTGCTCCGGATCCTCGGGGAGTTCTCTGGCATCCTGCGGGTCGTCCGCGCCCTCCAGACCGAGCTGCCGCGCGATCGCCCCCACCGTGGCCGGCGCGTCGCCCGAGATCACCTTCACCCGGACATCTTGCTGGCTGAAGTAGCGGAGCGTCTCGGCTGCGTCGGGCCGAGGCCGATCGCCGAGGACGACCAAGGCAGCGGGCTCCAGGCCTGCAGGGAGCGACCCCTCGTCCAGCGTCGGAGCGCGCGCCAGCAGCACGACTCGGTTGCCCGCATCCGACTCGCGCTGGATGTCGGCGACGAGCGCCCGCGGCGGCGCCCCGCCGGCCAGCAGGACGTCCGGTGCACCGAGGATCCAGGCGCCGTGCCCCTCGAACGAGACTGCGCTCCACTTGCGGGCGGAGGAGAACGGCACGGTGCCCAGGACCCTCCAGCCGGCTCCCTCGGCGCCATCGGCCTGCTCGGCGATCGCCCGCATCGTCGCGTTCGGAGAGGCGTCGTGGGCCGCGAGGGCCGCGAGGGCCGCGAGGGCGTCGTCCACGCCAGGCATCGGCGTCACGCTCTGAACGGTCAGCTTGCCCTCGGTGAGGGTTCCGGTCTTGTCGATGCACAGCACGTCGACGCGTGCGAGGCCCTCGACCGCCTGGAGCTCCTGCACCAGGACCCGGCGCCGTGCCAGCCGCACGACGGCGACGGCGAACGCCAGCGACGTGAGCAGCACCAGCCCCTCGGGGACCATCGCGACCGTGCCGGCGACGGCCCCCGACATCGCCCCTCGCCACGAGTCTTTCGCGCGCAACTGGCTGACGAAGAGCAGGATCGCGGTGGGCACGATCGCGTAGGTGACGTAGGTCAGGATCCGGTCGATCCCGCTGCGCAGCTCGGACGGTGCCAGGGTGAATCGCCGCGCGTCGGCGGCCAGCTTCGCGGCGTAGGCCTCGGCGCCGACGCGCGTCGCCCGGTACCTGCCGCCGCCCGCGGCCACGAACGACCCCGACAGCACCTCGTCTCCGGGCTGTTTGAGCACCGGATCGGCCTCGCCGGAGAGCAGCGACTCGTCGACCTCGAGGCCGACGGTGGAGACGACCTCCCCGTCCACGACCACCTGCGAGCCCGGCACGAGGTCCAGCACGTCGTCGAGCACCACCTCCCCGACCGCGATCTCATCCGTCGCACCGTCGCGCACGACGCGCGCTTTCGGTGCGCTCAGCAGGGTGAGGCGGTCGAGGGTCCGCTTCGCACGGAGCTCCTGGACGATGCCGATCAGGGCGTTGGCCACCAGGACGAAGCCGAACAGCGCATCCTGGATCGGCCCCACCACGAGGATGATGGCGAGCATCGCCCCGAGGATCGCGTTGAAGCGCGTGAAGATGTTGGCGCGAACGATCTGCGCGACGGTGCGCGTGGGAGCGCTGGGAACATCGTTGACGCGGCCGTCGCGGACCCGCTCCGCCACCTCCGCGGCGGTGAGGCCGCGGGCGTCGTCGCTCATGCCGCAGAGCCTACCCCGAGCGTGCTCAGGCGCCGACGCCTCGCTCGTTCGCCCACGCGTCAAGGAGAGCGGTGGCCTCATCCGCCGCGATCGGACCTCGCTCCATCCGCACCTCCATGAGGTAGGCGAGCGCCTCTCCCACGAGGGGCCCGGGCTCGAGACCGAGCTGCTCCATCACCTGTTGGCCGTCGAGCGGCGGCCGCATCGCGTCCAGGTTCTCCTGTTCGGCCAGGCGCGCGATCCGCTCCTCCAGGTCGTCCTGGAGCGCCGCGAGCCGGCGCGCCCTCCGTTCGTTGCGCGTGGTGCAATCGGCGCGCGTCAACTGGTTGAGTTGATCCAGCAGCGGCCCCGCGTCCCGCACGTAGCGGCGGACCGCGCTGTCCGTCCACCCCTCGCCGTAGCCGTGGAACCGCAGATGCAGCTCGACGAGCGTCCGCACGTCGTCGATCACCGAGTTGGGGAAGCGGAGTTCGCGGAGTCGAGCCTCCGCCATCCGTGCGCCGACGACCTCGTGATGATGGAACTGCACCCCCTCCGGCGTGAAGGCACGCGTCTTCGGTTTGCCGATGTCGTGGAGCAGCGCCGCCAGCCGCAGCGTCGGGATCGGCTCGCACCGCTCCACCACGGCGTACGTATGGGTCAGCACGTCCTTGTGCTGATGCACCGGGTCCTGCTCCAGGCGGAGGCCCGAGAGCTCCGGGAGGAACTCGTCGGCCAGCCCGGTCTCGACCAGCAGTTCGAGCCCACGCGTAGGGTTCGGCGCCACTAAAAGCTTCACCAGCTCTTCGCCGATCCGTTCGGCGCTCACGATCCTCAGCCGTTCCCGCATCCGCTCGATCGCCTCGGTCACGCGTGGAGCGGGCGTCACCCCCAGCGCCGCCACGAACCTCGCCGCTCGCAGCATCCTCAGCGGGTCATCGCCGAACGACACGTCCGGCTCGAGCGGCGTGTCCAAGACCTTCGCGGCCAGATGCCGAACCCCGCCGAACGGATCAACGAAACCTCCGCCGGGCAGCCGAACGGCCATGGCATTGATCGTGAAGTCGCGCCGCGAGAGGTCGGTCTCCACATCCTTCGCGAAAGTCACCGCGGGCTTGCGGTGGTGCTCGACGTAGACGTCCTCGCGGAAGGTCGTGATCTCGAGCTTGCGTCCGTCCTTCAGCGCACCCACCGTCCCGAACTTCACGCCGACCAAGTACTGGCGCTCCGCCCAGCGCCGTAGGATCCGCGTCACCTCGTGGGGCGCCGCGTCGGTGCAGAAGTCCAGATCGGCGTCGTCGAGCCCGCCGCCCAGCACGAGGTCTCGGACGGATCCCCCGACCAGGAAGAGCTGGTGTCCCGAAGTGTCGAACCGCTCACCCAACTGGGTAGCGAGGGGATCGACCGTCAGGACGGCGCCCATGGGCGGCTGCGTCGGCTCGGTCATGACCGCACGAGGATACCCCGGTCCCATCGCGGACCCGCCTTATGCTCGGCCGGTGACGTACGGCACATGGACGGATCGGACACGACGAGCGGTGGGGGTCGCCTTGGCGGCGGCCGTCGCCCTCGCGTGGCCCCCCGGTCCAGCCCGGGCCGCGACGCCCGCGACGGGGGTGGGTGGCCCCTACCTCGGTATCGTGATCGCCGACCCCGTGAGCCACACCCTCGGCGCTGCGGGCGCCTCGTGCGGCCTCCGCGACGCGGCGTCGATGGCGACGATCGAGCCATCTGCCGGAGCCGTCGTCGCGGAGCCCGCCTCGCCCGCGAGGACCGAGGCGGCCCTCGTCGTGGCTCGGTGGAGGCGACGTGATGACCGCGGGCAGCGCTCCGGTGGTCTTGGCGGCCGTCCGGGCCGGGGCCGAGCCGGATCCGGTCACGATCGGCCACCGGGCCATGGCGGGCACCACGTCGGCGCTGATCGACGCGGGGATACCCGCGGGCGCTACGCGCGATGCGGTCGCGCGTGGCCGAGACCACGGGATCGCCGGCCGAGCGACTCCTGTCGGCCCTCGAGGCGGCCTGGCCGGCCGACGCTTGCCGGGGGCGGCCCTCCGCGGCGTTCCTCGTGCTCACCTCCCCAGGGGAGGATCTGGTTGCGCCGGGACGAGGACTCCGGGCGGCACGGCTCCGGACGAAAGGGGTGATCGCACAGCTGGGCGGGACGCTGGCGGCCGACGAGCTGGCCGATCGGCTGCTGGAGGCCGCCTCGATCCCCCACCCGCAGGGGCCGGGGGCGCCGGCCCTCTACCTCTCCCTGTTGCAGCCGCCGGGGGGCTTCGACGTGGTGCCGCTCCTACGGCAGGCCTACGAGCAGACCGCGTCGACCCCTGACGCAGCCCCCAGCGTAGGCACCCCGACGACCGCCGCACCGACGTCGGGGGGCACGGGGATCGTCAGGGGGGCCCTCGTCGCCGCGGCGCTCGCGATCGGGGTGCTGATCGCGATCGTCGGGATCGCTCGGCGGCTACGGCAGATGAACGACGAAGCCTAGAAGGGCAGGCCGTTCTCGACCTGAGCCACGGGGTCGTGCCGCTCGAGCACCCCGCGGAGCTGTAGGTCGAAGTCGTGAGGGTTCGTCGCGGTGCGCCGTGCATCGTCCTCGGTGACCGTGCCGTCCTGCACGAGCTTCACGAGCGCCTGGTCGAAGGTCTGCATCCCGTAGAACGACCCATCGGTCACGACGTCGATGATCTCGTCCGTACGGTCCGGGTCGACGATCCGATCGAACACCCGACCGGTGTTGATCAGCACCTCGCAGGCAGGGACGCGTCCCTTGCCGTCGGCCCGAGGGACGAGGCGCTGGGACACGATGCCGCGCAGCGCGCCGGCGAACGAAGACCGCACCTCCTTCTGCTGCTGCGGCGGGAAGAGGTCGAGGACGCGATTGATCGTCTCCATGCAGTCGATCGTGTGCAGCGTCGAGATGACCAGGTGCCCGGTCTCGGCGGCCTGGATCGCCGATAGGGCCGAATCCGAGTCGCGGATCTCGCCCACGAAGATCACGTCGGGGTCCTGTCGCACCACATGCCGGAGCGCGTTCGCGTAGCTGTCGGTATCGATCCCGATCTCGCGCTGTTGGATGATGCTGAGGACATCGTCGTGCACCACCTCGATCGGGTCCTCGATCGTAACGATGTGCGCGCGACGGGTGCGGTTGATATGTCCGATCATGGACGCTATCGTCGTGGTCTTCCCGGTGCCCGTCGGGCCGGTCACCAGCACCAGACCGCGTGGCGAGTCGGCCAGCTCGGACATGACGGACGGCAGGCGCAGCTCCTCGAAGTTCGGGATCTCGCTGCGCACCCGGCGGATCGCCAGCCCGACCACACCACGCTGGCGGAAGACGTTCACCCGGAACCGACCGACGCCGGCCATCGTATAGCCGAGGTCGGCCTCAGAGGTCGTTTCGAACTCGTGCTTCTTGTGCTGGGACATCAGCACCTCGGCGAACCCCTCCGTGTCGGCCGGGGTGAGGATCGGGAACGGCGTCGGATCCAGCGCGCCGTCGACCCGGATGAACGGGGTGTTGCCCACCTTCAGGTGGAGGTCGCTGGCTCCTCGCTCCACCGTGTGTCGCAACAACTCGTTGACATCCATGCCTGCTCGTTACCCCCGTGTGCCGGGCACCCACCTCGGGTGCGTCCACGCCAGGTTCATCGGTCGAACGGGTGGGCCACCTGAGCGATGGACCTAGAATCCCCCCCATGGCGGCCGAGGGCGAAGGGGAACGCGCCGAGCCGACGTCGGCCGATGCGACCGACGGATCCGGGACCGGAGGACGCTCGAGCTCCCGGCGACGGCGGCGGAGGAGGAAGCCGCGGGGCGCTCAGCCTCGGACCCAAACCGGGGACCAGCACGGCCGATCCGGGACGGGCGTCGATCAGGACGGCGGTGCTAGCGCCACGGACGGATCCTCGACGAACGCTACCTCAGGACGCTCATCGGCGAAGGGTGCGACGAAGAAGGCGGAACGGTCGAAGGGCGGTAAGCACAGGTCCCGAAGGCGCGCTCAGATGCCCGGCAAGGGTCCCGTTCAGAAGGAGGTCTCAGCGGGCGGGGTGGTCTATCGGCGCGAGGGCGACGAGATCGAGGTCGTCCTGGCGTCGCGACGGACGCGCCGAGGTGACCTGGCATGGGGGCTAGCGAAAGGCGGGGTGGAGGAAGGCGAGACCATGGAGGACGCCGCGATCCGCGAGGTGACGGAGGAGACGGGATACCGTGCCGAGATCGAGGCCAACCTCGGAGACACGAAGTACTTCTACGTCTGGGAGGACACGCGGATCCGGAAGACCGTGCGCTTCTACCTCATGCGATGCACGGGGGGGGACCCCGAGGATCGCGATGACGAGATGGAGGAGGTCCGCTGGTTCCCGCTGGAGCGTGCGCTGAAGCGAGCCGCCTACAAGGGCGAGCGTGAGATGCTGGCTCGCGCGGCCGACCTCCTTCGATGACGCCGGTGGATGTCGCACTGGGGATCCTGGTGGGGCTGGTGTCGGGGCTGCTCTCGGGCCTGTTCGGTGTGGGTGGCGGGATCGTCATGACCCCTGGGCTCCAGGCGATCCTGGGCGCCCGCCCCATCGCCGCGCTGGCGACCCCCCTGCCGGTCATCTTCCCCACCGCGCTCACCGGTGCGTACACGTACGGTCGCGCCGGCGCCCTGGACCGTGCGGCGGCGAGGTGGATGGTGGGCCCGGGGGTCGCCGGGGCGATCGCCGGCTCATGGGTGACGGATCTGGTCAACGTGGATCTCCTTCTGCTCGTGACCGCGGTGCTCCTCGCCTACCAGGCGGTTTCCATCCTTCGCGGCCGCAGGGCGCGCGCAGGCAGGGACCCACGACCCGCAACACCCGCGGTGTTCGCGGGGCTCGGTCTGACAGCGGGCTTCATCAGCGGGCTCCTCGGGATCGGAGGAGGGCTGATCATGGTGCCGGTGATGGCCGGGATGCTCGGCATGCCGCTCAAACGCGTGTTGGGGACCTCCCTCGTGGTGATCGCCGCCCTCGTGGTACCCGGCACGATCGTGCATGCCTCGCTCGGTCACATCGACTGGGCGATGTTCGTGGTGGTCACGATCGGGGCGGTGCCCGGCGCCAGGATCGGCGCCAGGATCGCGCTCGGCACCCACGAGCGCACGCTTCGCCTCCTGGTGGGCTCGTTCCTCCTGCTGATCGCCACGGCGTACGGGGCGAGCGAACTCGTACGCCTCCTCAGCGGCTGAACGGCCGGCCGCTACGATGGTGCCTCCGCCATGAGCGACCACCGCACGGCGCACGGCGCCCTCTCGCTGTTCCTCGCCGCGTGCACCGTGCTGGCTGTGGCATCGTTCGGGGCGGCCGCCGCCGCACCCGCCTACACGATGACGCTGCTCGTGCAGACCCCGTTCACCACGGTGAAGGACCCGTTGCTCCAGGTCAGCGTCCGGATCTCGAACTCGGGTGGCGAGCCGGCGGCCGGGCTGTCCGTCGGCCTCGTCATCGGTCAGCCGATCCGGTCTCGCGATGCCTACGACAGGTTCGTGCGCGGAGGCACGGTGGGATCGATCCTGACCACGTTGGACTTCCCACAGAAGGGATCGCTCGCACCCGGCCAGACCCGGACGTTCGCGATCCGCCAGGACCTGTCGATGACGGGCGTCACAGCGACCGACTCACTCGTGTACCCGGCCCAGGTTCAGATCAGGAGCAACGGCGTCGCCATCGACGCGCTGAACACGCCGCTCGTTCACATCGTGCGCAAGCCCGAGGTGCCGTTGCGCACGGCGTGGTGGGCAGAGCTCACCGCACCGCCCGCCTTCGACCCGGCGGGTGTCCTGGTAGATCGCTCGTTCGAGGCTGCGATCACGCCCGACGGCTGGATCGGCGCCCAGGTGGAGGCCCTCCGCCGCATGGTCGAGGACCCGAGTCGCGACGTTGAGATCGACGTCGCGATCGAGCCCGCAGTGGTGGATCAGTTGGCACGGATGGCGGACGGATACACGCGGGTGGACGGGACGAAGGTCGCCGCGGGGACCGACGGCGCGCGGCGCGCGGCGGACATCCTGACCGTGCTGCGCGAGTTGGCCGCCACACCGAAGATCCAATGGTCGGCCATGGGGTTCTCCGCCCCCAACATCCCATCACTGGTTTCGAGCGGACTGTCCGACGACCTCGATCGCCAGGCGGCCGCGGGAGCAGCGACACTCAACACGATCCGGATCACGCCGACCGGTCTCGTTGCCCGGCCTCCCGGCGGGGAGCTGAGCGACGCGAGCATCACCGCGCTCGTCTCGCGCGGTGCCTCGACCATCCTCGCCGACGCCGACACGGTGGTGAGGCTCCCGCAGGACAAGGGGTTCGCGCCCCTGCCGACGGCCGAGGTCGACGCGGGGACGATCGGCACCGCCGATCTCGTGCTCCCCGACCCCGGCACCCAGGCCCTCGTCGAGGATCCGGCCCTTCAGGCGGACCCGGTCCTCGAGGCCCAGACCGTGCTCGGTGAGCTGGCCACGATCTGGCGAGAGTCACCCGTGCCCGCCCCTCCCACGGTGCGAGGTATAGCCCTCGCCCTGCCGGCCGGGCTGCCGGCCGGGTTATGGGGGCCCCTTACCCGCCGGATCGCCGACGCTCCCTTCCTGCGTACGATGACGGCCCAAGAGCTCGTGCGTGAGGTCACCCCGCGTGGACCACTGGAAACCCTGAGGGACCCGTCCGCAGCGACGTTCACCCGCACCTACGCCGAGGGCATCCGCAACGAACGCCGCGACGTCCAGGCCTTCCGAGCGATGCTCGTGGACCCCTCGCCGGTGCCTGACCGGTTGGACCTGGACCTGCTCTACGCAGAGTCCGGCGTCTACCTCGGTGACGGCGAGTTCGTCGGGCGTGCGTGGGTCGATCAGGTGACCACCACCACCCGGGCCGTGTTCGAACGGGTAGGGCCGCCGTCCGAGGGACCCACCGGCAACACGCAGGTGTTCACGTTCACGTCGAAGGAGGGGACGGTTCCGGTGCGCATGGGCGATCCGGGCCCCACGCCGCTGCGCGTCGTGGTCCAGCTCCGTTCCGCATGGTTCCGCTTCCCCGATGGCTCGGTCCAGACCGTCGTCCTCGACCGGCCGAACCAAGTGGTCACCTTCCGTGTCGAGGCAACCGCAGGCAGCCAGGGCCACAGCATCCAGTTGCTGGTGCGCGCGCCGCCCCCATCTGGACGCCCGATCGATCAGCACGCCCTCGTGGTCCGCACGGCCGCCGTCAACGGCTTCGCGTTGATGATCACAGTCGCGGCCGCCCTCGGTCTCGTGCTCCTATGGACACGTCGGTTGGTCCGGAGCCGACGACGCCCCCCTCCGGAGGCGAGCACAGATGCCGGATGAGCTGCGACCGCTCGAAGGGGTCGACGACGAGATCGTGATCCCCGGCAACCCGGATCTGCCTCCGGAGGACTCGCTGGAGGCGTTCGCCCGCAACACCGCCGTGATGACGGTGGGTACGACCCTGTCCCGGTTCACGGGCTTCCTACGGATCGCCGCCCAGACGGCCGCCCTCGGCGTCACCGTCAGCGCCCTCGCCGACACGTACAACGTCGCCAACACCACCCCGAACATCATCTACGAGCTCGCGCTCGGCGGGATCTTGACCTCCGTGTTCGTTCCCCTGTTCGTGGACTGGACGCAGGAGCACGGGCGCGACGCGTCTTGGGAAGTGGCGGACCGCGTCCTCACGGTGGCCATGGTCGGCCTCTCCGCGATCGCGATCCTGGGGGCGATCTTCGCTCCGTGGATCATCCGCGCCTACAACCTGGCCTCGCCCATCGGCGGCGAGACCCGGGTGCAGGAGATCGAGCTCGGCACGTACTTCCTCCGGTGGTTCATGCCCCAGATCGTCTTCTACGGGATCGGCGCCGTCGCCGGCGGCCTGCTCAACGCCAACCGGCGCTTCGCCGCGCCGATGTTCGCCCCGATCCTCAACAACCTCGTCGTGATCGCAACGTTCGGCACGTACTACTGGCTCCTGCACGGTGCCTCGCCGAGCCTCGCCGTCACGGGCGCCCAGCGGCTCGTGCTCGCCGCAGGCACGACGCTCGGCGTTGTGGCCATGACGGTGGCGCTGTGGCCGTCGCTGCGGCGCCTCGGATACCGGTGGCGGCTCCGCTTCGATTGGGGGCACCCGGCACTTCGGCGGCTGGTGCGTCTCGGCGGCTGGGTCCTCGTCTACGTGGCGGCGAACCAGCTCGCCTACTTCCTCATCATCGTGCTGAACCGCCGTGTGCAGGGAGGCATCACCGCGTACGCCGCGGCGTTCATCGTCGTGTCACTCCCCCACGCGATCTTCGTCGTGTCGATCTTCACCGCGCTGCTGCCGGGGATGTCAGGGCAGTGGGCTCAGGGGCGCCCGCAGGGGGTGCGCGAGCTCTTCTCCCGCGGGTTCCGCGACACCGCTGGGATCATCCTTCCCGCTGCCCTCGGCTTGGTGGCGCTCGCGCTGCCGATCTCTCGCCTGATCTTCGAGCACGTGAACACGGGATCGGCGGACATCGACCTGATCGCCCGCACCCTGCAGGCGTTCGCGATCGGACTCCCGGTCTTCTCCAGCTTCCAGCTCCTCACGAGGACCTTCTACGCGATGCAGGACACGCGGACCCCGGCCCTGGTCAACATCGGCGCCGGTGTCGTCACCGTCGGTACCGACCTCCTCTACATGCTGGTGTTCGGTTGGGGGGTCCCAGGCCTGGCCCTGGGATGGGCCACGAGCTACCTGTTCGGCACCCTGGTGTTGCTGTGGATCCTCCGCGGGCGCCTCGGCGGCCTCGACGGTCACAGGGTTTGGGCAACCCTCGGACGCACGTTCCCCGCGGCCCTCGTTGCGGCGTCGTTGGCCTGGGTATCGAGCCTGGCCGTCGGGCATGTCATCCCAGGGAGCTTGGGGCCGCTGCTCCAGGTCCTGATCGGGGTGGCGGTGGGCGTGCTTGCGTTCCTCGCCTCGGCGCTTATCTTCGGCATCCGAGAGGTCGATGAAGTGAAACGTGCGCTCGCGCGGAGGTTCCGCAGCTAGCGATCGGAGTCGTGCATGTTGAACGACCAACGAGGCATGGTGGGCAAGCTGGCGGTGGTCTGGCTGCTCCTCTTCGCGGTATTCATGGTGGCGGCCGTGGACACGGTCTCGATCGTGTCCACGAGGCTGCACCTTTCGACGATCGCGACCAACGCGGCCAGCGACGGTGTGGCCGCCTGGCGCACGAACCGCAACGCCGACCAGGCCTGCAAGATCGCCCTGCTCACGGTCCACTCCGAGGATCCATCGATCAAGCTGGGCAAGCGGTGGTGCGTCGTCACCGCCGACGGCGCGATCACGGTCACGCTCCACAAGCCGGCGAAGACCCTCCTTGCCGGGCGGCTCGACGCCACCAAGAAGTATGCGAACGTGAGCGATTCGGAGACCAGCCGCCCCGGCGGCGTGTAGCGTTCGACCGGTGAGCGTCCCCGAGCCCGACGCCGAACTCGTCCGGCGGTTCCTCGACGGCGACGTGTCCGCGTTCACGCTCCTCGTCGATCGACACAGCTCGAAGGTCTACGGCGTGTGTCTGCGGATCCTGGGCAACCCGGACGACGCGCACGACGCAGCCCAGGAGACGTTCATGACCGTCCTGAGGAAGATGGACGGGTTCCGAGGAGACGCGGCATTCACCACGTGGCTCCATCGCATCGCGGTGAACGCCTGTTACGACGAGCTCCGACGACGGAAGCGGAGGCCGATCCTCCACACCACCTCCAACGGTCCCGACGCCCCGCCCCATGAACCGGGAGCGCCGGCCGCGGATCCCACTGAGGACGTGGCCGGCGCCCTCGACGCCGCCTCCGCGCTCGCACAGGTCCCGGAGGATTTCCGTGTCGCCCTGGTCCTGGCCGACGTGCAGGACCTCCCATACGACGACATCGCCCGCGTGCTCGACGTGCCCGTGGGCACCGTCAAGTCGCGCGTCCACCGCGGGCGCATCGCCCTCGCGCGCGCCATGGGTCTGCACGCCCCGCGTGGGGCTGAGGAACCGCCTCGGGGTGCCCGAGCGTCGGAGGACGAGCCATGACGCATCCCGAAGCCCAGCTCGCCTCCTACGTGAGGGGAGCGCTGTCCCCCGGCGAGCTCGCCGAGGTTGAGGCGCACATCGGCACGTGCGCGCGATGCACGCAGGAGATCGAGCTCGCGGGGGCAGCCCGTGCGGCGCTGGCGGCGCTCCCGGACCCGGTTCCACCGCCCGACATCGGGCGCACGGCCGTCACAGCAGCCGGGACCCAGCCTCGTCCGCTGGTCCAAGGGGCCCCTCGATGGCAACGGTGGGGCATCGTCGCTGCCGCCGCGGCCGCAGGACTCCTCGCGCTCACGCTGATCCTGCCCAACGTGGGCGGCGACTCGGCCGGTACCGGGGCCGAACGCGCTCCCGTAGCGACTTCGACCTCGGGCGTGCCGGTGCCGCTGGAGCTTCAGACGATCGATTACGACGCGGCCTCACTGGGACAGCTCGCCACCGACGTCGCGGCGCGTGCCGAGACGGCGGGGCCCGTCCCAGGGACCGGGGCTTCGGCCACGGCCGCGCCCAAGGCCGGCACGTCGGCGCAGGCCGCTGCCGCCTCCGCGTGTCTGGACAGGGCCTTCGCAGGCCCTCCCGGCACCCTCGTGCGGCTCGTGCGGGCGCGGTTCCAGACGACGCCGGCCTATCTCGGCTTCTACGAGGAGGGCCCCGGTGCCGGTCAGCCTCCGGATACGCTCACCATCCGGGTCGCCTCAGTGGGCAGCTGCGTTCTCCTGTCGACGTCGCAGATCCGCCTCTGACGCCGACCCCGGACGGTTGCCCCGATGGGAATACTGCGTCGTTACAGCCTGTGGGAGGATTGACGAACATGACGGACGACGTGCGGAACGTGATCATCATCGGGTCCGGGCCGGCCGGCTACACCGCCGCGCTCTATGCCGCCAGGGCCAACTTGGCGCCGCTCGTACTCAAGGGCCTCGACGCCGGCGGGCAGCTCATGCTCACCACCGAGGTCGAGAACTACCCGGGCTTCGGCGACGGCATCATGGGTCCCGAGCTTATGGAACAGATGGAGAAGCAGGCATCGAGGTTCGGCGCCGAGATCCTGCCGGTGCACGTCACGAGGGTGGACCTCGCCATGCGGCCGTTCGGCGTGTGGGCCGGGGATCAGGAGTGGCGCGCGCAGGCGCTGATCGTCGCCACAGGAGCCAGCGCGAAGTGGCTGGGTGTGTCCGGCGAGGAGCGTCTCCGCGGCCGTGGCGTCAGCGCCTGCGCCACCTGCGACGGCTTCTTCTTCCGCGACCGCGACCTCGTGGTGGTCGGGGGCGGTGACACCGCGATGGAGGAGGCGTTGTTCCTGACCAAGTTCGCGAGCAAGGTCACGATCGTGCATCGACGGGACGAGTTCCGCGCCTCGCCGATCATGGCGCAGCGAGCCCTCGAGCACCCGAAGATCGAGGTCATCTGGGACAGCGTGGTGGAGGAGATCCTCGGCGACGACGGGGTCACCGGGGTCCGGCTCGTCAACGTGAGGACCGGAACGACCTCCGAGCTCACGACGGACGGGGTCTTCATGGGCATCGGTCACACGCCCAACACGTCCCTGTTCGAAGGGCAGCTCGACATGGAGGCCGGCTATCTGAAGGTGGCCGAGCCACGGACGGCGACGAACATCCCGGGCGTGTTCGCGGCCGGCGACGTCACCGACACGATCTACCGTCAAGCCGTCACCGCCGCCGGCCAGGGGTGCAAGGCGGCGATCGATGCGGAGAGGTTCCTCGAGGGCCAGCCGCAGTGATCCACCGGTGCGCGGAGGGAATCCCCGAGCGGCCCGCGCGGTTTGAGAAGCTGGCGTAGGCGCGGTGAGCTAGCCGTCGAACGACGATACGACACGAGACAGACGAGGAGACGAACATGGCGGACATGACCGAGGTCAACGACCAGGAGTTTCAGGGCGCCGTCCTTGATTCCTCGACTCCCGTGCTGGTGGATTTCTGGGCTGAGTGGTGCGTCCCCTGCCACATGGTTTCGCCCGTCGTCGAGGAGATCGGTGAGGAGAAGGGCGACGCGCTGAAGGTGGTCAAGCTCAACATCGACGACAACCCCGACGCAACTCGCAAGTACGGGGTGATGTCGATCCCCTCACTGATCCTGTTCAAAGGCGGCGAGGAAGTGGCGCGCGTCGTCGGGGCGCGTCCGAAGGACGCCATCCTGAGGGACATCGAACCGCACCTCGCCTGAGTCGTCAGCCGCATCCGGGGGCGCCACGGTTGCCGGACCCCCCGCGGGTGCGCACACTCGTACCGTGCGCATCTACCGCCTGGGCGACGTGGGATCTGAGATCCGGGACATCCAGCAGCGCCTCGCGGAGCTTGGCGCTCCGATCGCACCCGACGAGATCGGCGGCACCTTCGGACCGACGACGGACGCAGCCATCCGCTGGTTCCAGGCTTCGCGGAACCTCCGCGCCGACGGGCTCATCGGACCCGACACCTGGGGGCAGCTGGTCGAAGCCGGCTATCACCTCGGCGACCGAGCGCTCTATCTGCACGCGCCCAACTACCGCGGCGACGACGTCCGCACGCTGCAGCGTCAGTTGAACGCCCTCGGTTTCGACGCCGGCAAGGAGGACGGGCTCTTCGGTGCTAAGACCGACCGCGCCCTCCGCGAGTTCCAGCACAACCTGGGGGAGGAACCCGACGGGATCGCCGGGCCGCACGCGATCTCCTTGCTCGAGCGGATGCGGCCGCAGGGCCCCAGCCGCGCGATGATCCGGGAGGAGGAGGAGCTGCGTCGCGCGCGGGGAGGCCTCGACGGTGCCGTCGTCGCCATCGAGGCGGACACAGACGAGGATGGGGCGCAGGTGCGGTCGCTCGCCGAGGCCGTCGCGGCGCGGCTGCGCGCCGCCGGTGCGGCGCCCCACGTGATCGACGACGGGGAGCGCGCACCGTCGGAACGTGCCCGCGCCGTGAACGATATCGGGGCCCGTGCATGCGTCTCGATCCGCCTCGCCCACGGGTTGCCCGAGGCGTCGGGACCGACGTGCTCCTACTTCGGCAGCGCCACCACCCACTCCCCGGGCGGCATGCTCCTGGCTCAGCTGATCCTCGAGGAACTGGAGGAGGAGCTGGGTGGGCGCGGGCGCCTCCAGCGGCTCACCGTCGCCATGTTGCGCGAGACCAGGATGCCTGCGGTGGTGGTGGAGCCGGCGTTCGCATCCAATGAGAACGAGGCGGCCTTGCTAGAGGACCCCGCGTTCCCCGATCAGGTGGCTCGCGCTATAACCCTTGGGCTGCAGCGGTTCTTGGACACCTAGCGAGAGCGAGCTCCCGGAGCGGCAAGCGCGACCGCCAGGCCAAGGACCGCTCCCATCACCACGGCGCGCACGGCACGCTCAAGCTCGGTGGGCGGCGGTTGGCGATGCGTCGACCGGAGAGCATGGCGAGACTATGCTAGCGCCCGATGCGGGTCTGTTTGATGCTGGAGGGCCAGGAGGGCGTGACCTGGCCGGAGTGGAAGGCCGCGGCCCAGACCGCCGAGCGCCTGGGCTTCGACGCGCTCTTCACCTCGGACCACTATCTCAGCGTGATGCGCGATCGGGACCGGGGAAGCTCGGACGCCTGGACGAACCTCGCCGGGCTCGCCGCCGTGACGTCGACGATCCGCCTCGGCACGCTGGTGTCCCCCGTCACGTTCCGTCCGCCCGCGCTGCTGGCCAAGGCAGCGGTGACGGTCGATCGGATCAGCGGCGGCCGTGCGGAGATCGGCATGGGAGCAGGATGGTGGGAGGAGGAGCACCGGACGCACGGGTTCCCATTCCCGCCCGCGGGCCAGCGCTTCGAGATGCTGGAGGAGCAGCTCGAGATCGTGCACGGACTCCTTACCGAGGAGACGTTCACGTTCGAAGGGGCGCACTACCGCCTCGAGGCGGCGCCGTTCGCTCCGAAGGGCGTCCAGATGCCGCATCCCCCCATCATCGTGGGCGGCGACGGCGGTCCGCGCCTCGCGCGAGCGGTGTCCCGCTGGGCGGATGAGTTCAACACGGTGAGCGGGCCGCCTGAGAGCGTTCGAGAGCGCTTCCTGAGGGTCCGAGATCGGCTCGAGGCCGATGGCCGCGATCAGTCGACCCTCACGACCTCGCTGATGACCTGGTGCTACGTGGGCGCCACCGAGGCCGACGCACTTCAGCGGATCGAACGCGCCCGCGATCGATCCATGCGCGCCGGAAGGAAGTTCGACGATGAGTTGGCGGAGCTCCGTCGCGAGTGCATCGTCGGCTCGGCACGAGAAGCGGTCGAGCGGCTCCGGGAGTACGAGGAGGCGGGGGTGCAACGCATCATGCTGAACCACGAGCTGTTCGATGACCTCGAGATGCTAGAGATCCTTGCAGAGCAGATCATCCCGGAGCTGGGAGGATCATGATCGGGCAGGCATCACCGACCCCTCCGGCGATCCACATCGACATGGGCGGATGGGGCATCTGGGCCGTGGCACTCGTCGCCTTCGTGTTGCTCCTTTCCATCGCCTCGCTCGTCGTCTGGATCTGGGCCCTCGTCGACGCGATCCAAGTGCCGGACGATTCGATGTACCGGTCGGGGACGAAGCTCGTCTGGGTCCTCGTGATCGTGTTCCTGCAGGTCATCGGGGCCATCGTCTACTTCGCGGTGGGAAGGCCCGAGCGAGGTGCGAGCGCGCCACCTGGTGGGAGCGCCGACATGCCACCGCCCCCTGGATCGTCGTGAGCCGCGCCACCCTCGCAGCCGCCGAGCCACTGCTAGGCTGACCTCCTTCCCATGGCCGAGTTCTCGATCGATCGCTTCGTCGACCGATACGCCGCACGGACCGCGGGCATGTCGGCGTCGGAGGTCCGGGCCCTCTTCGCCGTCGCCGCGCGCCCCGAGGTGGTCTCCCTGGCGGGGGGCATGCCGTTCGTGCAGGCGCTGCCGATCGACGATGTCCAGGCTGCGGTCGACCATGTCCTCCAGCTCGACGGCGCCTCCGCGCTGCAGTACGGAGGCGGCCAGGGCCACGCCGGCCTCCGCGAACGCCTGCGGGTGCTGATGGATGCCGAGGGTGTCGCCTCCGATCCCGAGGACATGGTCATCACGACCGGCGCCCAGCAGGGGCTCGACCTCGTGGGCAAGATCTTCCTCGATCCCGGGGATCTCGTGGCTGTGGAGGCACCCGCCTACGTCGGAGCGCTCACGGCCTTCGGCGCCTACCAGCCTCGTTACCTCCAGATCGAGCTCGACGACGAGGGCATGATCGTCGACCAGCTCGAGGAGGCGTTCGTCCGCGGCGAGCGCCCCAAGTTCGTCTACACCTGCCCGAACTTCGGTAATCCGGCGGGTGTGACGCTATCATACGACAGGCGGGCGAGGCTGGTGTCGCTCTGCCGCGAGGCCGGTGTGCCGATCCTGGAGGATAACCCTTACGGCTTGCTCCGGTTCGAGGGCGAGTCCCTGCCCGGCCCTGCGAACCCTCGACCCCGACAACGTGATCTACCTGGGCACCGTCTCGAAGGTCTTCTCGCCGGGCGTCAGGGTGGGGTGGGCGCTCGCAGAGGCGTCGGTGATCCAGCGACTCATCCTGGCCAAGGAAGCCGCCGATCTGTGCGGCTCGTCGTTGAACATGATGATCACGGAGCGGTATCTCGCGAGCGAACGCTGGGCCGACAACCTCGCGACGCTCGTCGACACCTACCGGCGACGGCGCGACGCCATGCTCGAGACCCTGGAAGAGGAGTTCCCCGACGACGCCTCCTGGACCCACCCCGCCGGCGGGTTCTACGTCTGGGTGACGCTCCCGGAGTGGGCCGAGACGCGTGCCATGCTCGCGAAGGCGGTCGAGCACCGAGTGGCCTACGTGCCCGGCACCGCCTTCTATCCGGACGGGCGCGGCGGCTCGCAGATGCGACTGGCGTTCTGCTACCCGACCGAGGAACGGATCCGGGAGGGCGTCGCCCGACTCGGCCGCCTGCTGCACGAGGAGCGCCAGCTCTTCCGGAGCCTGTACCGATGAGGATCGCGGTGCTGGCGGGTGGAAGAACCCCGGAGCGCGATGTCTCGCTACGCTCGGGCCACCGTGTGATGACATCACTCGGCGAACTCGGGCACGACGCGCATCTCCTCGACCCCGGCGAGATCCCGTTGACCGAGACGATCCAGGCGTTGCGCCCGGATATCGCGTATCTCGCCCTCCATGGCAAGGAGGGGGAGGACGGAACCGTGCAACGCCTTCTCGACCTCCTCGCGATCCCATTCACGGGCACCTCGGCGTTCGCCTGCGAGGTCGCCTTCGACAAGGTCCTGGCCAAGGACGCTCTCGCGGCCGCCGGTGTCCGAACCCCTAGGTGGGCCGTGGTGGAGGGATGGGCTCTGCGAGACCTCGGGGCGGGGGTGGCCTTGGATCTCGTGATCGAACGCGTCGGCCTTCCTTGTGTCGTCAAACCTTCGAGGAGTGGATCCGCCTTGGGCGTCACTCTGGTCCGGCGACCGGAGGATCTGGCCGCGGCCGTGATGGCAGCGCTGTCGTTCAGCGGCGCAACCGTGATCGAATCCCAGATCGTGGGCACCGAGGTGGCCGTCGGGTTCGCCGGAGCGCCGCTCGAGTCCCTCCCGGCGGTGGAGATCGTCCCGAAGCACGGAGCCTACGACTACGCCGCCCGCTACACGGCCGGGGCCACCGACTACTACGCGCCGGCGCGATTGGCCGTCGAGGTTGCCCAGGCCTGCACGTCACAGGCCTCCCAGGCCGTCACGGCGCTCGGGCTGCGCGACGTCGCAAGGGTGGACCTGATCGTCGATCGCGAGGAGCGTCCGTGGGCGCTCGAGGTCAACGTGAGTCCCGGCATGACCGAGACGAGTCTGCTGCCGATGGGCGCTCAGGCGGCGGGTCTCGGGTTCGCACAGCTGTGCGACCGGATCGTGGGGGCGGCGACCACTCGTATGACGCTGTCTCCCTGAGGGGCCGGTGGGAGCCTACTCGGGCGCGAGGCCGGGACCTGACCCGATGATCTCGGAAACGATACGCTCCAGATCGTCAGCCGATCCGAACTCGATGATGACGCGACCCCGCTTCTTACCCATCTGGATCTGGACCCGGGTCGCGAGCTGCTCGGAGAGGAGCTCCTCGACCTCGGCCACGCCAGGGCCGCCCGAGGGGGGGTCTTCCTTGGCCGCGGGCTTCTCGGTCTCTTTCGGCGTGTCGATGTAGCGTCGGACCAACTCCTCGGTCTCACGAACGGAGAGGTCTTCGGCTGCGACGCGCAACGCCAGCGTGTTCTGCGCCTCGGCATCCCCAAGAGCCAGCAGCGCGCGCGCGTGGCCCGCCTGGATCTTGCCGTCGGTCAGGAGCTGTTGGCATTCCAGTGGAAGCTGTAGCAATCGGATCGTGTTCGCGATATGGGAGCGGGAGACGCCCACGCGAGCCGCCAGCTCCTCCTGCTTGAGTCCGAGGTCCTCCAGGAGCTGCCGGAAGGCTTCGGCGAGCTCGATCGGGCCCAGGTCCTCCCGATGGATGTTCTCGATGAGCGCCTCACGAAGCAGGTCGGCATCGTCGGTGTCGCGCACCACTACCGGCACGGTGGCCAGGCCCGCGACCTTGGCGGCCCGCAGCCGTCGTTCGCCCGCGACCAGTTCGTAGCCGTGCTCAGCCTCGCGCACCACGATGGGCTGGAGGATCCCCACCTCGCGGATCGAGGCCGCCAGCGAACGGATCTCTTCTTCGTCCCAGTGGGTGCGGGGCTGCTTCGGGTTCGGGGTGATCCCGTTGACCGGCACCTCCATAAGGCCCGAGGACCTCGTTTCGCCGACCTCCGGCGCGCCTGGGATCAGCGCCGACAACCCTCGACCCAGCCCGCCTCGCTTCGACATCATTCGCCTCCCTTGCGGAACAGCCGCCACCGGCGCTTACCCTGACCCTCGTCCTCGAGCGTGGCTCCGATGTCGGCAACGCCCGAGGTGGCGTCCTCGTCACCCGACCGTTCGGAGGGCGGTGGCGGCGACGGTACCGACATATCCGCATCCTCGTCGATCACCACCACGCGGCGCTCAGGAAGCTGCCCCGGAGGTGGAGGGGCCGCGGGCGGCTGCACCCTGGGAGGGGGCTCCGCTTCGTCCACGTCCTCCCACAGATCGTCCAGGTCCTGCAGCGGTCCCGGCTCGGCTCGCGCAGGCGGGGAGGAGGAGGCGGGAGGCCCGCTCTCGGTAGCTTGGGCTTGGGCCTCTCCGGCCTCCATCGCTGGGCCTGGGCCTCCATCGCCTGCGCCTCGGCCTCCATCGCCTGGGCGTCTTCCGCCTCATCGAGGACCGTCTCGATAGCGTCCGTCACTTCCGCCTGAGTCGAGTCCACCTCGAGCTCGTCTTCCGCGGCGCTCGTCTCGGCTGGCCACGAATCGGCCTCGACATGCTCCACGGTGGCGTGGACCGTGGGGATCTCTTCGAGGTCATCCTCGTCGAGCGGCGCGGGTGTGACGGTGTCATCAGCGGGTGCGGGCATGACCACCGTCGGCAGATCTTCGTACCGTGGCATCGGCTCGGCCGGTGGCGGTCGCAACGCCACCTCGCGAGCGAGCTCCCGGTAGCTCTCGGCGCCCTTGGACTTCGGGTCGTACACGGTGATCGGCTGGCCGTAGCCTGGAGCCTCGGACAGCCGGACGGTGCGCGGGATGATGACGTCGTACATGAGCTCGCCGAAGTAGTTCCGCACCTCCTCGACGACCTGTTCCGAGAGCTTCGTCCTCGGGTCGAACATCGTCATGACGATGCCCGACAGACGCAGGCCTGGGTTGATGTTCTGCTGAACCAGGGAGACGTTCCGTAGGAGCTGTCCCAGCCCCTCGAGCGCGTAATACTCGCACTGGATCGGGACGATGAGCTCCTCAGCCGCCGTGAGCGCGTTGACGGTCAGGAGCCCCAGCGAGGGCGGGCAATCCATGAGGACGAAGTCATACACACCCTCCCGAACCGTCGAGAGCGCCTTCTTCAGCCTGGCTTCCCTCGAGAACTGACTCACCAGCTCGATCTCGGCGCCCGCCAGGTCGATCGTCGAAGGGATCGCATGCAGCCGCTCGATCGGCGTATGGACGATGGCCTCGTCGATCGGGGCCTCGCCCACCACCACGTCGTAGACCGTCACCTCGCGGGCCTCATGGCGGATGCCCATCCCCGTTGAAGCGTTGCCCTGCGGGTCCAGGTCGACGACGAGTACCCGGTATCCGAGGTCGGCCAGAGCGGCGCCCAGGCTGACGGCGGTGGTCGACTTGCCCACGCCACCCTTCTGGTTCGCGATCGCCACGACCCTAGCGATACCGGGTACCTTGGGAGGGTGCGGCTGCGGCCGGCGCTTCGCGACCGGCTTGGCTGAACGAGCCGAACCACCCTTCGCGGATGTCGGAGAAGCCGAAGACGAGGCGGCGCTGGCGCCGGACGAGGCGATGGTCACTACGCGGTCATGATAGCGAGCGGCCCTGACCTTGCAAGCGATGGCGTGCGGAAAAGCTCGAAGTTCACGCCGGTCGGGAGATCGGCCGCCGGGTCGAATCGCTCACCCGCCCAGTAGATGAGTCGGCCGCCGGGTCTCAGCAATCGACTCGCCTGCTCCCAAGCGGCGACGGCGCCGCCGAACGCTCTGGCCGCGCACACGTCGTACCGTTGCTTGAGCGTCTCGATCCGCCTCGGATAGATCTCCACCTCTGTCAGCCCCAGCTCCTCCACGGTCGACGACAGGAACGACGCGCGGTTCCGCCGGACCTCCGCGAGCGTGAACCGGATGTTGGGTCGGGCGATAGCCAACGGGATGCCCGGCAGCCCGGCCCCGGAGCCCATGTCGCAAACGACATCGGAGTCTCGCAGGAACGGCAGCGCTCGAAGCGAGTCGAGGACGTGCCGCTCTCGTAGGATCGGCACGTCGCCGCTGGCGATCATCCCCATCGGTGCCGCACGTTCCTCGAGGAGGGCGCAGAACCGTTCGAGGCGATCGGGCGCCTCCGGCGGGAGCGCGCCGAGTTCCAGGTCTTGGGCCGTCCCTTCCCAACCCTCATGTTTCACGTGAAACACGCTCCGAACACCACACGGGACGAAGCCTAGTCGAGGCCGGGGATCGCAGCGCCCGGTACACGCGACTACAAGGGCCTACCGATGCCGGCGCGAGATCAGGTGGGTCGGATCACGACGTACCGTTCGGGAGCCTCACCGTGGGAGACGCTCTCGACGCCGTCGATCTCGGCCACGACATCGTGGACCAGCTTGCGCTGGTACGCGTTCATCGGCTCGAGCTCCTCTACCTCGCCCGTCTCGGCTACCCGTTCGGCCACCACCTGGGCGCGATCTTCGAGCTCCGCCTCCTGCCGCTTCCGGTAGTCCTGTACGTCGACGATCACGCGGATACGCTCGTCCATCCGCCGACTCACGATCATCCTCGTCAGCTCCTGGATCGCCTCGAGCGTCTGTCCGTGCCGCCCGATGAGCAGGGCCATGTCCTCGTCCGGCCCGTCCACGATATCCACGTACATGTGGGTTCCCCGCGGGGTGGGCTCGGCGATCGCGTCGATACCCATGTACCCGAGTAGCTCTTCGAGGAAGTCGGCAACCGCGTCGGCCTGACTCTCGAGCCCCGTCATGGACTCCTCGGTCGGGTTCCGGGGTTCCTGCTCGTCGCTCACGCGGTCGGCTCCTTCCCGCCTGGCGGCTTCTTCGGCGTCGATTTCCCGCCCGTGTTCGGGCGACGGCGTGGTCCCGAAGGCGGCGTCCCGCCACCGGTCCCCTTCGGGGGTGGTTTCCGAGGGCCGTCCTTAGGTGGGCCGTCCTTGGGCGGCCTGGCCTTCGGTTCCTGCTGCGCCTGCTGTGCCTGTTCCATCATGCGAGCGAACCATCCCTGTTTCGCCGGCGCGCCGCCCTGCTTGGCCCGGTTCTCAGCGATCCGCTTGTCCAGGACGTCGGGACCGATGTGGCCCGCGCGCATCAACAGGGACTGCTGCCCGATCTGGAAGCCGTTGGAGACCGTCCAGTACAGCACCAACCCCGCGGGGAACGTCAGCCCCGAGCACGCCGAACATGGCGGGCATCACCTTGAGGATGGTCTGCTGCTGCGACGACGCGGCGCTCGGGGGACTGGCCTTCTGCATCTGACGCTGCTGGTAGAACGTGGAGCCCACCATCAGCAGGATCAGCACCGCATAGGGGATCTTCACGGGCCACGACGTGCCGCAGGGAAGGTTGGCCTCGGACACGAGGGGCTGCCCAGTGCTGGGGTCCACGAGGGGCTGATCGTCCCGCCCGTTGTAGAGCGGCTTGCCATCGACGACCGGGTTCTTCGCGGTGTCGTTGATCACCGTGTCCTTGCCGGCCTGTACGAAGGAGCACTGCAGGTTCATCGCCGAGATGCCGGTGTGTTGATGGGTGACGACGTCCACGAAGAGCCGGGAGTCCACCGGAAGGTGGTTGTTCTCAACGAGGTACGAGCCCGGATCCTTGCTACCCACCGGCGTGGCCTCCATGACGGGCATCCGTATGACGGCGTACATCGCGATCAGGATGGGGAACTGGAGCAACACCGGGAGGCAGCCGCCGAGCGGATTGACGCCGGCCTCCTTGTACAGCTTCATCGTCTCTTCCTGGGCCTTCTGTTTGTTGCCCTTGTACTTCTTGTTCAGTTCCTTGATCCGCGGCTGGAGGGCCTGCATCGCCTGCATCGACTTGATCTGCTTCACTCCGAGCGGAACCAGCAGGAACTTGATGAGCAGCGTCAGAAGGATGATGGCCACCCCGTAGTTGGGGATGAACCGGTAGATCTCGGCCAGCGCCCAACCGAGCGCGTCCAACAGCGCCTGGAACACGGGTGAGACGATCGGGATCGATCCGAGCATCGCTAGGTGTGAGCTCCCTTGATCTCCCGCGCGGCGTCGTCGGGTCGTATGACGTCCTCATACCCAGGCCCTCGACGGCGGGGCGGCGGCACGGGCTCGATCCCCCCAGCTCCGAACGGGTTGCAGCGCAGGATCCTCCATACGGCCAGCGCTGAGCCTCGCGCGGCTCCGTGAAGGCGGATCGCGTCCTCCGCGTAGTGGGAGCAGGTCGGAGAGAATCGGCACTGCCCGCCGAGCCAACCCGACAAGGTGAGGCGGTAGACCTTGATGCCCCCGATCAGGACGGCGCGCCACGGAGCCCCCAGCGCCCAAAGGGCGCGGCGCGCCGAACTCACGCGCTCACTCCACCGCGGCGCAGGGACTCGCTCATCTCGGCCACCAGATCCTGTGTCTTGGCCCCCCGGATCCCCTCTCGGGCTACCAGGACGGCATCGAAATCGTCCTTGACCTGCGGAGATACCTGTCTCCAGGCCTCCCGAAGGATGCGTCGGGCCCGATTGCGCTGCACCGATCCGCCCACGCGACGGGAGGCGACCGCGGCTGCACGCCCGGGGCCGGGCGCGAGCAACACTACCACCCGGTTCGCGTGGAACCGCCGCCCCTCGTCGAAGACCCGGCGGACGTCGCGTGCGTGCACGGAAGCGATACTCAGACCGCGATCTTCGTGCGGCCCTTGCGGCGCCGCGAAGCCAGGATCGAGCGTCCCGCTCGCGTGCGCATGCGAAGGCGGAAGCCGTGGCGCTTGTGCCGTCGGCGGTTGTTCGGCTGATAGGTGCGCTTGCCCTTGGCCATGGGTCGTCGTCCGATTCCCTCGTGGTTTCGACATGAAGGCCGGCGGGAAGGCCGGCCGGTCGCTCAGTATACGAGGCAGGATCGCCGCAGGACAAAGGGGTTGACAACAGAAAGAGTGTCAAGACCCCCCACGGGATGGGTCGTGTGGAAAACCCGCGTGCTATCGTGCGCGTCGCCCTCCCCCCGGGCGCCGGTCGATCCGTGACCATGACGCCACGGTTCGAACTTCCCGAGTTTTCCACCGCTGTGGAAAGGGTCTGTGGATTAGGTATGTCGGTATCGCCTTCCGAGCACGACGCGCACGACGCGTGGGCTCGCATCCTCGGCCGCGCCCGCACCGATCTTCCGGAGACCACGATCGTGATGTGGTTCTCCGACGTGCGGCCCACCGGCCTTGACGGAGGGGTTCTGACCCTCGCGGTCCCCAGCCAACTAGTTAAGGAACGGTTGCAGCACAACCATCTCAGCCTTATCGAGGCCGCCGCCGCCCCGCCGGGCAACTCGCCGGTGAAGGTGGAGATCGTCGTCGACGAGGCGATGCGAGAGGCACTGGAGGCTCGGTCCGAGTCCTTAAATCGGCGCCTTCCGCCACCCCCGCGTCCCACGCGGCGCTCGGCGCTCCTCCCGCCCTCGGCCAGCCCGTGAGCGATCTTGGCGCCCCCGGGCTGCCCTTCCCGAACTACACGTTCGACGCGTTCGTACCGGGTCCGTCCAACCGCTTCGCCCACGCCGCGGCCATGGCGGTGGCCGAGGCCACGCCCTCCACCGCGTACAACCCTCTCTTCATCTACGGGGCCACGGGCCTGGGCAAGACGCACCTCCTGATCGCCGTGGGTCACCACATGCATCGCCTGGCGCCCGGTATCCGCGTGAAGTACGTCACCTCCGAGCAGTTCGTGACGGAGTTCATCAAGGCCGTCCGTGAGCGTCAGGGCGATGCCTTCCGGCGTCGTTTCCGAGAGGTGGACATCCTCTTGGTCGACGACATCCAGTTCCTGGCGAAACGCGAGGAGACGCAGACCGAGTTCTTCCATACCTTCAATCACCTTCACGGGGCGGGCAAGCAGATCGTGATCGCCTCCGACAGGCCGCCGCATGAGCTAGCCGGCCTGGAGGAGCGGCTCGTGAGCCGCTTCCGCTGGGGTCTCTGCGTGGACGTGCAGCCGCCGGACCTGGAGACGAGGATCGCGATCCTCCAACTCAAGGCCGAGCGCGACCGGATCGAGGTCCCATCCGAAGTGGTGGAGTTCGTCGCGAGCAAGTTCGATCAGAGCGTCCGTGAGCTGGAGGGCGCATTGGTGCGGGTCGTGGCGTGGTCGGAGCTCACCAGCCAGCCGATAGACGACACGCTGGCCGAACGGGCGCTCCAGGATCTGATCCCTCAGACGGAGAACGAGATCCCGCCGGGGATGATCCTCGAGGAGACCGCCACCTACTTCCAGCTCTCGACGGCGGACCTCATGTCCAAGTCCCGTTCCCGCCCCCTGACACAGGCCAGGCACATCGCCATGTACCTGATGCGGGAGAACACCGGTCTATCGTTGGTGAAGATCGGCGAGATCTTCGGCGGACGCGATCACACCACAGCCCTGCACGGGATCAAGAAGGTCGAGGCCGACATGCGGGCGCGCGACGCCACGTTCCGGCAGGTGCAGGACCTCACCCGCAACATCCGCGGGCGCGTCAGGGGTGTCGCCTGATGCACATCGATCGCAGGCGCGCGCTGTGGATAACCTCCGCGTCCGCGGTGTACGGATGCTGTCACTCTGGGAGCGCCGGGCGGAGTGACACGTATTCCACACCGCTTATCCCCATGTCGGCGAGCCTCGCTACGCTGCGGGAACGGCATCCATACGCAAGTTTCCACAGTGCCTACTACCGAAGTACTCGAAAGAGTGAAGAGCAGAAGACCAGGGGGTGGACACGGTGAAGTTCCGTTGTGATCGAGACGCGCTGTCCGAGGCGCTGCAGACCGTGCAGCGGGGCGTGTCCTCACGCCCCGGGATCCCGGCCCTGACCGGCGTGTTGTTGGATGCCGCCCAGGACGGGCACCTGACCCTGACGACGACCGACCTCGAGGTCTCGGCACGACTGACGATCGAGGTGCAGGTGAGCGAAGCCGGCACCGCGCTGGTCCCTGCTCGACTGCTGGGCGACACGGTGAAGTCGCTGTCCGATGCCCCGGTCGAGTTCGAGACGGACCAGTCCCAGTCTCATATCCGTTGCGCCGCATACGAGGGAACGCTCAGGCTCCTCCCCGCGGAAGACTTCCCCGGACTGCAAGAGCCGGGCGGCACCACGATCACGGCGGAGGCCGGCCCGTTCGCGGAGGCGGTGAACCAGGTGGGGCGGGCGGCCTCGCGCGACGAGGCCCGTCCGGTGCTCACCGGGGTCTTGGTCGAGGTGAGCCGTGAAGGGGTCGTGCTCGTGGCCACGGATTCGTACCGCCTGGCGGTGCGAGAGTTGGTCGCCACCGCCGACGGCGAGGGCAAGGCGATCGTGCCGGAGCGCGCGCTGACGGAGGCCGGACGGGCGGCGGCGGCCGATGAGAAGGCCTCCGTCACCGTGTTCGTCGACGACGCCCAGGTGGCGTTCCGCATCGGCGCGCTGACCCTCACCTCGCGCCTGATCGAGGGGGAGTTCCCGAACTACCGCCAGCTCCTGCCGGACGAGCACCAGAGCCGCCTCACGGTCTCGCGACAGCAGCTGCTCGACGCGGTGCGCCGCGTCGGGCTCCTTGCCCGCGACACCACCCCTGTGCGTCTGGAGTTCAACGCGCTCGGCGTGAAGTTGAGCAGCTCCAGTCCCGACCTCGGCCAGGCCGTGGAGGCCGTGGAGGCCAGGTACGAGGGCGACGATCTGACCGTTGCCTTCAACCCGCAGTACCTGGCGGACGGGCTGACGGCGTGTAGTGGCGAATCGGTCCGGCTGGACGTGCGAGACGGTCTGAAGCCGGGGGTGGTTCGCGGCGACGTCGACGCCTTCACGTATCTGGTGATGCCGGTTCGACTGCCGGCCTCGGTGTCATAGGAAGGGTTGCGCCGCAAGGCTTCCTCGGATGCGTCTGGCGTGGGTGGAGCTGCGTGACTTCCGTAACCACGCCCTGACCCGGCTCGATCCGATGCCCGATGGACTGATCGTAGCCGTGGGACCCAACGGTGAGGGCAAGACCAACCTCCTGGAGGGGCTCTTCGTCCTCTACGGGCTGGGGTCGCCCCGCACCTCGACCAACGGCAACCTCGTTCGTGACGGCGCGGAGGCCGCGTACGTGCGAGGGGAGTTCGAGACGCTGAACGGGCGGGTGTTGGTCGAGGTGGAGATCCCGCGGCAAGGTGCCAGCCGGGTGAAGGTGAATCGGTCGCCGGTCCGTCGCAAGCGGGATCTCCGGCGACAGGTGCGCGCGGTGCTCTTCGGCCCGTTCGATCTGCCCATCGTGATCGGGGATCCCGCGAAACGCCGCTCGTTCCTGGACGAGGCCGTGATGGCGCTGTGGCCGCTCAAGGAGCCGATCTTCGCCGCCTACGACCGCGCCCTGCGCCAGCGTAACCGGCTGCTGAAGGAGTGGGACGGCGCCGGGGTGCCGCCGGGCATCGAGGCGTGGGACGAGGCCCTTGTTTCCGCCGGGATCGATCTGATCGCCGCGCGCGCCGAGGCGGTGGCCCGCCTGGCCCCCCACGCGAGCGAGGACTTCGAGCACCTGGCCACCTATGGTCTGGAGTGCGCGTACCGCCCGAACCTGTGGGCGGAGGGGGATCTGGCGGGCGCATTCCGTGAGCGGCTGGTGCTTAGACAACGGGATGAGCTGCAGCGCAGGACATCGCTCGTGGGGCCCCACCGCGACGACCTCGAGCTCGCGGTCCGGGACCTCGGGGCCAGGGCGTTCGCCTCCCACGGGGAGACCTGGGCCGCCGCCCTGTGTCTGCGCACCGGCTTGGCCACAGCCGTCGAGGCAGAGATGGGCGAGGCCCCCCTGTTGCTCGTGGACGATCCTTTCAGCGCGCTGGATCCGGCCCGCCGCGATCAGATCGGGGCACGGCTCGCGAGCAGGGGAGGGCAGGTCGTGATCTCGGTGGCGGACGAAGCCCACGTCCCGTCGGTCGCGCACGCCGTCTGGGACGTCCGAGCCGGCGCGGTCACGCCGCGGGTGAGCTAGATGCCCCACTCCAAGGGATTCGAGCGGCGAAAGGACCCCCGGTCCACCGACCCCGTCTCGATCGGCGAGGTCGTCGACGGGCTGATGGCCGAGGACGTGTTCTCGCGCGGGATGCCCATGGCCGAGCTGGCGAAGGCCTGGCCGGAGATCGTGGGGCGGCGGCTCGCGCTGGCGACAGCCCCCGTTCGACTGGAGGACGGTGTCCTGACGGTGGGGGTGTCCACGGGCCCGTGGGGTGCCCAGGCGAGGTTCCTCCAGGAGGAGATCCGGCGCCGCGCGGACGACGCGCTGGGGGGGAACAAGGTGCGCGCGATCCAGATCGTCGTCCGCGCGGACGACCCCCCTGCTCCCTGATCTGCGGAGACGGGGGGTGAGCCCGAAAACCCCAGCTAGAGGGCCATATTTCTCCTCCGAAGACGAGGCACGCGTCGGTCCCTTTCGGTAGGATATGGAGGTTGGTGCGACCTTCCCGCGCACAGCCCTCCGCAGGTTGCGTCGGGCCTCAGCGCGGGCCCGATCGGAGGCTCGTTGGCGACCAAGAAGAGCGGTGCCGGGTACGACGCCGGCAACATCCAGATCCTCGAGGGGCTCGAGCCGGTCCGCAAGCGGCCGGGCATGTACATCGGCACCACCAGCGCCCGCGGTCTACACCACCTCGTGTACGAGGTGGTCGACAACGCGATCGACGAGGCGATGGCGGGCTTCGCGGACAGGATCGTCGTCACGATCCGCGCCGACGGCTCGGTGAGCGTCTTCGACAACGGCCGCGGCATCCCCGTCAAACCCATCCCGGGCGCGAAGGACCGACGCCCTGCCGTCGAGGTCGTGCTCACGGTCCTGCATGCCGGCGGGAAGTTCGGTGGAGGCGGCTACGCCATCTCCGGTGGTCTACACGGCGTGGGGGTCTCGGTCGTCAACGCGCTGTCGGAGAAGCTCACGGTCGACGTGCAACGTGACGGGTTCACCTGGTCGCAGTCCTACGAACGAGGCAAGCCGCTCGGAAAGCTCGCGAAGGGCAAGGCGAGCGCGAAGACCAGCACGCGCGTCCAGTTCTGGCCGGACCCCGAGATCTTCGTCGAGACCTTGGACTTCAAGTTCGACACGCTCGCGGAGCGGATGCGTGAGCTCGCGTTCCTGAACAAGGGTGCCGAGATCACGCTCGCCGACGAGCGCGAGTCGCCCGTCCGCAAGGAGGTCTTCAAGGCCAACGGCGGCCTCGTGGACTTCGTGAAGTACCTCGCGCACGGCAAGGAGACGGTCAACAAGATCATCGACATCGACACGAAGGCCAACGATGGCGAGGTGGAGATCGCCCTCCAGTGGAACACGGGCTACAACGAATCGTTCTACTCGTTCGCCAACACCATCAACACCCACGAGGGCGGGATGCACGAGGAGGGGCTCAAGAAGTCCCTGACCAACGTGCTGAACCGGTACGCGCGAGGCAAGGGGTTGTTGAAGGAGAAGGACGACAACCTCATCGGCGAGGACGTCCGGGAGGGGCTCATCGCGATCATCTCGGTGAAGCTGCGCGATCCGCAGTTCGAGGGCCAGACGAAGACGAAGCTCGGGAACGCGTCCATGCGTTCACTGGTGGAGACCACGGTGAACGCGGCCTTCGCCACATGGCTCGAGGAACATCCGGGGGACGCCAAGCGCATCTTCACGAAGGCGTCGTCGGCGGCGAAGGCGCGCCTGGCCGCGCGCCAGGCCCGCGACCTCACGCGCCGCAAATCGTTCCTGGAGTCGGGCTCGCTGCCGGGCAAGCTCGCCGACTGCCAGCTCTCGGACCCCGCCAGCTGTGAGCTGTACATCGTGGAGGGCGATTCGGCGGGAGGTTCGGCGAAGAGCGCCCGGGACCGGGCCAGCCAGGCCATCCTGCCGATCCGCGGGAAGATCCTGAACGTCGAGAAGGCGCGGCTGCACAAGATCCTGGAGAACAACGAGATCCAGGCGCTCATCACCGCCATCGGCACCGGGATCGGCGAGGAGTTCGACCTGGAGAAGGCGCGATACCACCGGATCGTGCTCATGGCCGACGCGGACGTGGACGGCGCCCACATCCGCACGCTGCTGCTGACGTATTTCTTCCGCTACATGCCGGCCTTGATCGACGCCGGCTACGTGTACCTCGCGCAGCCCCCTCTGTACCTGCTGAAGGACGGGAAGCAGGAGCACTACTTCTACACCGAGCGCGAATGGGACGAGTACCGCAAGAACGCGAACGGCAAGAAGGTCAGCGATCCGCAGCGCTTCAAGGGCCTGGGCGAGATGGACGCCAACCAGCTCTGGGACACCACGATGGATCCCGAGCGCCGCACGCTCTTGCAGGTGACCTTGGAGGATGCCGTGGCCGCCGACCGGCTGTTCTCGATCCTGATGGGCGACGACGTCCCCGCCCGCAAGGAATTCATCGAACGCAACGCGAAGTACGTCCAGAACCTGGACGTCTGAGGAGCTGATCCCAAGCATGGCCCAGGAAGGCCTGTTCGTCGGGCGGGTCGAGCCCGTGGACCTCGAGGACGAGATCCAGAAGTCGTACCTGGACTACTCCATGTCCGTCATCGTCGGACGCGCTCTGCCCGACGTCCGTGACGGTCTGAAGCCCGTCCACAAACGGATCCTGTGGGCCATGCTCGAAGCCGGGTACCGTCCCGATCGCCCCCACCGCAAGTGCGCCGCCGTGATCGGGGACGTGCTGAAGAAGTACCACCCCCACGGCGACCAGTCCGTCTATGACGCCCTCGTGCGCATGGCGCAGGAATGGTCCTTGCGGTACCCGCTGGTCGACGGCCACGGCAACTTCGGTTCCGTCGACGGCGACCCCGCGGCGGCCTATCGATACACCGAGGCGCGGCTCGCCCCCATGGCGATGGAGCTACTCCGCGACATCGACTCGGAGACGGTGGACTTCGTCCCCAACTTCGACGGCTACGAGCAACAGCCCACGGTGTTGCCGGCCCGATTCCCGAACCTGCTGGTTAACGGGGCCGGCGGGATCGCGGTCGGCATGGCCACCAACATCCCGCCCCACAACCTGGGCGAGGTTATCGACGGCGTCGTGCACTACCTCGACAACCCCGAGGCCACGCCCGATGAGCTGATGAAGTTCATCAAGGCGCCCGACTTCCCCACGGGGGCCACGATCATGGGGCGTCAGGGCATCCGCGACGCCTACGAGACCGGCCGCGGGTCGCTGAAGGTCCGCGCCGTCGCCCACATCGAGGAGTCCTCGAACGGCAAGTCGAAGATCGTGGTCACCGAGCTCCCGTACCAGGTCAACAAGGCCCGGCTCGCGGAGAAGATCGCCGACCTGGTGAAGCTCGGGCGGCTGAAGGACATCGCCGACCTCAAGGACGAGTCCAACCGCGAGGGCATGCGGCTCGTGATCGAGACCAAGCGCGGCGCGAACCCCCAGGTGGTGCTGAACCAGCTCTACAAGCAGACCCAACTCCAGGACTCCTTCGGCGTCATCATGCTGGCGCTCGTCGATGGAGTGCCGCGGACCCTGAACCTGGCCGAGATGGTGGGCTACTACGTCGACCATCAGGTCGACGTCGTGACCCGGCGAACGCGATACGACCTGCGTAAGGCGCAAGAGCGCGACCACATCGTCCTCGGCCTGCTGATCGCGCTCGACCACCTGGACGCGGTCATCAAGACGATCCGCGGGTCCCAGGACTCGGAGGAAGCGCGGACGAAGCTGATGAAGCAGTTCGAGCTCACCGAGATCCAGGCCAACCACATCTTGGACATGCCGCTGCGCCGGCTCACCCGGTTGGCCCGCGAGGAGCTGGACAAGGAGCACGGCGAACTGCTCGAGAAGATCGCCTACTTCACCTCACTGCTCGAGGACCCGGTGAAGTTGCGCGGGGTGATCAAGGACGAGCTGGCGGAGATCCGGAAGAAGCACGCGGACGGACGCCGTACGCAGGTGAAGGCCGACGAGGGCGACCTCGACTCGGAGGACCTGATCGCGGAGGAGGACGTCGTCATCACGGTGAGCCGTGCGGGCTACGTGAAGCGCCTCGCTATGGACTCGTTCAAGAAGCAGGGCCGCGGGGGCAAGGGCGTGCGTGGGCAGAACCTGAAGGAGGAGGACGTGGTGAAGCACGTCTTCACCACCACCACGCACCACTGGATGCTCTTCTTCACCACCAAGGGTCGTGTCTACCGGGTGAAGGCGCACGAGATCCCCGAAACAGGGCGGACGGCGCGCGGCCTCTACGCGGCGAACCTCCCCGGCATCGCGCTCGACGCGGACGAGAAGATCAGCGCCGTGATCGATCTCAAGGAGTACGACGACGGTCGCTACCTGCTGTTCGCCACGAAGAACGGCATCGTGAAGAAGACGGCGCTCCCGGAGTACGACTCACCGCGCACCGGGTTGATCGCGATCAACCTGCGTGAGGGCGACGAGCTGATCGACGTGAAGTTCACCGACGGAACCGACGAAGTGATCATGGTCTCCCGCAAGGGTCAGGCGATCAGGTTCAAGGAGTCGCTCGCGCGGCCGATGGGCCGCGCGACCGGAGGTGTGATCGGGATGCGGCTGGCCGAGGACGACCACGTGCTCGCGGTCGGCATGGTATCCGAGGGCGAGGAGCTGATCAGCGTCACGGAGCAGGGCTACGGCAAGCGCTCGAAGCTCGCGGACTACCCGACGAAGGGCCGCGGTGGCAAGGGCGTGATCGGGCACCAGCTGACCGGGAAGACGGGGCTGCTGGCCGGTGCCTACATCGGCACGAAGGATCTCGACATGTTCGTGATCTCCTCCAGCGGCCAGGTGGTCCGCGTGGGCGCCGCCGACATCCGCCGGGTTGGTCGGTCGAGCCAGGGTGTCCGCACCATGCGTGTGGAGGACGGCGCCACCGTCGTGGCGCTCGCTCCCGTGATCACCCAGATGGAGGAGGAGGAGGAGGAGGCGTAGGCCTCCTCCTCGCCTCCTCGCTCCGGTTCGCTCTCAGCAGACCGACAGCAGCAGGTCGTGCGGGTCCACGGCGGGACCGTCGCCCGGGTGCCACTCGAAGTGGTCGTGCGGCGAGGTTGCGTCGCCCGTGGTGCCGATGTAGCCGATGATCGTGCCGGCGGTCACCGGACCCAGCTGCCCGTAGGCGGACAGGTGGGCGTTGTACACGTGACCCGCTGCCCCGTAGACCTCCACTCCCTGCCCGCCCAGGTCGCTGCTGACCGCGACCGCCGTCCCGTCGAACGGCGCCACGATCGGCGAGCCGTACGCAGCGGCGATGTCGTTACCCTGGTGCACGTGCACCGGCACGCCCGGGATCCTGACCATCGCGCCGAAGTCGTTCGAGATGCTCGTGGGGCTCTGCACCGGGCAGAACCGCAGCACCGCGTAGGTGTCGAGCCATGTCGCGAGCTGCGCCCGCTGCGCCTTCAGTGCCTTGACGTGCGCCCGCATCTTGTGCAGGAGGGCGTGCTCCCGCTTCAGGAGCAAGACGATCTTCCGATGCTGCCGTGCGCGGACCTTCTTGAGCTTGGGGCTTTGCCCGACACGGGCCACCCTCTGGATGGACGCGAGGCGCGCCTTCTCGAGCCGGATCTTCTGGTGGATCGCGACCCGGTGGAGTTGCCGGGTCGCATGGATGGTATCGATGCGGACACGCAGGTCCTTGCGGAGCGACATCGCGGCGTCTACCGAGGAGGTGGCTTGCGCCATGGCCGCCAGCCCCCCGAGGAACATCGTAGATACCAGGGCGAGCGCCACTGCGCGCCGTCCGTTGGTCTTGGTCAGTGCGCGTCCAGCGCTCAGTAGCCTCGTCACGGTGGTCCCACCCCCAGCTGCTCGTATTCGTGCGTACGGGGGGTATCGGCGGGAAGGGGTACAACACTTGAGCCTCGGGCGAGGCGACGTAGTCATCTCGGATGGGGCCCCGACGTACGTCGAAACATCGACGTTTCTGGCCATCGAGGGCGTACCCTTATAGCTCCATCGCGCAAGGACGGATCGCCATCGAGAATCCCATACCCAACGACGATGCCCTGGAGCGTCACGGAACCGAGAGCTCTGGGTTCCCGCCCGCGTCGGCCGGGCCCGTGATGACGCCTCCGGTCGACGTCCACGAGACCCAGGGCCCCGAGCCCGCCGCCTTCCCGCCTCCGGCTTCTCCTCCGCCCCCGGGAACCGCGCCGGGTACGTCGCGCGCCTCGATGCCGCCGAAGAAGGCGGCCCGCCGCACGCAGGTGGTCATCCGGCGCATCGGCCCTTGGTCGGTCCTGAAGTTCTCGCTGATCTTCTACTTCTGCGTGATGCTCATCCTGTTCTTCGCTCTGCTGATCATCTACCTGGTGCTCTCGGCCGCCGGGGCGATCGACTCGCTGGCGAGGATCCTGGGGTATGTCTTCGGCAGCGGAACCAGCACGCGGGGTCCCACCCCGGTGAAGATCGACGGTGGCCAGGTGTTCACGTGGATCTTCTTCTCGGGGCTCGCGTTCACGGTCGTGTGGTCGCTCATCAACGTCTTCGTCGCGTTCCTCTACAACCTGATCAGCGACATCATCGGCGGGATCGACATCACGCTCGCCGAGAAGCCTCGCTGAGGGGGCGGGCACTCCGTGCCCCAGGGCTCTTGATCCGCTTGTTTGACATGCGTTTCGCGCCGTGGCTACGCTGAGCGTCGGGTTACCGGTCCGGTCGCCCACGTCGGGGCCTGTAGCTCAGCCCGGTTAGAGCGCTTCCCTGATAAGGAAGAGGTCGATGGTTCAAGTCCATCCAGGCCCACTCCCGGAAGGAGGCACCTCCATGGCAGAAGACACCACTACCGAAGAGGAGACGGAGAAGAAGAAGGGCGGGTTCTTCAGGAAGTTGATGAAGATCGCCTTCATCGCCGCGATCGTCGGCGCCGTCGTCGCCATCGTGAAGCGTCGCAAGGGCGACGAGCTCGATGACGTCGAGTGGCAGGAGCTGCCGCCCCCAGCGGGCGGCTAGCCCTCCCGGTCTCGTCGGCAGCTCATGAGAGCCCGCGGCTGCGCCGCGGGCTCTCATCGTGCCCGGGTCGGGACGCCCGCTACACTCGCGCCCGATGGAGCGCTCGGCGTGGGATCTCGCCCATACGGCCGCCGCGGCGGCAGGCGTTTCCCTGCGCCCGGCGGATTCCCCGGTGGCCGGCAGCGAGATCCTCGACGTGATCCGCGCCACATGGGGACCCAACGACCTCCTGCCGCGGGAGATGGTGATCGCGCTGGGTGAATCGGGAAACGTCCCGTACGCCGCCTGGGACGACGCCGGCATCGTGGGCTTCGTGCTCGGATGGGCGGGCGTGGATCCGCACGACGGCCTCCACGCGCACTCGCATATGCTGGCGGCCCTGCCGGACCGGCGGCATCGAGGTGTCGGCTACGCATTGAAGCTAGCCCAGCGAGCACACTGTCTGGATCAGGACATACATCTGGTGCGTTGGACGTTCGACCCGATGCTCGCGCGGAACGCGTGGCTCAACCTGGGGAAGCTGGGGGCCACGGCGGATCGCTTCCGCCGCAACTTCTACGGTGACATGAGCGACGACCTTAACGCAGGTGATCGAAGCGACCGCCTCGTGGTCCGGTGGGACCTGGATCGGGAGCCCCGGCCCAGCCCCATGCCCGAAGGCGCGCCCCGGACGACGATCCCTCGCGACTACCCGGCGGTGCGGGCGGCAGACCCGGAGCGAGCGCGCGTCGAGCGCGACCGGGTCGCCGCCGACATCGAGGCGAGGTTCGCCGACGGGCTCGTGGTGGTGGGGTTCGACGGCGCCACGGCCACCTACGCGTTCGCCTACCCTGAGGGCTCCGCGTGACCCGCGTCCGCGCGGTGGAGCTGCGGCTCATCGGCCTGCCTCTGGTACGTCCCTTCCGCACGAGCTTCGGAACATCCACCGAGAAGGTCTGCGTACTGGCCCGCGTCGAGACCGACGATGCGGAGGGGTGGGGGGAGTGCGTCGCGGACATCGACCCGTCCTTCAGCGAGGAGTTCAACGAGGGCGCCTGGTTGGTCCTGCGTGACTTCCTGGCGCCGGCGCTCTTCTCCGTGGGTGAACTGAACGCCGAGCGACTCCAGGATGTGTTCGCCTTCGTGCGAGGGAACCCGATGGCCAAGGGCACGCTCGTCAACGCGGTGCTGGATGCGGAGCTCCGGGCCCGCGGCGAGTCCCTCGCCGGCTACCTGGGAGGCGTGACCGACAGGGTGGCCTGCGGTGTATCGGTGGGCATCACGCGGACCGCCGACGAACTCCTGGCGCAGGTCGACGGCTACCTCGCGGAGGGCTACCGGCGGATCAAGCTCAAGATCGAGCCAGACCTGGACGTGGAGCGCGTGGCCGCGGTTCGTGCTGCCCACCCCGGCATCCTTCTCAGCGTCGACGCGAACGCTGCGTACTCGCTTGCCGATGTCGGCGTCTTCGAGGCGCTGGATGATTTCGGTCTGGTGATGGTGGAGCAACCGCTGCGCTACGACGACCTGATGGATCACGCGAAGCTGCAGGCTCGTATCCGTACGGATCTCTGCCTCGACGAGTCGATCCGCTCTCCGAAGCACGCCGCCGATGCCATCGAGCTCGGGGCGTGCCGCATCGTGAACATCAAGCAGGGGCGGGTCGGGGGCGTGCTGTCCGGGCGTGACGTGCATGACGTGGCACGCGCGGCGGGCGTACCGGTGTGGTGCGGCGGCATGTTGGAGACGGGCGTGGGACGCGCGCTCAACCTCGCGCTTGCCTCGCTGCCGGGCTTCACGCTCCCCGGAGACACCAGCGGTTCGGCCCGCTACTTCCACGAGGACCTCACGGAGCCGTTCGTGCTCGCCCCCGACGGGACGATGTCCGTGCCCCAGGGGCCGGGGATCGGGGTCGCGCCGATCCCCGAACGGCTGGATGCAACCACCTTGCGGAGCGAGATCCTGCGACCGTAGACCGTACGGGTGGCTTGAGCCGGGGCCTCACAGGGACGAAGATGCGAAGACGTTCCCCAGCGGAGGTGCCATGAAGAAGCGCGTCGTCCAGGCCGGCGAATTCGAGGTCGTCGACGAGCGAGGCAACGTCCGCCTCAGGATCGGACTGTCGAACGAAGACCAGCCCTTCTTCTCGATGATGGATCCCGACGGGCAGGTGCGCGCCCGTTTCGGTGTCGGGTCCGACGGCAGCGCCGGCCTCGCGATCGGCGACGACAACGGGAAGGTGCGCGCGACGATCGGGCTTTCCTCCGACGGCAGCGCGTCGCTCGCGTTCGGCGACAAGAACGGCAGGATCCGCGCGAAGTTCGGGTTGGCACCCGAGTCCTCGCCCACGATGGGGATGCAGGTGGCCGACGGCGAACTGAAGCCGGTCTTCAGCCTGGCCGAGCAAGGCTCTCCGACGCTGGGCCTCTACGACAAGGACGGCAAGGTCCGCGTGCGCCTCGGCCTGGCGGGGAAGGGATCGCCCGTACTGCGGCTGCTGGACCCTGAGGGCGAGCTCCGCGCCGTGGTCGGCCTCGCTTCCGACGGCTCACCGTTCATCCAGTTCCTAGACGGCTCGAAGGAGCCGACCTGGACGATGCACTAGTCAGCGTTCGCCTCGAACCTCGACGTCACGCGAACCAACGCCGGGCGTGAGGGGAACTCGCTGAAGCCGAAGCCGGCGGGGGAACCGGGGACGGTGGACCCAAGGTCTCGGCCGTCGCGCGAGGCGCTCGCATCTGCCCAGTGGATGTCGTGGATCGCGTACCACTCGCGGGCACCGGCTCGCGTTATCCCACGGGTTCGCACGCCCCCCGCTGCGAAGAGCCGCCCCGCCAGCCGCCGCCCCACCCGGTCCTCGAAGGCGATCCACGTCGGGCGCGTCCGGAGTGCGCGGGGCCGGAGCCTCAGGAGCAGCGACGCCGAGCCGGCCGCTCGCACCCGCAGCGTCAGTTGCAGTGGACCGGCGCTCACCTCGATCCGATCCTGCGCGCTGCGTTCGGCCCGGACCACTTCGCTGAGGACGTGGTCGAACGCGTAGTGGCGATCCACGAAGTCGGCCAGCGCGCGGTCGCCGGCGATCAGCACCCGGGTGCCGTCGGCGCGCCGCCACATCGCGTCGGCGACCGGACCGAACGGCGAGTCGAACCATCTACCGACGACGATCCGATCACCCGAGGCGAAGGAGGCACCCATGATGTGGCCGTCGAACGTGAGGGGACCCGCAGGCATGCCCGCCAGCCTAAGAGGCCCCATCGGTGGAGCGTGGCCCCGTGCCGCGATGCATGGGTCCGACCCGGGGCCCTTCGGCGGATGGATTACCCATCCGTCCGTAGGTAGGGTTACCCATATGGGAACCCCGCTACGAGCCGTCCCGCGCGCCGTGGCCCTCGCCGTGGCCGTGACGTGCGTGGTGGCCTCGTTCACGGCCTCGCCGGCCACGGCAAGGCGCCGGGCGCGCGGAAACGTAGCCCCTGTCGTCGTCGTGATGCTGGAGAACCGCGAGGATGCGAAGCTCAACGCGAGCAACGCCCCCTACCTCACCGGGCTGAAGGACGAAGCCAGGTATTTCTCCTCGTACTACAGCCCCGCCCACCCGAGCTTCGCGAACTACCTCGCCGTCGTGGGCGGATCGACCTTCGGCTTCAAGAAGGGCAAGATCACGCCTGGGATGATCGCGGGCGACAATATCTGGAGTCAGCTGACCTCGGCCGGGGTGAGCTGGGGGATCTTCGAGGAGTTCATGCCCTCAGCGTGCTTCGCGAAGTCGAGCAAGGTGGTGACCTCGCCGACCAAGGACAAGTACGCGATCGGGCACAACCCGGGCGTGGTGTTCCGGAGCGTCTACACCTCCTCCGCGTGCCAGAAGGTCCAGCCGCTCGCGGCCATGCCCTCGACCTTGCCCGCCCTCAGCTTCGTGACGCCCGGCTACTGCAACGACATGCATGGCGTCGCGAACACGACCTTCCCGACCGACTGCCAGAAGAGCAACGCCGACGCGCTGATCCGTCGCGGTGATTCCTGGCTCGAGGACCACGTCGAAAGCTGGCGCGCTCGGGGAGCCATCGTGGTCGTGACGTTCGACGAAGGGAACTCTTCGGTGAGCGGAACCGGCGGACACATCTACACGATCGAGGTCGGGGCTGGTGTGGACACCTCCGTCGACGCCACCAGGTACGACCACTACAGCCTGCTCGCCGGCCTGGAGGACCGCTTCGGCGTGCCCCGGATCCTGAACGCCGTGACCGCGACGCCCCTTCCTATCGGCTGAGACAGCTGGGGTTCGGGCGAGGCGCTACGCTCCGCACGAGCGAACCAGGGAGGCGGCCGTGAGCGCGCACGACAACTACATCGGGGGTGCCTGGGTGCCGGGCACCACGGAGCAGCCGAACGTGAACCCCTCGGACCTCGCCGACATCGTCGGGGACTATGCGGTGGGCGATGCCGCCCAGGTGGACGCCGCCGTGGAGGCGGCGCTGAGTGCGGGTCCCACCTGGGCCGCAGCCACGCCGCCCGAGCGGTTCACGGCGCTGGACGCCATCGGAACCGAGCTGTTCGCGCGCTCGGAGGAGCTCGGCGTCCAGCTCGCACGGGAGGAGGGCAAGCCGAGGTCCGAGGCGGTCGGAGAGGTCCAGCGGGCCGCATGGATCTTCCGCTTCTTCGCCGGGGAGACGCTGCGGATCGCGGGTGAGCACCAACGTTCGGTTCGTCCAGGCGTGGATGTCGACGTCTCGCGTGAACCCTTGGGCGTGGTCGGGATCATCACGCCGTGGAACTTCCCCATCGCGATCCCCGCGTGGAAGGTGGCGCCGGCGCTCGCGTACGGCAACACCGTCGTGCTGAAGCCGGCGGGTCTGGTTCCCGCGAGCGCCTGGTCGATGGCGGAGATCATCTCGGGCGCCGGTCTCCCAGCCGGGGCGTTCAACCTCGTGAACGGCAGCGGCGCCACGGTGGGTGAGCGGTTGATCCACCACGAAGCCGTGAGGGGCATCTCGTTCACCGGGTCCCAACCGATAGGTAGGCAGGTGGCCCTGGCGTGCGCTGAACGCTTCGCCAAGTGCCAGCTGGAGATGGGCGGGAAGAACCCACTCGTGATCTTGGACGACGCGGACCTCGACGTCTCGGTGGACTGTGCGGTCCAGGGCGCCTTCTTCCAGACGGGGCAGCGGTGCACGGCGAGCTCGCGGCTCATCGTGACCGAGGGCATCCACGACGCGTTCGTCGAGGCGACGGTCGAGGCGGTGCGCGCTCTGAGGGTGGGGCATGCGCTCGCCGGCGACACGCAGATCGGCCCGGTGGTGGATCGGTCCCAGCTCGAACAGGACACCGACTACCTCGCGATCGGGCGAGACGAGGGTGCCGAGGTGGTGGTGGGCGGTGAACGCCTCGAGCGGGATACCGAGGGCTACTACCTCTCGCCGGCGCTCCTGGTCGGCACCAGGAACGACATGCGTGTGAACCGCGAGGAGATCTTCGGACCAGTTGCAACCGTGGTGAAGGTTGCCGACGCCGACGAGGCTCTCGCCGTGGCGAACGACACCGAGTTCGGGCTCTCGGCCGGCGTGTGCACGACATCGCTGAACCAGGCGGCGAGGTTCCGCGAAGGACTGCACGCGGGACTGGTGATGGTGAACCTGCCCACGGCGGGGGTCGACTTCCATGTCCCGTTCGGCGGGACGAAGGGATCGAGTCTGGGGAGCCGGGAGCAGGGTCGGTACGCGGCGGAGTTCTACACGCAGGTCAAGACGGCCTACGTGCGGCCCTGAGACGGGGTGCCGTTCAGGTCTGGGTGATCAGGGCGGCGAGGCTCTCGAAGGCGCCGAGTGCCGGGTCGTCGTCGGCGCCGCCGACGAACTGGACGCAGACGTGGTCGGCGCCCGCGGCGCGGTGCTCGCGGACGCGTTCCGCGATCGCCTCGGCGTCGCCCCAGGCGACCGCGGCATCGATCAGTCGATCCGAGCCCTCACCGGATACCTCAGCCTCGCCGAACCCCATCCTGCGCCAGTTGTTCGAGTAATTGGGGAGTTCGAGGTAGTGCCGTGCCCACGCCCGGGACTTCGCCCGGGCCGTGGTGGGATCGGTCTCGGCCACGGCGGTGATCTCCACGGCCAGGAGGGGCTGAGGGCCCAGCCGCCCCCGTGCCCACGCCGTGTGCTCGACCGGGACGAAGTACGTGTGGGCCCCGAGAGCCAGCTCGGCCGAGAGGTCGAGCATCTTCGGCCCCAGTGCCGCGAGCACGCGGGGCACGTTCACCGGAGGTGCGGACCAGGGCGTGGCGTCCATCCGCTGGAGGTAGGTGCGCATCCTTCCCACGGGATCGGACCAATCGATCCCGCGTTGGGCGGTCGAGTACTGATGGCCGACGCCGATCCCGATCACGACGCGTCCCGGAGATGCGTCCGCCACGGTCCTCGCTCCCTGCGCCATCGACGACGGGTGCCGCGCCGTGATGTTGGCGATGCCCGAGGCAACCGTGATGCGGTCGGTGGCCCCGATGAGCAGCGACAGGTGCGAGAACACCTCCCGCGACGCCGATCCCTCGGGGACCCAAAGCGCCCCGTATCCCAGGTCCTCGATACGTCTCGCGGCGGCGCGGATCGCCTCCGCGCCCATCGAATCGAACGCGAAGCTCCATGCCCCCACCGGGCCCAGGGCTCGGCGCACGGCGTCGTGTTCGCCCCCCATGACGGGGACCCTAGCGCAGTGTCGTGACCGGGGCCGAACATCGGAGGCTACACTCGCGCCTTGTCAGCCTGCGTGTCGGAGGAGGCCGTGATGCGGTTCGAGGGTAAGCACGTGCTGCTGACGGGGGCCTCCAGCGGTATCGGTCGCGCGGCGTTGCACGCGTTCGTCGCCGAGGGCGCGCGGATCCTCGCGGTGGGCCGCAACGCCGAACGGCTGGAGGAGGCCCGCCGCGCCTCACCGGATCCGGAGCGCGTCCTGACGTCGACCGCCGATGTAGGGGTTCCGGATCAGGCTCGCGGCATCGTGGCCGCGGCGCTCGAGGTGTTCGGCCGACTCGACGTCCTGGTCAACAACGCGGGGATCGCGACCAGCGGACCGGTGCTCGAGTGTTCGGAGGAGACCTGGAACGAGACGCTCTCGATCAATCTCTCGGGCCCCTTTCACACGTCGCAGGTCGCGGCGCGACACATGGCCGAACGCGGTGGCGGCGCCATCGTGAACGTGGCCTCGACCGACGCCTTCAGCGCCGAGTCACCGCAGGTCGCCTACAACGTGTCGAAGGCGGGGCTGGTGATGCTCACGAAGTCGTTCGCTCACGAGCTCGGGCATCTGGGGGTGCGCGTGAACGCCGTCGCCCCGGGGGAGACGTTGACGCCGATGGTCGCGGAGGAGATGGCAGACCCTTCGTTCGCGGGGGAGTACCTTAAGGGCGTCCCGCTCCGTCGGGCCTCCCGCCCCGAGGAGCAAGCGGCGGTGATCCTGTTCCTGGCCTCCGACGAGGCCTCGTACGTCACCGGGGAGACGATCCTGGCCGACGGCGGTCAGCTGGCGGGCACCTGGTACGACCCGCGCGATGTGCCGCCCGTGCCCTGAGCCGAACCGAGGAGGCGCCGACGATGGAGACGTGGGACGCGATCCGTGCCCGACGCAACGTGCGGAGTTACGCCGACAGGCCGATCGCGACCGAGGACCTGGACCGCATCCTCGAGGGGGCCCGCCGTGCTCCCTCGTCGATGAACGAGCAGCCCTGGGACTTCGTCGTGATGACCGACCGCCCACGGCTGGTGGAGCTCGCGGGCGTCTGGCGCTACGGTGCCCACATCGCCGGGGCCGCCGCGGCTATCGCGTTCGTGGCCAGTGCCTCCGCCGAACCGGATACCCGCGAGACGACCCAGTTCGACATGGGGCAGGCGGCGATGAGCGCCATGCTGGCCGCAGCGGATCTCGGGATCGGTAGTTGCCATTCAGCCGTGGGAGACCAGGGGCTCGTGCGAGACGTTCTCACGATGCCCGTTGACCGCGAGTGCATCCTCCTGCTGTCCCTCGGCTACCCGGCAGAGCGACCGCTGGCACCGATCGCGCACCCCGCGCGCCGCCCGCTCGACGAGGTAGTGCATCGCGACCGCTGGTAGCGCCCGGCGAGGGAGACCGGAACGGCTCCGACGCAGGCGAGATACTGCGTCCATGAGCGTCCATGCCCCGGCGGTGAGCCGGCACGCCGGGATCACACGGCTGCTCACGTCCTACCTCCTTCCGTACCGACGTGAGCTCGCTCTGGTCGTCATCCTGCAGGCGATCCAGGCGATCGCGAACCTCTACCTGCCGACGCTGAACGCGAACCTGATCAACGACGGGGTGGTGAAGGGGGACATCCACTACATCGTCGTCACGGGGGCGCTCATGCTGGGCGTGACGCTGGCGATGGGCCTCGCGGCGGTCGTGGCCGTCTACTGGGGTGCCAAGACCGCGATGGCCTTCGGACGCGATGTTCGGGGAGGCTTGTTCCGCAGCGTCGAGAGCTTCTCCCAGATGGAGGTGAACCGGTTCGGCACCCCCTCGCTGACGACCCGTTCGACGAACGACGTGCAGCAGGTCCAGATGCTGGTGCTGATGTCCCTCACGCTGGTGATCTCGGCCCCCATCATGGCCGTCGGCGGCGTGATCATGGCCCTGCGCATGAACGCCGAGCTCTCGCTGCTCCTGGTCGTGATCATCCCGATCATGGGCGTGATCATCGGCCTCATCGTCACCAGGGCGGTGCCGATGTTCCGCATCGTCCAGGCGAAGCTCGACCGGATCAATCGAGTCATGCGCGAGAACCTAGCGGGGATACGCGTGATCCGGGCGTTCGTCCGCACGGCCTACGAGGAACGGCGGTTCGCTGAGGCCAACGAGGATCTGACCGCCACCACGCTGCGCGTGACCCGCCTGTTCGCGCTGTTGATGCCCTCGATCATGTTGGTCCTGAACCTGTCGACCGTCGCGGTGATGTGGTTCGGAAGCCTGCTGGTGGGATCGGGGAAGATGCCGATCGGCAACCTCACGGCGTTCCTCACCTACCTGATGCAGATCCTCTTCTCGGTGCTGATGGCCACGATCATGTTCGTGATGGTTCCGCGCGCCGCAGCCTCCGCGGACCGCATCCAGGAGGTCCTCGACAGCGAACCGACGGTGGTCGATCCGGAAGCGCCGTCACGGGTGCCGGCTCGGCTCGGAACCCTTGAGTTCCGCAACGTCGAGTTCCGTTACCCGGGCGCCGAGGCGCCGGTGCTCTCGGGCATCTCCTTCGCCGCGGGTCCGGGTGAGATCACGGCCATCGTCGGCAGCACGGGGAGCGGGAAGTCGACCCTCGTCAACCTCGTGCCCCGCTTCTACGACGTTTCCGGGGGAGCTGTGTCCGTCGGCGGTGTGGACGTGCGCGAGCTCGCCGAGGAGGACCTCTGGGGCTTGATCGGGCTCGTGCCACAGCGGGCGTTCCTCTTCAGCGGGACGGTCGGTAGCAACGTGCGCGACGGTGATGTGACGGCGGACGACGACGCCGTCTGGCACGCGCTGGACGTCGCACAGGCGAAGGAGTTCGTCTTGGGGATGCCCGAGGGACTCGACGCGCCGATCATGCAAGGAGGCACGAACGTCTCGGGCGGACAACGGCAGCGGCTGGCGGTGGCGCGGGCGGTGGTGAAGCGGCCGCAGATCTACATCTTCGACGACAGCTTCTCGGCCCTGGACTTCGCGACCGACGCGAGGCTCCGCGCGGCTCTTCGGACCGAGATCGCGGACGCCACGGTCTTGGTCGTTGCCCAGCGGGTTGGGACCATCATGCACGCCGACCGCATCGTGGTCCTGGCGGAGGGCTCGATCGCCGGCGTCGGAACGCACGACCAGCTCCTCGAAACCTGCGAGACGTATCGGGAGATCGTGTTCTCGCAGCTGTCGCCGGAGGAGGTTGCGTGAGCGATCGGTCGACGGGAGGAGGCCACGGCCGTCCGGCACCTGGGCGCGGGCTCGGCGGCGGCCGTGGGCCCGGCATGATGCTGCAGATGGCGCCGCCGGCCAAGTCGAAGGACTTCCGGGGCTCGCTCGGCAGGCTCATCGGACGACTCCGGCCGGAGCGACCCAAGCTGCTCCTCGTGCTCGTGTTCGCCGTCGTGAGCGTCGCTTTCACGATCGTCGGTCCCCGGATCCTCGGACACGCGACGAACGTGCTGTTCGAGGGGGTGATCAGCGGCCGTTTGCCGGCGGGGGCCTCGGAGCAGCAGGTGATCGCCGGGCTGAAGGCCAGGGGTCAGTCGCAGCTCGCCGAGATGCTCTCCGGGATGCGGCTCACGCCCGGCGCAGGCGTCGACTACGCGCAGATCGCCCGCATCCTCTCCAGGCTCGTGGGGGTCTACGTCCTGAGCGCGATATTCGGCTGGCTGCAGGCCTACATCATGGCCGGCGTCGCCCAGCGCACCATGTACCGGCTCCGGGAGGACGTCGATCTCAAGCTCGCCCGGTTGCCACTGAAGTACTTCGACGGACATGCGCACGGCGACGTCCTGTCACGCGTCACCAACGACATCGACAACATCTCGCACCACCCTGCAGCAGAGCCTCACGCAACTCCTCACCGCTTCCCTCACGATCGTCGGCGTGCTCTTCATGATGATCACGATCAGTCCGCTCCTCGCGCTGGTCTCGCTGATCGCCGTTCCCGTCTCCCTCGGTGTCACGGTACTGATCGCGACGCGGGCGCAGAAACAGTTCGCCGCGCAATGGGAACGCACCGGCGACGTCGACGGCTACATCGAAGAGATGTTCAGCGGTCACACGATCGTGAAGGTGTTCGGGAAACGGCGCCGCGCGATAGCTCGGTTCGACGAGCTCAACGAGGGGCTCTTCGAGGCGAGCTTCAGGGCGCAGTTCATCTCCGGGACCATCCAGCCCGCGATGATGTTCGTCTCGAACCTGAACTACGTGGCGATCGCGGTGATCGGTGGGGTCCGCGTCGCGAACGGGACGCTCTCGCTCGGCGACGTCACCGCCTTCATCCAATACGCGAGGATGTTCACCCAGCCCATCACCCAGACCGCGAGCATCATGAACGTCCTCCAGTCGGCGGTGGCATCCGCCGAGCGCGTCTTCGAACTGCTCGATGAGCCGGAGGAGGAGCCGGACCGAGCGGCGCCCGAACTGCTCACGACGACCGAGGGTCACATCGCCCTCGAGGAGGTGTCATTCCGATACCTGCCGGACTCACCCCTCATCGAGGACCTGAACCTCGAGGTGCCGGCCGGCGAGACGGTCGCGATCGTCGGTCCTACGGGCGCCGGCAAGACCACGCTCGTGAACCTGCTCATGCGGTTCTACGAGATCGACGCGGGTCGGATATCGATCGACGGTCTCGATACACGGAACATGACGCGCGACGGGGTTCGCAGCCTCTTCGGGATGGTGCTGCAGGATCCTTGGCTATTCCGCGGGACCATCCGGGAGAACATCGCCTACGGGCGGGAGGGCGCCACGACGCGGAGATCGAGGAGGCCGCCCGCGCCGTCCGCCTCGACCACTTCGTGCGCACCCTGCCTGATGGCTACGAGACCGTGATCGACGAGGAGGCCTCGAACATCTCGCAGGGCGAGAAGCAGCTCCTGACGATCGCCCGCGCGTTCCTCGCTGACCCCCAGATCCTGATCCTGGACGAGGCGACGAGCTCGGTCGACACTCGGACGGAGGTGCTGATCCAGGAGGGCATGAACGAGCTGATGCGCGGACGCACGAGCTTCGTGATCGCGCACCGGCTCTCGACCATCCGCAAGGCCGCACACGATCCTCGTCATGAACCATGGCGCCATCGTGGAGCAGGGCAACCACGAGCAGCTCCTCGCCAACCGAGGCTTCTACTTCGAGCTGTACCACAGCCAGTTCGTCGAGGCGCTCGGGGAGGCCTCGTAGCTCGATAGACTCGATCGTTGGAGGGGTGCCGCGAGATCGGGCGCCGTCCGCCATGGGTCCCGGATCCTCGGGGACGTAGCTCAGTTGGTAGAGCGCCGGCTTTGCAAGCCGGAGGTCGCCGGTTCGATCCCGGTCGTCTCCACGTGTCGATGCGTCGAGGCCTGATCGTCCTGGCCGCGTTCGCCGCCGTGGTCGCGATGCCCCTGCGTGCCGTGGGCGGCGCGATACCTCTCCGGCCGGTGTTCTCGGCCTCCGTGTCGCCGTTGGACGCAGCCACGCGCCGGCTCATGATCGGTTCCAGCTGGCGGCCCGGCTGCCCGGTGCCGCTGCGCGACCTCCGCCTGATCCGCATGACCTACTGGGGGTTCGACGGCCGCTGGCATGCCGGCGAGATGGTGGTGCACCGGTGGTACGCGAGGCCTGTGGTGCGCGTCTTCCGTCGCCTCTATGAGGTCCGCTATCCGATCCGCAGGATGCGCCTCGTCGATCGCTACGACGCCGACGACCGCCGGTCGATGGCTGCCGACAACACCAGCGGGTTCAACTGCCGTTGGCGGGCCGGCATCTGCTGCCGATGGTCGCAGCACGCCTACGGTAGGGCGATCGACGTCAACCCGGTGGAGAACCCCTTCCTGTGGAGCGGCGGTGTCTCGCCGCCCGCGGGTCGGGCCTATCTGGACCGCTCGCGCCACCGGCCCGGCATGATCCACCTTCGCGACCCCGTGTGGTGGGCGTTCCACGCGATCGGCTGGGGGTGGGGCGGGACCTGGACCGGCACCGACCGCGACTACCAACATTTCAGCGCGAACGGACGCTGATCGGATGGCTAGGGCGCCAGCTCGTAGATCGCGCTCGCGTCGCTGAAGTAGATCGTGCCGTCGGGCGCCGTCTCCATCGAATAGACACCGCCCGGGTTGTTCGCCGCGATGCTTGCGGAGCCGGTCACGCCGTCGCGGGCTCCGTTGAGGGACACCACACGTACGTTCCCGTCGTTCACGGCGCCGAAGAACAGGGCGCCCTCGTACGACGGTCCCAGACCGCAGCCGTCGCAGAAGGCCGCCCCTGTTATCCCGATCGTGCTGCCGAACCAGAGCTTGGGCAGGCGGCGCGGCTTCGGGCCGCTGTTGTTCGTGTCACCAGGGCTGGTGCTCGAGCAGTTCTCCTTCGGCCCCCAGCCGAAGTTCCCGCCCCTGACCAGCAGGTTGATCTCGTCGTTGCACGCGGGCCCGTTCTCGGTCTCCCATAGCCGGTCCGTCTGCGGGTCGAACGTGAAACCGTAGGAATTGCGGTGCCCGAACGACCAGACGCGACTGGCCTTGAACGGGTTGGTCTTCGGGATAGAGCCGTCCGGGTTGATGCGCAGCATCTTGCCGCGCAGGTTGTTGGATCGGTCTTGGGCATTGGCGTCGTCGTGCCCGTCGCCGATCATCACGTAGAGCTTGCCGTCGGGCCCGAACGCGATCCGGCCGCCGTTGTGGTACGGGACTGAGGCGGCGGGCGCCTGGAGCAGCACCTTGTAGGCGACGCCGTGCCCGTCCTTCGCGCGGATCCTCAACAGTTGGTTCATGAGCCGCCCATGGGCGCGGCGCGTCACGTAGACGTAGGCGAACGGCTTCTTCGGCCAGTTCGGGTGCAGCGCGATCCCCAGGGCGCCCCGCTCGCCGGAGCCGTCGACGCCGCCGATCTTGAAGAACAGGCGGTCGTTGCCGGTGCCGGGGTTCAGGACGCGCACCGCCCCGGTGCCACGTTGCAGGTAGTAGATGATCCCCTTCGGCGTGAAGGTGAAGCCCGCGGGGCCGTTGAGGCCACCCTTCACCGTCTGCACGGTCAGGCTGGCGCCCGCCCCCGCGGGTTCCGAGGAGGCCGTAACGAGCGACAGCAACATAGATCCGACGACGACGAACAGGACGATGCGACGGACGGTGCGACGACGGTTCGGCATGCGGGTGAGCTCCCCTCGGTACGGCCTGTGTGGTGCGCGGTCTCCTGGCGGTTGCCCGCTAGCATGGCCGCGTGACGATCGTTCCCCCTTCGATGTTCGGCGAACCCGTCCTGCGTTCTGAAGACCCCCGGTTCCTACGAGGCGAGGCGCGGTACCTGGAGAACCTCGCGATACCGGGTGCCCTTCGGGCTGTGTTCGTCCGTTCCATGATGCCGCACGCACGGCTTTCGATGGTGGATGCCGGGGCAGCCATGGCGCTCCCGGGGGTCGTGGCGGTCTTCCTCGCAGAGGATCTCGCGATCCCGCCGATGCCGCCCTCCGGCATGGTGGAGGGGGCCTCCGGCCACCTCACCACCCCGTTCCTCCGGGAGGTGCTTGCCCGAGACCGGGTGCGGTTCGTGGGCGACCCGATCGCCCTGGTGGTCGCCGACGACCTCGCCACCGCCGAGGACGGCGCAGAGTCGGTGGTGGTCGATCTGGATCCGTTCCCGCCCGTGACCGACCCCGTCGTGGCTGCATCGGAGGCGGCGCCGGTGCTGTTCCCCGAGGTCGGCACCAACGTCGCGCACACCTTCGAGTCCTCGTGGGACGTCGACGTGCTTGCGGGCGCGGAGGTGACGGCGCGCGGTCGGTTCGTCAACCAGCGTCTCGCACCGGTCCCGATGGAGGGCAACGGTATCGTCGTGGTGCCCGAGGACGAGGGCCGCTACACGGTGTGGGTCTCGACGCAGGTCCCGTTCGACGTGCGCGCCGACCTCGCGGACCTCCTTGGCGTCGACAAGATCCGAGGTGCGCACGATCGCGCCGGACGTGGGCGGCGGGTTCGGTGCGAAGCTCCAGATCTACCCGGAGTACCTCGCCGTGGCTCGTGCCGCCCAGATCCTGGGCCGCCCCGTCCGCTGGTCGGAGAGCCGCACCGAAAGCATGCTCTCGCTGACGCACGGCCGTGCCCAGGTCCAGGAGGTCGAGATCGGGGCGCGGCGCGACGGGACCCTGGTCGGGATGCGCGTCGAGCTCTGGGCGGACATGGGTGCCTACCCGATCGGTGCGTTCCTGCCGACCACGACGCAGGAGATGCTCAGCGGCGTCTACGCGTTCCCGGCGATCGCGTGCCGAGGGCGCAGCGTCGTGACGAACGCCACCCCGGTCGCCCCGTACCGGGGAGCGGGCCGCCCAGAGGCGACGGCTCTCGTGGAGCGTGCGATCGACCTCCTGGCCGCCGAGATGCGGACGGATCCGGCGGAACTCCGTCGCCGCAACCTGATCCCGCCCGGAGGCCTTCCCGTACCGGACCGTGACCGGGGCGAACTACGACGTGGGGGAGTACGAGCGGGCGCTGGACGAGGCACTTCGCCTCGCCGGCTACGCCGGGCTCCGCGCCGAGCAGGCCCGGCGGCGCGAGCGTGACGACCACGTCGCCCTGGGGGTCGGCATCTGCACGTACGTGGAGATCACGTCGTTCTCATCGAAGGAGTGGGCGTCGGTAGAGGTTGAGGAGGACGGTTCAGTCGCCGTCCTGGCCGGGACGTCAGCCCACGGCCAGGGTCACGAGACGGCGTTCGCGCAGATCGTCTCGGCGATGCTGGCGGTGCCGTTCGAGGATGTACGGGTCGTGCATTCGGACACCGGGGTCGTGCGGAGCGGCGGCGGGACCTGGGGATCGCGATCGCTCCAGGCCGGTGGCTCGGCCGTCTACGAGCAGACCCTGGTGATCGCCGAGCGCGCGCGAGAGCTCGCCGCCCAGTTGCTCGAGGTGGATCCCAACGACCTCGCCCCGTTCGCCGACGGAGGGATCGGCGTCACTGGGGCGCCCGAGCGACGCGTGACGTGGGCGGAGTTGGGGGCGGCCGCTCCCCGGTACGGCGAGGCGGCCGCGCTTCGCGCCGACGGCCGCTACCGGCAGCCCGGCTCCACCTTCCCGTTCGGAGCACACGTGGCGGTGGTGGAGGTGGACACGCAGACGGGGGACGTTCGGCTGGTCCGACACATCGCGGTGGACGACTGCGGCCGTGTCCTCAACCCCGTCCTGGTCGAGGGCCAGGTGCACGGGGGCCTGGCCCAGGGCATCGCGCAGGCGCTCTACGAGGAGGTCGTCTACGACGAGGCCGGCAACCCGATGACGTCGAACCTCGCCACCTACGCGATGCCGTCGGCGGCCGAGTTCCCGTGGTTCGAGACGGCGCGCACGGAGACGCCGACGCCGCGGAACCCACTGGGGGTCAAGGGGATCGGTGAGTCGGCGTGCATCGGATCCACCCCCGCGGTGCAGAATGCAGCTGTCGACGCTCTCGCCCACCTCGGCGTTCGGCACCTGGATCTCCCTCTGTCACCCGAGCGCGTCCTCGGGGCGATCCGCACCGCCGGGGTCGGCGCGCCGTCGGCCTCCGGGTCCGCCTGACGGAACCCCCGGCGCGACGCTAGGGTTCGACCATGAGCGAAGAGACGATGCCACGTTGGGAACGGCGATACCGTGCCCCCACCCTGTCCATGCCCGACTGGTCTCCGCAGGCGCCCGATCGGATCGTCTACGAGAGCACCGAGACCGGTGTATGGCAGGTCCACGCCTGGGATGCCGACCACGGGCACGCGTCGGGTCGTGACCGATCATCCGGTCGGGGTGATCACCGGGCTCCATCTCCCTGGACGGCGAGCCATCCTCTACTGGCAGGACGAGACCGGCGACGAGTCCGGGACGGTGGTACGCGCAGCCGTTCGCGGGCGGAGAGCCCGGCCGTTCCTCGACGGCGGTGCCCGCGGGCTGGAACGAAGGGTTCGCGCAGGCCGCGGGCGTGGTCGGCCGCTGGGATCAGCGATCGCGACGGGTTCGCCGTGTACGTGGGCCTCGGGACGGCGAGACGGCAAGGAGATCGCGCGCAGCTCCGGAGTACCTGCCGTGAGCGGGGGCCGGCGGATTCAACCGCGGCAGGGCTGTCGGTCGACGGCTCGCTGCTCTGCCTCGAGCACAGCGAGCATGGCGACGTCTTGCATCCGGCCTGCGCGTGATGGATCCTCGAACCGGCGCCGTCGTGCCGAGCGGCTGGACGAGGGCAGGGCCCTGCCGCATGCGCGTGGGCGCCTCTGGCGGGGGACCGCGGCTCGCCGTCGTGCACGAACGGGCGGGCGAGGAGTCACCCGCCATCTGGGACCTGGGCGACGGCACATGGACCGACCTGAAGACCGGGCTGCGCGGGCCGGTGGAGATCGAGGCGACTGGTGGCCCGATGCGTCGGCCCTGCTGCTCCTGCACGCGTTCGAGGGGCGTCATCACCTGTACCGGTTCGACCTCGCGACGGCGGGAAGCGACGCCGATCGACCATCCGCCCGGGCACATCTGCGGCGCCCGGTGCGTCCGGACGGCGCGCGTCTGGTTCCGCCACAGCTCGGGGGGGCGCGCCGCCCGCATCCTCGACGACCGAGGCGACGAGGTGCTGGCGCCCGAGGGGCGACCGAGCGCCCACGGGGCGCGCGTACGTGTCGTGGCGCTTCGACAATCAGCACGGCCAGACGGGTGCATGGCTTCTACGTCACGCCGGAAGGGGACGGGTCCGTTCCCGGTCCTGATGCATCCCCACGGCGGCCCCACATGGCTCGACGAGGACCGCTGGTCCCCGGAGGTTCAGGCCTACGTGGACGCGGGCTTCGCCGTGGCGCATGGTGAACTACCGCGGCTCCACGGGCTACGGTGCGCGAGTGGCGCGACACGTTGGTCGGCGACATCGGCGGCCCGAGTTGGAGGACCTCAACGCCGCGCCTCGCCGACCTGGTGGCCCGCGGCATCGCGGATCCCGGCCGCGCGGCCGATCGGGGGATGGTCCTGGGGCGGATACCTCACGCTGATGGAGCTGGGCAAGCACCCGGAGCTGTGGCTCGCCGGCGTCGCGGGCGTCCCGTCGGGGACTACGAGCTGTCCTACGAGGACATGTCCCCCGACCTGCAGGCGTACGACCGCGCGCTGCTGGGAGGTGCGCCGCAGGACGTGCCCGAGCTGATGCCGATCGCAACCCGATCAACTTCGCGGATCGCGGTGCGCGCCCCCGTGCTGTTCATCATCGGTGAGAACGACTGCCGATGCCCGCTACCGGCAGGCGATGGCCTACGTGGAGCGCCTCGCCGAGCGCGAGCCATCCCCACGAGGTTTACGTGTTCGCCACGGGCCACTCCTCGTTCGACATCGAAGAGGACGTGCGCCAGCAGCGCGCGATCCTGGAGTTCCTGGCGCGCCATGTCCCCGGCGTACGCTCGGAAGCGTAGAATCCCTTGCAGGGTAGGGGGCGGAGGCGCATGTGAACCAGCACCTGGTTCGGCTGATGGCGGACGTCACGGCCAAGAACCCGGACGAGCCTGAGTTCCACCAGGCCGTGCAGGAGGTTGCGGAATCGCTGGAGCTGGTGCTCGAGCTCCATCCCGAGTACCGCGAAGCGAAGATCCTCGAGCGGATCGTGGAGCCGGAACGGGTGCTGACGTTCCGGGTGCACCTGGCAGGACGACGCTCACGCGATCCAGGTCAACCGCGGCTTCCGCGTCGAGATGAACAGCGCGATCGGTCCGTTCAAGGGCGGCCTGCGGTTCCACCCGACGGTCTACCTGGGGATGCTGAAGTTCTTGGCGTTCGAGCAGATCTTCAAGAACGCGCTCACCACGCTGCCGCTGGGCGCGGGCAAGGGCGGCGCCGACTTCGACCCGAAGGGCAAGTCGGACGCCGAGGTCATGCGCTTCTGTCAGGCGTTCATGACCGAGCTCCAGCGCCACATCGGACCCGATACGGACGTGCCGGCCGGCGATATCGGCGTGGGGGCCCGCGAGATCGGCTACCTGTTCGGGCAGTACAAGCGGTTGCGCAACGAGTTCGCGGGCGTGCTGACCGGCAAGGGGATGGCCTGGGGCGGCTCCCTGATCCGCCCTGAGGCCACGGGGTACGGAACGGTCTACTTCGCGAAGGAGATGCTCGCGACCCGCGACGACGACCTGGAGGGGAAGACCTGCTTGATCTCGGGCGCCGGGAACGTCGCCCAATACACGGCGGAGAAGCTGTTGGACCTCGGAGCGAAACCGGTGACGATGTCGGACTCGGGTGGGTTCATCCACGACCCGGACGGGATCGACCGCGAGAAACTCGACTGGGTGATGGAGCTGAAGAACGCGCGGCGCGGCCGGATCATGGCCTACGCCGAGCGGTTCCCGCGGGCCACCTTCACGCCCCGCGACCCCATGAGCGACCACAACCCGCTGTGGAACGTCCCAGCCCAGTGCGCGTTCCCCAGCGCCACGCAGAACGAGATCAACGCCAAAGACGCCGCCAACCTGCTCAACAACGGCTGCTTCGTCGTGTGCGAGGGTGCGAACATGCCCACGGTCCCGGACGGCGTCGACGCGTTCGTCAACGCCGGCATCCTTTACGGGCCCGGCAAAGCGGCCAACGCCGGGGGGGTGGCGGTCTCCGGCCTGGAGATGTCCCAGAACTCCATGCGTGTCACCTGGACCCGCGAGGAGGTCGACGGGCGCCTGCACGAGATCATGCGCCGGATCCACCAACAGTGCCGCGAGACCGCGGAGGCCTATGAGGTGCCGGGTAACTACGTCCACGGCGCCAACATCGCGGGCTTCAAGAAGGTGGCCGACGCGATGCTCGCCCAGGGCGTGATCTGACCGGGTCGAGCCGGAGGGGACTGCTACGGTGGGCCCATGCCCACCTGGCTGCTGATCCTCACCGCGATCGCGATCGGCCTCGTGATCTTCAGGGTCGGCTTCGCGTCGCTCAAGTCGTTCTCGCCCGCCCCGGACGCGGAGCCCGGGCCGCGCGAGATCGAGGACGTGGACGACCTGGATGTGTTCCTCGTCTGCGGGGAGTGCGGGACGGAGTTCAAGGTCTCCCGCCTCGGTGAATTGCAGATCCCGCGCCACTGCGGGGAGAAGATGCAGGTGGTCCGCCGCCCGGCCGACGCCTAGCTCGACATCTCCACAGCTGTGGATAACTCTGGGGAAGGATCACATCGGTGTGATTCGGTGTGGACGGGCCCGGCCGGATGCGGGGATCAGTACCAGTACGTGGTGCCCACGAACCCGAGCGCGATCAGCCCCAGGCCCACCCAGAGCCACAGGTTGTTGGGCGACCCCGGCATCAGCCCCACGTAGTTCAGCACGATCACGATAACGCCGGCGCCCATGACGACCAGGAGTCCAGCCCCGTACCACCTGGGGCTGGACTTCTTCCGCTTCTTCTCGGAGGGTCCCAGCTGGTACGCCTTCGCGCCCTTCTTCCTCTGCTTCTGACGGCCCCTGGACTTCGGCATGACCCTGGATGCTACCCGGGGAGCACCCGCATGCGTGAGACGAGGGCCGCCTCGACGGCCGCCTCCGAGAACGGCATCGGGTGCGCTCGTCCCGCGAGGAAGTCGGCGGTCTGATCGCTCCAGTGCGCTGAGGAGGGGTTGCCGCTGTTTCCCGAGGGAAGGACCGCCACGCTGCGGTCGAGGTCTCCAAGGTCCCAGACGGCGCGCCACGACGGGATCACGGCCGCCTCCCAGCCGGCGCGCCCATCGAACCCGGTCTGCATCACCGTCTGTTCGTCCCCACCGATGGGCTCGTCGATCACCGTGAACAGCGCCTCGAGGCCGGGGATCGATGCCAGCGGATGCGCGAGCCGGAGACGGTGAAGCGCCCCCCACCGCCACCTCGAGGGGTCGTCTCCCTGCGCCGAGCGGAGCTCGGCCACGGCCTCGCCGAGCGCCGCACGCAGCAGGGCATCGTCGAGCCAGCCGCCGTCCGTGTCCGGCTCGCGCAGCAGCTCTGGCAGGACCTCGCACTGGAAGGGCTCCCGCCAGCCGTGGTAGCGGCCGGTCAGCTCCTCGCCCAGGCGTGGCAGCAGTACGTGGTGGGCGATCCTGCTGGACCAGACGTTGAACACGGCGGAGGCGGCGGAGTCGGCGCCGAGGTCCCCGTCCCAGCCGCGCATGAGATCGAGCGCCGCCCGCTCCACGGGATCGTCGGAGGTGGGGACGTGCTCCAGCAGCAGCGGAAGGGTTCGCGCCGATGCCTGCGAGACGGTGTCGCCCTGGAGGGCGCCCATCGAGGCGACGTCGTGTACGTCCGATGCCGCCAGGCGCTCGACGATCCGGCGCACCCGGTACGGCGTGTGGAAGTTTCGGCCGATCAGGTGCGGGTAGTCGTCGTCGTGGATCCGGTTGTTGGCGGTGGCGAGGAAGCCGCGCGCGGGATCCTGGGCCCACGGCAGCTCCTCGGGTGGGATCCAACCGTCCCACTCATGGTCGCTGGTCCAACCGGGCACCGGCAGGGTCCCGTCCCCCGCGCGTCGCACGGGGAAGCTGCCCGAGCAGCAGTAGCCGATCGTTCCGTCCACGTCGGCGTAGACGAAGTTCTGGCCCGGACAGGTGAGGCCGAGGGCCGCCCTGCGGAATCCGGCGAAGTCCGTGGCCGCGGCCGCCTCCAGCACCAGCGACGGACGCACGCCGAAGCCCTCGGCGCCGGTCCACCGAAGGGCGACGGCGAGCTCCGGGGGGAGTGGCTCGTACGTCACATCCTTGACCCCGTTGGGGAAGGCGTCCATGAGCGGCCCGTGCCTCGTGGCCCGCACGTCGAGGGTGACGTCATCCTCACCGCGCACGAGGATCGTCTCGCGGCGGACGCTCAGCGGCTCCCAGGCCCCGTCGAACTCGGCCGCGGTGCCGTCTGCGTCGAGTCGCTCGACGTAGAGGTCCTGAACGTCGCCCGAGACGTTGGTGACCCCCCAGGCGTGGTGAGCCGTTGCACCCAGCAGGACGCCGGGGGAGAACGGCAACGCCACGCCACGCGCACGGTAGCCGGGCGCGCTCAGGTGGACCTCGATCCAGGGAGCCGGCTGCTGCGCCAGCAGGTGCGGGTCGTTGGCCAGGAGCGGCGATCCCGAGGCGGTCTTCGAGCCCGCGACCACCCAGTCGTTCGACCCGGCTCCCGGCGAACGCGGCAGCGCGTCGAAGATCGCGCCGAAGTGCGCTCCCGCGGGGATCTGCGGCGGGTCGGCGGGCAGCGGTGGAAGCAACCGCGCCACCGCGTCGTCCCCCGCCGCCTGGCGGATCCAGAGGCGCAACAGCTCCGCGTCCCAGTTGCCGCTCAGGCCCCACCCGAGCAGGCAGAAGGCGGCGGCCCACGACTCCTCGTCTCGCGGCAGGTCGACGTCGAGGTCGAGCAACGCGTACTCCACCGGCTTGGTGGGCATCGCCTCGACCCACGCGAACACGCCGCCGCGGAAGCGCGCATGCATCGCGTGATCCTGCTCGTTCCAGGTCGCCACGAGGTTCGAGGCGGCGCGGTGGAAGCCGATCGTCCTGGCGAATCGGTCTTCCGCCAGGGTCCGCGAGGAGAACACCTCGCTCAGGCGCCCGTTCGCTGACCGCAGGATCAGGTCGAGCTGGAAGAGGCGCTCGCCGGCGGTGGCGGCCCCCTGGGCGAACCAGAGATCGTCCTGAGACTCGGCCGCGAGGTATAGCGCGCCCCAGGCGTCGCGGCCGACATCCACGGGTGCGCTCAGACCCTGCAGACGGAGCTCTCCCTCGGTGGGGAACGCCGATGCCGCCGCGGCCGCGCGCAGGCCATCGATGAAGTCGCTCATGGAGGGCGAGCCTACCGGTTGACGACGCAGCGGCGTCCGGGCGCTACGGGGCGGCCGTTGCGCCACCTGAGGTTCCGCCGCCCGCCCGGACGTTCCCGAGCCAGCTGCGGAACAGGGAGGCGTACACCCCCTCGACCTCGACGAGTTCCGCGTGGGTGCCCTCCTGCACCAGCTCCCCGGCATCGAAGACGAACACGCGATCCGCGTGCTCGGCGGTGGAGAGCCTGTGAGCGATCGTCACGGTGGTTCGCCCTTCCGACAGGCGCCGTAACGCCTCCGTGATACGGCGCTCGGTAGCGGGGTCCACCGCGCTCGTCGCCTCGTCCAGGATCAGGAGCCCGGGGTCGCCGAGCTGCGCGCGCACCAGCGCCACCAGCTGGCGCTCGCCGACGCTGAGGGCCTCCCCCCGCTCGCCCGCCTCCGTGTCGAGGCCGTCCGGGAGCCCCGCCATCCAATCGCTCAGGCCGAGGTCTCGGAACGCCGTTTCGACGTCGTCGTCGGTCGCTCCCTCTCGTCCGTAGCGCACGTTCTCGCGCACCGTCGCGGCGAACAGGAACCCGTCCTGGGGGACCATCCGCACCGCTGCGCGGCGGGCGTCCGGGGCCGCGGCGCGGAGGTCGATGCCACCCAGGAGGATCACGCCCTCGGAGGGATCGGCGAGCCGAGACATGAGCTTGGCGAACGTCGTCTTGCCGCAGCCGGTCTCCCCGACGATCGCGACGTGCCCCCCTGCAGGAACCTTCATCGAGATGCCGTGGAGCACCTCGGGGCCCGTCCGGTAACGATAGCGCACCCCCTGCGCAGCGACCGAAAGCGCACCCTGGGGCAGCGCCACGCCCGGGTCGGGTTCGATGATCTCCACGGGCAGATCGAGGACGGCGAGGATCTTCCGCCACCCGGCGATCGCGTTCTGGGTCTCGGCGTAGACCTCGGGGAGGTCCGTGAAGACATGGAGGAAGACGTCCGCGAGGAAGAGGAAGGCGGTGACCTTGCCGAACGTCAGGCCCCAGGAGGGACCCCAGACGCACCCCAGCACGATCACGGTTGACAGTGCCACGGCGTAGAAGACGGACGACATAGGCCAGAGCGTCGCGGCGCGGAAGTGGGCGACCACCTCAGCTCGGTACCGTTGGTCGATCGCCTCCTTCACCTTCGCGTCGGTCTCGGCTTCAAGGCCGTAGGCGCGCACGACGGCCGCGCCCATCACCGACTCCGAGACCTCGCCCAGCATCTCGCCCACCCGGGTGCGTGCGGCATTGAACGCTTCCGTCAGCCGCGCCTGCATCGAGCCCACGACCATGAGGAGCGGCACGACGAGGAGGCAGACCGCCAGCGCGAGCTGCCACGCGTAGATCAGCATCAGGGCGAGGGCGCCCACCACCTGGGCCAGCGAGATGATCCAGGCGATCCCACCCCACTCCATGAACTGCTGCAGGGCGTCCACGTCGGCCGTGACCCGCGCCACGAACACGCCCCGCTTCTCCTCCGATTGCTCGGCGATCGAAAGCCTATGGATGTGCTCGAAGGTACGGGTCCGCAAGATCATCATCGCCTCTTCGGCGGCGCGTACGAGACGGCGCGCCGCCGCCCTCGCCGCCACGAACGCCACCAGCACCAGCAGGAGCGCCGCCGCGCAGATCGAGTAGACGTACGCGGGCCTGAATGCGGGATCGAATCCGTTGTCGAAGATCTTCTGGATCAGGACGGGGGTCACGAGCGAGGTCACGGTCACACCGAGCGACACGATGACCGTGAATCCGAGCCCACGACGGAGCTCCGGGCTCTCACCGATGCCCCGCCGCAGCACCGCCCAGGCCCCCCTGAGCTCGTCGGGGATCGGCAGCTCGTCCTCGGCGCCTCGGACCACGTCCAGCTCAGCGGTCGTGGTGGTCATCGCCCGCGCCGTTCGTAGGCCTGGATGATGGCGGCGTACCCGGGCTGCCGCTCGAGGAGCTCGGCGTGCGGGCCGGTGGCGGCCACCCTCCCTTCTCGGAGGAAGATCACACGGTCGGCCAGCCGGATGGTAGACAGGCGATACGCGACCACGATCAGGGTGGTATGGAGCTCACGCCGGAGGCCGCCCAGGATCTGAGCCTCCACGGAGGGGTCCACCGCCGAAGTCGCGTCGTCCAGGATGAGGACACGCGGAGCGCGGACGATCGCGCGGGCCAAGGCGACGCGCTGACGCTCTCCGCCCGAGAGGGTGTGGCCTCGTTCCCCGACGACGGTCGCGTACCCGTTGGGCAGCGCCCGGATGAACCGGTCCACGGCCGCGATCCTCGCTGCGTCCTCCACCTGCTGCTGCGAGGCACCCGAGTCGAGGGCGATGTTGTCCTGGACGGTGGTGGCGAACAGGAAGCTCTCCTGGAAGACGATGCTGGTGGCCGCGCGGAGAGAGGTGGGTTCCGCCTCGCGCAGGTCCACTCCACCGATCCGAACAGACCCCTCCGCCGGATCGGCGAGACGGACGAGCAGGCGGGTGAGCGTGCTCTTGCCCACCCCTGTGGGCCCCACCACGGCCACGGATTCCCCCTGGGCTACATCGAACGACACCCCGTCGAGGATCGGGACGCCGTCGTAGAGGAGCCGGAGGTCCTGTACCTGGACGCCCAACGGGCCCGTCGGCAGGGGGACCGGCCGCTCCGGCGGCTTCACCGTCACGGACTCCTCGAACACCGCTTGGAGGCGGTCCCAGCCCACGACAGCGCGGGGGAGCTCGGCGAGGATCCAGCCGATGAAGCGCATCGGCCACGACAGGAGCCCGAACAGCGCGACGAAGCCCGTCAGCTCGCCGAGCGTCACCGCACCCGAGCCGACCCGTGCGGCGCCGACACCGAGCAGCACCGCCGTCGCCAGCGCCGGGAGGGAGTCCAGCGCCGCCTCGAAGGTGGCGCGGACGTAGCCTCCCTTGACACGTTCGTCGCGCAGCCGTTCGGCCTTCTCGCGGAGCCTGGCCGTCTCGGCGGCCTCACGGCCGAGGGTCTTCACCACGAGCGCGCCGTCGATCGATTCGTGCGCGACGGAAGAGACCTCGCCGATCCTCTCCTGCGCCGCGCGTGCCGGGCCCTCCATGCGCTTCGCGAAGCTCCGGTTCATGAGGGCCAGGGCGGGGAACAGCAGGACGCCGATCATCGCGAGCCAGACGTCGGTGCGGAACAGGGCCACGAGCGCGAGGAGCACGAGCGCCAGCACGCCGATCGCGAAGGGGACCGGCCAGAACACGTCCACGGCGGCCTTCACGTCGGCCTCCATGTGCGCCAGTAGTTCTCCCGTGGGTGTCTCCCGGTGGTACTGGAGCGAGAGGTCGCGGTACCGGTCGGAGATGTCGGTGCGAAGGGTGGCCATCACGCGCTCGCCCGCCACCCCGCTGTAGTACCGCCGGACCATGATCCCGAGGGCCCGCAGGCAACCGAACAGCATCAGGACGGCCACGGCGATCCACATCTTGGTCACGTCCAGCTGTCCGGCGAACGCGGGCTGGATCACCTCGTCGGTCGCTTTGCCCAGCGCGATGGTCAGCAGGAGCGAGGCGACGGCGAACAGCAGCGCTCCCGCGACCGACACCCAGAATGGTTTGGGGTGCAGGCGGATGTAGGCAACCACCAGGCGCATGCCGCGCATGAAGAGGCCGCGCTGCTTCGGTTGTTCCAGCACGATCGACACGGAGGATCCCCTCGTTCTGTCGCACGGCATCGTACGGGTCGTGGATGCGTTCGAAAACGTCGGGCCTGACCGCCCCCAACCGTTGTCGGGTTGAGGCGGCTCCACCCCACTGACATGATGCCGCTATGAGCGATCCGCAGCCTTGGCACGCGACCTACCCGCCCGACGTTCCGACGTCGTTGGAGCCCTACCCCGACGAGTCGGTCTTCGCCCTGCTGGAGGGGGCCGCCGCCGGGTTCGGAAGCCATCCGGCGCTCGCCTTCTTCGGACGTCACATGACGTACGCGAAGTTGCTCGAGGAGGTCGAGAAGTGTTCGGCGTTCCTCGCCGGACTCGGTGTGGGGCGCGGCGACCGCGTCGGGATGATCCTGCCGAACTGCCCCGAGTACGTCATCACCTGGTACGCGTGTCAGCGCTTGGGCGCGATCGCGGTCGGCAACAACCCGCTGTACACCGAGCGCGAGCTGCTTCACCAGGTCAAGGACTCTGGCGCCCGCGTCATGGTGGTGTTGGATCAGGTCTACAAGCGGTTCGGGGACATCCGCGATGCCTCCGGCGTGCAGGAGGTCGTGGTCACGAAGCTGAACCACTACATGCCGGCGCCGATCAAGTGGCTCGCGCCGCTCAAGTTCAGGTCGGACGCGAAGGAGCACGGAACACCGCTGCCGTTCATCCCCGCCGATCACGAGGTCCGGTCGTGGGCCGACCTGATGAAACAGGCCGGTCCGATCCCACCGCAGGCAGCGATCGCCGATCCCACGCACGAGGTCGCCGCGCTGATCTACACCGGGGGCACCACCGGGCTGTCGAAGGGCGCGATGCTCACGCATCGGAACCTCGTGGCGAACGCCCGACAGGCCGCAGTGTGGTTCAACGTCGTGCGCCAGGGTGAGGACGGCGTGCTTGCCTCGCTGCCGTTCTTCCACTCCTTCGGCACGCTCGCGATGAACTTCGCGATCACGAAGGCGGCCAAACTCGTGTTGATCCCGCGCTTCGACATCGAGATGGTGCTCAAAGCCATCGCGAAAGAGAGGCCGACGCTGTTCCCAGGTGTGCCGCGCATGTACATCGCGCTGAACGAGAACCCCTCCACGGCCAAGTACGACCTGCGCGCGCTGAAGGCCTGCGTCTCGGGCGCCGCCCCCTTGCCGATGGCCGTGGCCCAGGAGTTCGAGCGGATCACCGGCGGCGCCAAGGTGGTGGAGGGATACGGCCTCACGGAATGTTCTCCCGTCACCCACGCCAATCCCCTGATGGGGGAGCGCCGCGAGGGATCGATCGGCATGCCGCTGCCCGACACGGACGTCCGCTTGATCGATCTCGACGATCCCGATCGCGAGGTGTCTCAGGGAGAGCGCGGCGAACTCTGCGTCAAGGGCCCCCAGATCATGCTGGGCTACTGGAACAAGCCCGAGGAGACCGCGCTGGTGATCCGCAACGGCTGGCTCCATACCGGCGACATCGCCACGATGGACCCCGACGGGTACTTCCGGATCGTGGACCGCCTCAAGGACATGGTCATCGTCTCTGGCTTCAACGTCTATCCGACGGAGATCGAGGCGGTGCTGTACCAGCACCCGAAGATCTCGAAGTGCGCGGTGGTCGGGGTGCCCGACGACACCACCGGCGAACGGATCAAGGTGTACATCGTGCTGAAGGAGGGCGAGACCGCCACCGCCGAGGAGATCACGGCGTGGTGCCGCGATCCGGAGCAGGGACTCACCGGCTACCGCGTCCCCAAGGACATCGAGTTCCGCGACTCGCTTCCCGAGACGTTGATCGGCAAGGTGCTGCGGCGGGTCCTGCAGGAAGAGGAGCGGGTCAAGGCCGAGGCCGCCACTTGACGGTCCTGATCGACTGGGACCTGGGGCAGGGGCTCAGGGTCCGTAGCATGGATCCCGGCGATGCGGACGCTCTCTATGCCCTGGTCGAGGCGAACCGCGACAGGTTGCGCCCATGGATGCCCTGGGAGCCCTCGACGACCGCGCCGGAGGTAACGCGGGCGTTCATCGAGGTAGCGCGGCGATCGGCGACCGACGTGGAGGCCAACGGACTCTGGGCGGATGCCGAGCTGGCGGGAACGATCGGGATGTCGGTGGACACCCTCGCGAACGCCGGCTCGCTCGGGTACTGGATCGCGCGGGAGCACGAGGGCCGCGGCCTGGTCTCGAGGGCCGCGGAACGCTTCCTCGTGTTCGCGTTCGACGAACTGCGTCTGCATCGTGTCGAGGTGCATGCCGCCGTGGCCAACGCCCGCAGCCGCGCGGTGGCGGAGCGGCTCGGGATGCGGCAGGAGGGCGTGCTGCGCGATGCCGAGCGTGTCCACGACGGGTACCACGACATGGTCGTCTACGGGATCCTAGAGGACGAGTGGCGGACCTCGCGGGCAACGTGAACGCTCCGGTGGGTGGGTTCCGGGCGGCGGTGTTCGACCTGTACGGGACCCTCGTACACGAGTTCCCGCGCGAGGAGTTCTACGGGGTGGTCGACGAGATGGCGAGGCACGTTGGCGCCGATCCCGTTGCCTTCCGAGAGGGATGGACCGCGACGGCCCTGGCGCGGCAGACAGGGGTCTTCTCTGATGTCGCCGAGAACGTCGTGACCGTATGCCACGAGCTGGGTCTCGCCCCGTCGCCTGGGGCTCTGGCGGATGCCCTCGCCGCCCGGGCCGCTATGTACGACCGGTGGTTCCATCCTCGCGACGGCGCCGTGGAGACGCTGGGCGAGCTCAAGAGGCGGGGCTACCCGGTGGGGCTGATCAGTATGTGCGCCCCGGACACGCCGGCCCTGTGGTCCGCGAGCGCTCTCGCACCCTTCGTCGATCGAACCGTCTTCTCCAGCGAGGTGGCGCTGCGTAAGCCGGATGCCGCCATCTACGAGCTGGCGTGTTCGATCCTGGGGGTGGCGCCATCGGACTGCCTGTACTGCGGCGACGGGTCCTACGGCGAGCTCACCGGCGCGGCGTCCGCGGGCATGACGGCCTTCCTGATCGCCGACCCAGCGGTGGATAGGTCCCAGCAGCTGCGGCTCGAGGCGGAGACCTGGACGGGTCCCTCGGTGGGCGATCTGCGTGACCTGCTCACGCTGCTACCGCCGCTCACGTGACGGGATCGATCAGGCGGTCGCGGTAACGGCGACGGTGGAGGAAGGCGGCCGCCCCGCCGATCGGCAGCGGGAGCCAGTACGAGACCAGCCGGTACGCGAGCACCGCGAGCGTCGCCTGGCCCCCGTTCACCCCCGCCGCCACCAGTAGCCCGGCCAGCCCGGCCTCCACGAACCCCAGCCCGCCGGGGGTGATCGGGATCATGGCCAGGACCATCGAGGCGCAGTAGGCGAGTAGCACGAGCGAGGGCCGTGGCGTGGAGCCGACCGCCGCCAGCGCGGCCAGGAGCGCAAGGTAGTCGAAGAGCCAGTTCCCGAGCGAGAACAGGAGGGCGCGCCACCAGGATCGTTGGAGCGTCGCCGCCACCACGTCGCGTTCGGCGACCAGCGTGTCGGGCAGCGTGGTGAGCCGCGGTCTGGACCGGAAGATCCGATTCCGCACGGCCTGCAATCCGCGGCCGGCGGCCCGCAACGCGCGCTCCTTCGAATAGACCAACCATCCCGCGACGAACCCGACGACGAAGACGACCGCGCCCAGCCAGGCGGCGGCCGCCAGGGTGCTCGGCGTCGGTCGCCCCGCCAGCGCCGCCGGCATCGCGAGCAGCGGCAACGCGAAGAGCGAGCCTGTGCTGATGAGCGACGCGACCGCCAGCCCGGTCCCCACACGGCTGCCGGGGATCCCGCCGTCGGTGAGCATCTTGAACTGGGTTGCCCCGCCGGCCGCTGCCCCTCCCGGCACCACCTTGCTCACGGCGTTGCCTGCGAGCTGCGCCGTGCCGATCACGAACCATCGGTCGGTGGCGAGCGCCAGCCGCTGGAGGCCCCAGGCACAGATGAAGCTCGCGCCCTCCAGGGCGAACATCACCGGATACCAGACCGGGTTGAGGGTGAGGAGCTCGGGCCACGATCGGAAGACGGCGATCAGGCTGGGCCACAGGATGTAGAGCGTGACGATCGAGATCGTGAGGAAGAGGAGCCGTATCGCGATCGAGCGTGCCAAGGAGCGCGGCGCTGGTCCCGAGGCGGGAGGCTTCGGCTCGCCCGACGGCGGCGCTCCGGGCGCCGGAGATGCGGGCGGGGGACGTTGCTCCATCGCCCGACCTTACCGCCGAGAGGACGGCAGGCGAGGAGTGGGCGAGCCTAGGGCCGGCGCCACCGATAGAGCTGGGCGCGTCGCCACGGCCCTCCGAGCGTCTGGGTGCCCGTATCCCACAGGATGTCCAAGATCCCCGACGTCCAAACGAACGGAACGCGGATGAAGCGGCAGGGTCCCCACATACGCTCCGTGGGCGGTCCGGAACGGTCGAACGTCAGGACGCCGTCGAGGAACGGCGAGGCGAGGGTGCCGTCGAACGTCACGCTGTCGTGGGTGATCGTAACGGGCTGCTCGGACGTGGGATACCTCGAGAACCAGCTGAGCGAGGTCGATCTCCACGTGGTGTCTTCGCGTATCACATCGACGGTCCCCTCGCGATCGAACAGCAGCGAGGTCTCGGCTCCTTTGTCCCACGCGCCGAATCCGGCGTAGGGATAGCACCGTTGTCTCGGATGGGGGCAGGTCGCCCCCGTGAACGTCTCGCGCCCTGCGGAACCCCGCGCCGCCGTCGCCTGGAATGGATCGGGGATCGTGTCGATGCCCAGCGACAGATCGACCGTTCCGCACGACACTGACCCGCCGGGCGACGGCGGTCGCGAGTCGCACTCCGGTCCGCTGCACTTGGTGGTGCGGTGAGCGATCGGCTTCCCATCGGATAGATCAGGTCGATAGAACCCAGTGTTGCCGAGCGCGTCTCCCGAGTGGATCGACACGCGAGAGAGGTCATTAGCGATATCCACCGCCTCTGGCGGAACGCGGAACTGACGCTCGAAGAACTGGTTGCTGTTGCTGGTGGCGTCGAACCGGTAGGTGGCCACCGCGAGGAAGGTGCCCTCCGCCGTCTTCCACGCCACCACCTGCAGCCTCCGATAGGCGGAACCCGCGCGGACCGGGATGGACAGGTTCGCGTAGCGCTCCCTCGAGTGGGCCCCTCCCGCCCCCGGGGGGGCGAGATCGCCGGGCAAACCGCTCGGCCTCGATCGGAGGATCCGAAGATCCGCACCCGCGGGGTTGGGACCGGTACGCACCCGGGGAAAGGCAACCGCGTTCCCCGGCGCCAGGAGAAGCACCGCGAGGGCCATCGCCAGCGCGACCGAGCCCGCAGCCGCACGGAGTGGATCGGTGAGACGCCACGCACCTCCTCCGCGCATCCATCTTGGGCGAAGTATGGGCGCCGACCGAGTTGGTGTCCAGGTTGAGGGAGAGAGGCTACGCTCCTTCACGCCCGCAGCGCTGTGACGACGGATACCCTGCCTGGGTGCAGCTCGCTCAGCTCAACCTCGCCCGGATGCTCGCGCCGCTCGACAGCCCCGAGCTCGCGGACTTCATCGAGGCGCTCGCCCCGGTGAACGCGGCTGCCGAGGCCGCGCCGGGCTTCGTATGGAGGCTCGCCGACGAGAGCGGGATCGGCGCGACGGCGATCCGACTCCTCGAGGACGATCTGCTCCTGGTCAACATGAGCGTCTGGGTGTCGCCCGAGGCGCTCACGGCGTTCGTCTACGGGCAGCGGGGTCACGCCGACGCCCTCCGCCGACGCCGCGAGTGGTTCGAGCCCTCGGGGCGTCCCATGGTCGTGCTCTGGTGGGTCGAGGAGGGCCACCGCCCCGACCTCGCCGAAGCCACGGAGCGGCTGGACCATCTCCGCGAACACGGTCCGTCCGGCCACGCGTTCCCGTTCAAGGCGCCATGGCCGGAACCGCCCGAGGGCTCTTCGCGCTGACAGGCGTCAGACGACGCCGAGCTCCCGCGCCACTTCCATCACGGCCGTGCGCTCCGCATCGGTGAGCCCTCGCAACGGCGGGCGCACGTCGGCGTAGAGCAGGATGTCGCGGGCGACCAGCACCTCCTTCAGCGCGGCATGGAAGGGGATGCCCGCCAGCCGGTCGCGCAGGGTCGTGACCGCCGCGTGCGCTTCGGCGCTCCGTTCGTGCACGAGCGCCGCGACGACGTCTGGGAACGCGGCCGCGAGTCCGCTCACGCACCCGATCGCACCCGCCTCCATCCCGCGGATCACGAGCGGCTCAAGCCCGATGAAGACGTCGAGCCCGAGGGCGAGATACGGCGCAACCGCCTCGAACGGCGCGTCGCTCACCTTCATCCCGATGACGTTCGGGGCGGCGCCGCACAGCCGCTCGACGACCGCCGGAGGGATGGCGTACCCGCTGCGCGCAGAGAACTCGTACACGTAGAAGGGGAGCGGATCGGCGGCGTTGGCCGCGCCGACGAGGTGGCGGAAGAGCTCATCGTCGTCCAGCGGGTAGTACGGGGGCGCGATCACCGCGACGGCGTCGGCGCCTGACTCCTGCGCGTGGGCCGCCAGCGCGACGGTATCGGCGGTCGTCTGCGCGCCGGCATGCACCGCCACTTGGAAGGAGGCGGGCCGGAACTCGCAGAGCAACTCGGTTACGGTCCGGCGTTCGGAGAGACTCAGCAGCAGGCCCTCACCCGTGGTGCCGCACGCCAGCACGCCATCGATGCCTCGCTCGGCGAGGAAGGTCGTGATCCGGTCGAACGCCAGCGTGTCCACCGAGCGGCCCCCGTCCTTCATCGGCGTGACGGAGGCAGCGATCGCACCGTGCAGTCGGGGGGCCATGCGGTGAGTCTAGCCAGGGTGGCGTGCCACGAGGTTCCGCGCCGCGAACCACATGTTGGCGGGTCGCTCCGCCATCCGCCGCATGAACCACGGGTACCAGTGCGTTCCGTAGGCGATCAGGACACGGACCCGAAGCCCATCCTGCGCCATGCGGTACTGGTCGGCCACGCGGATGCCGTACAGCATCGCCACCTCGAAGTCCGTGGGGCCGAACCCCTCCGCGGCGGCCCGGGCTCGGATGTCGTTCAGCAGGTCAACGTCGTGGGTGCCGAAGGTGACCCGGGCGTCGCCGCCCGCCGACCTGCGGAGCATCTCGATCCCAAGGCGGCGGTAGGACTCGTCGATCGCCCCCCGGTCCTGCAGCGCCACGTCCGCGGGCTCCCGGTACGCGCCCTTGACCAGGCGGATCGAGCCGCCCGCCGCCAGCACGTCCGAGGCGTCCTGCGGCGTGCGCCGAAGGTAGGCCTGGAGGCAGATCCCCATCGTGGGGAACCGCTCCAGTGCTCGCCGGAAGAGGGCGAGCGTGCCATCCACGTAGGGCGAGGACTCCATGTCGATCCAGACGCGGTTGTCGTGTCGGTCCGCGCCTTCGGCGACCGCCACCAGATGGGTGAACGCCGCCTCAGGGTCCAGGTCGTAGCCCAGGTGGGTGAGCTTCACCGAGATCTCGGTGTCGAGGCCGCGTTCGGCGATCGCGTCCAGGACGTCGAGGTAGCCGGCCGCGACGCGCTCAGCCTGTCGCGGCTCCTCCACGTTCTCTCCCAGATGCGTGAACGTGGTGGGGATCCCGCGTCCAGCTAGATCCTCGGCGGCCTTCAGGGCGCTCCCCGCATCCGTCCCGGGCATGAACCGACGCACGGTGGCCTGGACGAACCGGTAGCGCGGCAAGTGGGTGCCCAGGGTGGGATCGGCGGCGGCCCAGAGGATCGCCTGCTTCGCGGGGTTCTTCACCGGGTCCGCCTCTCGACTTCCTGCCCTTGGTAGCTGCGCGGCTCGATGCTACCGTCCCCGCCATGACTGAGCCCGTCGACCACGCAACCGAGGCCTCGGCGGCCATCCCCTCTGACCGCACGAGGGTCAGGCGCCTGCCCGAGCTGGGTGCCTACGATCGCGACGCGATCGATGCCATCCTCGACGCCGGCATCGTGGCGCACCTGGGGTTCGTGCAGGATGGGCAGCCGTTCGTGATCCCCACCCTGCATGCGCGGCTCGGCGACCTCCTCTACGTCCACGGGAGCGCCGCGAGTCGCACCCTTCGCACGATCGCCGAAGGGGTCCCGGTCTGCGTGACGGTCACCCTCCTGGACGGGATCGTGCTCGCCCGGTCGATCTTCGAGCACTCGATCGACTACCGCTCGGTGGTGGTGCTGGGCGTGGCGCACCTGCTCGACGATCCCGAGGAGAAGCTGGCCGCGCTCCACGCCTTCAGTGAGCAGGTCCTGCCGGGCCGCTGGGACGACTGCCGACCTCCCTCGGAACAGGAGCTCAAGGCCACATCGATCCTGCGCATGCCGTTGACGGAGGCGAGCGCGAAGATCAGCGCCGGTCCGCCGGAGGACGCCGCGACGCCCGACGGCGAGCTCGACGTGTGGGCCGGGAACATCCCGCTCGTGGTCACCGCGAAGACCCCGGTGCCGGATCCTGCCCTGCGGCCCGGTATCCCGGTGCCGCCCTACGCGGCGGTCTACCATCGCCCGGGCCTGACGGACTGACGTCCGCCGCCCCTCAGCCGACGACCGTCGACTCGATCGCGCTCACGAGCTCCCGGCAGAACGCGGGGATGTCCTCGACCACGCGTCCCCACACGATCGTCCCGTCGCGGAAGGCGGGCTCGTCCACCCATGTGGCGCCGGCGTTCACCAGGTCGTCCTTGATGCCGACGCTCCCGGTGGCCCGTCCCCCGGCCACGATCCCGGCCGAGATCCCCACCCATCCCGCATGGCAGATCATCCCGACGATCGCGCCCCGCTCGTGCACCCGTCCCACCAGCGTCTTCACGGCGTCGTGGCGGCGGAGCTTGTCGGGCGCCCAACCGCCCGGCACGACGAGCGCGTCGAGCGACTCCGCATCGACGTCCTCGATCGCCACCTCGGCCTCCGTGACGAGGCCGTTCTTGCCCACGACCGGGGTCTTCGGCCGGAGACCGGCGACCGTGACCTCGGCACCCTCCTCCCGCAGCCGCATCACCGGGACCCAGAACTCCAGGTCCTCGAAGCCCTCGGCCAGGAGGACCACGACCCTGCGACCTACCAAGCGACCGGCCATACCGACACCACCTCCGAGAGATCCGTCCTCTCCAAGGCTAGCGGCGTTCGACGTCTACTCCTCGAACTGCGCTGCCTCCGTTGAGCCCTTGAGCGCCAGGGTCGAGGATGTCCCGCCGCTGATGACCTCGGATACCTTGTCGAAGTACCCCGTGCCGACCTCCGCCTGATGCCGGGTCGCCGTGTACCCGTCGGACTCCATCTCGAACTCGCGCTCCTGCAGGCTGCACGTAGGCGCTCATGCCCTCAGAGGCGTAGCCCTTCGCCAGCTCGAACATGCGAGGCGTTGAGGGCATGGAACCCCGCCAGGGTGATGAACTGGAACTTGTAGCCCATCGCGCCCAGCTCCTTCTGGAACCGCGCGATCGTGGAGTCGTCGAGGTGCTGCTTCCAGTTGAAGGAGGGCGAGCAGTTGTAGGCGAGGAGCTTGTCCGGGTACATGGCGTGGATGCCCTCGGCGAAGATCCGGGCTTCCTCCAGGTCCGGCGTTGACGTCTCGCACCAGAGCATGTCGGCGTACGGCGCGTAGGCCTGGGCGCGGGCCAGCGCGGCCTCGATGCCGTTGTGGACGTAGTGGTAGCCCTCGTGCGAGCGCTCGCCGGTCATGAAGCGACGGTCGCGCGCATCGATGTCGCTGGTGAGCAGGGCGCCGAGAGCGCGTCCGTCCGCGCGAGCAACACGGTGGGCACCCCCAGCACGTCGGCCGCTAGCCTCGCCGCCGTCAGCGTCCGCACGAAGTGATCGGTGGGGACCAGCACCTTGCCGCCCAGGTGTCCGCACTTCTTCTCCGACGCCAACTGGTCCTCGAAGTGCACGCCCGCGGCCCCCGCGGCGATCATGGCCTCGCATCAGCTCGTAGGCGTTCAGGGCGCCACCGAACCCGGCCTCGGCGTCGGCCACGATGGGCGCCATCGCGCCGGGCGTCGACGCCCTCGGCCCACGCGATCTGGTCCGCTCGCTGCAGCGCGTTGTTGATGCGTCCAACCATCGAGGGCACGGAGTTGGCGGGGTAGAGGGACTGGTCCGGGTAGGTCTGCCCGGCGAGGTTCGCGTCGGCGGCCACCTGCCAGCCGGAAAGGTAGATCGCCTCCAGTCCGGCCTTCACCATCTCGACGGCCTGGCCCCCGGTCAGGGCGCCCAGCGCTGCCACGAAGTCGCGGCGGCCGATCAGCTGCCAGAGCCGTTCGGCGCCGGCGCGCGCCACGTGTGCTCCACGCGGAAGGCACCCCGCAGCCGGACGACGTCCTCGGCGGAGTAGTGCCGTTCGACGCCCACCCATCGCGGGTGCGTCTCCCACTCACGTTCGAGCGCCTCGGCCTCCTGCCGGATGCGTTGCTCGATCTGCTGGTCCGTCATCGATGGTTCCCCCTTGGTGCGGTCGTGCACGCCCGGAAAACGAACGACCTCCCCCCCGCGGGCGAGAGGCCGGGACGGCAGACGCGGGCGTTCGCGCCGCCGCGACGGCCGTCAGTTACGTCGATACGCGAGTTGAACGTTCGTTCAAACATCTGGCTCTGATTGTGCCATATCTGCAGGTCGAAGTGTCAAAGGCCGAAAGTCCCACCCCTCGCGGGTCTTCCGGCTCCGTCTCAGCTACTTGGCCAGGTAGCGGGCCACCGCCATACGCCGCACGCCCTTGCTCGTGGCCTCGCCCGCCACCACGATCTTCCCGTTCGACTGCAGGGCTACGCCTCGTGCGGTGTCATCGCCCCCGAAGAAGTCCGTGAACGCCTTCCCCTCGCCGCCGAACGTCTGATCGAGGCTGCCGCCGGGTTTGAAACGGACCACGCAGAAGTCGGCGCTGCCTCGGGACGGCCCGGCCCACCACCACGATCTTGCCGTTGGCCTGTACCGCCACGCCGTAGGCGTACTCGTAGGCGGGCCCGAAAGCCGTGATGACCCGTCCCCTCTGCCCGAACGTCGTGTCCAGGCGCCCTTTCGCGCCGAGCGCGACCATGCCCCAGTCGCTGCCCCCGTCGTCGGTGCATAGCCCACCATCGACGAATTCCCGTCGGGCTGACGCGCCATCCCGTACGCGATGTCGGAACCCTTCGTCACGTCGATCAGGTTGATGCCCTTGTGCCCGAACGACCGGTCGAGCTGCCGCCCGATCCGTAGAACTGCGCGATCGCGAAGCGGGGGGTCGCCCCACCTCCGCAGTAGCCCGCCGCCACGATGCGGCCGCCGGGGGTGATGGCGCAGGTCCTCGATCTGCTCGTCGGTCGGCGCTCGGGTCGGTCGTGACCTTCCCGTCGCTGCCGAAGCTCCGGTCCAGTACGCCGTTGGGCCGGAAGCGCGCCATCGCCCAGCGGCTGCTGGTCGACCCGTTCGAGGTGAAGCCCCCCACCAGGATGTTGCCGCTCGGGTCCGATCGCCACGGCGTTGGCCCCCTGGTACGGGCTTCCCGAACGTCGACGAAAGCCTTGCCGTCGCCGCTGAAGCTCTTGTCGAGCACCCACCGCGGATGCCGAAGCGCGCCACGGCGAACATGCTGCCGCTCGTTCAGTGTCGCGCTCGCCCGCGACCACGATCTTGCCGTCGGTCTGGAGCGCGACGTCGAACGCGTAGTCGGTGCCGCCCAGGTCGGCGCGTGACGCGCCCGTCGCCGCCGCCGAAGTCTCCGTCGGGCTTGCCGTTGGGCAGGAACCGCGCGAGCGCGACGTCGGTCTTGGTCTTCAGCGTGTAGCCGGCGACGACGATGCGTCCCTGCTTGTCGATCGCGATGGCGTAGCCGGTGCTGCCGTTGAGGAACGCCGTCTGCTTCCCGTCGCCGCTGAAGAAGCTGTCGAGGTGTCCGGGAGCGGCGGAAGCCGGCACGGCAAGCGAATACACCAAGAGTCCGGCAAACGCCGGGACGAGCAGATGCGCGCCCCACGTGCTCCCTTCCGACGGACGTGTGCCGTCCGAGGGTACCTTCCGCGACCGGCCGGGTCGAGCTTATGGGCGTGGGCGCTACGGCACGATCTTGGAGATCGGCAACTCGAGGATGTCCGTGCGCCGGCGGCCAGCAGCTCGGGGATCAGCCGGTTGACGCCGCGCTTCTCCACGACGGTCTCGACCGCGAACCCGCCGCCGGCCAACGGGGAGACGGTGGGCGCCTTCATCGATGGCACGACCGCCAGGACCGCGTCCAGGTCGGCCTCCACCACGTTGAGCTTGATGAGGACCCGTCCCTCGGCACGGAGCGCGCCCAGCAGCAGCGTCGTGATGTCGTCCATCGCCGCGCGCTCGGATAGGGTCTGCCGCGGCGGCTCGGTTCGCGACCAGGATCGGCATCCGAGGTGAGCAGCGTCGCGATGATCTTCATCCCGTGGGCGCGCAGCGTGCTGCCGGTCTCCGTCACATCGACGATGGCGTCCACGATCTCGGGCACCTTGGCCTCGGTGGCGCCGTAGGACCATGCCACCTTGACGGGGATGCCCAGGTCCCCGAAATGCCGTTCGGTGAGGCGCACGAACTCGGTGGAGATCCGGGAGCCGGGCGGCATCTCGTCGGCGCGCTCGGCCGGGTGCTCGTTGGGCACGGCCAGGACGATCCTCGTGCCGTGGCCCGGTCCCGGTCTTCGCGTAGCTGAGGCGTGGCAAGCACCTCGACGTCGGCCGTCGGTCTCCGCGACCCAGTCCTGCCCGGTGATCCCCAGGTCGAACAGGCCCTCGGCCACGTAGACCGGGATCTCCTGAGGCCGGAGCACGCTGACCCGCTCGATGCGGTCGTCGTCGATCGTGCCGTGGTAGTCCCGGCTCGACGCTCGACGCACCTGCAGGTCCGCCGCCTCGAAGAGGCGAAGCGTCTGCTCCTCGAGAGAGCCCTTGGGGATGACCAGCTTCAGCATGGGGGTCGAAGTCTAGCCTCGGCGCGTCCTCCGGCCGGGGGCCGGTGAGCGAACGGAAGAAGCAGCTGCGCTCGCCTGTGTGGCAGGCGGCTCCCTCCTGGTGGATCTCGGCGACGACGGCGTCGGCGTCGCAGTCCACGCGGAGCCTCTCCCAGTGCTGCACGTGGCCGCTGGTGTCGCCCTTGCGCCAGAGCTCCTGCCGAGAGCGGCTCCAATAGACCATCCGGCCCTCCTCCAGCGTGCGCTCGAGCGCCTCGCGGTTCGCCCAGGCGAGCATCAGCACGTCGCCGCTCTCGGCATCCTGCGCGATGACGGGGACCAACCCCCGTTCGTCGAAGTGGAGGCCGTCGCAGGTCGACCGGGCCGCGGTCGAGCGGATCCGCGCTCACGTGCGCACCTGCAGACCGCTTCGACGCCAGGTACTCCTTGATCTCGCGGATCGTGAGTTGCCCGAAGTGCAGCCGGCTGGCGGCGAGCACCGCATCGGCGTGGCCCACCCCGTGAGCGCCTCGGCGAAGTGATCGAGGTCCCCGGCGCCACCGCTGGCGACCACCGGCACCCGAACGGCGTCCGCGATCGCCCGCAGCAGGTCGAGGTCGTAGCCCTCGCCCGTGCCGTCGCGGTCCATCGACGTCAGCAGGACCTCGCCGGCGCCGCAGCTCCGCGGTGGCCTCGACGGCCCACGCCACGGCGTCGCGCCCGTTGCGGTGCCTCCGGCGTCCACGAAGACCTCCCACTGCCGCCGTCCGATCGCTTGGCGTCGATCGCGATCACCATGCACTGGGTCCCGAACCGGTCGGCGCAGCGCCGCAGCAGCGCCGGATCGCGCACGGCGCCGCTGTTCAACGCGACCTTGTCGGCGCCCGCGCGTAGCAGCGTCGTCGACGTCGTCCTCGTCGCGGACGCCGCCGCCCACGGTGAGCGGGATGAAGACCTGCTCGGCGACGCGCGAGATCACGTCCAGCGTGGCGGCGCGGCCCTCGAGCGTGGCGGTGATATCCAGGAAGACCAGCTCGTCCGCGCCCTCCCGGTCGTAGTGGGCGGCGAGCTCCACGGGGTCGCCGGCGTCCTGCAGGTCCTGGAACCTGGTGCCCTTCACGACGCGGCCGGCGTCGACGTCGAGGCAGGGGATCAGCCGTTTCGCGAGCATCGACTAGCCCCGGATCACCTGGGAGAGCTTCAGCGTCCTCTCGTACAGAGACTTGCCGGCCACGGCGGCCTCACAGCCGATGTCCCGCAGCGCCCAGATGTCGTCGGCGTCGCGGACCCCGCCGCTCGCGATCACCGGCGTCTCCGTGAGCTTCAGCACCTGCGTGTACAGACGCATGTCGGGGCCGTCCAGGGTGCCGTCCCTCGCGATCGAGGTCACGAGGTAGCGCGGCGTCCCCGTGTCGTCCAGCGCGGCGACGGCCTCCTCGAGCATCGGGCCCTCCTCCTGCCAGCCCCGCACCATCACACGCCCGCCGCGAACGTCGATCGCGACCACGACCCGCTCGGCGAACTCCTCCACGGCTCGGGCCACGAACGTTGGATCGGCGGCCGCCGCGGTGCCGAGGATCGCCCGCGCGGCGCCGGCCTCCATCAGCGCGCCGATGTCCTCCAGCGTGCGGATGCCGCCCCCGACCTGCACGGGGATCGCGACGGCGTGGCAGATCGCCTGCACGACCTCCCGATTGTCTCCAACCTCCAGGGCGGCGTCCAGATCCACGACGTGGAGGCGGCGGGCGCCCTCCTCCTGGAACCGCTCGGCCACGTGCACGGGGTCGTCCGCGTAGGCGGTCTCCTCCTCGGGGTTGCCGCGCAGGAGGCGAACGGCTCGGCCGCCACGGAGGTCGATCGCGGGGATCACGATCATCGCTGGACCACCGACTCGACGAACCGCCGGTAGATCTGCAGCCCCGCCTCGCCCGACTTCTCGGGGTGGAACTGGGTGGCGAACACCCGGTCCGCGGGAGACCGCAGCGCTGAACGGGAGCCCGTGTTCGGTGACGCCGACCGTGACGTCGTCGTCGACCGGGGGCGCGAACGAGTGCACGAAGTAGAGACGGGTGTCGTCCGGGATGCCGTGGACATAGGGGTGATCGGCTGTCCACGTGACCGTGTTCCATCCCATGTGCGGCACCTTCACGTCGTCGGGTAGCCGCATCGACCGTCCGCGGAACACGCCGAGTCCCGCCTCGTGGTCCTCCTCGCTCCCCGCGAACAGGATCTGCATCCCCACGCACACGCCGAAGACCGGCCGACCCGTCTCCACGAAGTTGCGGATCGAGGCGTCGAACCCGTGATGGCAGAGCGCCCGCATGCATGTCCCGAAGTGTCCGACGCCTGGGATCACCAGCGCCTCGGCGTCGGCGACCTCCTCGGGCGAGTGGGTCACGAGGGGATCCCCGCCGACGTGAGCGATCGCGCGCGCTACGGAATGCAGGTTGCCCGAGCCGTAGTCCAGGACCGCGATCGCCACTAGAGCATGCCCTTCGTCGACGGGACGCCGCCGCGGCCCGTGAGGCTGCAGGCGTCACCCAACGCCTTCGCCATCGCCTTGAAGGTGGCCTCGCAGATGTGGTGCGGCGACCTCCCGTACTTCAGGTGCAGGTGGATCGTGAGCTCCGCCCGCTGCGCGAACGCCCGGACGAAGTCCTCCAGCAGGCCGGTGTCGAACCCGTCGATCGACTCGTAGGGAACGGGGATCTCGTAGACGACGAAGTTGCGCCCGGCCAGATCCAACGCCACCTCGACGGCGGTCTCGTCCAGCGGCACCGTGATCGATGCGAACCGCTTGATCCCGGCCTTGTCGCCCAGCGCCTCGGTGAGCGCCTCACCGAGCGCGATCCCGCAGTCCTCGACCGTGTGGTGCCCGTCCACCTGTAGGTCGCCTCGGCAGGTCACCGTCAGGTCCCAGCCGGCGTGCTTCCCCAACTGCTGCAGCATGTGATCGAAGAACGCGATGCCGGTGTCGGCGCTGCTCTGACCGCTGCCGTCCAGATCCAGAGCGACGCGGATGCTGGTCTCGTTCGTGGCGCGCTCGACCGTGGCGGTGCGAACCATCAGGTGAGCACCTCGCGCAGACCCAACAGGAACCGGTCGACCTCGTGTTCGGCGCCCGCCGTGACCCGCAGCGCGTTGGGGACCACGGAAGAGAGGTCGCGGACCAGCACGCCTCGATCCAGCAGGCCCTGCCAGACCTCGGCGGCCGGCAGCGGGGGGACGAACAGGACGAAGTTGGCATCGGAGGGGTAGACACGCACACCGGGCATACCCGAGAGCGCCTCGACGATACGGTCGCGCTGGATCCGGATCGCCTCCAGGATCGACATCGCGTCGGACGCATGGTGGAGCGCCACGATGCCGGCGGTCTGGGCCAGCGCCGACATGTGGTACGGCAGGCGCACGCGCTGCAGGTCGGACACCACGTCGGGGGATGTGAGCACGTAGCCGAGCCGCGCACCCGCCATCGCGAAAGCTTTGCTGAAGGTGCGAACCACCGCGATGTTCGGGTGATCGGCCGCCAGCTTCAGCGCGCTCTCGCCCCCGAACTCGATGTACGCCTCGTCCACGATCACGAGGGCGCTCGTTCGTTCGGCGAGGTGGTACGTCAGATCCGGCGGCACGGCGTTCCCGGTTGGGTTGTTGGGCGAGCATAGGAAGATGACGTCAGGCCCGGACATGAGCGCGTCATCGACGATCTCTCGGGTCGAGCACGAATGGGTCCACCAGTCTGAACGAGACGAGCTCCGTGTGGGTGAGCCAGGACAGACGGGTGTGCAGGAGGTAGGTGGGCTCGAACACGACGGCACGACGGCCCGGCCCACCGTAGGCCATCAGGAGCTGTGTGAGCACCTCGTTCGAACCGTTCGCGGTCCATGTGCCCTCGAGGGTGTGGCCGTGGTGCGCGGCGAGCTCCTCGCGCAGACGCGTCATCTGTCCGTCCGGGTAGCGGTTCAGCGGCAGGTCGCGGAGGGTTTCGGCGAGGTCGGCCGCGAACGCCTCGGGCAGCGGGTGCGGGCACTCGTTGGTGTTGAGACGAACGGGCACGTCCGGCTGCGGCGAACGGTACGGCTCGACGGCGCGCAGGCCGGGCCGAGGCTGCGAGGCCGGACTCACGGGGCCACGTCCTGGCTCTCGACGCCGGAGCCGGATCGCGACTCCATCGCTCGCGCGTGGCCGACCAAGCCTTCGGCGCGAGCGATATGCGCGGCCCCCGGGGCGAAGCGCGCCGCCGCACCCGGGCTCATCTCCACCACCGAGGAGACGGTGACGAAGTCGGAGGCCCGCAGCCCGCTCGAGAACCGCGCCGTACCCGCCGTCGGCAGGACGTGGTTCGAGGCCACGCCGTAATCGCCGAACGGCACGGCCGTGGGCCGTCCCAAGAAGATCGCCCCCGCGTTGCGGACGCTCGCCAGGAACGCCTCCGGGTCGGCGAGCAGGACCAGGAGATGTTCGGACGCGAGATCGTTGACGACGTCAGCCGCTTGGGCGAGATCCCGGACGATCACGGCCTTGGTGAAGCGAAGCGAGACATCGATGATCTCGCGGCGGCCGGCGGACGCGAGCGCGGCCTCGAGGGCGTCGGCCACCGCCCCCACCAGCTCGGGCGCGGTCGTGATGAAGAACGTGCGGGCCTCGGGATCGTGCTCGGCCTGGGCGATGAGATCCAGAGCCATGAGGCTCGGGTCGGCGTCGCCGTCGGCGACGATGGCCAGCTCCGAAGGCCCGGCGAGGCCGTCGATCCCCACGAACCCCGCGACCTGGCGCTTGGCTTCCGTCACGTAAGCGTTGCCCGGCCCGACGATCCTGTCGACCTTGGGGACGGACTCCGTGCCGAAGGTCAAGGCTCCGACGGCCTGCGCCCCCCCGCTCTTCGCGACGTGGGTGGCGCCGGCCCGTCGTGCCGCGTAGAGCACGGGGGCGGGCACCGTGCCGTCGGCCTGGGGCGGGGTGCACAGGACGATCTCCTCGACGCCGGCAACGACGGCGGGCACGACCGTCATGCAGACGGACGATGGATAGACGGCGCGCCCGCCCGGGACGTAGCAGCCCACGGAGCGGAGCGGACGGACGATCTCGCCGAACCGCACGCCGTCGCGATCCTCGCTCCATTCCTCGGGCACCTGTCGGGCGTGCAGGTCTCGAAGCCGTTCCACCAGCTCGTCCAGGGCCGCACGGAGTTCGGGCGGTGTGTCGCGCTCGGCCCGGGTGAACTCATCGGGGGTCACCATGACGCCCGTCGATGAGAGGTCACAGCCGTCGAACCGGCGGCAGAGCTCGATCAGGACCTCGTCGCCCTCTACGAAGACGCGCCGCAGGATATCGGCGACGGTGTTGGCGACCGTGGGGTCGATCTCGAGGCGGGTGGCTTCAAGCCGCTCGCCCCGCTTGCGCAGGTCGAGGAGCTCGAGCATCAGTGGTCCTCGGCCGCCTGGGGATGGGCTGCGTCGCCCGCCGTGCCGGAGGTCGTGAGCGCCAGGCGGCGGTCGCGGAGGAAGAGCATCCAGCCGCTCACGCCTACCGTGAGGGCCGCGACGACGAGCATGCCGAGCGCGGTGAGGAGCAGGGTTTCGCGGTCCATAGGAGGGTTTCAGGGTACCGGAACGGCCGAGGCGGCAACCCGGCTGGGGCCGGCAGCTTCGCGTCGGCGGCCCCGCAACGCGAACGGCCCGGCACGCGGCCGGGCCGTTCGCGACGCCTGTGGAGGCGGGGGGTTACTTCTTCGGGGCCACCGAGGCCTTCAGCCGTGCGCCCGCGGTTACCTTCACCGTGGAGCTGGCCGGGATCTGGATGGTCTCACCGGTCTGCGGGTTGCGGCCCGTGCGCGCGGCGCGCTTCACCTTCTGGAACGAGATGAAGCCCGGGATCTGGATCTTGTCGCCCTTGGCGACCTCCATCTCGATGGTCTCGGTCATGCCCTTGATGACCGAATCCACCGTTGACTTCGCGATCCCGGTGCGGTCCGCGACCGCGTCGATCAGTTCAGCCTTGTTCACTGCGTACACCTCCCCAGGTGTTTCGTCGGTCCGCGGACCATACCTCGCGGATGCCCGTACGCCCTGTAACGGCGCGGAAAAACCGCAGATCGTCACGAAGCCAAGCGGGCCTTCATGCCAGGTCGAAGGTCTCGTCGGCGTGGGGTGCGTCGGGGTCGAGCACATGGCTCAGCAGGGCGTCTGCCTGCACGAACGCATGCGTGGAGACGTCCTGCTCCTCGCCGTTGGCGAGGATGATCACCGTGATCCGGTGGTCGGGGAACCGCACCATCTTCGATTCCCAGCCCGGGAAGTTCCCGCCGTGGCTCACGATGGCGAGCCCGCGGTGGGATCGCACCGACAGCCCCCAAGCGTAGTGGATCGGGCGGCCGTCGTTGAGGCGACCTCGCTCCAGGAGTCGCCTCGGCAGCCAGCCATCGGTGAGCGGGTCTTCGGCGAACACGGCGTCCCACCTCGCGAGGTCACCCACCGTGGTCCAGAGTCCGCCGGCGCCCACCGCGTGGAACCGGCCGGGCTCGATATGGATCGCACCGTCCACAGCGCGGAAGTGGCCGCGCGCCGCCGCCGGAGGGAGCGGCGTCTCGGCGTCGCGGAAGAACGTGTCCCGCATCCGCAAGGGCGAGAAGAGGCTGTCCTCGGCGTAGCCGCGCAACGACGAGCCGGAGGCCGCCGCGACCGCCTCCGCCAGCAGCAGGTAGCCGCGGTTCGAGTAGCCATAGCGGGTGCCGGGCGCGAAGTCGAGTACCTCCGTCGCCCGGACCTGGTCGAGGAGGTCGTCGTTGCCCCACCCGGGCACCCCGGTGACAGGAACGCCGGGCCCCGAGCGCATCCGCTCGCGCACGCCCGCCGTGTGGTGGATCAGCTCTTCGATCGTGACGCGTGAGCCCCACGCCGGCAGCCGTGGAACGTACCGAGCGATCGGGTCATCCAGCCGCAGGAGACCGTCGCGCTCGAGGAGCGCGACGCATGCGGCGACGAACTGTTTCGCGATGGACCCGACGTAGAGGACCGAGTCCGTGGAGAGCGGCACCGAGGTGTCCATCCGCGAGAGCCCCGCGGATTCCGTGTGCTCGATCGCGCCGTCGCGCACCACCGCGGTGACGTGCCCGGGACCCTGGGTCTTCATCCCGTTGGATGCGGCCGCTTACGACGCGCCGGTCCGCTTCAGGGCGTTCCGCTTGGCCTCGGTGCGCCGCTCGGCTTCGAGGCGCTCGAGATCCACGTCGTCGTAGCTGACGAAGCGGAAGGTGCCCGCGATCGCGTGATGCTCCGCCCGTTCGTCGATGAGTCGATGCATGGCCTGCGCGACGCGTCGGTACACGGGGTGGCCCGCCGGCTGCGACCGGAGCTCAGTGAGGTGCATCGCCTCGCGTGCGGTCATCTGCATCACGAACCGGATCCGGTACGCCATCGCGACCGCGTACTGGGCGGCGTCAGGCATGCCGGCATCCAACAGGGCGGCCTCCATCGCCGCGCTCGCCTCCATCACGTGGTCCCAGTCGGCCCGCAGCCCGGCATCGTCGATCTGCTCCGGCGTCTCGTAGCCGTGCTCGGTGGTGAGCCGCTGCCATTCGATCGTGAGGGGCCGGTGACGCTGTAGGTCGCGGTAGGCGCCGTAGTCGCAGAGGACGTCGAAGCGATATCCGGTGCGCTCCCAGGCACGTCCCGGCTTGTGCCGCCGGTTCGTACGCTCGCCGACGCTCGCACGCAGGAGTTCCTCTCGCTCCTCCGGGGTCATCGAGCGCGCTAGCTCCAGGAGTTGGTCGTCCGGCAGGTCCGATGCGGCGTACAGCACGGCCGCGGCGACCTTCAGCTCGCCCTCGGGATCCCAGTCCACGAGGGTGACCTCCTCGCGGGCCTCGGGCTTCACGTCGACGAGCACCCGCGCGGTCAGATCCTCGACCCGCTCGCGGTTCGCCTTCCAGTATCGGCCCCAGACCACGCCGCGCTCCTCCACGTCGACACGCGTGAGGAACTCCGGGATCACCTTCCGCAACTCGGCCTTCATCAGGTCGCCGTACTCGCGCATCTCCGCCAGCGGGTGGACCGCGAGGCGCATCAGCAACTGTTCGTACGACTGGCCCGTGGCGTAGATCCCGAGGTTCGACCGCGTGCCCGCGGGAAGCAGCACCCGGAGCGTGTCGCACGTCTTCGCCAGGATCGTCTGGCGGTAGACGAAGTCGCTGTCGCCGGGATCCTTGGGGAACCGTGCCTTGAAGTACGCCTCCATCGGCTCGTACATCCGTCCGTAGGTGGCGAACACGTCGTCCAAGAACGCCGCGTACCGCGCCTCGAGTGGTGTGCCGACGATCTCGGGCGGGAGCGTGGCGCGCCACCGGCCGCCGGGACGGTCGTCGTAGCGCATGTACCGCGTGGACTGCTCCAGATAGGCGGCGAGCCGCCCCCACTCCAGGGCCTTGGCCAGCAGCTGTGAGGACTGCTCGCAGGCCAGGTGCACCCCCCCAGCTGGGCGACGGAGTCGTCGCCGTACTCCACGAAGACGCTCTCGTAGAGCCGCGCGGCGCGCCCGCTCCCGGTGGTGGACGTGGCAGCTGCGCCCTCGGCCAGATCCTCGGCGAACTCATCCAGGAAGAGGCGCCGCAACGACTTCGTCGTCCTCGAGTATCGGGCGAACATCGCCCCCTTCACGGCCTCGGGCAGGTTCGTCAGCGCGAACACCGGGCCCTCGAGGTTCGAGAAATGCGGCGCGAGGATCTCGCGCTCCTGCGATGTGAAGGTCTCGGCGGAGTACCACATGGCTATCGGGTCCTTACGGGCTGGGACTGGCGCCGCCCTGGAAGATCGTGACCGTCGAACCGGTGGCGATCTGCGTGCCGGCGGAGGGATCTTGGGTGGCGATGCGGGAGGGGTTGGGGCAGGAGGGGTTCGTCGGGCCGAGCGTGCCGCTCAGCTGGGGCACCAGTCCCACCTCGGTCAGGGCCTTCTTCGCCGCTCCGAGCGACAGGCAGGTGACGTCCGGCACGGCCACCATCGCGGGGCCGCTGGAGACCTGCACGTCCACGAACGACCCCGGCTTCACCTGTGTCCCGGCCGGTGGATCCTGCGCGAAGACCTGCCCGACGGGCAGATCGCTGGCCGCGTTCACGGGAGTACCGATCTTCAGGTTCGCCGCCTCGAGCTCGGTCTGCGCTTCCGGCAGGGTCTTGCCCGTGAGGTCCGGCACCGGGACCAGGGCGGGCGCCTTGGCGACGACCAGGTCCACGTTGGTGTCCGAGGGCGTCACCGTGTCGCCCTCAGCGGGCGTCTGCTTCAGCACGGTCCCGGGCTTGGCGGCGTCCGTTTCCCGGTAGATCGGCGGGTTGACGGTGAGGCCCTTCTGCTCCAGGAGCGACTTCGCGGCCGAGTAGGACATCCCGGTGACCTTCGGCATCACGACGGAGGTCGCGCCCGGCGAGTCCTTCGTGAGCGCGTTGACGAGGAGGAAGCCACCTCCGCCCAGCACGGCCACGATCAGGACGCCGATCAGGATCCCGAGCCAAACCTTCCGGCCCGAGCCCTTCGGCTCGACCGATGGCGGGAGGACGGCCGTGGGGTTCGGTCGGGAGATCACCTGGGTGGCGTCGCCGCCCGGCGGCAGCAACGGCGTCGCCTCCACCTCCTGGCCCTTGATCACGCGGTCCAGATCCTCCGCGAAGTCGTCCGCCGTCTGGTATCGGTTGGCGGGGTTCTTCGACAGGGCGCGCATCACGACCGCGTCCAGCCGCGGCGGCACATCGGCGTTGATCTGGCTCGGTGGGACGGGGGTCTCGTTCACCTGCTTGTAGGCGATCGCGACGGGCGACTCGCCCGTGAACGGCGGACGTCCCGCCAGCATCTCGTAGAGCACGGTGCCCAGGGAGTAGATGTCCGTGCGGGCGTCGACGGGCCCGCCCTGGGCTTGCTCGGGCGAGAGGTAGGTGGCGGTGCCCAGCACGGCCGAGGTCTGCGGAGCGGTCTCGACGCCCGGTGGTGATGCGCGCGATGCCGAAGTCCATGACCTTCACGGTGCCGTCGCGGGTGACCATGACGTTGCCCGGCTTGATGTCGCGGTGGATGACGCCTTGTGCGTGCGCCGCCGCGAGCGCGCCGCAGATCTTCTGCGCGATCTCCGCGGACTGGACCGGCGTGGGGCGCCGCCCCGCCGCCAGGAACTCCGCCAGGGTGCGGCCCTCGACGAACTCCATCACGATGTACTGCGTGTCGCCGTCGGAGCCGGTGTCGTAGGCGCCGACGATGTTGGGGTGGTTGAGGCGGGCGGCGGCCTGGGCCTCGCGGCGGAAGCGCTCGACGAAGCTCGCGTCCCGCGCGAACTGGGGCAGGAGCACCTTGATGGCGACGGTGCGGTTGAGCACGGGGTCGAAGCCGCGGTAGACCTCGGCCATCCCGCCTGCGCCGATGCGTGCCTCGACGCGGTAGCGATCCCCGAGCACCGACCCGTTCATCCGTCTCCTCTCCCGGTCATCTGCATGCGCCATTCAAGCAGGCGGACATGACCTGGGCGGCGATCGGGGCGGCCACGCGACCACCCGTCGCCTCGTTGCCCAGGTTCCCACCGTCCAGCACGATAACGGCCACGGCGATCTTCGGGGTCAGCCCGTCGGCGGCCGGCGCGAAGGACACGAACCACGCGTTGGGGGGGTTGCCGGGCCCGTTGGTGGCCGTGCCTGTCTTGCCGGCCACCGTCACGCCGGAGATCGCCGCGGCGTACCCGGTTCCGTGCTCGACCACGTTGATCATCATCTTTCGCAGGTCGTCCGCGCTGCCGTTCGAGATCGGGCGGCCGTATTCCTGTGGGGAGAACTCCTTCACCACGCGTCCCTGCGGGTCCCGGATCTCGGTCACGAGGCGCGGCTGCATCTCGATCCCGCGGTTCGCGATCGAGGCCCCCACCAGCGCCATCTGCAACGGGTTCGTGATCACGTTGTCCAGCCCGATCGCCGAGAAGGCCAGGAGGGGATCGTTCTGGTCGAAGTAGGACGGGATCGGGAACCGTCCGGTCTGGAACGGGATCACGAAGGGGATCGTGTTCTCGATGCAATCGGTCTTGGTCGGCGGATCGGTGGGACAGAACCCGTAGGCCTGCGCCTGCGCCTGCAGCTTCTGAGCGCCCAGGGCCAGTCCGATCTCAGCGAAGGTGACGTTGCAGGACTCGGTGAACGCCTCGAACATCGTGACGCGCTTCGCGCCTCCCGCGCAGAACTCGTTGCCGAAGTTCGAGAGTGTGCCGTTCGTGAGCGGGAGGTCCAGCACGTGGGGGTTCGGCCATGTCTTCTGGGGCCCCCATCCGTTCTGCAGGGCGGCCGAGGCCGTCACCATCTTGAAGGTGGATCCCGGCAGGTAGAGCTCGTCCTTCGCACGGGAGATCAGCGGCTTCTGTGGATCGGCGTTGAGCTTCTCCCAGTAGGCCTTCATCTCGTCCGAGGTACCGGAGGAGAGCTTGTTCGGGTCGTAGCTCGGGTTCGCGACCATCGCCAGGATGTTGCCTGTCCTGGGCTCGATCGCCACCACGGCACCGGGCAGGGTCCCCAGGGCACGCTGCGCCGACCTGCTGGAGCCGGGACGAGATCGTGGTGACCACCGAGCCACCTTGCTTCGGCCGCCCCAGGATCAGGTCGGTGAAGTTGGATGCGGCCAACTCCGGTGCGTTGCCGGCGAGGTAGTCGTTCATCGACTGCTCGAGCGAGCTGCGCCCGTAGAGGCGCGAGTAGTAGCCCGTGATCGCGGCGTAGAGAGGGCCCGCCTGGTACTCGCGGCGGTAGAGATAACCCGTGCTGCCGCCGGTCCTCTTGCTCTGCGCGAGCACGAACCCGTCGCTGGTGAGGATCGCTCCACGCTCCACCTTGTACTCGGCGATGATCTGGCGCGCGCTGTTGGCGGGCTCGTTGCGGATCCGGTCCGCCGCGAACACCTGCACGTAGGCGAGCTGCGCGAACAACAGCCCGAACAGCGCCGTGAGCGCGATCCCCAGCCGACGGATGCGTCTATCCACGCCGCGGCTCCCAAGCACCGGCCGAGGTACGCACCAGGAGCGCAAGGATCACGAACGTCGCGACGCGACTCGATCCGCCGTAGGAGACCAGGGGGAGCGGCACACCCGTCAGCGGGATCAACCGGGTCACGCCGGCCACGATCGCGAAGGTCTGTAGCGCCACGATCGAGGTGAGTCCCGTCGCGAGCAGCTTCCCGAACGAATCGGTGCGCTCGATCCCTATGCGCAGTCCGCGCCCGATCAGCACCAGGTACAGCAGGAGCAACGCCGCCGCCGCCCAGCATCCCGAGTTCCTCGCCGAAGGCCGCGAAGATGAAGTCGCTGCCCACGTAGGGGATCAGCGTGGGGGAACCCTGGCCCAGACCCGTGCCGACCAGTCCTCCGCTCGCCAGCGAGAACCAGCCCTGGGCGAGCTGGTAGTACCCGACCCCCAGCACCTTCGCCGGGTCCAGCGCGTGGAGCCAGTAGTCGACCCGCAGCTGCACGTGGCTCATCGTCACGTAGCCGAGCCACGCGCCCACCACGAACAGGATGCCGCCCATGACGAGGTAGGCCCAGCGCCCGCTCGCGACCCAGATCATCACCACGAACACCCCGAAGAACAGCAGCGAGGCGCCAAGGTCCCGCTCCAGGAACAGGACCGCTAGCGAGGCGCCCCACGCCAGGAGCAGCGGCCCCAGGTCCTTGGCGCGTGGCATGCCGAGCCGTCCGGTGCCGGCGGCCAGGAGCTCCCGCTTGGACGCCAGGTAGGAGGCGAGGAAGACGACGATCAGGATCTTCCCGAACTCGGCCGGCTGGAACGACACCGGGCCTAGGTGCGCCCAGAGGCGGGCGCCGTTGATCTCGTAGCCGATGCCCGGCACGATCGGGAGCAGCAGCAGGACGACGCCGGCCAGCCCGATCGTGTACGTGTAGGCGTCGAGTCGGCGGATGTCGCGCACCAGGATCAGCGTCGACGACGAACGCCGCCAGACCCAGGAACAGCCAGACGGTCTGCTGGACCCAGATCTCCGGGTCGCTGCTGAGGACCTTCAGGCGGTACAGCATCGCGATGCCCAGCCCGCCGAGCACCGCGGCCACGGGCAGCAGCACCGGATCGGCCCCTCGCGCCGTCCACCTCACGACGAGCCACGCACCTACGAACCCGAGCGATAGGGAGATGCCGTACGTCAGGGTCTGCGCAGGAGCCCTGCCACGCAGCCCATATCCCGCCATCACGAACATCCCGATCGAGACGATGAGCGCGAGGATCAGCAGACCCAATCCCGTCTTGGCGCGGGGCGCATCCGTGGCGCCGACGGCGGCAGCGCTCACGGGCCTCCGACCCCCTTGGTGCCGCCGCGCGGCCTTCAGATCCTTCCGCATCTGCGTGACGATGTTCTCGGCGTCGGCCTGGTCGTTCGCGCTGATGCCATCGGACAGGGTCTTGTAGTACTCCAAGCGCTGGATCGCCGTCGCGTCAAGCTCCGTGACGACCACCACGTGACTGAGGTGGATACCGAGCGGCTGGGCTGGCACCCCCTGGTAGACCGCGACCCTGCCGTCGGACACGCCCACGTACCACTGGCGGTCGATGTAGCTGCGCGCCACGGCCCACACCGCCACCAGGACCACGAGAGCCAGCACGGCCCCGGCGATCCAGCGGATCGCACGCCGCCGTCGGATGCCGCCGTCCTCCTCTTCGGCGCTCGCGGGCCCGGCAGCGCTTGGGGCGGGGCCCTCCCTCGCGTCGCCATCCTGGGCGTCCAGGACGACGACGGTGATGTTGTCGATGCCGCCGGCGCGGTTCGCCGCGCGCACGAGGCGATCCGCCGCTCGTTGCGGATCCGGCTCGGTCTCGACGATCGCCTGGATCTGCTCTTCGTTGACCATCGCGAAGAGACCGTCGCTGCAGAGCAACATCCGGTCCCCGTCCATGAGGGGCACCTCCTGCACGTCCACCTGGACCTCGGGCTCGGTACCGAGCACACGGGTCAGGACGTTGCGGTGGGGATGGACCTCGGCCTCGTCCGGGGTGATCTCGCCCGCCTTGACCATCCGGTTCACGAGCGTGTGATCGTCCGTGAGGCGTCGCATCGCTCCCCCTCGGAGCAGGTAGGCGCGACTGTCCCCGACGTGTGCGACGTTCCCGACCCCGTCCACGACATGGACGGCGGTCAGCGTGGTGCCCATCCCGGAGACCGATCGATCCTCCTGCGACCGAGCGAACACCGCGTGGTTCGCCTCGGTGACCTGCTCGGCCAGGGTGCCTTCACCGGCCTGTGCCATCCCCTCGATCGTCTCGAGTGCGAGCTGGGACGCGACCTCGCCGCCCCGCGCCCCGCCCATGCCGTCGGCGACCGCGTACAGGGGGGGATCCACGAGGTAGGAGTCCTCGTTACCCTCGCGCACGCGCCCGACGTCCGTGGCCACCCCCACCAGGATCTTCATCGGCGCAGCTCCAGGACGGTGGTGCCCACGCGGATCCGGTCGCCGGGCTGGACCATCGCCGGGCGCCGCCAGCTTCTGATCGTTCACGTACGTGCCGTTCGTGGAGCCCAGGTCCTCGACGTACCATGACCCGCTCTTCCCGAAGATCCGGGCATGCTGCTGAGAGGCGTAGGTGTCCTCGACCAGAAGGTCGCATTCGGGCGCGCGGCCCACCACGGTGCTGGCGGTCAGTGGGACCGTGCGAGGCTTGGCCCCGTCCGCGTAGACCACCACGGACGATGGGCCCGCGGGCATCTCTGGCTCATCTCCGGTCTTCGGGCCTCGGTTCCGTCCAGCGCCCTTCCCGGGTGGCTGCATGGCGAGACCCCGCACTGCCCAGCGCATCGAGCGCCAGATGAACAGGAACAGCAATGCCAACAACCCGTACTTGAGGGCGGACAGGGCGAACGGCGTGATGCTCTGGCCCAGCAACCTAGCCGCTCCGATACTCCAGGACCGTGGTGCCGATCGTGATGCGGTCCCCGTCGGCCAGTTCGCGAGATTGGACGGTAGCCCCGTTGAGGCGGGTGCCGTTCGTGGAGCCGAGGTCGGTGATCGTGGCGACGCCGTCCTTGAGCTTGATCTGCGCGTGGCGCCGGGAGGCGCCCTTGTCCTTGACGACGACGTCGCATTCAGGGAGGCGTCCGATCGTTACCACGTCATCGGTGAGCGTCACGGTTCGTTCGGCTCCGCTCTCGTGGATCCTGAGCGAAGGCGGACTCCCGACGAACGGCCTCGCGGCGGCGACCGCCGGCTGTTCGCCTTCCACGAGGCTGGCCGCGCAGGCGAAGTCGCCCTTCTTCAGGGCCTCGTCCATGAAGAACTCGACGTCGGGCGGGCCCACCAACCCGTACCCTCGCTCGTCGGCGTTCTCACGCACGACGCTCTGCAGCTCCGCTGCCAACGCGGCTTCGACCTGCTCGAAGCGCTCGGCGTCATCCTTCGCCAGGTAGAACTCGAACCGGTTCGGCGCCCAGGTCCCGTTGACCCCGACCGTGCGGCCGGCGTCCATCTCCTTGATCAGGCGTTTGGCGAGCTCGACCGGCTGCACGCCCGAGCGGAACGTCTTCGAGAACAGGCCTTCGACGAGGCCCCCCAGACGGCGTTCGAAATCGCGGAGGTTCGGCACCCTGCTCCGCACGCGCGAGCGGCGCACGTGCTCCCGGGGCCCATCCTACCTTTGCGCTGGTGACGAACCCGTGGCGACCGTGAGGTCGTCCTCGGAGACGGTCACCCCCGAGAACCCGGACGAGCGCGGGTTGTCCGCGAGCGGGTTCGCGAAGCCGTAGCGCTCGTCGGGCGGCAGCTTGTTCCACCGCCATTCACGCAGCTCCCAGTAGGTGCGGCGCGCGAAGACCAGGATCAGGATCGCGAGCAGGAATCGAAGCGTGGCCGACGGGTTGACGGAGACGTAGCCGCTCATGACGCCGAGCAAGCTGGTGGCGGCCCACAGGGCGAGGGCGATGAAGCCCACGACCATCAGGTGGCGCATCAGCTCGTCGAGATCCAGGCGGGCATGGGGGTGGACTCGGGCATCCATCCGCGCATCATGGGGTCTACCCGGTTTCGGGTATATCGCCCCGCTGGGGGGTTCGGGTTCGCGATCCGGGGGAGGACCTTCGGCCCGGGTGGGTGGGGGGTGCGCGGAGGCGGGGGCTTGTTACGATTGCGGCCCACTCGGGCGAGTGGCGGAATTGGCAGACGCGCAGGATTCAGGTTCCTGTGTCCGAGAGGACGTGGGGGTTCAACTCCCCCCTCGCCCACCCGTTCTGACCTGCGAGGCTTCGGTCTCGCCGGGCTGCGTGGGTTCGCTCGTGGTGCCGCCGTGGTGCCGCCGAGGCGAAACGACGTGATGACGCCGAGGCGAACGCCGTAATGACGATCAGGTCGCGGGCGTGTACCTGGCTTTGTGCCGCGCGGATTGCGCGTGGTTCGATGCCGTGGTAACCGAGTCCGCTGCCAAACACGAGCGCGCCCTTCGACCCCTGCGGCACGCCGTGGGGATGAGCCGGGCGACCTCGGCGCTCGGGTAGGAGGGCGACTTCACCGATCCGATCACCAAGGCGGTCGACAGGGGAACGTGCTGGTAGGCGCCTTCGATGGGCCGCTTCTCCTCACGCGGACGCCATCTGCCCTGAAGCCTTGGGCGCAGGCCTCACCTACGTGGCCATCATATCCTCGTCGTGTAGGCGTTCCGAGACCGTCATGCGTTGATCCGAGTGCCATGAACCAGCCGCTTCGGCTCGCAGAGAGCCTCCCGTCGCCGGAGGCGTTGTCGTTCGAGGAATTCTTCGAGCGGGAGAAGGCCGCGCTGTACGGAGCTCTGTGTCTGGTGGTGCACGATCGCCACGAGGCGGAGGACCTCACGCAGGATGCGTTCGTGCGGGTCTTCGTGCGATGGGATCGGGTCTCGACGATGGACGACCCCCGTGGCTACCTCTACCGGACCGCGATGAACGCGTTCCGCAGCCGGTACCGAAGGGCGCTCCTCGCCCTCAAGCGTTCCTCGGGAGCGCTCCCCGGCGACGATCAGTTCGCCGAAGTGGAGGCGCGTGACGCCACGGTCCGCGCGCTCGCGAGCCTGTCGCCCCGCCAACGGGCCGCGGTAGTGCTGACGGATCTGTTGGGTTTCCGGTCGGACGAGGCCGCCAAGATCCTCGGGATCCGCGCCTCGACGGTGCGGATGCATGTCTCCCGCGCCCACGCGGCGCTGAAAGTGACGATGTCCGATGGATGATTATCGGGACAAGCTCGAGGGCGCCCGCGGCCAGTTCCCCGTCCCTGGTCTCCCGATCGAAGACGTGATCCGGCGGGTCGACCGGAAGCGCCGGAACGAACGCATGATGGCGATGGTGGTTGGGTCCGTGATCGCCCTCGCGATCGTGGTCACCGCCGTGCTGGCACGGTCGAACGCCACGTCGGAGCGGCCGGCGGACACGCCGAAGGAGACGAGGCACAACCTCGCGCCGACCATCGTTGGCACGGATGGTTCGGTCCTCGGGTCGATCCCGGGACTCCCAGCCGACGCCTGGCAGGCATCGATGTCGCCCGACGGAACACAGATCGTCTACGTCACCCGATCGCTCGCCGTTGGGAACTGCGGACCACCCCCATGCAACACGGAGCCGCGGATCGTTGTCGTGCGGTCGGACGGCTCGGGCTCGCACTATGTTGCCCCGGCGCCGTCCCGGTTCCTACACTCGGTGAGCATGCCCGCCTGGTCTCCGGACGGCCGCCGCATCGCGTTCGTCGATGATCCCAACGGGAATCAGGATATCTACGTGGTCGATGCGGACGGATCGAACCTGCGTCGGGTGACCCGGTCCCCCGCGGTCGACGAGTTCCCTACGTGGTCTCCGGACGGCGGCACGATCGCATACGACAGCAGCCCTTCGAGGACCGACAGTTCCGGGCTCTCGCCGGGTCAGGAAATCTGGACGGTACCCGCCCGAGGCGGCACGCCCTCGCGTCTCACGCATAACCGGGTCCCCGACCAAGCGCCGACCTACGCCCCCGACGGAGGGCAACTCGCCTTCTCGCACGCGGTGAACATCGTGGTGATGGATGCGGATGGCGGCCCGCTCCGACGCTTGGGGCCGGGATGGACACCGCGCTGGTCGCCCGACGGGACCTCGATCGCCTACCTGGAGTTCTCCGGAGACCGCGGTAACGCTCAGGATCCGGCGTCGCCGAGCTGCTCTCCCTCGTGTCCGCTGGGCAGCGTGGTGGTGATCCCCGCGGCCGGGGGGTCGAGGACGATCCTGGAGGTCTTCGTGCCAAGTTCGTTCAACGGTGTCTCCTGGCTCCCGGCGAGTAACGCGCTGCTGGTCGAGCGATTCACGGGCACCGTGCAGCCTGCGTAGCCGATCTCACAGCGTTCCGTCCCTCCGTGTAGGCGCTCGAGCATCTCCGGCCGTTGAACCCGTGTCGTTCAACCGAGGGAGGACACGATCATGCATGGGAGCGGACACCCGCTGCACCCCGAACGAAGCGTTGCACGCCACGAACGCGCGAAGGCCCGCTGCGCCGGCGTGATCACTCTGATCGTCATGGTGTTGGCGGGGTGCACGTCGTCCGCGACCTCCTCCGACGCCACCGCGGATCCGGCGACGAACAAGGCCTCCTCGAGCCCGAGTCCGTCGCCTGCTTCCGCGGGCCTCGTGCCAACGGTCGTTCCGATCGGCGCCGGTGCTCAGCAGGTGATCCCGGACCTCCCCGCGGACGCCTGGAACGTCGCGGTTTCGCCCGACGGGAAGAAGATCGCCTACGTCACGCGGTCGACGGATGTGGGCATGTGCGGTGTGTGTTCGGATGTCACCCGCGTGGTCGTGGCCAACGTCGACGGAACCGGTTCTCACTACATCACCATGGGCCCGGAAGTCGACGTTCACACACCGGCCTGGTCGCCTGATGGGCGCCAGCTCGCCTACGTCGGCACGCGATCGGGGAACATGGATATCTACATCACGTCCACCAGAGGCAGACCCTCGCGGAGGCTCACCCACGATCCGGGGCAGGATGAGTTCCCCTCGTGGGCGCCCGACGGCGGGACGATCGCATACGACAATTGCGGCAGCACGCCGTGTGACGACTCCGGGCTCTCGCCCACCCAGGAGATCTGGACGATCCCCTCGAGCGGAGGTCCGCCACACCGCCTGACGACCAATCATGTACCGGACCAAGCGCCCACGTACGCGCCGGACGACTCCCGCGTCGCGTTCTTCCACGACGGGGCCATCTTCACGACCGGACCTCGGGGCGGCCCGGTTCGTTCGATCCTGGGAGCCGACGTGGTGGAGGGTTGGTCCCCGGCCTGGTCGCCGAACGGCAGCGCCATCGCCTTCCTCGTGTTCACGGGCGACAGGGCGATGATCGACCAGACCCAGATGGGACAGGTCATCAGCCTCCCGCTCGGCACGGTCGAGGTCCTCGATATCGCGAGCGGCAAGGTCACCTCGCTCGACGCGTCGACGGCGAGTTCGTACAACCCGGTGTCGTGGATGCCCAGCAGCACCGCGGTCCTAGTGGATAGCTATGCCGCCGCCTGAGGGTGGAGGCCGAGACGAAGGGGCGCCTCGGCGTACGGGCGGATCCACACAGCGAAGGTAGGCGAGGAGCCGGGGGGAGATCCCGGCTCCCCGCCCACGATCCTTAACGAAGGATCACCGATCGGTCGGTTCGAAGTACCGCTGCAGGGCGTAGGCCGTGGTGCGGCGGCCCACCTCGATCCCCTCCCACACCGAGAACCGGTAGTGCAGACCCGCCCACACTCGGGCGTTGACGATCTCGCGCTGCAGGTCGTTGACCGTCGCGAAATGCCGCGTGAGGTCCATCAGGCCGTTGGCCGGATCGAACCCGGGGATATCCACGCCGATCTGTTCGTCCCCAGCACCGCCGCGAACACCTTCGCCTCTGCGCCCGTGATGGCGCCGTGCGCTGCCGGGTACTCGGGGTGGTTCGGGACCGTGAGCAGCGAGGTCCACGTCGGGTCGCCGACCGTGTGCGGGTTGCCGTCGGTGTCGGCCGCGCGGATCGCCGTGACCGGACGCCAGAACGCGTAGTGGTACTTCGCGGCCAGGCACTCCGTGAGTGCGTCGGCCCCCACCATGTTCCCCATCGCGAGGAGTCGCACGGTGTCCACGAGGTCGAACGCGTGAGTCGTCGCGAGCGTGCGGAACGCCTGGTTGTACTGGTTGATCACGTTGGCGTTCCAGAACCACGCCGTGGCCGTCTCATCCGGCGTGCGCACCGTACTGGTGGCGCTGCCGAAGGCCTTGACCTCGTTGAACGCGCGTGTGTACCTGCGGCTGGTCAGGCTGGGGGGCGCCTCGGGACGGAGCTGCGCCGCGCTCTGTCGGAGGAACGGCTTGAACGCCATCATCCACGGGGTCTGCGCGAACTGCAGCGAAGGCGGCGGGGCGAACTGATACACGCCGGGTCCGGAGCGCCCGGTGTGAACGTCACGCTCGGATCCGCGAGCCCGTCCCCGGTGCGTAGCGCGATGATGTCGTCGGCGGCCGAGGTCCCCACCGCCAAGCCATCCGCACGTCCCTCGACGGGGAGCGCGGTGACCGCGGCGTCGTACTGCGACTGCAGGTTGGTGAGCAGCGCGACGATGTCCCCAGCGCGGAGGAGCCTGGCGCCCGACTCGGCGGCACCCTGCCGCCGCGTGCCACGCGTCGCGTGCGCCACGCCGAGGTCGCGGCGTTCATCGAGCGCACGTCCGGCGATCGGGTAGGGGCGTCGGCCGCCCTGTTGGCCCATCACTGGCGCGAGGCCGGCGAGCGGGAACGTGCCATCGCCTCGTATCTGCTCGCCGCCGACCATGCGCTCCGGGGCTGGGCGAAGGGCGAGGCCGTGCAGCTCTACGGCGAGGCGCTGGCGCTCATCCCCGACGATGAGCCACGTCGACGCGATGTGAGGTTGCTCCGCGCCCACGCGTTGATGGCGAGTGGGGACTACCAACAGGGGGCCGACGAGCTGGACGCGCTGATCCCGCAGCTGGAGGGCCGCGAGCGGCTCGAAGCGACGCTCGCCCGCACGAAGGCGGCGTCGTGGCTGATCGATGCGGACGGCGTGCGCCGGTTCGGGCACCGTTCGGCCGCGCTGGCGGAGGAGCTTGGCCGGCCTGAATGGTCCGCGCCCGCGCTCGGCTACGTCAGCCAGATCGCGTCGATGGAGGGGCGTCCGAACGAGATGATCGAGCTCGGAGAGCAGGCGCTCTCGATCTGGCCGCGCGACCACCTGCCCGCCGAGCATGCCTATCAGATGGAGCTGGTGGCGCTCTCGCAGACCCGGGTGGGGGACTTCGCCGACGCCGACCGGAACCTGCGCCAGGCGCTGACCCTGGCCGAGGAGTGCCACAGCATCGAGGCGTCGCTGCGGGCGGGAGCCACGTTGGGGCTCGCGCTCGTCGGTCTCGGTCGACACACGGAGGCGATCGCGCGGTTCGATGAGACGATCGCCCGAGGTCGCGACCTGGAGCTCCTCCCGAGGTTCACGGCACGGGCGCTCAACATGTCGTCGGCACCCATGCGCGACCTCCATCAACTGGGGGAGGCGCGTCGTCGCAACGAGGAGGCGATCGAGTTCGGCCGCGCGGCCGGCTTCTCCCTGGCGTGGATCCAAGCCGGCATCGACATCCTCGAGGCGGACATCCTCGACGGCGAGCTGGGTCGGGCGGACGCCGCGTGGGCATCCCTGTGGGAGCAGACGGAAGCGACGGAGGGGTTCCATCAGTGGCTGATGGCCGGTCGCCTCCTCGTCGCCCGGGCGCAGCTGGATCTGGGTCTGGGAGATCCGACCACCGCGGCGTCGGCGGCCGAGGGCGCCATCGCCCATGCCGATGCCACGGAGCGGCCGAAGCAACGGGTGGCGGCGCGGTTGATCCTCGGCGAGGCGCTCGTGGAACTTGGACGCGAGGACGAGGGGCTCGCCGAGATGGCGGCGGGGGTCGCGATCGCGCGCCAGTCCACGCATCCCCCGACCCGATGGCGTGCGGACGCTGCCTTCGGTCGGGCGCTCATGCGCTCGGGCGATGAGGAGGCCGCCGCCGCGTTCGTCCTCGCCAGGTCCGAGACCGTGGGGAACTTGAGGTCCGGGGGCTGGCTCAACTCCGACTCCTCCGGCACGACGGGCTCGACGTTGAACCTCTTGCCAGCCTCGGTGCCGAAGCGCTCGAGCGCGTAGGCCCACGCCTCCTCCTGCGTTTCCCACAACCCCGGATCCGAGCCCTGAAGGGGCTCATCATCGGGTGCATCGAGCTTCACCGTCTCTCCCGTCTCGATGTCGATCAGCGTGTACATCTGCCCCATACTCTTAGGTTGCAAGGTTTCAGGGACCAGCGGAACACGCCGAAATGGCCGTCTGGAATACCCTGGGCCACGGGAAGCCTTCCCTCGTTCTCGGATGCGTTCCCGGGCCCCAGACACCGGGGAGGCCGTCTCCGTGGCTCCGAGATACCTTCCGTCTCTCGGTGGTCTCGGTGGTCTCGGTGGTCTCGGTGGTCTCGGTGGTCTTGGCGCCTGCCCTGCGGACACGTGGACGGGTGCGATGTGTCCGGGGGCCGGGGTAGGGGGCATACCCGGGGGTAGGGGGGAAACCCGCGTGGTCCGCGCGGGTGAGGGTCTGCGCCCTACCTGGCTCGGGGACGTGTCCGACCCGTCCGTCCGTCCGGACTAGCGCCACCTCTCGATCGCCTCGTCGATGTCCTCACGCGTGTAGCCGCGGGAGGAACGGTCGCCGATCTTGTCGGGACGGATATCGAAGCCCTTCGTCAGGTCGGCCAGGGTCTTAGCGTTCAGGCCTTTGCCGTTGTTCAGGTGCGGCCAGGGCCGCTCGTCCAGCTGCAGGAGCTCATGCAGGAGGTCCCGGGTGCCGATCTCCTCCTCGACCTTGCCGCGCTCGATCAGGGCCACAAGATCCTCGAGCAGCATGCCTCCGCGGTCCTGCGCCTCCCCGCTGCCCTCCTGGTTAGCGAGTGCCACTGCCGCGCCCCGGATGCGTTCGGGCCATCCTCGACCGATCAATTCGCCGACCACGAGGAGCGGCTCCCAGCAGTCCTGCGCCCGATCCGAGAGGCCGGCGGGGAACACCGGGTCGCTGTTGAAAGATCCGGCGTGGTCGGTGACCCAACGCGTCGCCTTCTCTTCCACACGCCCGCCTGGATGCCTAGGGCTTCGCGCTGACGCCGGCTGTAGCGCTCGGCCTCCTCGCCCGCGCGCTTGCGCAGCATCTTGATCGTGATGGCGCGACTCGCGATGGTCTCGGGGATCCGCCCGATCCCGGCCAGGGCCTTGGGGCAGTAGGGGTCGAAGGGGAAGGTCGTGGCCTCCGCGTACCTCATGTACCTGGCCGCGAGACTGGCCGGCGGCGTCTCGTTGGACCCGAGAGGCTCGACCGAGCCGTTCACGACCCCGCATGCCATCGCGTTCCAGTTCGTCAATCCCAAGGCGCTGGATCTTCGCGCTCGCTCTGGTCGGGGTCTTCGTCTCGGGCTCGGGTCCGGGCTCGGGTGCGCCGGCGACGGCGATCACGGTCGGGGTCGTGTGCCTCGTGGTGCTGGTGACCGCCGCCGCATGGTCGCTGGGAGGGAACGCCCTGCGTCGGAGGCTCGAGGGGGCACGAGCGCGCCGGGCGGCCGGGATCGCGCTCGGCGCTCTCCTGGTGGCTTCGGTCGTCCTGCTCTGGTTGTGAACGAGCGAGTCTTCGCTAGCCGCTCGTCATGTTGAGTGAGAACTCCAGCACCCCGTGGTTCTGCGTGGTGACGGGACCGAAGCTCGGGTTCGAGATGCCGTAGTCGGCGAAGGTCACCGGGATCGAGCCCACGATCTTGACCGTGTTCCCGTCTCGTCGGGCCTGGACATCGAACGTCACAGATCTGGTCACCCCGTGGAGCGTGAGATCGCCCGTGGCCGACGCGCTGATGGTCTTCCCGTTCTTGGGTGTGCTTCCGAGATCGATGGGTTGGGTCAGCTCGAACGTCGCGGTGGGGAAGCTCGCGGTCTCCATGATCCGACCGTTGAACTGCTCGTCGCGGCGGGACTCGTCGCTCGTCACGGTCGTCATATCGACCGTGAAGGAGCCCGTGGCGATCGAGGTTCCTTCGACGGTGAGGGATCCCGTGATCTGATCCGTGCGTCCGACGGCCTCGTTCGACTGTCCGAAGAGGACCTCGTTAACGCGATAGCCGACGACCGAACCCTCGGTCACGGTCCACTGGCCGGGTGTCGTGGAGGCGGCGGTGGCGGACGGCGTCGTTGTCGAGCCCGTTGGGGTGGGCGAGGCTCCGGAACCGTCCAGGGACAGCGGGGCCGGTGCCTCGCCCTGGACGAAGTGGATGTACACGAAGGGCACGACCACGACGGCCACGATCGCGGCGGCCGCCACGATGAGCGCGATCCGGATACCTCGCCTCCGCTCGGCCATGAGCCCTCCTCGGTCCGTGCCGTCATCCCATCATGCACGCTGTTCCTGGGTATGGGGCGCGACATGCGCGCGCGGATCTGTCGGAAGTCGATGGGGGAGGCTACGGTCCGGACGTCGTCCGTCGTACGAACCTGCGGTCGGGGATCAGCCACATCACGGCAACGGCGGCGTAGAGCGCGTAGGCCAGCCATACGTTGACGAACGCCAGCGCGACGCCGGCCGCGTACATGACGATGGACACGACCCCCTTGCGGTCCGAGTCGATCGCCTGGGCCACCAGGGAGTCCCTGCCGTTGGCGCGGATGATCGAGTGGGCCAACAGGTAGTACGCGAACGCGGAGGCCAACGCCACAGCCCCGAACGAGGCCGCCGGGACCGGCCATCGCCACTCGCTCCGGAGCCACTCGGTCACGAACGGGATCAAGGAGAGGCAGAAGAGCAGGAGCATGTTGGTCCACATGACCGCGCCGCTGATCCGCGTGGTGGCGCGGAGCAGGTGGTGATGATTGTTCCAGTAGATCGCGATGAAGGTGAACGCCAGCACGTAGATAAGGAGCGACGAGACCGGGAGCGCGGAGAGGTGGTGGTCGCCCTCGAGCGGATGCAGTCCCAGCGCAAGGATCGTGATGATGACCGCTATCACGGCATCGCTGAAGGCTTCCATGCGGCGTGGGTCGCGATCGACCTCGGGGGCTCGTTCGACATCGTCGGGCATCGACCGCGATGATATGGCGCCCGGGCGGACGAGGTGTCACGTCGGATCCCGTGAAAGGGGGATGGATGGCGTTCGAGGTGCGGCGGGTCGGTGCGTTCCGGGTGACGGCGATCATGGATGTCGAGGGGCGTCTCTCGTTCGACGACACCTTCGGCGACATGCCGCCCCCGACGTCGCTCGACCAGCTGGCGATCCGCTTCCCAGCCGACTACACCGCAACGTCCTGGCGGTTCCGTTGTCGGTGTTTCTTGGTGGAGGACCAGGGTCCGCCGATCCTGATCGATCTGGGTGCGGGCCCGGCCGGGTCGATGTTCAACCGGGGCACGGGGTTCATCGGCACGTTCGACGCCGCGCTGGTGGATCTGGGGGTGTCGGCGAGCGACGTGCGCGACGTCGTCATGACCCACGCGCACGGGGATCACACGGGCTGGAGCTGCATCTCCAGGGATGATGCCTTCGAGCCCATGTTCCCGAACGCCCGCTACCACCTCCATGCCGCCGATGTCGCTCAGGTACGTGAAGCACAGACGGAGGACGACCGGCGGTGGTGGGAGGAGACGTTCGCACCCCTGGAGTCGGCCGGGCTGTTGGTTGCCACCGACGAGGACGGCCCGATCGTGACCGGTCTTCGCGTCGAGCACACGCCGGGGCACACGCCGGGGCATCGCGTCGCGGTGGTGGAGTCGGGGGTGGAGGCGATGGTCATCGCCGGCGATCTGCTCCACTTCACGCACCAGCTCGACGACGCGGTATGGCCGTCTCCGCACGACGAGGACCCGGCCCTCGCGATCGCCACACGGCTCGCGGTCCTCGATCGCGTGGAGGCTACGGGCGCGACCCTTGCGACCGCCCACCTCCCGTACGCGTTCGCGACGCTGGGACGCATGGACGAACGCCGGACCTTGCTCGACGCCTCAGACCGCAGGTAGCTAACTACGGCGTCAGCGACCTCGCCCCCGCGCAGTCGCACGGCGATCGTCGGGAACGGCAGTCCCGCCGTTCCGACGGGGTGGTGCCTGCCCCACCGAAAGGGTGGTGTTCACGCCGTCGCCGGCCGGGCGCGTTCCCCGGTACCGTTCGAGCCCATGAGCGACCCCTCGAGCACCGATGCCCTCACGGTCGAGGGCCTGCGCAAGACGTTCGACGCGACCGATGACGAACAGGTACCCGTGCGGGCCCTGCGTGGCCTAGACATGACCGTGGGAAGGGGTGAGTTCGTTGCGGTGATGGGGCCTTCCGGCTGCGGCAAGTCCACGTTGCTCAACCTCGTGGCGGGCCTCGAGGCGCCGAGCGACGGGACGATCGCGATCGACGGCGAGGCCATCACCGGCCTGTCCGACGACGAGCTCGCCGTGATGCGGCGTCGCCACATCGGGATCGTCTTCCAGTTCTTCAACCTCCTCGAGGGGATGAGCGTGCAGGAGAACGTCTCGCTCCCGATGGTGGTGGCGGGGCGGTCACGCAAGCAGGCCGACGTACGGGCCATGGACCTGCTCGATCTCCTCGGGCATCGCCGACAAGGCGCCGAAGACCCCAGGCGTGCTCTCCGGTGGCCAGCGCCAACGCCTCTCGATCGCGCGGGCTCTGGCCAACGAGCCGACGCTCCTGCTGGCCGATGAGCCGACCGGGTCGCTCGACTCCGTGGGCGGCGCCGAGATCCTCGGGCTCTTCCAGCGGCTCCACGACGGCGGCCAGACGATCGTGATGGTGACGCACGACGACGAGGTGGCGTCCACCGCCGACCGGATCGTACGCATGCGCGACGGCCGGATCGACGACGGGTCGGCGTCGGAGGGAAGCCGGGTCGCTGCAGGTGTGTTCGGCGTGCTCGGGGAGCCGACGCTCTCGTGAGCGGCGCCCGCATGCGGGCCCGCGCGGACATCCGCGCCCGGCCGGTCTCGCTGATCCTGGTCACGATCCTGGTTGGGTTGATCGGCGCGATCGGGATCACGGCGTTCGCCGGGGCCCGCAGGACCGGCTCCGCATATGCACGCTACCGTCTGGCCTCGAGCGAGCCGGAGGCATTCGTGCAGGGGTGTAGCCGCGGTTTCCCGTGGTCGCCCGTCGACATAGCGCCGATCAGCAAGCTGCCGCAGGTCGCCGAGGCCGCCAACGGGTCGCTCATCACCGGCTACGCGTACGACGCGGCGGGCAGGCCATTGGTTGCCCCTCCGCTCGCCTACGGGTCACTCTTCGGCGTTAGCCTGACTGCCGCCTCCGCCGCGACCTTCAAGCCGATGGTGCTCGAGGGTCGGCTCCCCGTCCGCCCCGACGAGGTCGCGATCGATTACGGCAACACCGGGCTGCGGAGTCCGGGTGTCGGAGAGCGAATCTCGATGCACTTCGTCCCACAGTCGCAGCTCGACGCTCACCACCAGCCGACGCCAAGGAGGGCCGACATCGTCGTGCCGTTGACCGTGGTAGGGAGGATCCTCGGGCCGGGCGACCTCACCGGCACGAACGGTGGGTTCCTGCTCGGCCCGGACTTCACGTCGACCCACCCAGACGTCGGCCACTGTGACGTAGCGTTCTTCCGGCTGCACGGAGGGCTGACCACGATCCCGTCCTTCTCGGCGGCTGAGATCAAGCTCGCCCCAACCACGGTCATGACCGTGTTGAGCAATGAGGAGTTGTTCGTCGAACGGACGACGCGTCTTCAGAGCATCGTGCTGAACGTTGTCGCGCTGTTGGCGGCGTTCGCCGGGATCATGGTGCTGGGCCAGACCCTCGTGCGGCGAACGTCGCTGGCCGCGCTCGACACGCCTATCTTGCGCGCGCTCGGGATGCGCAGGAGCGAGGTCGTGTGGGCTGCCGTGATCCCGGCAGCGGTCGTGGCCTTGGGCGGCTCCCTGATCGCCATCGCGGTGGCCGCCCCAGCTTCCGCCCTGTTCCCGGTGGGGGTGCTTCGGGTCGCCGAGCCGACCCCGGGCATCCGGGTCGACCCCTTCGCGATGGCCGTGGGTGTCGCCGTGATCGCGCTGACGACGCTGCTCAGCGTCGCGATCCCTGCCCGGTGGATGGCGTCGGCGCGCAGCGGTGTAGACGGCGCGGTCGAGTACCGGGGCGCCGAACGGCACTCCAGGCTCGCCGCCTGGATCGCGCGCCTGCCGCTGCCGCCGTCCGCAGGCTCGGGCGCGCGCCTCGCGTTGGAGCCCGGGCACGGGCGATCGGCGACACCGGTGCGCTCGACCCTGGTCGGGCTCGTGGTCGCCATCGTGGCGATGGTGGCGTCGTTCGGGTTCTCGGCGAGCATGCAGCACTTCGGCTCGAATGGTCCCCTATCGGGATCCACGTACGACTTCGGGGGTGGCGACCCGTTCCATGGTTCGTTCTACCAGGAACAGGTGATCCCCAAGCTCCTCAAGGATCCGGGGGTGCGGGATCTGGAGGTGGGGAACTTCCAGGAATCGCTGACCCTCACGACGTCGAGAGGCTCGTCCCTGGAGGCGGCGTGGGCGTTCGAGCGCCTCAAGGGATCAGCGGTGCGCACCACGATGCTCGAGGGACGGTGGCCGCGCACGTCGAACGAGATCGCGCTCGGTCGGGAAAGCCTGGCGCTGTTGGGCGCCAAGGTCGGTGACTCGATCACCGTTGCGGGGCCCGCGGCGACGCGGGACCTTACCATCGTCGGTGTTCCGGTCTTCCCCGACATCGGGTTCGGGCCGGGCTTGGGGCGCGGCGCGGCGATCACGATGGATGGTCTCAGGAGCTTCTACCCGGACGTCACCCAGAACCTGGCGCTGGGCAGGGTCGTGCCCGGAACCGATCCCTCCCGGGTCATCGATCGCACCAATGCCCAGTCCGGCTCCTTGGCGATCGCCGATCCCGCCACGATCGAGAAGGTGTTCGGGGGCACGATCGCGACGACGCTACGGTCCGGGTCGTTGCCGCTGAAGCTGTCGCTGCTGTTCGCGCTCGCGGCGTTCGCGACGCTGGTCCACCTGCTCCTCACCTCCGTGCGCCGCCGCCGCCGCGACCTCGCCATCCTGCAGACGCTCGGATTCACACGCGGGCAGATCATGGCGACCGTCGCGTGGCAGGCCCTCGTCCTGACCGGGCTCGCGCTACTGATCGGGATCCCGATCGGGGTGCTCGCAGGCCGCCTGGCGTGGTCCGCCTTCGCTTACCGGTTGGGTGTGGTCCCCGAGCCCGTGGTCTCGCCGTACATCCTGCTCCTGATCCCCGTCGCGCTGACCGTCGCGCTCGCCGTCGCGGTGGGACCCGGCCTCGTGGCACGTAGCACGCGGCCCGCCGTCGTCCTCAAGGCGGAGTGAACCCGATGCACCGGCGGTGGCTGAGGAAGACGGCCCGCGTCGTCCTGTGGGTGCTCGCGCTCGTCCGTGGTCGTGTGCGCCGCGCTCCTGCTCCTCCTCCTGCTCCTGGGCCGCGTTCCTACGAGTACCGAGCGGGGGATCATCACGGCGTCGATCGCCGCGATGGCGTTCGCAGCGGGCGTGGTCGCCATGTTCGGACCGCGGATCGGCGCGGCGATCCGGCGCGTCACCGGCGGGGATCTGGGCGCGCCCGAGGAGCTCGCGCGGTCGTTCACCTCCCGGATGTCGCGCTCCGTTCCCCTCGACGAGCTCGTGCTGCAGGCCGCCGAGGGGTTGCGTTCGTCGATGCGCCTGAGAGCGTCGGAGGTCTGGCTGCTGGCCGACGACGAGTTGCGGCCCTGGATCGGCGACCCGGACATCCACCGCGGCTCCGTGCCGCTCGGAGGCATGGATCCGGTCAACGTCGTGCAGGCAGGCCTGAGCGGTCACGGATGGATGCAGGTGTGGATGCCCCAGATGCTCGAGGACCGGGACTCGTACGTGCGGATGGCGCCCATGGCCAACGCGGGGGAGCTCCTGGGTGTGGTCGTGGTCGAGCGCCCGGTGGAGGATCGGCCGTTCTCGCCCGAGGAGGAGCGCGTCCTGGTGGAGCTCGCACGTCAGCTGGGCGTGATGGTGCACAACGCGAAGCTCGACTCCGCGCTCCAGGCATCGCTGGACGAGGTCCGCCGACAGGCCGCCGAGCTCCAGGCATCGCGCGGGCGCATCGTGGCCGCCACCGACCAGGCGCGCCGCCGGATCGAGCGCGACCTCCACGACGGCGCGCAGCAGCACATCGTGGCGCTGGCGGTGCGGCTCAAGCTCGCCGAGCAGCTGCTCGACCGTGATCCCGAGAAGGCCCGCGCCGCGCTCCAGGAGATCGGTGTGGCGATCGACGACACCCTCCAGGAGCTGCGCGACCTCGCCCACGGCATCTACCCCCCGCTGCTCGCCGACAAGGGGCTGCCGGCTGCCCTGGACTCGGCCGCGCGCCGCTCCGTGCTGCGCGATCTCGGTGCACACCGAGGAGCTCGCCCGCTACGCCCCCGAGGCCGAGGCCACGGTCTACTTCTGCGTGCTGGAGGCGCTGCAGAACGCCGGGAAGTATGCGGGCGAGGGGAGCGCGGTCTCGGTCGATGTGCGCGAGAGGGCCGGGAGTCTGGTCTTCGAGGTGAGCGACGACGGTGCCGGGTTCGACGTCCGGGGCCGGGAGCCGGGAGCCGGCTTCACCAACATGCTGGACCGCCTCGGAGCGCTCGGCGGGACCTTGCGGATCGAGAGCGCCCCCGAGAGGGGCACGCGGGTCATCGGCGCGCTGCCGGCCTCACCGACCGGCGTGATCGAATAGGTCCTCGGAGCCGCCAACGTCGAGCGCGTTCTGACGCTGCGTGCGGCGTACCTCCTTGAGCAGCACCGAGATCACGAACCACGCGCCGCCCACCACGAGCGCAGGGGCCACTGCGATCCACGGCGTGCTGCCGACGCAGTCCGCGTTCCGAGCGAAGGGGCCCCCGCAGCTGCCGAACCCCGTGACCAGCACCGAGGCCTGCATCGCGCCGGCGGTCACGACGACCACCAACCCTGCGGCGGCGGCCGTCCGCGCGACCCAGCGTTCGGGATGGATCAGGACCACGCGATCGACGAGCCAGGCAGCGAGGGCCGCCAGCAGCAGGAGTCCGGCGAAGAACACCCACGCCCTCGCATGATCCGGCGCTCGTCCGGCCGTCTGCGCGATCGACACCAGCGCCGGATACCCCAGCAGGAAGCTGATCCAGGTCATCCCGATGGCCACCACGGCGATCGCGGGCTCGGAACCGTCGCCGCCACGGCGTCGGAAGGTTCGCACGACGAGCCAGATCGCGGCTGGGAGCGTGGCCCAGAGCGAGACGGCGCCGAGCATGGCGAGGCCCACGGCCCAGCAGGCCTCACGTTCGACGAGCGGTCGCAGGCGCCGTGCCATCCGTCCACGATAGCCGGAGCGACCGACCCGCGAGAAGGCACCGACCCGGTCCGGGCAAGGTTCCTGAAGCGTTCGCCGAGCGCGGGCGAGGCGGAGCGGCTAGACCACGCAGAACAAGGGGGTCGGCGCGGCGGCCTCCCGGCTGGGTGTACTCACGCGGAGCCCGTCGGCCGCCCGGACGACGTACCGATACGTGATGTCGACCCCGAGTCCGGTGTCGATGAACGACGTCGTACGCCAGTCATCGACCCGCCCGACCAACTCATAGCGGCTAACGCCAGGCTCACGTCGCCAGATCTCGTAACCGGCGCCCTCGGGCCCGGCAGGCGTCCACGAGAGCTGTGCCCGGGCGGACAGGAACCCGTTGCAAGCGGTCGATACGGCGAGGCCGCTCGGCGCGCGAAGGGGTTTCGGCCCACGGAGGTGCGGCGTGATGGTCCCGGATAGGGCGGACAGGCTCGGCAGCGCGATCCATGCGCCCGCGAGCAGCACCAGGCTGAGGACGGTCGCCGTCGCCAGATGACGACGTCGTCCGCTCCGCCGGCCGTGTTCTGGCAGCGGGGCCGTCACGGGACGTTCGCCCTCCGCGGTCCCCACCGGCAACTCGCGCGTCGCGGAGGGAGGAGCGAGGGGTGCGGTCCGCGCCGCAGGTGGGGGGGTCGTTGGCGATGCGCCGACGCCGGCGGGTTCCTTCCCCACGACGACGCGCAGCTCGGCGGCAAGGTCGGCGGTGCGCAGGTATCGCGCCGCGGGGTCGAACGCCAGGCACCGCATCACGATCCTGTCCAGCGCGTCCGGCACGCCGGGGCGAAGCGAGCGCGGGGACGCGATCGGCCCCGCGTCACGCCGGGGGGCCGCCCCGGTCAGGAGTTCGTAGAGGACGGCGCCCAAGGCGTAGACGTCCGTACGTTGATCCGCCGGCTCGCCCCGGAGACGCTCCGGTGAGACGTAGGGGACGGTCCCGTGGGCATCGGCCCCCGAGCGTGCCGAGGACCCGCGCGAGGCTCGGGCGATGCCGAAGTCCAGGATCCGCGTCCGGCCGTCGACGGGGATCATCACGTTGCCGGGCGAGATGTCGCGGTGGACGACGCCGTGGGCGTGGGCGTGCGCGAGCGCATCGGCGGCCTCTGCGCCGATCCTGGCCACGCGTGAGGGGTCGGCGGGCGCCTCGTCGTGGATCACGCGTCCGAGGTTTCGTCCGGCGACGAACTCCATCACGATGAAGACGCGGCCATCGTCCTCGCCGATGTCGTGCACCGCCACGATCCCGGGGTGGGACAGCCGGGCCGCCGTCCGGGCTTCGCGACGGAAGCGGACGGCGAAGGCTCGATCCGCGGCGAGCTCGGGCCGCAGGACCTTCACGGCCACGGTCCGTCCCAGCTGCCGGTCGACCGCCTCGTAGACCTCGCCCATGCCGCCGCGGCCGATCAGCGCGCGCAGCTCGTACCGATCTCCGAGTACGGCGACCGGTAAGGAGGTATCGATGACGGGTGGCTCGCTCATGCGGCAACGATGGTACCGAGCATCGGGCGGAGAGCGGCGGGCGGCCCGGAGCTGGCTAGCGCCACATCTGTTCGTCGTCGATGGGCGCGAGCGGCCGCGACGGCTCCGCCGTGACGCGGACGGCTCCGCGTTCGCGGCGTTCGTCGGCCTGGAGCCCGTGCCAGTTCCACCACATGCCGCCCAGGACCAGTCCCAGCGACGCGAACCAGATGATCTTGCCCCACATACGCGTGTTGTGGGCCCAGGGCTCTGCCAGGTGCATCTTGTCCCAGTGCTCGGGGCCGAAGATCCGCTCCCAATCGCCCAGGCCGTCGGGGGTGCCGCCGAGCAAGACCAGGCTGCCCTGCACGGCGTCGGCCATGTAGCGCGAGGCGTCCGCGAACGCGGAGGCGGCCCACGCCCAGCAGATCCCCCACGCGATCAGGTCCCGTTTCCAGACGCCGTATACCAGCCCGATCGCGAGAGGGAAGAGCATCTGGGAACCCGAGCCCATCATCAGCATGGTGGTCTCCGAGAAGGGGCTGAACACCTTGTGGCCCATCTCGTGGACCGCGATGTCCAGGAACTGCAACACCGGCACCTCGGCGTTGCGGATGAAGCCGAAGTAGCCCCACAGCGCCACGAGCCCCAGCGCCCCAACTCCCTTCCACAGGTTGAGGCGGCGCTGCAGGTCATCGGGGAGCGCGACGTCGCTACGTACCGACAGGGTTCCCATCGATGACGTATCGGAAGCCGAGCTCCTCGGGATAAGGTGCGGCCGTGACGAACGTCATCGAGGTCGAGGGTCTCCGCAAAGAGTATCGGAGGCTCCGCGGCGGCACGACCGTGGCGGTGGACGGACTCGACCTCGAGGTGCCTGAGGGCGGCATCTTCGGGTTCCTGGGTCCCAACGGGGCCGGCAAGACGACGACCATCCGGTGCCTCTTGGGGCTCGTGCGCGCCTCCGCCGGGCGGCTGACCTTGATGGGTGTCCAGGTCCCCGGGAGGCTGCCGACGGTCATCTCTCGGGTCGGCTCTATCGTGGAGACGCCAGCTCTGTTCCCGCGGTTCAGCGGACGCCGGAACCTCAGGATCCTGGCGCGGGTGGATGGTATCGGACGGGCCGCGGTCGACGACGTTCTGGACCGGGTCGATCTCGCGGAGCGCGCGGACGACCTGGTCAAGAACTACTCGCTCGGGATGCGCCAGCGTCTCGGTATCGCGGCTGCGCTGCTGAAGGATCCCGCCTTGCTCATCCTCGACGAACCTGCGAACGGCCTCGACCCGGCGGGCATCGTCGAGGTGCGCGAGCTTCTGCGCCGCCTCGGTGCGGAGGGCCGGACCGTCTTCGTCTCCAGCCACATCCTCAACGAGGTCCAGCAGATCGCCGACAGGGTCGCGATCCTCGCACACGGCAGGCTGATCGTGGCCGGCTCCGTACGCGAGGTGCTCGCGACTGGCGGCGGCCACGGGCTGCGCGTTCGGCTCCGAGATATCGGGGCCGGGGCGCACGCGCTGGCGGCCGCGGGCATCACCTCCTCGACCGTCGACGGGGTGCTCCACGTCAAGGTGGTGCCCCAGGATGCGGAGCGGGTGTCGAGGACGCTCGCCGAGGCTGGGCTCTACGTCACCGAGCTGCGCGCAGACGAGGTCGACCTGGAGACCGTCTTCCTCGAACTCACGGGCGAGGTTCCACCCACCGGGGTCGTCGGATGATCCGCCTGGCGGCCTCCGAGTTCCTGCGGCTCCGCTCCCGGCGGATGGTGCGGGTGCTCGTACTACTCGCGTTGATCGGCATCGCGGTCGGCGTCGGGATCGGGGCCGCGAGGTCTCACCCGCGGTTCGCCGATATCAAGTCCACGGTGGAGGGCACCGCGTTCCTACTGATCGTGTTCGGGCTGGTCGTCGGGGCGTCCTCGATCGGGGCCGACCTTCACTTGGGGTCTATGACGACCCTCCTGACGTGGGAGACCCGCCGACTCCGCGTGGTCCTGGTCCGCCTATCCGTGGTCGTCGCCACCGTGTTCGCGATCGTGCTTGTCCTCCAGGTGCTCCTGGCCGGGGCCATCGCCGTAGCGGCCTGGGCGCGAGCATCGAACGCAGGCCCGCCCGGATGGCTCGGACAGCTCGTGGGGGAGGTCCTCAGGATCAGCGTGTTAGCGGCGGCGATGGCCGCGGTCGGCATGGCGATCGCGACGATCGGTAGGAACTCCGCGGCCGCGCTCGGGGTGGTGTTCGTCTACCTAGCGCTCGTCGAGAATCTGCTGCGCGGCCTCGTGCCGAACCTAACCCGGTTGACCTTGAGCGTTAACACCGTGGTGTTCGCGGCAGGCAAGTCGCTCGACGCCGGCGGCTCCACTCCGATCACCGTCACATGGGCTTCCGCGGTGATCGGCACCTACGTGGTGGTCATCACCTTCGTCGCGGCTTTCACGTTCCGGGTACGCGACGTGAACTGAGGCCACGGGGCACCGGTTCGTGCGTGGAGGTGCCCCAGCGTATACTTCGATCCCGCCCGGAACCCCTTGGGTCGCGGGTATCGACCGCGAGGAACCGACCGTAGGAACCCGCTGATGACCTTCTCCACCTCGACGCTGTCGCTGCTGGCGCTGATCGCCATCGGGCTCGCTTGCCTCGCCCTCCTCTTCTCCATCCTCGCGACCGGGAGCCGACGTCCTAAGAAGCCGACCGCACCGATCCAGATGGACGAGGCGCTCCGTGGCATCCTCGAAGGCCACGCGGACCAGATCGAGCGGCTGGAGAAGGCGGCGAGGGTCCTCAACGCGCGTGACAACAAGCAGCAGGTGCAGATCGAGGGCAGCGTCCGTCGCGTGGCGCTCCTGCGCTACGACGCCTTCGAGGACGTGGGCGGGCGACTCTCCTTCTCCTGCGCGTTGCTCGACGACCACGGGACGGGCGTCGTGCTGACCTCGATCAACGGCCGCCAGGAGACGCGGGTGTACGCGAAGCCGGTCGCGGAGGGCTCGAGCAGCTACAACCTCTCCGTGGAGGAGACCGAGGTGATCCGACAGGCCTTGACCGTGACGCCCGAGGAGGCGGTGAAGGCACGATGATCTTCAAGCGCGAGGATGACGAGGCGGACGTCGCCCGGACGACCGTGCCGGAGGGCAGGCCCGACCAGCGAAGGGAGAGGAACATGGCGGAACAAGACGCAGAGGTCACGGTCATCGGCGCAGGAGCACGCCTGGAAGGCAACGTGGTGTCGGCCGGGTCGCTCCGGATCGACGGCCAGATCAAGGGGCAGATCAACGCCGAGGGCGACGTGACGCTCAGCCCCCAATCCCAGGTGGAGGCGGACATCCGGGCGCAGAACGTGACCGTGGCGGGCAAGTTCAAGGGCAACGTGATCGTGAAGGGGAAGGCCCACCTGGCTCGTGGCGGACGGATCGACGGGAACATCACCTCCAAGACCCTCGTGGTCGAGGAGGGTGGCGTGTTCCATGGGCAGAGTGTGATGGACGGCGCGGCGCCCGGACAGGGGGCGCAGCCGCCCGCAGCCGGGTCCAAGGGCGGCGAGCAGGTGAAGGTGCCCTAGATGCTCGATATCAAGGCGATCCGCGAGGATCCCGAGCCGTTCAGGACGGGTCTGGCGCGCCGCAACCTTGCCGAGGCGGTCGACCAGCTGCTGGCTGTCGACGAGCGACGCCGTGCGCTCACCGTGGAGGTAGACGATCTCCGCGCCGCGCAGAACAAGGCGTCGAAGGCGATCGGGCGGGCCTCCGGGGACGAGAAGCAGGCGCTGATCTCCGAGGTGAGCGCCGTGAGCGCGCGCCTCAAAGACCTGGAGCCGCAACTCGCGGAGGCCGAGGAGCGGTTGAAGGCCCTCCTGGCCGCAACGCCCAACGTCCCGAGCCCCGACTCGCCCGATGGGTTCACGGACGAGGACGCGGTCGAGGTGCGCCGCAACCATGACGAGCCTCCCGCGTTCGATTTCGAAGTGCGCGACCACGCGGAGTTGGGGGCGCTCCTCGGGGTGCTCGACACCGAGCGCGGTGCACGCACCAGCGGCTCGCGTTTCGTCTACCTCATGGGCGATCTGGTGTTCGTTCAGTTCGCGTTGATGCGCCACGCGATGGACATCCTGGTGGGGAAGGGATTCACGCCCGTGATCCCCCCTGTGATGGTGCGCGAGGAGGCGATGTACGGGACCGGGTTCCTCCCGGCCGACGAGGAGCAGCTCTACGTCACGCGCGAGGACGATCTGTACCTGGTGGGGACCGCGGAGGTGCCCTTGGCCGCCCTGCACATGGGCGAGATCCTCGACGAGGCCGAGCTGCCCGCACGCTACGCCGGCTACTCGAGCTGCTTCCGCCGTGAGGCCGGCACCTATGGCAAGGACCTGGGCGGGATGTTCCGCGTGCACCAGTTCGACAAGGTGGAGATGTTCAGCTTCACCACGCCGGAGTCGAGCTGGGACGAGCACGAGTACCTCGTCTCGGTCGAGGAAGAGATCATGGGCAACCTCGAGATCCCCTACCGGGTGGTCAACGTGGCGGCGGGCGACCTGGGCGCCCCCGCTGCGAAGAAGTACGACATCGAGGGCTGGCTGCCGGGACAGGGTCGCTACCGCGAGCTGACGTCCTGTTCGAACACGACGGACTACCAGGCGCGACGGCTGGGCGCGCGCGTCCGACGGACCGACGGTTCGCTCGAGACGGCGCACACGCTCAACGGCACCGCCACCGCCCTGGGCCGCACGATGATCGCGCTGCTCGAGAACCATCAGCAGCCGGACGGCTCGGTGGTGATGCCCTCCAAGCTGCATCAGTACCTGCCGGAGCGCGCCTGGGTGCTCCTGCCGAAGCAGGTGGGCTAGGCCTGGGTGGTGGCGCTCGTGGCGGACCCCCGCCCGGGCTCCCACGCGTCGCTCGGGATCCGCGTGACGTCGACCGTGACCCCGTGCCAGACGGCCACGGTGGCACCTTCCGGCGTGGCGCGGTGCGCGACACCCAACAGCGTGGCCACTGAACCGTTGCGACGGATGACGCGGAACCTGTCGGTCCACGGTTCGCCACTGCGATCGGCCCGCTCGGAGCGCGCGATGGCCCGTGCCAGATCGTCGGGATGCAGCAGCCGTCGGAAGTGCCCGGGTTCGGCCATGAGTTCCTCCGCGGTGTAGCCCAGGACCGCCTCAACCCGGGGGCTCATGTAGATGAAACGGCTGATCCCGGTCGCCGTATCGACCTCCTCGGTCCACGCGATGGCCGGCATCCCGTCCAGCACGGCGGCGAAGCGGTCACGCTCGGATCCAACGGTGAGTTCCTGCCGCTTGCGTTCATCGATATCGAGCAGGATGCCCTGATAGGCAGTGGGGAGTCCCTGTTCGTTGCGCTCGATGGCCCGCCCTACGACCTGGAGCCACACGACGCTTCCGCCCTTCGTGATCATCCGGAAGTCGTCGTGCCAGGGCTCACCGTCGGCCCAGAGGCCGGTCGCGCCATCCACCACGCGGCCCAGGTCGTCTGGATGCACGAAGCGCCCCCACGAGTCGGGTCCGGTGAACTCCTCGACGCTGTAGCCGAGGATGTCGGTGACCCGGGGGCTCACCTCGATGCGCCTCCAGCGGATGGAAGGGTCCTCGTCGCGATCACCGACGATCCACCCGATCCCCGGGCTCTCCTTCACCATCAGATGCTCGCGCGACTCGAGCGCCGCGGCCCGGTCCTCGGCCGCGTGGCGCGGCGTCACGTCGAGCATCACGCCTTGATACAGCTGGGGCCGGCCCTCTCTCATCCCGGGTCAACAGGGTCGCGCGGTCCAGCACCCACACGACGTGCCCGTCACGAGCCAGGTAGCGATACTCGGCCTCGTACGGCTCGCCCGTACGCTGGCAACGTTCGACGGTCGCGATCACGCGGTCCCGGTCGTGGGGATGGAGCCGGGTCATCCAGAACCCCGAGACCTGCCACTCGGTCTCCGTGTAACCGAGCATCGCCTCGATCTGCGGGTTCGTGTAGGAGAGCTGGGTGAGAGGATCCTCTACCGAGTCCTCGTCACCATGGTCCACCTCCCAGATGTAGACAACGCCCGGGAGATAGGCCAGCAGCGTCCGATAGCGCTCGTCGGCTGCCCGAAGCTCGGCCTCGGCGCGGCGCCGCTCTCCGATCTCGAGCATCATCAGCTCGTTAGCCTCGGCGAGCTCGACGGTGCGTTCGGCAACACGGAGCTCCAGCTCGTCGTTCATGAGCTTGAGGCGGTCCTCGAGCTCCTTGCCCTGCGTCATGTCGAGCATCACGCCGTGCCAGGTGCCCTTCCCGGTGAGGGGGTCGCGAACGAGGTTCGCCCGGTCGCGAACCCACACGACGGTCCCATCGGCGGCGATCAGTCGGTACTCGCGATCCCACGGTTGTCCCGAGCGGTTCGCCTCGTCATGGGCGGCCAGTTCGTTCTCGCGGTCTTCGGGGTGCAGCAGTTCGGTCCATATGTCTGGTTGGTCGAGCCACTCTTGGCGCGTGTATCCGAGGAGGACTTCAGCATGCGGGCTGACGTAGAGGGTGCGCCGATCGTCGTCGGGGCCCATCTCGTAGACGATGGCCGGCACCTGTTCGACCAGCGTGCGGAACCGGCGCTCGGACGCCGCCCGTCCCAGCTCGGCCTCCTTCTGACGAGTGATGTCGAGCGAGAACGCCCTGCCACAGGGTCGGTCGCCCCTGGGATGCCACGACCCTCACGGAGTCGCGGACCCACACCACCCGGCCGTCCGCCGCCACGTAGCGGTACTCCAGCTCGTAGGGCTCGCTGCGGCTCCAGGCTCTGCTCCACGCGGCGATGACGGCCTCGCGGTCGTCCGGGTGGAGGATGTCGATCCAAGGCGTGCCCCGCCGCCTGAACATGGAGGCGGGGTATCCCAAGATCTCCAACACGTTCGGGCTGACGTAGCGCGCGCGCTGATCGTCGCAATCCACGTAGACGATGGCGGGTAGCTGCTCCACGAGCGTCTGGTAACGCACCCGTTCCTCGCCGGGTGGACCCTGGCCGACCGTGCCCGGATCGTGCATGTGGCCGCTGGGAGGAGGCGTCATCCGTATGAGCCTACGCCGCCGGCAGGGGCTGACGCTAGGTGTCGTCCGCTAGGCTCCTCGACGGGAGGATGGCCGAGCGGACGAAGGCGACGGTCTTGAAAACCGTTGGGCGTGCAAGCGTCTCGTGGGTTCGAATCCCACTCCTCCCGCTGGGGACGACGCGAACCGGTGTGCCCTCCTGAACCGGGCCGAACGCCCTCGGTCCGAGACGCTCCGCGAGGCGCGAACCATATCGAATGCTGGAACCTGGATCCTGGCGCGTTCGACCGGCAGATGGTCGACTCCTTGGACCGGGCTACCTCGGGCTAGGGGCTCAGCCGGCGGTAGAACGGCGCGTCGGCTTCCAGCCCGGGCGAGGGACGCTCGCCCGGAGGCGCTTCGTGTAGTCGTCCTGGGGGTCGTCCAGGACGCGCCCGGTGATCCCGCGCTCGACGATGTGCCCCTGCCACATCACGATGGTTTGGTCGGTGAGCTGGCGCACCACCGCGAGATCGTGACTGATCAGGATGAACGAGATCCCCGTTTCCTCCCGGATATCGGCCAACAGGTTGAGGACCTGGGCCTGGATCGATACGTCGAGCGCGGCCACCGACTCGTCCAGGATCAACACCTGGGGCTCGGCGGCAAGGGCACGCGCGATCGCCACCCGTTGCCGCTGGCCTCCGGACAGCGACCGCGGGTGCGCCCGGACCTGGCGGGCATCCAGGCCCACGAGCTCAGCGAGCTCTCGGATCCGCGCCCCCCTGCGCTCGGGGTCCCATCCCTGGTGCAGCTTGAGGATCTCGTCCAGCGTCGCCTCGACGCTCTGGCGCGGATCCAAGCTCGTGTACGGGTCCTGGAAGACGATCTGCACCTCGCGTCCGCGCCGCTTCCGCTCCGCGGAGTTGCGCGCCGGCCGCGATCGGTCGCGACCGCACGCCCAGATCGTGCCGGCGGTCGGTGGCTCCAGGCCGACGATCATCTTCGCCACGGTCGTCTTCCCCGATCCGGATTCGCCCACGATGGCGAGCGAGCCACCCGATGGGACGGTGAACGTGACGGAGTCGACGGCGACGTGTTCCCCGAAGACCTTCCGCAGATCGTCGACGGCTAGGATCGGATCGCCCGGATCGCGTTCCGGCGGAGCCGTCGCCACATCAGACATCCGCACCAACCAGCCGACCGCGAAGCTCGGAGGCGCGGAGGCACCGGGTGAGCCCGTCGTCGAGCACCACGAGGGCGGGAGGCTCCTCCTCGCACCGATCCTGGACATGGGGACATCGTGGCGCGAACGCGCAGGACCCCTCGGGCGCCTCGAACGCGGAGAGCGGCCGGCCGCGGATCGCCGTGAGCCGGTGGGCCGTGGCGTCGATGCTGGGCCTTGCGGCAGATAGCGCCGCCGTGTAGGGATGGAGCGGATCGCCGTGCAGGAGGTCCGAGCGCCGCACCTCGACCAGCTGACCTGCGTACATCACGGCGGTGCGGTCGCAGACCGCGGCCGCCAGCTCCAGGTCGTGCGTGATGAACAGCAGGGTGAGCCCGAACTCCTTCCGGAGGTCGTCGAGGATGGCCATCACCTCGGCCTGGGTCGTGACGTCCAACGCGGTGGTGGGCTCGTCGGCCAGGAGCAGACGAGGCTCGGTCAGCAGGGCGGTCGCGATCATGACGCGCTGCAGCAGTCCGCCCGAGAGCTCGTGCGGGTACTCGTGCATCCGGCGCTCGCCGTCCTCGATGCCCACGCTCCGGAGCAGATCGATGGAGCGCCGGGCCGCCTCGGCCTTCCCAACCTTGGCGTTCGTGCGCAGGGCCTCTGTCATGTAGTCGCCGATCCGCCGCACCGGGTTGATGTGCGCCCGCGGGTCCTGGAACACCATCGCGACGTCGTCGCGGTAGGTGCGGAACGCCGCCCCGCTCATCCCCATGACGTCCTCGCCGTCGAACAGGATGGAGCCCTCCAGCTCGTTGCCGGGGGGCAACAGCCGGTCGATCGCCCGTGCCGTCATCGACTTCCCGGAGCCGGACTCCCCCACCAGGCCGAACGCCTCGCCCGGTTGCAGCGCGAACGAGACATCGCGGAGCACCGGGCGCATCGCTCCCTCCACGGGGAGCCGCACGCTCAGGCCCTCGACCGCCAGCAGATCGCTCATCGGTTCCGGGCCTCCGCACGTTCGTAGAGGCGCTCGCCCAGGACGTTGAAGGCCACGACCACGAGGACGATGCAGATGCCCGCGGCCAGCGCGGGCAGCGGGTACCCCTGCACGACGCCCGACTGGTTCTCCGACACCATGACGCCCCAGTCGGGGTTGGGCGGCTGCACGCCCAGGCCGAGGAACGAGATGGCCGCCAGGTCCACCATGGCGTAGCCGAACAGGATCGTGGCCTGCGCCACGATCAGCGGCGTCATGTTCGGGATCAGGTGCTTCACGCCGATCGACCACGACGAGGCCCCCTGGACCGACAGCGCGTCGACGTACTGCTGGCTCCGTTCCTTGAGCGCGGCCCCTCGAAGCACCCGGGCCACGTACGGGGTGTAGGCGATCGCCAAGGCCAGCGCCGCTGCCTGCAGTCCGGCACCGAAGACCGTGGCGGCCAGGATCGCCAGGAGGATCCCCGGGAAGGCGAACAGGATGTCCATGCCGGAGGAGACCACCGCGTCGTAGGTGCCGCGCTTCCACGCGGAGGTCACGGCGAACACCGTCCCGATGGTCATGCAGATCACCACGACCGCGAGCGGGCCCAGCATCGAGCTCCGGGCCCCGGCGAGCAGGCGCGACACGACATCCCGCCCTTGACCGTCGAAGCCGAGCGGGTGTCCGCCGACCGTGCCGACGTAGCTCTGGGAGAGCTGTCCGATCATCGGATCCGACGTCGTGATGAAGGGACCCACCACCGCGATCACGATCGCGACCACGATGATCACGGCCGAGGCGATGCCCGCGGGGCCCGTCGAGCCCAGCAGGGACCAGAAGCCCTTGCGTTTCGGCGCGTCGACCTCCGCGTCGGTCGTGACGGGGACCGCACTCACGTCGCACGACTCCCCAACGCGACCCGGGGATCGAGCACGGCGTAGAGCACGTCCACCAGCACGTTCACGACCACGAAGGCGGTGACCAGCACCAGCGAGATGCCCTGCACGACGGCGAAATCCTTCGAGTTGGCCGCGGCGACGAGGTAAGCGCCCAGGCCGTTCAGGCTGAACGCCTTCTCCACCACCGCCGCGATCGCGATCAGCGAGGCGATCGTGATGCCGGCGATCGTGGTGATCGGGATCGCCGCGTTCCGGAGCACGTGCCTCCACACCAGCTTCGGGTACGGGATCCCGCGGCTGACCGCGGTCTGGACGTGCTCACGCCCCAGCTCTTCCCGCACCGAGGCACGGGTCACCCGTGCGACGATGGCGAGCGAGGACACCGCGAGCGCGAACGCCGGCAGCGTGAGGTGGTGCACCGTCCCCCAGAACCCCGATCCGGTTCCGAGCGTCGGGAACCACCTGAGCTTCACGGCGAAGACCAGGATCAGCACGATGGCCGCGACGAACGACGGGATCGCCGCCGAGACGGAGGTCACCACCACCGCTGACGTGTCCAGCAGGCCCGGCCGCAGTCCGGCGATCAGGCCGATCGCGACCCCGATCACCAGGATGATGATCGAGGCGTACAGCACGAGGGCCGCCGTCGTACCAACGCGCGCGACGATCAGCGAGGACACGTTCTGCCGAAGAGCGATCGAGATCCCGAAATCCCCGTGCAGGACGCCCTTCAGCCAGAGCCAGTACTGGGTGATGAACGGCTCGTTGAGGTGGAACCGCTCCTCCAAGATCTTCACGCTCGACGCCGGCAGCGTCCTGCCACCCGAGAGCACGGCGATCGGGTTCCCGGGTGCCAGGTACATCGCGCTGAAGATCACGAAGCTCGACACGAACAGCGTCGCGACGAGCATCGCGAGTCGTCGCAGGAGGAAGCGGAGCCGCCCCATGGCCCCGGACTACTTCCCTCCCATGTCGTTGGCCCAGGCAGCGAACATGTAGGCGAAGGACGCCGTGGCTCCGGTGAGGTTCGAGCTCGTGATCACCTCGTTGTACGGCAGCGCGTTCGGGATCCACGGCAGGTCCTGCATGATGATGGCCTGCGCGTCGGCGACGTCCTGCGCCCGCTTGTCGGGGTCGGCCTCGGACCGTGCCGCGTTCATCAGGTCGGTGACCTTGGGGTTGTCGTAGCCGGAGTAGTTCTGCGATCCGGTGGGCAGCACCAGGGTCGCCTGCAGGGCCGCGGGGTCCGCGTAGTCGCCGTAGTTGGTGGTGAAGAACCCGTCGATCCCCGCGCGAGCCTTGGCGTCGATGAAGAAGTTGATGTAGTTGGCCGCGGAGACCGACTTCAGCTTCACGTTCAGCCCGATCGCCTTGCCGGCCGCCTGATACGCGCTCGCCTCCGTAGCGAGGTTGTTCAGCTCGCTGGACATGCCGATCGTGATGGTCTTGCCCTGGGCTCCTGCCTCCTGGATCAGCTTCTTGGCCTCCGGGATGTTCTGGGTCGGCTCGGGCAACGCGTCCCAGGCCTTCTGGAAGACGCTCCTGCCGTACCCCCAGGTGCCGGGGCCGGATAGTGACCGCGGCATGAGCGCGGCGCCCTTGTAGATCGTGTCGATGATGCCCTGGCGGTCCAGCGCCATCGACAGCGCCTGGCGCACGCGCACGTCTCCGAGGGCGCCGTCGAAGCTCGAGACGATGAACGCGTCGGTGTTCCATCCGTTCCCGTCGGTCACGCTGACCGCGCTGGAGGACTTCAGCTGATCGAGCGTCGAGATCGAGAACGCGTAGTAGCCGTTCACGTCACCGGTCTCCAGCGCCGAGGTGAGCGCCGCTTCATCAGGTGTGCCCTTGAAGTCGATCTCCTGCACCTTGGGCTGGACGTCCGGGTTCCAGTAGTTGTCGTTGCGGACCACCGACAGGACGTCGCCCGTCTTCCACGATTGGAGCTTGTACGGTCCGGTGCACATCGTGCCGCCGGAGGGTGACCCGAAGTCCTTGCCCGCGGCCTCGACGAAGGCCTTCTCCACGATCCATCCGGGCGTGGAGGCGAGTTCGCCCGCGAGCCAGTAGTCGGGTTCCTTGAGTTTGATCGTGACCTGCTCCGGACCGGTCGCCTCGATCGACTTCACGCGGTCGAACGTCGCGCCGTAGTAGCCGCCGAGCTTCGGATCCGTGTTGCGGTCGAGGCTGTACACGACGTCCTCGGGGGTGAGGGGTTTGCCGTCCCAGAACGTGATGTTGGGCTTCAGGTCGAACACCATCGTGGTGTCGTTCGGGTAGGAGAGGTCGGCCAGCCCCGAGGTGATGGAGCCGTCCGGGTTCTGGTGTATCAGCTGCTCGCACATCACCGAGAGCACCGTGTTCTCGGGATAGTCGAACGCGTAGATCGGGTCCAGGGACTGGGTCTCCCGGTACACGCCCCACACGACCTTGTCCACGGGCTGGGTCCCCGCCGGTGTGGTGTCGACCAGCTGGGGGGTGCTCCCGCTCGAGCCGCTGGGCGCCGACGAGCTCGAGGTGGTGGAGCGCCCCGAGCACGCGGCGGCGAACAACGCGAACGCCGCCGCTATCGCCATCGTCGTCCTGATCATCTTCGAGCCTTGCATGTCCCCTCCTCTCGGATCGATGCCTCGTCGCTTCCCTGACCGTCTGGCCAGCCGCGGCCCGCCTGGCTACGCCGACCGCTCGCGCACCGCCTTCGGCCGGTGTGCCGATCGCCGCCAACATCAGCCCGAGCCCGTACTCGAAAGCCGCATCCTCCTCTACGTACAGGCGCGAGGCCACGGACGTGAGATTCGGGAAGTCCTCCGGAGGGAGACTGGCGTATACCTGGCGCCACTTCGCCAGGCTCTCCTGGGTGGCTGCGGCGTCGAACAGTGCGGCGCCGATCGTGTAGTCCTCCAACGCCTCGAACGCCAGGGCGCTCTGCTCGATGTCCAGGCCGCCCTGTCGAAGGTAGTCGAGGCACCGTTCCGCCAGGCGGGAGCCGTGCGGCATGCGGCCGGGCACCAGTTGGAGCGCCTGCAACGTGTGGGGATGGGTGAGGTAGGCGCTCCGCATCGCCATGAGGAGGGCGCGGAGATCGTCGCGCCAGTCGCCGGTAGGTTCGACGCCCTCGGAGGCCTCGAACAGCAGTCGGTCAGAGGCCTCACCCAGGATCTCGTCCTTGTCGCGGAAGTGGCGGTAGACCGCGGTGGGGTCGACCCCGAGCGCCGCGCCCAGCCGCCGAAGCGTGACCGGGTCGTTACCCTCATCCTCGACCAGCTGCAGGTACGCGTCCACGATCACCTCGCGCGAGAGCTTCGTGGTCTCGCTCTTCTTGCCCGCCATGGCGCGCATCCTCATGCACCGACCAGATCTTGTCAACACCGATGTCAACGCAGTTGACGCGATGGCCGCCTCGGACGTAGCGTGCGCCTCACGACCGACGAGGAGCCCACGCATGGACGACCTTCATTACCTGAGCGCGACGGACGCGCTCGCCCGGTTCCGCGCCAAGGAACTCTCGCCCGTCGAGCTGATGGAGGCGGTGATCGCCCGCGCCGAGGCCGTCGAACCTGTGGTGAACGCGCTCGCCGTGACGCACTTCGACGAGGCGCTGGCGGAGGCCAAGGCCGCGGCAGATCGCTACGCGGGCGATGGCACGGCGGCCCGTCCTCTCGAAGGGCTCCCGGTCGGGATCAAGGATGAGGTGCCCGTCGAGGGTCGGCCTTGGTCGAACGGATCCCTCACGATGCGCGACGAGATCGCGGACCACACGGCGCCGATCGCAGAGCGCATCCTCGCTGCCGGCGGCATCATCCACGCCCGCACCACGACGCCGGAGTTCAGCTGCGCGGCCTTCACCCACTCACGGCTGTGGGGCGTCACGCGGAACCCCTGGTCGCCCGGGTGGGGGGTCGGGGGCTCCAGCGGTGGATCGGGGGCATCCCTCGCGGCGGGCACGTCGACCCTGGCCAGCGCCTCCGACATCGGCGGCTCGATCCGGCTGCCGGCCTCGTTCAACGGCGTCGTGGGTTACAAGCCGCCGTACGGACGTGTGCCCGATCGACCCGCCCTTCAACCTCGACCACTACTGTCACGACGGCCCATGGCGCGGACCGTCGCGGACTGCGCCCTGTTCGAGAACGTGATCGCTGGCCCGCATCCCCACGACGTCGCATCGCTTCGACCGAAGGTCGAGCTGCCGGCGGATCCGGGCGACATCGAGGGTCTGCGGGTGGCTCTGGCGTGCCCGCTCGGCGACTACCCGATGGATCCGGAGGTCGAGGCGAACACGCTGGCGGCCGCCGACGCCCTCGGCAGGCGGGCGCGATCGTCGAGCCGGTGACCCTACCCTGGAGCGCCCGGGAGATCCGGGACGTGACGCTTGATCCACTTCGGCGCCATCTTCGGGGCCTGGATCGGGTCGGTGGCGCTCGAGCACGCCGACGCGATGACCGCCTACGCGCTGGACATGGCGCGCCGGAGCCTCGCGGCGCTCGAGGGCACCAGCTATCTGGAGGGACTGGAGCGGGAGTCGGCGATCTACGCGCCGCTCGGCGACCTCCTGGAGCGGTTCGACGTGCTCGTGTGCCCGACCGTCGGCACGCGGGGGTTCGTCGCGGGCGACGACTACGTGGACCACGGTATCGAGGTCGGGGGCTTGGAGCTCGAGTGGTACCTCGATGCGTGTCTGACCCCTCCGTTCAACGTCGCGAGCCGGTGCCCCGTCCTCGCGGTCCCCTCCGGGTTCGCAGACAACGGCGTTCCCACGGGGATCCAGATCGTCGGCCGGACCTACGACGATGCCACGGTGTTCCGTGCGGGCGCCGCGCTGGAGCGGGTCCGGCCGTGGATGGATGCCCCGGAGCGGCGCCCCGTGCTCTGATCGGGAGCCGCACGTGCATGAGGTCGGCCGGCGCGACCTCCGTATGCTGATGGGGTGATCCAACCCCAGGTCGATCCCGGCATGCGTGCGGCGTCAGACGACCAGCGCTTCCTGCGCGCGTGCGGCCGTGAGCCGGTTGACCGTACGCCCGTGTGGTTCATGCGTCAGGCGGGCCGCTACCTGCCCGAGTACCGGGCGCTGCGGGGGGATCGCGACATCCTCGAGACCTGCAAGGACCCCGCCCAGGTCGTGGAGGTCACCCTGCAGCCGCTCCGGCGGATGGACGTCGACGCCGCGATCCTGTTCAGCGACATCATGGTGCCGCTGGCCGCCGTGGGCATCGGGGTCCGGATCGAACCGGGACGAGGACCCGTCGTGGACGAGCCGGTCCGCGCGACCGCCGACCTGGAGCGCCTTCGGGAGCTGACGCCTGCCGAGGACGAGCCCGAGGTCCTCGAGGCGATCCGGCTCCTGAGGCGCGAGCTCACGGTGCCGCTGATCGGGTTCGCAGGCGCCCCGTTCACCCTCGCCAGCTACCTGATCGAGGGCGGGCCCTCGAAGAACCACGAGCGGACGAAGGCCCTGCTCTACGGCGACCCGTTGACCTGGGATCGGCTGATGGAGTCTCTCTCGGCGATGGTCGTCGCCCACCTCCGTGCCCAGGCCGGTGCGGGTGCCCAGGCGCTCCAGGTGTTCGACTCCTGGGTGGGGGCGCTGCATCCGGATGCGTACCGGCGTGCGGTGCTCCCGCACATGCGCAACGTCTTCATGGGCGTCGAGGATCTCGGGGTGCCCTTGATCCACTTCGGCGTGGGAACCGGCGAGCTGCTGGGGGCGATGTCCGAGGCCGGCGGAGACGTGATCGGTATCGACTGGAGGACCCCCCTCGACGCGGGCTGGGAGCGGGTCGGCGGACCTGCCCGGCGTGCCATCCAGGGCAACCTCGATCCCGCGGTGCTCGGCGCCCCGTGGGAGGTGGTCGAACGCGAGGCGTTGGCCGTCCTCGAGGCGGCCGATGGGCGTGACGGCCACATCTTCAACCTCGGTCACGGCGTGCAGCCGTGGACAGATCCCGACACCCTTGAGCGCCTCGTGGACCTCGTCCACGAGGCCACCGAAAGGAACCCGGAGTGAGCCAGACCGATCCAACGACGCCGACCGGCGTCCTCGTGATGGCCTACGGAACGGCCAGCGGCCCCGACGACATCGAGCGGTACTACACGGACATCCGCGGTGGCCGCCCCCCTGCATCCGAGCACCTCCAGGAGCTCAAAGACCGTTATGCGGCGATCGGGAACGTCTTCCCGCTGCAGGACACGACCGAGGCGCAAGCTCAGGGCCTCGTTGACCGGTTGAACGCCGCGGGGGATCTGGGCTCGTTCAGGGCGTACCTGGGCATGAAGCACTCGCCGCCGTTCATCCCAGAGGCGGTCGAACGGATGAGGGCGGACGGGGTTCGGCGCGCCGTCGGCATCGTGATGGCCCCTCACTGGTCCGGGATGTCGGTGGAGACCTACATCGAGCGGATCCAGCAGGCGATAGAACGATCAGGGTGACGGCCCCTCGTTCACCTTCGTCCGTTCCTACCACGACCACCCGGCGTTCGTCCGGTTCCTCACGGAGCGGGTGCGCGAGGCGTTGGACGGGTTGACCCCGCAGGAACGAGAGGGCGTGGCGGTGATCTTCAGCGCACACTCCCTGCCGGTGCGGACCTTGGGAGACGGCTCCCAGCGCTGCAAGTACTGCGACTGCGACACCTCGTGCCGCTACCGTGACGGTCTGCAGGAGACCGCTGACCTGGTCGCTTCCAACCTGAACATCCAGGATCACCTCATCGCATGGCAGAGCGCAGGACGCACGGCTGACCCCTGGTGGGGTCCCCCGATCGAGGACGTGATCCAGCAGCTAGCCGCGTTGGGACACACCGCCGTGGTGGTCTGCAGCGCCGGCTTCGTCGCCGACCATCTCGAGATCCTCTACGACCTCGACATCGAGGCGAAGCAGATCGCGGAGGAGGCGGGTATCGCGTTCGCTCGAACGCGGATGCCGAACGCCGATCCTGTCTATCTCGACGTGTTGGCGCAGGTGGTGCGCGACCGGCTCGCCGGCGCGGAGACCATCGCCCCGTGAACGCCCGGCCGCGCCGGGTGGCCGTCGTCGGCGGGGGGGTGAGCGGCCTCACGGTCGCCTTTCGGATCCGAGCGGCGGATCCTGCCCTCGACGTGGTCGTCCTCGAGGCCTCCGGTCATGCCGGGGGCCGACTGGGCAGCGTCGACGTGGGAGGGCTTCGGCTTCCGTCGGGGCCCGATTCCTTCCTGGCTCGCAAGCCGTGGGCGGTCGAGCTCTGCCGCGAGCTCGGGATCGACGGCGAGCTGGAGCCGCCTGGCACCTCCGGCGCCTATCTGTGGACCGATCACGGCCTGGAGCCGTTTCCCAAGGAGGCCCCGTTCGGGATCCCGGGCGACATCGGCAGCGTGTTCCGCTGGCCGGGGCTCTCCCGGGCGGGCCGCCGCCGAGCCGCTGCCGATCTCCTCAAGGGGAAGCGCAGGTCCGACTCCGACGAGACGCTCGGGGCGTTGCTGCGGCGGCGCCTGGGGGACGAGGCCACCGATCTGGCCGTGGCGCCGCTCCTGGGGGGTCTGTTCGCGGGGGACGTCGATCGGCTGAGCGTGCAGGCGACGTTCCCGGATCTCACCCGTTGGGAGGCCACGCAGGGGAGCCTCATCCGCGGATCGCAGGCGGCGACCCGCGATGCCCGTCGCCGGGGCGATCCGGGACCGATGTTCCTGCGCCCGAAGGACGGTGTGGAGCGCCTCACCGACACGCTCGCCGAACGCCTCGGGCCGCTGGTGCGCACGGGTGCGATGGTTGCCGATCTCGGTCCGCACGACGACGGCTACCTCGTCCATCTGGCCGACGGCTCATCTCTGCCCGCAGATGCCGTGGTGCTTGCCTCCGAAAGTTACGTTGCCGGAGAACTCCTGCAGGCCCTGGCGCCGGCCGCCGCGGAGGAGCTCGCCGGCATCTCTTACGCCTCCACCGGCGCCGTGCTCATGGTGTACGGGGAGCACACCGCGCGCGACCTCCCGCCCGGAACGGGGTTCGTGGTTCCGCGCGGGAAGGCTCCCATGACCGCCGCCACGTGGCTGTCGAACAAGTGGCCGAGCCCCACCTTCGGCTCCCGGGCCGTCGTGCGCTGCTTCGTGGGCGCCGTCGGAGAGGAGGACATCCTCGACGCCGACGATGTCGACCTCATCGAGGCGTGCGCGCGCTTCCACGCGGCCGTGGTCCCGCTGCCGGATCGCCCGCAGCACGCGGCAGTCGTGCGCTGGCCGCGCGCCATGCCTCAGTACGAGTTGGGTCACCTGGATCGCGTGTCCCGCATCCGTTCGGCGCTCCCCGCGGGTATCGTCGTGAGCGGACAGGCCTACGATGGGGTGGGCATCCCCGACTGCGTGCGGGCGGCGGGCACTGCTGCGGATGCGGTGCTGGCCCACCTGCACGGCGTCCCTGAGGAGAAGGAGACCGTGGCATGACCGAGACCGTCTACGCGCTCTACCCCGTCTTCATGGGCAGCGACGATCTGCGCGAGGTGCTGGCCGATCCCGACGACCGCCGGGATGCGATCCAGGAGCTCGAGAACCTCTACAAGGCGTGGGAGGGCCGCGTCGACGTCCGCGGTACGTACTCCACCGTCGGATTCCGCGCCGATGCCGATCTCATGCTGTGGCTCGTCGGCTCCACCCCCCAGGACGTCCAGCGCTTCCTCGTGGAGTTCAACCGCACCACGGTGGGCCGCAACGTCGGGCTGACATGGACGTTCATGGGCGCGGTGAAGCCCGCCGAGTTCTCCGCGGACCATGCCCCGGCCTTCGTGAAGGGAGACCCTCCGAAGACGTTCCTGTGCGTCTACCCGTTCGTGCGGACCCCGGAGTGGTACCTCCTGCCGGCCGAGGAGCGGAGCGCGATGCTCCGCGAGCATGGGGGGTTCGGGCGCGAGTTCCCCGACGTGCTCGCCAACACCACGAGCGCGTTCGGCTTGGGCGACTGGGAGTGGATCCTGGCGTTCGAGGCCGACGAGGCCGACGTGCTCGTCGATTGCATCCGTCGCCTCCGCGACGCCCAGGCACGTCTCTTCACGAAGGAGGAGATCCCGTTCGTGACGGGGATCCGCAAGCCGGTTTCCGAGGCGATCGACGATCTGATCTGATCTGATCCGTTCCGTAGGGTCCCGCTACCCGCTCTCGGCTTCCCGCGCCTGTTGCAGGATCGCCTCGGCGTGATCCGGGACGTGGTTGGAGAGCTCCTGCGGCGGGCGCACGTAGCCCTCGTCCACCTGGCGGTCGGGGATGTCGATCTCCGGAAGGGGCTTCGGTTCCCAGGGGATCTGCGACAGCAGGTGCGCGATGCAGTTCAGCCGCGCCTTCTTCTTCACGTCGGCCTCGACCACGTTCCACCGCGTCTCGGGGATGTCGGTGTGCACGAACATCTCGTCCTTCGCGCGTGAGTAGTCGACCCATTTCGTGCGTGAGTACAGGTCGGTCTCGCTCAGCTTCCAGCGGCGCATAGGGTCGTTCACCCGGGCCTGGAAGCGCCGCTCCTGTTCGTCGTCGCTCACCGAGAACCAGTACTTGATCAGGATGATGCCGTCCTCAACGAGCAGGCGCTCGAAGATGGGGCACTGCCGGAGGAACCGGTAGTACTCCTCGGGCGTGCAGAAGCCCAGTACCCGCTCGATCCCGGCCCGGTTGTACCAGCTCCGGTCGAACAGCACGATCTCGCCGGCTGCGGGGAGCTGCTCGACGTACCGCTGGAAGTACCACTGGGTCGTCTGTCGCTCGGTGGGCTTCGGCAGGGCGACGTGCTTCGTGATGCGAGGATTCATGTGCTCGGTGATCCGCTTGATCGTGCCGCCCTTGCCGGCGGCGTCGCGGCCCTCGAAGACCGCGACGACCCTCGTGCCGGTGGCCGCCACCCACTGCTCCATCCGGACGAGCTCCTCCTGGAGGCGGTACAGCTCGCGCTCGTACAGCTTCTTCGGGTACCGGTGCGTCTTCTCTTCCTTCGGCATGCGGGTCAGTCTATTGCCGGGAACGGGCCGCGCGTTCGGGTACCGTTGCGGATGATGACCGAGACCACCACGTCGCCCGCGAGCGACGCGACCGCCCCGCTCTTGATGTCGGCCGAGCCGAAGCCCCGGCTCCGTGGCCGGCTCCACCAGGCGGCCTTCTTCGCCGCGATCCCCGCGGGCCTCGCGCTGCTCGTCGTGGCCCCCGGCGCCAAGGCGCGTGTGGGCGCGATCGTGTACGGGATCGCCCTGTTGCTGCAGTTCGGAGCCAGCGCCATGTACCACGTCGGCGGATGGACGGATCCCGCCTACCTGCGGATGCGCCGCTTCGACCACTCGATGATCTTCGTGCTGATCGCCGGCACCTACACGCCGATCTGTCTGGTGGCGCTCCACGGACGGGCGTCCTGGGTCCTGCTCTTGGCCGTGTGGACGGGCGCGGCGATCGGCATCCTCACGAAGCTCTATCGGCTGGACCTGCACGTGCTCTCTGGGATCATGTACATCGGGTTGGGCTGGGTCGCGGTCCTGCTGATGCCCGCTCTGGCGCGTGCGCTCTCCGACGTGGGCTTGGCGCTCGTGATCACGGGCGGCGTGATCTACACGCTCGGGGCGCTCGTCCTGGCGACGAACCGGCCTGACCCCTGGCCGGAGTGGTTCGGCTACCACGAGGTGTGGCACGTCTTCACGATCGCGGCGGCGGCCTCGCTCTACGCGGCGATCCTGCTCCTCTACCTCTCCGGCTGATCCGCCGGGGCCGTGAGCCAGGTGAGGTCGCGCACCACCTGGTGTCCGTTGGTCTCTCCCGGCAGGTCCTCGTCCCAGCGCAGGATCAGACGCGTGGCGAGCCCCACCGCGGCCGCGCCGTCGCAGTAGTCGGGCTGGTCGTCGACGAAGATCGATCGGGCGGGATCCGGATCGCCCACCTGATGCAGCGCTGCCAGGTAGATGGCGGGGTCGGGCTTCATGGCGCCCACCTCGAAGGAGAGCACGACGGCGTCGAATTCCTCCGGCAGCCCGAGGCGCTCGACGGCCGGTCGGGTGTTGTGGGAGCAGTTGCTGACCAGCACCGTGCGAACCCCCCGGGCGCGGAGCGCCCGGACGGTGGGCAGGACGTCGTCCCAGAGGCGAACGTTGCCCTCCAGCTCTCGGCCCTCCAGCTCGCGCAGCTCCGCGACCAGGGCCGCGGTCGGCTCCACGCCCGCGGCGCGCACCACCGCGGCCAGCTCCTCGCCGGCGTCGGCGTAGGCGCCGACGCTCCGGGCGGGGCGTGTGGACTCGAACGCACGACCGACGAGCTGCGGCTGCACCCCGATCCGCTCGGCGATCGTCGCCTGCCACGCGTGCCAGGTGCTCCACGCCACGGTGTCGTAGAGGTCGAGGAGGACGGCGTCGAAGAGCTCCGGCATCCCGTCAGCCTACCGAGCGACGCCCGAGCCTACTCCGACCATAAGCCGGCGAGGAAGGCGTCGACCGAGGCCGTACCCGTGATCCCGAGGATGTCGTCCCCCGAGGGGGAGACCGGGGGAGCCTCGACCTCGAACGTATCCTTCACCTCGTCGGGCTGGAGGAACCGGCTCAGCTGCGCGTACCCGTGGGGGTCTTCGAGACCCTTCGGCCGGCGATAGTACCGCTGCGGATAGGTGACGTGCAGGGCATCGCGTGCGCGGGTCATCGCCACGTAGAGCAGCCGTCGCTCCTCTTCGATCTCGGCGGGGTCACCGGTGGCCATGTCGCTGGGGATCATGCCGTCGGCTGCATGGATGACGTGCACCACGTCCCATTCCAACCCCTTCGCGGAGTGGATCGTCGACAGCACGAGGTAGTCCTCGTCGAGCAAAGGTGGGCCGGCGAGATCACCGGTGGACGACGGCGGATCCAGGGTGAGCTCGGCGAGGAACCGCCCGCGCGTCGGGTACCCGGTGGCCAGTAGCTCCAGCTGCTCCAGGTCGCGGACGCGCGGTGAGGGGTTGGGGTAGGCGCGGAGCATCACCGGTTCGAGGAAGGTGCGGAGGCGCTCGACCTGTGCGGCGGGCGGCATCGTGTTCTGGTCGAGGCAGCCGCGCAGCGCGGAGCGGAGCGACTGCAATCCGTCGACGGCTGGCCTGGGTGCATCGACAGGATGGTCAAGTAGATTGACTAATGGGGATGCCTGGTCCTCGGTGGCGCGTCGTACACGGATCTGCTCCATCATCCGGCGCGCCGTGGACGGACCGATGCCCTCGGGTAGCTGCAACACCCGGAACCAGCTCACCTCGTCGAACGGGTTCTCGAGGATGCGCATGAGTGCGAGCAGATCTTTGACGTGCGCGGCCTCCATGAACTTCAGCCCGCCGTACTTCACGAACGGGATGTTCCGGCGCGTCAGCTCGACCTCGAGCAGGTCGCTATGGTGTGCGGCCCGGAACAGGACCGCCTGCTCCTTCAAGGGGACCCCTTCTTCCCGGTGGACGAGCACGGCGCGGCAGACGACGTCGCATTGGTCGGCATCGTCGAGGCAGGCCGCCAGCGTTGGCGTGCGATCCCCGTGGCGCGCGGACCACAGCGTCTTCTCGTGACGCTGGGGGCTCAGGGCGATCACGGCGTTCGAGCTCGTGAGGATCGGCGGGATCGAACGGTAGTTCTGTTCGAGCTTGACGACCGTGGCGTCGGGGAACCGCGTCGGGAACTCCAGGATGTTGCGTACCGTGGCCGCGCGGAAGCCGTAGATCGATTGCGCGTCGTCGCCGACCACGGTGAGGTTGCGGGGTCCTCCGACCGGGCGCATGCCCTCCAGGATGTCGGCCTGGAGGGCGTTGGTGTCCTGGTACTCGTCGACGAGCACGTGGTCGAACCGCTCGGCCAGCCGAGCCTGCGTCTCGGGAGACGTCGCCAGGGCCTTCCAGAACAGGAGGAGGTCGTCGTAGTCGAGGACGTGCTGCGCGCGCTTGCGGGCCGTGTACGCCCGGAAGATCTCTCGGATGTCCTCGAGATCGTCGAGGCACCAAGGGTAGTGGCGCTTGACGACCTCGGAGAGCGGCTCGCCCGCGTTCACGGTCCGCGAGTAGACGGCACTCAGCGTGTCCTTGCGCGGGAAGCGGCGTTCACGTGCGCTGAGGCCGAGCTCCTGGCGGAGCAGGTCGAAGACGTCGGCGGCGTCGGCCTGATCCAGCACGGTGAAGTCGGGGGCGAGCCCCAGCGGTCTCCCGGCGCTTCGCAGGAGCCGGTTCCCAACCGCGTGGAAGGTTCCGCCCCAGACCCGGCCGGCGTCTCCGGCGTCCGTGATCCGCTGTGCCCGTGAGAGCATCTCTCGTGCGGCGCGGCGGCTGAACGTGAGCAGGAGGATCCGCTCGGGCCTGACGCCGCCGCCGATCAGATGGGCGACGCGGGCGGCCAGCGTCGAGGTCTTGCCCGTGCCGGCGCCGGCCACCACGAGCAGCGGTCCGTCGCCGTGCTCGACCGCGACCCGCTGGGCATCGTTGAGGTCATCGAACATGCGTTCGGAGTATAGGGGCGAACACCGCCTCGTTCGGGACCCACCGACGTACCCGGCGCTGGGCCTTCCCCCTCGTCGGGCGGCGCACGCTACCCTCCCGAACGGGAGGAGGTCGTCACGTGGTCGAGTGGGACGCGGATCCGGTGGTGGGGACCCCACCCTCGCCGCGCATCGAGGTCGTTCCGGGCGGACCCCTGCGAGTGGTCGGTGTGTGGCCCACGCGTCTGGTCCGCGGCCCCGAGGGGTGGCGCACCGGGGCGCCGCTCCCGGGTCCCGGCGACGAGGTGCTGCTCTGCCGCTGCGGGCGTTCTTCGACGATGCCGCGCTGCGATGCCGCTCCACCCTACGGATGCTTCGTCGAGGAGCCGGCCGCCGGATCCGCCGTCAAGCCGTTCACGTGGGACGTCCCCGACACGGCCGGTCCCGCCGTCGCCCTCAAGCCGGGCGGACCGGTCCGCGTGGGGGGTGGCGTGAGCGTTCGCGACGAGGAGGGTCGCGAGTTGGACCCGGGCGAGCGGACCTCACTCTGCCGCTGCGGTGCGAGCCGTGCCCAGCCCCTGTGCGACGGGTCGCACAAGTTCGCGCCGTTCGACGATCCGTAGCCTCAGCTGGCCGCCGGTACCAGGCCGAGGTCGCGGAGGACCCCCACCGGGAGCACGTGGCAGTAGGGCTCGTGCCCGGTCGACTCGTAGTAGCGCTGGTGGTAGGCCTCCGCGGGGTAGAAGGCCTCGAACGGCGCGATCTCCGTAGCGATCGGCCGCGCGAACCGCGTCTGCGCCCGGTCACGGGAGGCTTCGGCGGCCGTCTGTTGCTCGGGCGAGTGGGTGTAGATCGCGCTGCGGTACTGCGTGCCCACGTCCGGGCCTTGACGGTCCACCTGTGTGGGGTCGTGCATCGCCCAGAAGACCTCGAGCAGTTGCTCGTAGGTCACGACCTGGGGGTCGAAGGTGATCTGGACCACCTCGGCGTGCCCGGTCGTACCGTTGCACACTTCGCGGTAGCTCACGTCGGGCACGTGGCCGCCGCTGAACCCGCTCACGACCTCCTTCACGCCGGGCACCTGCCGGTACACCCACTCGACCCCCCAGAAGCACCCCGCGCCCAACGTCGCCGTCTGTTCGCTCATCTCGTCGCTCCTTCCGTTGCGGTACCCCATGGTCTCGCGAACCGCACCGAACGTTGCAGCGCACCTAGAACTGAACCGCGGTCTAACCTGATTTCCGTGTTCAGAGGGGGTGGGTGTAGGATGTGGCCACCCCTGAGTTGAACGGAGATTCAAACCATGTCCGAGTCGAACGCGTACAACGCGATCGTGGTGGGAGGGGGCCACAACGGCCTCATCGCCGCCGCCTATCTCGCGAAGCACGGCGCCCGTACCGTCGTGCTGGAGTCACGGCACAAGACCGGCGGGGCTGCCGACACCATGAGTCCGTGGCCCGAGGCGCCCGACATCAAGGTCACGACCCTCAGCTACGTCATGAGCCTGATGCCGCCCACGATCCAGCGCGACCTCCAGCTGGAACGCTTCGGCTACAAGGTGCACCCCCAGGGGATGGGCTACCTGCCGCACCCCAGCGGGAAGTCGATCGTGCAGCACGAGGACGAGGCGAAGACCCGCGCGTCGATCGCGCAGTTCTCCAAGAAGGATGCCGACGCCTACTTCGAGTTCGAAGAGTGGATCGGCTCCATCGCCAACATCCTGGGGCCGCTGCTGATGCAGACACCCACACATCTCGGATCGAAGCGCCCGAAGGACATCAGGGATATCGCCCAGCTCGGGTGGCAGCTTCGCAAGGAGATCGACGAGCGGCGCGTCGCGGACATCACGCGGCTGTTCACGATGAGCGCCACCGACCTGCTGGATCGCTGGTTCGAGTCCGACGTGGTGAAGGGCTTCATGGCCGTCAACGGGATCATCGGGACGTGGGCCGGCCCGGACGCACCCGGAACCGCCTATGTCCTGATGCACCACTCCGTCGGGGACATCGGCGACGGACAGATCGCGAGTTGGGGCTACCCGGAGGGGGGCATGGGCGCCGTCTCGCAGGCCTGTGAGGACTCCGCCAGGTTCTTCGGAGCCGAGATCCGCACGAACGCCCGCGTCGAGCGGATCCTCACCCAGGACGGCAGCGTCCGCGGGGTCGCGCTGGAGGGCGGCCAGGAGATCTCGGCGCCGCTCGTGGTGACCGCGATCCACCCGAAGATCACGTTCCTGGAGCAGCTGTCCGCGGCCGAGCTGCCGCCTGAGTTCGTCGCGGACATCCAGCACTGGAAGACCCGCAGCGGCACCGTGAAGATCAACCTCGCCGTCTCGGAGCTCCCGGAGTTCACGGCCGACCCGGGCTTCGACCCGCAGATCCACGGCGGGGCCATCCAGATCCTCGACGACACCGACTACCTGGAGAGAGCGTTCCAGGAGGCGCGGTTCGGCGAGGCTGCCACCCTGCCCTTCAGCGACACGGCGATCCCGACGGTGTTCGACAAGACCCTTGCGCCGGAGGGTGTCCACGTGGTGTCGATGTTCACCCAGTGGGTGCCCCAGGAGTGGGCGGAAGAGGACGGGCACGAGGCTGAGCTGGAGGCCTACGCAGACCGCTTGATCGACCGCGTGAACGACGTGGCCCCGAACTTCAAGGGCTCGGTCATGCACCGCCAGATCATCGGGCCCAAGCAGATGCAGGACGAGTGGGGGCTGATCGGCGGGAACATCTTCCACGGCGAGCTCACGGTGGATCAGCTGTTCCACATGCGTCCCGCGCCGGGCTACGCGGACTACCGAACGCCGATCCAGGGGCTGTACCAGGCCAGCAGCGCCACGCACGCGGGTGGCGGTGTCACCGGGATGCCCGGCCACCACTGCGTCAGGGAGATCCTGAAAGACCGCGCCGTCAAGAAGGGCAAGCGGTAGCCTGACCCGACGCGGTACGCCGCGCTCCGGGTCCGCTTGCGCATCGGCCCCCCGCCGATGGACCTAGAGAGGAAATGGGCCGAACGACCCCTGCGCTGGAGCGCTCCGTTACCCGAAATCAGGTAGCGAGGATCCCGACCCTGGGAGGGGTGAGTTCTGATGAGACAGTGGGAATTGATCGGCATCACTGACCAGGAGCCGCCGCCCCCGCCACGCCGGTTCGCCGGCATCGACACCGTCAGGCCCGCGATCAAGGGCCGCCCGGTGTTCTTCTGGACCACCGACACGGCGCTGCGCATGCGCACCGTGACGGGGGCCGCGGCGGAGGTGATCGGTCTGCCGTTCGCGAAGTGCGAGGGGCGCGACCTGCTGGCCCTGTTCGGTATGGAGGGACCGAACCTGGCCATCCTGGAGGCCCACGTGGCGGCCCTGTCCGGCGACACCGCGGAGTTCACGCTCCACGGCTCGCGCGGGACGGTCCGGTGCGAGGTGGCGCCGACGCATGACGCGCTCGATCGCGTGATCGGCACGTTCTGCCTGGCGTTAGAGGTCCAGGATGTGGACCTCCGCGACGTACCGGAGCCGGCCACGGCGGCCTGAACGCAAGACCCGGACACGGCGCCGCTCCCGCCCGCCGCGTCCATCCGCGGGTCCCTGACTACCCGCGGAACGAACGCACGGCCTCGACGATCTGTGTGACCTCGTCGGGGCCGTGCGTCGTGCTGAGGGTCCACAGCTCGTAGCCGCTGGGCGGGAGATACACACCCCGTTCGAGCATGTGATGGAAGAAGCGGCCGTAGCGCTCGTGGTCGGCGGCGGCGGCGCCCTCGAAGTCCCGGACGTCGCGGTCGGTGAAGAACACGCTGAACAGCGACCCCGCCCGGTTGATCGACACCGGCACCGCCTGCTCGGCGAAGACCGCGGCCAGCTGGCCCGTGAGGTCGGAGGCCGTGGCCTCGAGTCCCGCATACGGGGAGCGGGCGCGTGCGAGGTCCAGGGCGGCGATCCCCGCCGCTACCGCGACCGGATTCCCGCTGAGGGTGCCGGCCTGGTAGACGGGCCCGGTGGGCGCCAGGAGCTCCATCAGGTCGGCGCGCCCGCCGAACGCGGCACAGGGGAACCCCCCGCCCATCACCTTGCCGAAGGCCGTGAGGTCCGGCGTTACGCCGAGATACGCTTGCGCGCCCCCGTACGCGATCCGGAACCCCGTGATGACCTCATCGAAGAACAGCAGCGCTCCGTGCGTGTCGCATAGCTCCCGCAATCCCTCCAGGAACCCCGGTTCGGGCGGGACGACGCCCATGTTCGCCGCCACCGGCTCGACCGCTACGACGGCGACCTCGCTCCCCCGTTCCTCGAAGAGGGCTCGGACGGCCCCAAGGTCGTTGTAGGGGGCGGTCAGGGTGTCGCGGGCGGAGCCCTCGGTCACGCCGGGAGACGAGGGGATCCCTAGCGTGGCGAGACCACTGCCCCCGCCCTTGGCCAGGAGCGAGTCCGAGTGGCCGTGGTAGCAACCCGCGAACTTCACGATGAGGTCGCGGCCGGTGGCGCCTCGTGCCAGGCGGATCGCCGACATCGCGGCCTCGGTACCGCTGGACACCAGCCGCACCATGTCCACGGCGTCGACGGCCTCGACGATCCTGGCCGCCAGCTCGACCTCGCCCTCGGTGGGCGCGCCGAACGTCGTGCCCCGCCGCGCCGCCTCGGTGGCCGCCTCGACGATCTCGGGGCAGGCATGGCCGAAGAGCAGCGCGCCCCAGGACTGCATCAGGTCGACGTAGCGGTTGCCATCCACGTCGATCAGGTAGGCGCCCTCTCCCCGCGCAGCGAACACGGGCGTGCCGCCGACCCCGCCGAAGGCGCGCACCGGCGAATCCACTCCGCCCGGGATCACGGTGCGTGCGCGAGCGAACAGCTCCTCAGAGCGCGTCATGCCCGGGATGCTACCGGCGCCACGAGCGGGGACGACGCCTCACGCGTCCTCCCGCAGCCACACCGCCGCGTCGCTCGCGTGGTACGTGAGGATCAGGTCGGCGCCGGCGCGCCGGATCGAGGTGAGGATCTCGAGCACGGTACGGCGTTCGTCGAGCCAGCCGCGCTCCGCCGCCGCCTTCACCATCGCGTACTCGCCGCTCACGTGATAGGCCGCCATCGGGAATCCGGTGGCGTCCTTCGCGGTACGAACGATGTCGAGATAGGGGAGGGCCGGCTTCACCATCACGATGTCCGCGCCCTCGTCGATGTCGGTGCGGATCTCCCGCAGGGCCTCCTCGGCGTTCGCCGGATCCTGCTGGTAGCCGGTGCGGTCCCCGAACTTCGGAGCGCCCTCGGCCGCCTCGCGGAACGGCCCGTAGAGCGCCGAGGCGAACTTCGCAGCGTAGGCGAGGATCCCGACGTCGGTGCGACCTGCGTCGTCCAGCGAGTCGCGGATGGCGGCCACCTGACCGTCCATCATCCCGCTGGGACCGACCAGGTCCGCCCCCGCCTCGGCCTGGGCGAGCGCCACGCGCCGGTACCGCTCGAGCGTGGCGTCGTTGTCCACCTCGCCGGACGGGGTCAGCACGCCGCAGTGGCCGTGGTCCGTGTACTCGTCGAGGCAGAGGTCCGAGATCACGACGGCGTCATCCCCGAACTCGTCGCGCAGAGCCGCGATGGCGAGCTGCCCGATCCCATCGGGGTTCCAGGCCTCGGATCCTTCCGGATCCTTCTGCGCCGGCACGCCGAACAGCATGAACGCCGTGACACCCACGGAGGCGGTCGCGACGGCCTCCTTCCTGAGCGACTCGAGCGTGTGCTGGAACTGCCCCGGCATCGAGCCGATCGGCACGGGGTCGGCGATGCCCTCCTTCACGAAGAGCGGCGCGATCAGGTCGGCCGGGGCCAGGCGCGTCTCGCGGATCAGCCCGCGGAGGGCCGACGTGCGCCGGAGCCGGCGAGGTCGTGAGGCGGGGAAGCCCATAGCGGTGGATGCTAGCGGTCCGCCGACCCTGCGAACAGCCGCTCCAGTGCCTTCACCACACCCTCGACCGTGTGCGGGCGCGCCACAGCGTGCACCGTGAGGCCGTGCTCGCGCGCCGCGGCGGCGGTGACGGGGCCGATGCAGACGACCCTGGGCGCACCCCGGACGGGGCCCGAACGCCCCGACGAATCCTCGCACGGTCGATGCGCTCGTGAACGTGACGGCGTCGACCTCGCCCGCCCTGAGCGCCTCGCGCGCCTCCTTCGGCAGTGTCCGGGGTAGCTTCGTACGGTAGGCGTGGACGCGCTCCGGAGACCAACCCTTCGACCGCGAGTGCGTCCTCGAATCCCTCTGGAGCGATATCGGCGCGCGCACACAGGACCCGCCCCTCGCCTTTCGGGAATGCCCGGGCGAGTCCCGCAGTGGTGAAGACGGCGGGGCGCAGGTCGGCCTCCCGGCCCGCCCACGCGGCGAACGCAGCGCCGGTGCCGTCGCCGATCACCGCCACCTTCGCTCGGACGTCCGCGGGTCCGGGGAGTCTCGACGAGAGGACGTCGACGGTGGCCCGGCTGGTCAACGTGATCCAGGCAGTACTCGCCGTGGGCGAGATCGCGCAGCGCCCTGGTGAGGACCGCCGAGCGGAGCGGCCCGATCTCGATCGCGGGCGCCGTGATCGCGCGCGCGCCCCGTTGGTCAAGGTACTTGACCAATGTTGCCGCTTGATCCGCGGGGCGGGTGACCAGGATGACGCGGCTCTCCAGGGTGTGCGCGGTGGACGGACTCACGTCTCGTGACCGTCCGCCCGTGCGTCGGCCAGGATCGCCTCGGCGCCTTGGTCGATCAGGGAGCGAGCCACCGCTGCCGCGACCTCCTCGGGGTCACCACCCCGCGCCTCGGCGCGGATAACGTCGGGCACCGTTCGGCGAGGCGATCAGCGCCGACAGCTCGACGGTGTCCTGCGCGTCGACCTCCGCGTAGGCCCCCAGGGGGAGGGCGCACCCGCCGCCCAGGCGCCACATCAGGGACCGCTCCGCCTCGAGCGCCCGGTGGGTCATGTGATCGTCGAGGGGGGCCAGCGCTGCCAGGGTCGCGTCGTCGTCGGCGCGGCACTGGACGGCAAGGCTGCCCTGACCAGGGGCCGGAACCATCTCCCGCACGCTCAAGGGACGGGCGTGGTCCGGATCGATCCGCAGCCGCGCCAGCCCTGCCGCCGCGAGCACCGTGGCGTCCACCACACCCTCGGCGAGCTTGCGCAAGCGCGTATCCACGTTGCCGCGGAACTCGGCCACGGTGAGACCGGGGAACGCTGCAAGCAGCTGCGCCCGGCGGCGCAGGGACGAGGTTCCGATCACACCGCCCGGCGGTAGCGCCTCCCTCCCGGCTGATCAGCACATCGGAGGGGTCCATGCGCTGCGGCACTGCACCGATCGTGAAGCCGTCGTCCTCCTCCGCCGGCAGGTCCTTCGCGGAGTGCACCGCTATGTCGACGTCGCCCGCCTCGAGTGCGTCCAGGATCGTGTCGATCCAGAGTCCCTTGAGGCCGCGGGGGTCGAGGTCGGCGGGGACGCCCTCGTCTCCCGAGGTGCGCATCGGGATCACCTCGGCGGGCGTGCCATGGTCGAGCAGGGCATCGCGCACTCCCTCCGCCTGGACGATGGCCAGCGCAGAGCCACGGGTCCCGATGCGGAGCGGCCTCACTCCGCCTCGGGATCGATCCCGAACAGTTCCGCCAGGGCCTTGGCGTGCACGCCTTCGGTCCCGGGCTCGGACCGCTCCTTGAGTTCCACGATCGGGATCGTGGAGGAGCTTCGCCACGATCCCGCGTGCCAAGGCCTCGACGGCCTCATGCTGATCGTCGGTGAGCGGCTCCAGTCGCGAGGCGTGGCGCCTGAGCTCGGCCGCCATGACATCTTCGCCACGCCGGCGGAGCGCCTTGATCAGCGGGCGCAGGGCATCGCCACGCCTGCGGACGGCGTAGCTGTCGGACCTCTTCACCGACGATCCTCGTGCGCCTCGGCGATGTCGACCGCGGTCGCCTCACTGTGGTCGGCGAGCCGTTCACGCAGCGAGATGATGTCGAACAGGTCGCACGGTGGGAACCCCGGCGGCCGACGGCTCGACGTCGCGGGGGACCGCGAGGTCCACGAAGACCAGGGGGCGTTCGCCACGCAGCGCATCGCGGCCGTCACGTAAGGCCATCTCGTGGATCACGATACCGGCGGCGCCGGTAGCGCTCACGACCAGGTCGGCGGTTCGCAGGGCATCGGGGAGCGCGTCGAGATCGCCGTGCTCGGCGTTGGTTCGCTCCGCCAGCGCCCGGGCGTGCTCGAGCGAGCGGTTGAGGATCCGGACCGGACCGACGCCGCGCTCCCGCAGGTGCTTGACGGCCAAGGCGGCCATCTGCCCCGCACCGACCACGACCACGTCGCGGCCCGCGAGCCCGCCGAGCGCCTCGCCCGCCAGGTCGGCTCCGAGCGCGACGAAGGCGTCGGGCGCCGCGCCCAGCGAGGTCTCCTGTCGCACGCGCCGGCCTGCACGCGCCGCAGCATGGAAGACCCCGGTGAGTGCCGGGCCGGCCGCGCCCTCGGCCTCGGCGCGGCGCAGGGCCTCGCGCACCTGTGCGTGCGATCTGCGTCTCCCCCAGGACCATGGAGTCCAGCCCTGCGGCGACGGCGAACAGGTGGTCGGCCGCGTCCTGCTCCCAGTGGGAGTAGAGGGGCTCGGCCAGCGTCGCGGGCTCGACGCCCCGGGTCTCCACCAGGAGACGCTTCAGGGCCATGAACCCGGCGTGGTAGCTGGGCACGCTCGCGGTGACCTCGACGCGGTTGCAGGTGGACAGGATCACGGCCTCCTCGATCCCGTCGAGGTCGCGGGCATGCCGGTAGGCCTTCGTGAGGTCGTCGTCGGTGAACGCGAGCCGCTCCAGCAGCTCGATCGGCGCGCGACGGAAGGAGACCCCGAGGGTGAGGATGGCCATGAGCAGGTAGGTCCAGCAGTCTAGCGGTCCGGGGAACGTTCTCGGAAGCCCCGCCGAGGGGTAGCATGCGGCGCGATGACCAAGCCGCGCGCGGTCGACCTCGGTATCCGGATCGGCTCGGGCACGCCGGGACCACTCGACGCCATCACGGACGTACCCGGTGTGCGCGTGGGCCATCGAACGATCGTCGCGGCGACGATGGTCCAGGTGCCGTGCGTACCGGCGTCACCACGATGTTTCCCGGTGAACAGGACCCCTGGCGTCGTGGGTGTACGCGGGCGTTCACATCTTGAACGGCTACGGCGAGCTGATCGGGATCAACCAGCTGCGCGAGTGGGGCGTCTTGATGAGCCCCGTGGTGCTGACGTCGTCCCTCGCGATCGGCAAGGCCTACGACGCCACCGTCCGATGGCTAGCATCTCGAGATCGCGACGGCGCCGTCGAGGTGATGCCGGTCGTCACCGAGTGCGACGATTCCTGGCTGAGTGACGTCCTGTCGTTCCCACTCGAAGACGAGGACGTGGCGGCGGCGCTGAACGGCGCATCGGCGGGACCGGTAGCGGAGGGGTGCGTCGGCGCAGGCACCGGGATGCAGTGCTTCGACTTCAAGGGCGGTATCGGCACGGCCTCGCGTCTGCTCGGCGCCGACGCCGGCGGCTACACCGTGGGCGTGCTCGCGCTCACCAACCACGGCGATCGCGAGGAACTGCGCATCGACGGTGTCCCCGTGGGGCGCGGGATCGACGACCTCATGCCCTCCCGGCACACCGAGGGTTCGTGCGTCGTCGTCGTGGCGACCGATGCCCCCCTGTTGCCGCATCAGCTGACACGGGTGGCCCAGCGTGCGGGGATGGGGCTCGCCGCCACGGGCTCCGACGCCTCGAACGGCAGCGGTGAGCAGATGCTCGCGTTCTCGACCGCGAACCGACTGGAGGCCGGGGCTCCCGAGCGGTCGGTCCGGGCGGTGGTCGACGGACCTCTCGAGGCGCCCTGGCTCCTCTCGCAGATCTTCCGGGCGACCGTGGATGCCACGCAGACGGCGGTCCTCAACGCGCTGCTCGCCGCCGAGACGACCGTAGGGCGCGACGGCAACACCTTGCACGCCATGCCGGTGGACCGGATGCGGGTTTCGTTGCGCAACGCCGGCCGCCTCCCATAGCCGGGCGTTCAGTCGAACCGGAGCGGATCGAACGGCTCCGGGTCGAACGGGGGAGCCTGCCCGAGGATCTGCGCCACCACGAGCCGAGCGGTGCCGCCGCCCAGGATCACGCCCTCTGATCCGTGGCCGGTGGCCACGACGAGCCCCTCGCCCACCGGTCCCACGAAGGGGCGCTCGTCGGGGGTGAGGGGCCGCACCCCCCACCACGACGAACGCACCTCAGCTCCTGCGACCGCGGGGACCAGGTCGATCGCGCCCGCCAGGAGTTGGCGGACCGCCGATGCATCGTCGGGCTCGGGGGTGAGCCAGGTCTGCCGGGATGAGCCCACCAGCACGGAGCCATCGCGGTTCGGGTGCACGATCGCGCCCACCACGGGCGGTGGGAAGCCCTCGCGCACCAGGTCGCCGGCGGTAGGCAGCTCGGAGGCGCCTCCACGGAGAGCGGCGTGCGCCGCCTCCGCCTCCACCAGGTGGCGCACGAGCGGCTCCCGGGGAGCCAACCGCACGAGCCAGCCGCGGGCGCCGACCACGGGGAGCTTCACGCCGATGGGGTCGAGGAGGCGCGTCGACCAGGGTCCGCCGGCGACGATCGTCACGTCGGCCTCGAGCGGACCGTCGTCGGTAACCGCTCCGCCGACCCGTTCGCCCCGCGTCATCAGCGCGCGCGCGTTCGTGTGATGCCTGATCCGCGCGCCGTGCGCCTTCGCGTCGAGTGCCAGCGCCACGGTGAGCGAGCCGGGGTCCAGACGGTGCCCGTGGTGCACGAGCCAGGCGCCGGCGACTTCGCGATTCACGGAGGGCTCCACTTCGGCCAGGGCGGTTGGGCCGAGTTCGTCGACCCGCGTGCCCGCCCGCTCGGCCACGGTGGCCTTCCGCCGCACGTCGGCGAGCTCCACCTCCGTGCGCGCGACCATCACGAGGCCGACGGGCTCCGGGTCGAGCTGCACGTCGATCGGGGCATCGGGCGCGAGCGCGAGATACCGCTCGAGGCTCAGCAGCGCCATCGGCACCGTGGCGTCGTCCTCGGGCATGACCCACAGACCTTGATTCCGGCCGGAGGCGTGCGCGGCGAGCTCGTCGCGCTCGATCAGCGTGACCGCGGCCCCGGCGCGCGCGAGTTCGCTCGCGCACGCGGCCCCGATCACGCCGCCGCCGATGATGAGGACGTCGGGCATGGGCGGCAGCCTAGCCGTTCGCCCCGCATCCATCGCCCCGTACAATCGTGGGCGGAGACGTGCCTGAGAGGCCGAAAGGAGCCGCCTGCTAAGCGGTTAGGGGGTGAAAGCTCCCTCCCGGGTTCGAATCCCGGCGTCTCCGCGGGTCCAAGGAGTCGCAGCTACGCCGGCTCAGGAAAGGCCGCCGCAAACACCGTGGAAGGTCGGGCTCCGAGAGGGAGATGGTGTCATCGCGGTGAGCCGGTGGACCGTTGAGATCGATGAGGGATGGAGGACAGGATGAGTGAGAAGGACACGTTGTACGTGCTCGGCGCGTCGTACGACACCAGGGAGGATGCGGAGGCCGACTACGAGGCGATCAAGGCGCTCTACTACGAAGTGCAGGCCTCGCACGACTTCGACGCGGCGGTGCTCGAGCGTGACGACGAGGGCAAGGTCCACGTCGTGAAGAAGCACGAGCAGCCGACGCGCCACGGCGCCGCGAAGGGCTTGGGCTGGGGACTGGCTGTCGGTGCGGTGGCCGCCATCTTCCCACCCGTCGCGCTGGCTGGAGGACTCATCGCGGGCGGTACGGCCGGTGCCGCGGTTGGCGCCGTAACCGGACACATGAAGGGTGGCATGAAAGACGACGACCTCAAGGAGCTGGGCGAAGTCCTCGACAAGGGGCGCTTCGGCCTCGTCGCCGTGTACGCCACCAACATGGGGGACCAGGTCGCCGCGAACATCAAGGCCGTGAACCGCTATGTCTCGGCCGAGGTGGATGCGAACGCCGACGAACTCGCCGCGGCTATCAACGCCGCCGGGGGCGGTCAGGGCTGACCTCCCGGCGCCTCGCTGGTCGATGAGGGCTGCGGTAAGGCGACCCCCGGATATCCGAGGTCGCCAGCTATCCCGACTCACTCGACCATCGATGCCGCTTGCCGGACGGGCGCGGGCGCACGACACTCTCGTTCGTGCGCCTCTGGCTGCTCCGTCACGCGAAGTCGAGCTGGGAGGATCCGGGTCTGCCCGACGAGGCTCGGCCTCTGGCCACACGCGGGGTTCGGGCCGTCGCAGGTATGCGCGACTACCTCATGTCGGAACCTATCCACCCGGCGCTCGTCCTGTGCTCTTCAGCGCTACGCACCCGTCAGACCCTTGCAGCGGTGCTTCCGGCCCTGGGTGACGAGCTGGAGGTTCGGATCGAACGTTCGCTGTACACGTTCGATGGCGAGGCGCTGATCGCGAGGCTCGGGCGCGTGACATCGGGCTGTTCGACGCTGGTTGTCGGCCACAACCCGGCCATGCAGGAACTCGCCATGGCGGTCGCCGCGCGGGGCGAGCGTCTCGCCGACCTCGCGCAGAAGTTCCCAACCGGAGCATTGGCTGAGATCGAGCTCCCGTCGGATCGATGGAGCGATCTGGCGGACGGCGCAGGGACGCTCACTCGCTTCGTGGTGCCGCGGGAGCTCGCATGACTGTGTGCTCTTAAGACATCTCGGGCGCCGCTCACCGATCGGAGTTCCGCGGGGAGGGCATGCCGACGATCGCCTGGACGCTCTGAACCACGCGGTGCCCTCTTCACGTGGGCGGTCTGAGCTTGCGGTACGAGGAGAAGATCACCGCCTACGAAGCGACGCGGCCCCCCGCACCTGCCGACGGTGTTGGCGTCCTTGCGGCTCCCCAACCGAGGACCCACACTGTCCCGATGAGCAGGCGAGTCGGGGACCGGCGGCTCGCCGCGGTCCAGCGACGACCTGGGGATCTGCTCTGCGGTGGCACCACGACGACGTAGCCTGGCCCTCGAGCCGGTGGGCGATCCCGCGCGCCGCGGCTCCGCCCACGGCCACCGGTTTGCGGAACCGCGTCTCGAACGCAACGGCCCGCCGACCGAGGCCGCTCGGGAGCCCCGAGCATCCATTCCCGCAGCCCCGGAGCGTCAACCGGCATCCCGAACCTCATATCGAGATCCTCGATATCGGTACTTCCTCCGGCTCACCAGGACACGGGGGTCACACGGCGACGGCGTGCCTGCGCCGATACCAGGCGATCGTCTCGGTGAGCGCGTCCTGGTGCGGGGTCACCTGGAACGGACCGAACGTCCGCAGGAACGCGCTCGCGTCGACGGTGAACGGGGCGCTCCACTGGTACTGCATGTCCCGGTAGGACCGCAGGAACGGCACGAACATCCCCGCGATCCGCATCATCGTGGATGAGAGAGCCACGGGCTTGGGATGGGTGCCTGCGGCCTCTCCGGCGGCCGCGATGAACGCGCGGCCGGTCAGAGCGGGTGCGGCCGGCAGGACCCAGGCGTTGCCGTTCGCCTCGTCGCGACTGCCGAGCGCGACCAAGGCCCGACCGACGTCCGCCGTGTAGCTGCATGTATGCGGTTGGTCGAGCGACATCATCCAGTGCGCCTTCTTGCCCTCGACGATAGCGTCGAACAGGCGCTCGCCGAGCGTGCTGTCCGTCCCACCCGGGCCGTAGTAGTCGGAGGCACGGCCGATCGTGACGCGGAGCCGGCCTGCGCGGTGGGCCTCGAGGAGGTCCGCCGCCATCTCGTGGCGGAGACGTCCGTAGGCGTGGGTCGCCGTCTCAGGCGTGTCCTCGGTGATCGGACCGCGAGAGGCGTCGTACATGTAGAGGTTGTCGGCGAACACGAGCTTCGCGCCGGCCGAAGCTGTCGCGTCCACGACCGTTCGGTTCATCATGGGGAACTCCTCGATCCACCGCGTGTACTCGGGTTGCGCGCAGTGATAGACGACGTCGCCGTGCTCGACCGCCCGGCGAGCGCCCTCAGGCGTCGCGATGTCCGCCGCCAACCGGTCGACACCCTTGGGGACCTCGGCGTTCCCGCCCCGGTTGACCGCACGTATCTGGTTCCCCCGTTCGGCCAATGCGGCCACGACAGCCCGCCCTGTCCCCCCGCTCGCCCCCAGCACGACATGCAGCTCGCTAATCGCCCTCACCTCCGATGTGGACTGCGCCGAAGAGAGACGCGGAAGTTCCGAGGAGGGATCCGGGTCACCGGACGAGGACGCCCCTCCCGGTGAGCACGGTCGTCTGAGTGGACTGGTTGGAGGCCGTGATGGTGCAGGCGATCTTGTGGCCTCGGTCAGCCGCGGTCAATGCGTACCGCTGCCGGTCGGCACCGTGGATCACCGCACCGCCACGCGACCAGCCGTACACGAGCTTTCCGGTCTCGACCCAGTAGCCCGACGAGCATGTGACCGTCTTGCCGACCGCGGTGTCGCCCTTGACGACGGTGCGCTTAACCCGCTTGCTCGTGAAGGCGTTCGCCACGACGGTGGGGGCGCGAAGCATCGAACCACTCCAGGCCTGGTGGTTCGCTGGGTAGGGACCTGACTGCCATTCCACGACCGTACCCCCCGCCGCCGTCATACCGAGATACGGGGCGTTCACCTTCGGATCGATCGATGTGGTCACGGTCTCCGCTGGACCGTTCCCGCTCGGGCTGAGCTTCCGGATCCGCAGCCCCAGGTCGTCGAAGGTGCCGGGCATGAACTGCTGATAGAGCACGACGGCCTTGCCGTTCGTTCGGGTCGCCAGTGCGGCGGGCTGGGAGACCTCGTCGGTCGGGGAGAGCACCGCTGGAACCGTCCAGCTGCCCGTCACGAAGTTCGTCGCCTGGGTCATCGCAGCGCCCGCGATGCCGCTCTGCCGGTAGACGACCGTCGGGATACCAGTGGGGCCGACCGTGATCGCGGGGCTCGAGAAGCCGCCGCCGCTCACGGGCGAGGTGACGAGCCAGGATGGGGTACCGTTGCCCACCCTGAGCGTGCCGGCACTGATCGTGGTCGCCGGGCCAGACGCAGGTTCAACCCAAACGACGGCCGCCGTCCCGTTGTCGCCGATCGCGACGTAGGACCGTTGCGACGCTCCCGGCGCGGTCAGTGTCGATGATCTCCATGGGGCATGAGGACCGGTGTTCCGTACCGCCGCGCGGACCGCCATGGTCGACAGATTGTCCGCGTTGATGATCCAGCTCGCCACCACCTGACCCTTCTTGTTCGCGGCCAGCTCCGGCGTGCTGGCCTGCTTCGTCGCCGGGGAAAGGTATCTCGCCACCCAGGTCGTACTTCCCGGCGACTTGACCGCAACCACGGTCCGGTAACCGGGGTTGCCGATGGGCGGGGTCACGGGTGGCGCGTAGGCTCCGACGACGACGGTGCCGTCGCCCGCAACGGCAAGCCGTGCCCCTCCGTGATGGTAGGTCGCCGAGTGAAACACCTTGGTCTTCCTCGTCCAGCGGTGGGTCTTGTGGTCGAGCCGCATCACGTAGACCTCGGGGGAACCCGACGTCTCGCCGTACTGCACGAACGCGAGCCAGAAGTCGCCGTTCGGCGCCGCCCGCAACGTGTACTCCTGGATGTTGTACTGATCCTTGAGGTTCGTCGGCACGGTCGTCCAGGCCGTCTTGCCCGGGAGCCGGAGCCGAGAGAAGAGGGTGGCCTTGCCGGCCGTCGTCCCGGGTCCCACCCACACCAGAGCATCCGAACCGTTAGGGGCTGTGGCGAAGACCTGGTTCACGACGCTGTGGGTGTGAGCGATCAGCGTGGGGCCCGTCCATCCGGCGGGAGCCGCCTCCCCAACACCCGGAGAAGCGAGCAGCGCCACGGTAACCACGGCGAGTGCGAGGACATATGAACGGCTGGACATCGCTCACCTCCGAACTCGCCCAGTGTGCCGAGAGCCTGACGTTCACTCAGGTCGGTGTCAACGAGCGTCGTCGCCCTTGAAGGCCTCCTCGATCAACGCGATCCGGGGTCAGCGTGGGTACTCGCGGGGAACCTCTGGAGGCCAGGCGTCGCTCACCGATCGGAGGTCCGCGGGGAGGGCATGCCGACGATCGCCTGGACCGCTCTGAACCACGCGGTGGCCTCCCCCTGCGTGACGATCTCGTCCGCGAACCGATAGTCCCGTTTGCGGATGAACTCCACCAGCTCGCCTCGCAGCCGCTCGGAGCCCTCGCGGAAGATCAGGACGAGGTGTCGACGCCCGGCCTCGTCCAGTTCGCCGAGTGCCAGTCCCATACGCAGGTGTTCGAGGCAGAGCACAGGAGCGTGTTCGGCGCCAGGACGGCGACGTCCGATCCGGGAGTCGGCGCGCGCCAACACCACGAGATAGTTCCGTGCGGTCGAGCGGGCGCTGGTGCACGCGTGGCATCCGGTGTGTGGCGCGAGCGGATCGGGCAGTGCGAGTGGCTCGCCGGCCCCGGCGTCCCTCCTCGGCCCCGGCGAGTCGTGCGGCCTCATCCTCGAGATGTCGCAGGAGATCCTCGAACAGGATCGCCATGCCCAGCTGGCCGGACTGCTGGCTCGCTACGGAGATCGCCATCGCCGCGTGCTCGCGACAGAACCCATGGGAGGCGCGTGTCAGGGTCCGTACCCCCGGATCCGTGACGCCCTCCCACAGGAGACCGTCGAGGTAGCGCCAGGCCGAGCGCGCCGATCCTCGGCACACGGCGCAGCCGCTCCGCGGGAGATCGCGCAGAAGGTCGAAGTGGCCCACGGGCATGTGGCGGCGATCCTCGGGGGCGTCAGGGCCTCGGCGTCCCCTCGACGTCATCGATCTCCTCCGACGCGACGGAAGAACGCGACGACGTCACGTCGCCGCTCGACCTCGTCGACGAAACGAGGTGGCTCATAGTCGTCGACCGCCAGCGTTGGCCCCTCGACGGTGGGCTCGACCGTCGCGGGATCGATCCCCCTCGCGAGCAGCGCCGATTCCAACCGTCGGATCTCGGCCCTCAACCGTCGGGCCTCGATCTTGAGCGGCGGGATGATGTCCTTGTCCAGCTCGATGTTCGCGTCGTACGCCTCCCGTTCGCGCTCGCGGGCGGCGGCGCGCGACTGCGCCGCGCCGAGGAGCCGGTGACGATACGTCGCGAGCGCAGCGGCGTCGTGCACGAACCGTTCGTAGGTGTCCTCGCGGTCCCACGAGTCGTGCCGGTGACGGAGTGCCGCCGCCGGCGAGCGCCTCGCCCAGTCTGGCGTCGTCGAGCTCCAGGTAGGCGGCACGCAACCGCTCTACGTCCTCGGCGATGAGCTCGATGCGGGTCACGTTCGCTCCAGCGCCGTCTCGAGCGCCTCGATCCTTCGCCGGTAGAGCGCGATCTCGTCGCGGAGGCGGGGAGCCAGCCATCCGCGTTTCAGGCGTGACTCCCGGGCCGCGATGCGCTCCACGCGGTCGAGCGCCTCGATCTCGGTAGTGGACTCCCAGAGCTCGAATCGGAGGGCACCTTCCAGCGATGCGATCCGCGAACGTAGCGCCCGCAGTCGCGGCTCGGCGTCGGCGCCCAGCTCGTCCGATGCCCGCGCGGCGAGGCGGTCGTACAGAGCGAGATACGCGAGCGACGTGGCTTCCTCGCCGGCGTCGATCGAAAGCTCGACGGTCTCCATCCGTCCGGAGAGGTGCTCGGGCGCCAGATCTTGCTCGTAGCCGGCGAGAGGGTCGTTCACGGGCGCTCCTCGGCCCGGGTCGCTCCCCTCAGCAGCTCGGCGAGGGAACCGAGCTCACGGTCGAGCGCGAGCAGGGAGGGAGCGACGCTCGATCCGGAGCGCCCGAGCGAATCGCTGCTCGCCTCGGCCCGTGCGAGCGCCTCGTCGAGACCCTCCGTCGTGGCGCCCAGGTGTCGATCCAGTGCCTGGATGAGCTCTCGTGCGCTCCGCTCGAGCCTGGTGGCCAGGTCGTGGCGGATCCTCCCGGAATGCCGGTCCACGATCATGGGGATCCGTCGGCGGGCTCGGCGGAGCGCGATGCCGGTCGCCCACGTCGTGGGCAGGACCTTGGCGGCGTCGGGGAGCAGGCTCTGCGCCACGGTGGGTACCTCGAAGAACGCATACGTGAACCCGCTCTCCTCGGGGAGGCCGTCGATCGGTGGGGCGGGCGGCGGTCGGATGTCGAGGATCTCGGCCGCGGCCTCGGCGGCGCCGGAGGCCACCGCCTCGGCCCGGGTTGCCAGCGCGTCGTGGGCGGTCGAGGAGCGGGAGCGGACGGCCGTCTCGAACCCCGGTCGCCACGTTTCGATGTCATCACGCAGGAGATCATCGATCGATCTCGCCAGCTCCGCCGGGAGCATCGTGGTCTCGGCCATCGCGCGTTCGGCCGCTCGTAGCAGGCGGTCGGTCTCGTCGGTGCGCCACACCGCCAGCTCCTCGACGATCCATGACAGGAGCTCCCGGACATGCGATTGCACGAGGGTCGCGAGCTCTCCCCGGGTCGTGTCGATCGTCCGGCGGACCTCAGCGAGACGTTGGCGGCGGCGTCCGATCTCCTCCACCGAGAGGCGCTGGGCCTCGAGCTCCACCGCGATCCCGGCGAGGACCCGATCGATCGAACGGCAGGCCTTGTCGACGACGGAGTCGATACCGATGCCCGCGAGATCCCGATCGACGAACGCGGCTAGCTCCGCGGCGAACCGATCCATCCCGGGGTCACCTTCTCGCAAGGCTCGTCTGGCGGAGACCGGGAAGATCGTCGCCTCGTCTCCGATCGCCTCACCGATCACCGACCGGGTGAACGTGAGGACCTCGTCGGCCTCGTGAGCATCGAGGGTGTCCACCTTGTTGAGGACGAAGAACATCTTGTGCGCGTGGTGTCGCACGGCGATCAGGAACCGTCGCTCGTCTTCGGAGATGGGAGGATCCGTCGCCGTCACGAACACCGCGGCGTCGACGTCTTCGAGCGATCGCATCGTGGTGTCGGTGTTGTGCTCGAGCGTGCTCCCCACGCCCGGTGTGTCCACGATGACGCCTCCGGAGCGAAGGATGTCCGCCGGGACCGCGACCTCTGCCGATGCGACCCTGAGGTGGTTCCGCGGATTTCCTGCCTCGGTGACGAACCCGTCGAGTGCGGTGAGAGGGATCCCTCGCGACGTCCCGTCTTCGGAGCAGATCGTGGCTGTCGACACCGGCGCCCAACGGAGGCTCGTCGCGACCGAGGTCAGGGGAAGGACGCCGGTCGGCAGGACGGGCGCACCGACGAGCGCGTTGACGAGGGTGCTCTTCCCCCGCTTGAACGCGCCGACCACGACGACGTTGAATTCGCCCCGCCTCAGTCGCTCCGCGAGTGCCGCGAGGCGAGCAGAGGTGATGGGCTCTCCGCGTTCGAGTGCGATCTCGCTGGCGCGACCGAGGGCTCCGCGGATGGGGTCGGGCTCCGATATCGAGGGCTGCGCGCTCATACCTGCCTCCTACGTCGCTGCCGCAGGAGCCATCAGCCCTCCGGGCGTTCGGCGAGCTCCATCGCCACGGTGCTGAACCGCGCGTTCAGTATAGGTCGATAGGTAGCCTTCCCCAGCTCAGATACCGGGCGTGGCTCCGATCTTGCCCTCGTCGATCGCCTCGAGGAGCGATGCATGATCGGCCTCGTTCACGTCGGCGTAGGTGACGGCGAACGCAGCCAACGCATGGTCGAACGTGTCGTCGTCGCCGAGGTACGCGGCGAGCGCCACCCGGTCTCCCGATCGCATGACCCCGAGCCAGCGTCCACCCGCAAGGCCTCGCCGTAGGCGCCGAGCCCTGCTGGCGTGAGATGGGAGACTTCGATCGAGGATTTCCCATCCCACAACTGCCACACGTAGAAGTCGTGCTCGAGGCCGTCCCAGGCCTGAAGGTGGTACCACCCCAACATGCTGTCGCTCGCCGCCTGCATGAACCGCTGGCCCTCCACGACGCGTTCCCCTTGTGAGGGAAAACCGTGGGAGCCGTGTATGGCTCGAGCACCGACCGCTTCGCCTCCTTGAGTTGCAGGACCAACGGGACCGTGGAGTCTCGTCCCATCAGGAGCACCACCCAGGCTCGCGTGCCGACGCTGCCGACGCCCACGACCTTCCGCGCGATGTGCTTGAACCGGTACCGCTCGGCGAGGGCGCGAACGTGAGGTGGCAGGCTCTCGCGGTACTGCGTGAGGAACGACTGGATGACCTCCACGTACCTGGCCCGCTGCTCGTCGTCGAGCAGCTCCTCGACGGGGACCAGGAGGGTGGCTCGTCGGCGAAGCGGACCTCGCCGTCGACGGTCTCGATCAACCGATCGAAGGCGCGCAGGTGGTCTCGTCGCAACGCCTTGCGCACCTCCCGCTTCACCTCCTTGCCGCTCTTGGGGTCCGCGTTGGCGGATGGCTGCGCCTGGAGCTCCTTCGCCGGGAGCATCGAGTACCAGACGTCGAGGTCGCGCTGCGCGGCGAAGTCGCGCATGGCCTCGCGGTACGCGCGGAGCGTGCCCAAGACTGCTCCACCCACTCGACCGGCCCAGGTAGGGTCTCGTCGAAGTCGTTTAGCCCGAAGACCAGCGATCGCTCCGGCGTCTCGAAGAGACCGAAGTTCATCAGGTGGGCATCGCCGCAGAGCTGGGCCGTGATTCCGGCCACGGCCATGCCGGCCAGGTCCGCCGCCATGATGGCCGCTCCTCCACGGAAGAACGCGAAGGCCGAGGCAGCCATCCGCCCGTACCGGATGGGCACGAGCTCGGGGATCCGTTCCGCCGATTGCCGTTCCAGGATGGCGATCGGGTCCGAGCGAGCCTCGGGTGGCGCCCAGGTGCCGTGGCGCTCCAACGGGACCTCCCGTCGAAGGCACGCCCGCGGGCCTCTCGCTCGTCCAGCGTCAGCTTGGGCAGGTGCTCGGGATCCGGGAGCCTCTCGAACTTCGGGGCCGTGGTCATGGTGTAGATCGGACCTCCTGTCGGCGTAAGGGTCAGGGCTTCCAGACTGAGATCTCGTCTACCAGCTTCTTCCTCAGGTCCGGCACCGTCGCATCCTCCGCCGGGTAGCCGACGGGGATCAGGACGAACGGTCGCTCGTTCGGCGGCCTATCGAGGATCTCCCCGAGGAAGCGCATAGGGCTCGGCGTGTGGGTGAGCGTCGTCAATCCTGCCAAGTGGAGCGAGGCGAGCAACATGCCGACGGCGATCCCGACCGACTCCTTCGCGTAGTACGGCTTCGGCTCTCCCTGGCCGCCGTGCACCTCGAACACCACGATCAGGACCGGTGCGTCGGTGAGGTGTGGCTTGTCTGCGTCCGTCCCGAGGGGTGCCAGCGCCGCGTGCCACTCGTCGTGCTCGGCGGCGTAGAAGGCCCGTTCCTCCTCCTCCGCGCCTCGACGGATCTGAAGCTTCAGCTCCGGGTTGGTCACCACAACGAACCGCCAGGGCTGGATGTTCGCTCCGCTCGGCGCGGACCCGGCGGTTTCGATCGCCAGACGGACCACCGCCTCGGGCACCGAACGATGGGAGAAGCGGCGAACCGACCTTCGGGTGGCCATGGCATCGCGGAACGATCTCGCCGCTGCCTCGGGATCTTCGACCGGATCGCGCGGTGGCAGCGGCAACTCCCGGTGGCGAGGGTCGCACGGCATCCCGGGATGCTACGCCTCGCTGGCGGTTCCGTGTCCTGACGAGATCGTCGATCTTCACCTGCGCCCCAGCGGGCCCGCCTAGACTGCGGCGGATAGGTGGCCATCGTCTTGCCGACCCTCGTGATCTCGGGGAAGGCCTCGCTCCCGCTGGGCCGTTCCATCCTGATCGCGGCGATCCTCGCCGACTTCCTCACGCTCCTCGGCGCCACGCTCTTCGCCGCGTTCGAGGTGAGCGGTAACGGAAGGGGGCTACTGCGGATCCCCGTGCTCTTCCTTGCCGCCATCGCATTGCTCCTGTACATGCGCCGGGTAGATCGCGTGGCGCCGCGCCGGCTCCGACGCCTGGAGCGGGAGGACGATCCCAAGGAACTGGGGATCCGGGCAGCGCTGGCGGCCATGTTGGTGTTCGCCGGCTTGTCCGAGGCGCTGGGCCTGGAGCCCATCCTGGGTGCGTTCCTCGCGGGGCTCGTGATGACCCTGGGTCTGCGCAACCAGGAGCCGCTGCGCCGCAAGCTCTCATCGTTCGCCTACGGGTTCTTGATCCCGGTGTTCTTCATCGAGGTCGGTATCGGCTTCCGCGTCGCGGTGCTCGCGGAGCGAGGCATCTGGGTCGACGTCCTCTGGTTGCTGGCGGCCGCCGTGATCGTGAAGGTCGTCCCAGCCTTCTTCTATCGGACACGCGGCTTCTCGACACGCGAGGTGCTTGCCATGGGCGCGCTGATGTCTGCACGTCTGAGCCTGATCATCGCCGTCGCGGAGCTGGGTGTTGAGATCGGGATCCTCTCACGGGCGGTGGAAGAGGCCGTCGTCGTGGTTGCGCTGGTCACCACCACGCTGGCCCCGATCGTCTTCACCCGCCTGGTCGGCGACGCGCCCTCCGGGGCGGGCGATGCGCCCGACATGTACCCGATAGATCCTGGCTGAGTGTCGATGGTTGTCCGCCCTGCAGGGCCACGGGGCTCGACCGCGCCGCCTAGGCTTGTCTCTCGTCGCGTCTCGAGGGCGTGTGACAGGGGGAGGCATGGGGCAGACGATCGGAGAGGTGCTCGGGCTGGCGATCGGGATCGCCATCAGCCCCGTGCCCATCATCGCGCTCATCCTGATGTTGCTCACGCCGAAGGCTCGGAGCAACGGCCTCGCGTTCCTGATCGGGTGGATGCTCGGGCTGATCGTGGTGGGGGCGATCGCGCTCTTCCTCGCCGATTCGGCGGGCGTCTCGACCTCGAGCGGCGCCTCGAACGGGGCGAACACGTTCAAGCTCGTGCTCGGCCTGCTGTTCCTCGTCCTCGCGGTGCGGCAGTGGCGGAGCCGCCCCGGGCCGGGCGAGGAGGCGCCGATGCCGAAGTGGATGCGCTCCCTCGACGGGTTCACCCCCGGACGCTCGCTCGGTGTCGCCGCCGTCCTTTCGGGAGTGAACCCGAAGAACCTGGTACTCAACCTCGCGGCGACGGCCACGATCGCCCAGGCGGGGCTGTCGGGTACCCAGCAAGCGGTGGTGTTGGCGGTGTTCGTGGTGATCGCGAGCCTCGGCATCATCGCGCCCTACGTCGTGTACGTGGCGATGGGAGATCGGGCCGCGGCCATGCTCGACGGGTGGAAGGCGTGGCTCGTGGCGAACGACGCCGCAGTGATGGCCGTGCTGTTCCTCGTCTTCGGCTTCGTACTGATCGGCAAGGGCCTCGCGCTCACCCCGTGAGACCCCCGGCCGATCGCGCTTCCATCCGTTAGATGTCCGTGGTTCGATGACGGGCATGACGCGCAAACTTGCGGACGGGATCGGCTTCGACGAGCTTGGCCAGGCGACGCGGAACCACGGGATGCCTCTCGAGGCGCTGCGGTCCGACGTCACCCCCTCCGGGCTCCACTACCTCCTGATCCACTACGACGTCCCGTTCGTCGATCCGTCCGGCCATCGGCTCCACTTCGAGGGCTTCGATCAACCCCTGGACCTGACGATCGATGACCTTCGGGCACGGCCGGCGGTCACGGTCCCGGTGACGCATGGAATGCGCCGGCAACGGCCGCGCGCTGATGGAGGAACGACCGTTGAGCCAGCCATGGCTCCTCGAGGCGGTCGGAACGGCGGAGTGGACGGGCACGCCGCTCGCCCCGTTGCTCGACTCGGCGGGAGTGCCGGACGGCACGGTGGAGATCCTGTTCTCCGGCATGGATCGCGGCGTCGAAGGGGGCCAGGAGCGCAGATACGAGCGGAGCCTCCCACTCGAGGAGGCGCTCCGCGGCGACGTGCTCCTGGTCTACGCGATGAACGGACAGCCGCTCCCACCACAGCACGGCGCACCGCTCCGCCTCATCGTGCCCGGTTGGTACGGCATGGCGCACGTGAAGTGGCTGGAAGGGGTGAGCGCCCTCTCCGAGCCCTTCCAGGGCTACCAGCAGGCCGAGGCGTACCGCATGCGTTCGGAACCCACCGATCCCGGTATCCCGCTGCGCCGGATCCGCGTGCGGTCCGTCATGGTGCCCCCGGGTGTGCCCACTTTCCCGGAGCGCGATCGGCTCCTCGACGCCGGTCCGGTGGTCCTCGAGGGCCGCGCCTGGTCCGGATCGGCTCCGGTCGATCGGGTCGAGGTGAGCACCGATGGTGGGGACACGTGGGCCGAAGCCGAGCTCGAGCCGCCGCCGTCCCCCCATGCCTGGCAGCGGTGGTCCTATCCATGGGAGGCGGTGCCGGGCGATCACGTACTCGTCTGCCGCGCCGCGGATGCGATGGGCGCGGTCCAGCCGCTCGAAGGGGAGCCGAACGTCGGGGGCTACGCGAACAACGCGGTGCAGCGCGTTCCCGTGACCGTCCGGGCGTGACGGCGCTCCGCCTGGCCTGGTCCGCGCGGTGTGGGCCGTTCGTCCGGTCGTCCCTGGGACCCTAGACCCCGAACCGCGTCCTCGGGTGTGGGACGGTGGCACCAGCCGCCTCCAGGAGGTCCTGATGCCTTCGACGATGCTCCCCCAACGGCGCGCCGTCGCGACCGGGCGGGCGCGTGCCGATCCCGACCTCCGCCGTCCTGCGCTGCGGTGGATCCTGCTCCCCGCCATGGCGTTCCTGTCGTTGGGAGGATTCGTTGGCGGGGTCTCCCTGGTCGTGGATCGAACCGGTGCGGGGTTGCAGGCCGATCTCGCGTGGCTCGATCACACGCCGATCCATGACTTCTTCCTCCCAGGGCTGTTCCTCCTTGAGCGTGTACGGGATCGGGACGCTGGTCGCGATCGTGGGACTGACGACCCGCGGGTCGCCGGGCCTTCTCTCGCGTCTCGATGAACGGTTCGGCTACCACTGGTCGTGGGCTTGACGGTCGCGATCGGCGCGGTCCTGGTGGCCTGGATCCTGTACGAGTTCGCGATCTTCTCGGAGAAGATCTGGCTGCAACCCGTCCTGATCGTGGTGGGCCTGATGATGGTGGGGATCCCACTCACACCCGTGATGCGACGTTGGTACCGGACATCAGGGACCGCCCGGAAGCGCGCTCGCTAGACTCCGGCTAGCCGACACCGTCTTGCAGGTGGTGAGGGGAGGACGTAGTGGGAGTGGGTGCGGACGAACGCGGGGCGCCGCGCCGGTTCGCGAGCTACATCCCGGGCGTCGAGGCCGCCCGATCCTACGAATCCGGATGGCTTTCGAAGGACATCGTCGCCGGGCTGATCCTCACGGCGTTGCTGGTCCCGCAGGGCATGGCCTACGCGGAACTTGCGGGCCTCCCCGCGATCACCGGGCTGTACACGTCGATCCTCTGCCTCCTAGGCTACGCGGTCTTCGGACCCTCGAAGATCCTCGTCCTCGGTCCCGATTCGGCGCTCGGATCAATGATCGCTGCCACGATCGCGCCGCTGATGCTTGCCGACGGCGACCCTGCGCGCGCCGTGATGCTGGCGTCGATGCTGGCCCTGATCGTGGGCGTCGTGATGATCCTCGCCGGAGTGGCCAGGCTGGGGTTCGTGGCGGACCTGTTATCGAAACCCACGCAGATCGGCTACATGAACGGCCTCGCGCTCACGATCCTCATCGGCCAACTACCCAAGCTCTTCGGGTTCTCGACGAACGCGGACAGCTTGAGGGCCGAAACGAAGGCGTTCTTGCATGGGGTGAGCAACGGGGAGACGGTCGCAGCGGCACTGGCCATCGGCCTGATGTCGCTGATCCTGATCGTCGTTCTGCAACGGTGGGTGCCGAAGTTGCCGGCGGTCCTGATCGCGGTGGTGGTGGCCATCGCGGCGGTGAGCATCTTCGATCTCACCGCCCGTGGCGTCTCGGTGGTGGGCACCCTGCCCCAGGGGTTCCCTCCGTTCGACATCCCGCACGTATCGATAGGCGACATCGTCAAGCTGGTGCCGGGTGCGCTGGGCATCGCGCTGGTGGCGCTCGTGGACACGATCTCGACGTCGTCTGCTTTCGCGGCGCGCGCGGGCCAACGGGTCCGAGGGAACCAAGAGATGGTGGGCATCGGTGTCGCGAACGTCTCGGCCGGCTTCTTCCAGGGATTCCCGGTGAGCACCAGCGGCTCCCGCACGGCGGTGGCCGAGCAAGGCGGTGCGCAGATCCCAGCTGGCAGGCGTCGTAGGCGCCGTCGCCATCACGTTGATACTGCTGTTCGTTCCTTGGTTGCTGAAGAACCTGCCGCAGCCGGCCCTGGCCGCCGTCGTGATCGCCGCGTCCCTCTCACTGGCCGACCCGAAGGGCACGATGGACCTCTACCGACGTCGCCGCACGGAGTTCGCGCTTGTCTCTGGCGGCGTTCCTCGCCGTCGCGTTCCTGGGCGTATTGCCGGGCATCGCCGTCGCCGTGGTGCTGTCGATCCTCAACGTGTTCCGGCGCGTCTGGTGGCCATACCAGGCGATCTTGGGCCAGGTGGAGGGCCTCGCCGGTTTCCACGACGTGTCGTCCTACCCGGAGGCCGAGCAGCTGGAGGGTGCGGTCATCTTCCGGTTCGACGCGCCGCTGATCTTCGCCAACGTCCGCACCTTCCGGGAGCAGGTACAGCGGATCGCGGAAGAAGATCCGCCTCCCAGATGGATCATCGTCGCCGCAGAGCCCATCACCGATGTCGACACCACGGCGGCAGATATGCTGCACGACCTGGACGAGTGGCTGAACGCCCGCGGCATCAACCTCGCGATCGCCGAGATGAAGGATCCGGTCCGGCGCAAGATCGATCGATACGAGCTCACCCGCACGATCGATCCCACGCACTTCTTCCCCACCGTGCGTGCCGCGACGACGGCGTTCCGCGACCAGACGGGGGCTGGATGGCGTACGCCCTCGATCCAACCGGGCGTCCCGGACGCGAGAGATGGTGGCCCGAAGCGGCCGCCGGCGAAGGAGGATAGGTGATGGAGCAGGCGCCGGAGTTTCCCCGACGTATATGGGCGGGCGTGGCCCTGGCCGCCCTGGCGCTGGCTCTGGGGACGCTGCTGATCGGGGTCATCTCGAACCCGGGCCCCCTTCTCGTATTGATCGGCTTCCTCCTGGTGGGCGTCCTGGCCGGGTGGTACGCGGTAACGCGCCGCGGCCGTGCCCGTGCTCTGGCCCTGCTGCTGGCGGCGGCTTCCCTGCTGCTGTTGGTGTTGGCGTTCGTGCTGTGGGATCCGACCTGGCCACGCGTGATCGCGGTGGTCGTCCTGGGCCTGGTCTCGATCGGTGCGGCGCAGCGAGCTCTGCAGGAGCCGCCCGGAGCCGCCGCCCCGTCCGAGGAGCCGCTCGCGCCCGCACCACGGCAGCCGGTCCTGATCATGAACCCGAGGTCCGGGGGCGGGAAGGCCGAGAAGTTCGGTCTGGCGCAGGAGTGCCGGCAGCGGGGGATCGAACCGGTCGTGCTCGAGCCCGGCGACGATCTGTTGCAGCTCGCCGAGGACGCGATCGCCCGAGGCGCGGATCTGATCGGGATGGCGGGTGGCGACGGCTCGCAGGCGCTCGTGGCGTCGGTTGCGAGCGCGCACGACGTCCCGCACGTGGTGGTGCCCGCCGGAACGCGGAACCACTTCGCCCTCGATCTTGGGCTCGATCGAGACGACGTGGTCGGTGCCCTCGACGCCTATCGGGAGGGGTTCGAGCGCCGAATCGACCTGGCCGAGGTCAACGGACGGGTCTTCGTGAACAACGCCTCCTTGGGCGTCTATGCCGAAATCGTGCAGTCGGAGGACTACCGGGATGCCAAGTTGCAGACCTCGATGGAGAAGCTGCCCGAGCTGCTCGGTCCGGAAGCAGAGCCGCTCGACCTTCGGTTCACGGCTCCCGACGGGACGGAGCGACCCTCCGCACACTTGATCCAGGTCTCGAACGATCCGTACGAGCTGCATCACGTGCAGGGTCGAGGCACGCGCCCGGCCCTGGATCTTGGTGTGTTGGGGATCGTCAGCCTCAAGGTGGACAGCGCAGCAGAGGTGCAGAGGTTCGTGACGCTGGAGGCCGTCGGTCAGGCGAACAGGTTCCCCGGGTTCGAGGAGTGGTCTGCGCCGAGCTTCGAGATCCGGTCGGGGGCGCCCGTGCAGCTCGGGGTCGACGGGGAGGCGCTGTCGATGGAGCCGCCCCTGGTCTTCACGTCCCACCCGGGCGCGTTGCGGGTTCGGGTGCCCCGCTCGGCGCCGGGCGCGTCTCCGTCCGCGCGGGCCGTCCAACTGACGTCGTGGTCGACCGTGAGCCAGCTGGTCGAAGTTCTGATGGGTCGCCCGGAAAGCTAGGATGCGCCGGTGACCACGCCCCCCGACGAACCCGTCGAAGCCCGGATCGCCGATCGTCTCGAGGCCTCGAACCGTGTCGGGCCAACGGCGCGGAGCGTCCTCGGGCAGATCGCCGAGGTCGATCGAGCCGTGTATCGCGCCATCGCGACGACGCCCACCCCCTCCCTGGACGATCCGCTGCGGCGACTCTCGCTGGCCGCGAACGACTCCAGGCTGTGGCTGGGGATCGCGACGATCCTCGCCGTCTTCGGAGGGCGCCGGGGGCGCAGGGCGGCCTTCCGCGGCGTGGTCGCGATCGGCGCCACGTCGGCCGCCGTGAACCTGGGGGCGAAAGCACTGGCCGAGCGGGTCCGTCCCGACCGAGCGGCCTGGGGGGTGCCCGAGCAGCGGCACGTGCCGATGCCCGCGACCACCTCGTTCCCCTCGGGCCACTCCGCCTCCGGCTTCGCGTTCGCGACCGCCGTGGGCCGGGAGCTGCCGGCACTGGCGTTCCCGCTGGGGTTCCTCGCAGGGGCGGTCGCCTACTCGCGCGTCCACACGGGGGTGCACTACCCGGGTGACGCAGTGATGGGCTCGCTGATCGGTGTGGGCAGCGGTCAGGTCGCGGTCTCGCTGCTGGACGGACGGGAGCGGAGGAGGGCGCGTGGCGCCACCACTGTTCCGCTACCCGACTAGGGCGGCCTGGCTCGCGCTCGGGGCCTCCTCCGCCGCGGCCGCCTGGGTGCTTCTCGTGGCCACCGGGCCGCCTCGATGGATGGTGTCGTTCGACGGCCGATGGATGGCCGCGATGCTGCGGTCCCGCGTCGGTGCCCTCACCGGGGTGGCCCTCGTGCTCAACGCGCTCGGGTTCGTGTGGGCCCACGTCGTCTTGCATGTGGGGGCGAGTGGATGGCTGATGCTGCGCCGCCGATGGCGTGACGCGGCCGTGTTCACGGCCACGTGGGTGATCGCCTGGTCCACGTCGGGGCTCGTGAAGGCGGCGGTAGGTCGTCCCCGGCCACCCGTCGGGGACGCGCTCGTCCAGACCGCGACCTCCTCCTTCCCGTCCGGTCACGTCGTCACCACCGCGTCGACCGCGCTCGTGCTCGTCCTCGTGTTGGTTCCGCCGGGTCGACGTGCAGCGTGGTGGCCGGTCGCCACGTTGGGCACGCTGCTGATGATGTGGTCGAGGACCTACTTGGGCGTGCATTGGGCGACCGATGCGATCGGCGGGGCGCTGATAGGGATCGCGGTGGCCCTCGATTGCGCCGCGGTGGCGGATCTGGTCGGAACGCGACGGCGGCGCGCCGCCGAGGGGGGGGCGGGCCCCGGCGCGGTCGTCAGTTCGCCTTGGTGAGCCAGCCGCTGTCGGCCACGTTCCAGTGGGTCTCGAGGTATGTCCCCGGCGCGGGCGCCGCCGCGTACCAGTCGTCGTTGCCGCAGTCCCAGGGGCTCTGCCCGTCGGGCATCGCGGGGCATCTGTTCACCAGGGAGCCGCCGCCGCTGAAGTAGGGGCCGCCGTCGTCGTAGCACATGATGTCTGCGGTCTCGAAGCAGTGGCCCGCCCCCGAGCTGTGCGGCGCCGAGTCCTGCACGGCGCCCAAGTTGTGCCCGATCTCGTGCTGGGCGATGTATGCCTCGGTGAGCGGCTGGTATCCGAAGGTGACCATGGCGAACTTCGCCCAGTTCTGGTTGTTCCGGTTGGTCGCGGGGTCGGCACCGTCGTCCATCCACAGCGTGGCCTGGCCCGCCGGCGCGCTCACACCGGAGAGATGGTCGACGAACACCACCATGTCGAACCGACCGTTCGTGTAGTCCACGGGGCCGAGGCCCAGCGCGATCTGCTGCTGGAGCGACGTTGCGACATCGCCCACGCTGAACGCGTTGTCCGCTCCGATCGCTACGAGCCTGAGCGGGCTGATCACCGGGTGTGACGCCTTCTTGCACCAGAAGCGGTAATGCTGTCCGTCCACGCCCGGCGTCTGCGCGTCGAGGTTGGCGTCGGCGTACGCGAGCGCCTCTTGGATCTGGGGACGGGCGGTCTTGACATCGTTCGTCGTCCCGTCGGGATAGCCGTAGAACACCCGGATCCGTTTCCCTCCGCGGCCGTTGCCGGGGCACCGGGCCATCGTGGGCGCGGCCGCGGACGCGATCCGTGCGATGCCCGTGGGCAGGTGCGGCACGGGGTCTCCACCGTGGGTGCAGAAGTGGGATGCCTCCACGGGGAGCAGGTCCCCGCATACCGCCGCCGGTCCCTCGGGCGGCGCATGTGACGGCGCGCCGCTGGCGACCGCGGGCACGAGGATCGCGGCCACCAGGGCGCAGCCGGCCACCAGGAGCGTCGTGCGGTGGGAGCGTCGGCCCTTCACCGTGACGTCATCGGCGCCGCCCGCCTGTCAGCTTGAGTGGCAGACGGAACTAGGTCGGCGCCGAGGCCACCCGGAACGAATCCTCGACAGCACGCAGGAGGATCCCGGCACGTTCGCGCAGGGAGGAGCAGGTGTCGGCCAGCTCCGCCCGTCGGGAGGGCTCCACGACCGCGAACGCGTTGATCTCGATGTCCGCCGTGGCCGCTACGGCGGCAGCGTGGAGAGCAGCAGCGGCACTGAAGCCGTCGGCCGCCGTGTTGGCATCTCCCGCGCGGGTGACCTCCTCGGCGAGGCCCATGAGGTAGACGGCCCGCCTCCCCACCTGCAGCTGCCCATCGATCGTCGCCTCGAGTGCGTCGCGCAGCGCCAAGAGCCGTTCCGTCCGATCCGCATCAGGTTCGATCGCACCGCGCAGCAACCCCAGGAAGTGAGCGAAGGACTCGGCGTTGGCGTCGGCGAGCTGCAGGATGGTGTCGCGCGCTTCGTCGGCCTCGGCGCCGATCCCCTGCAAGCGCTGGCTAGCGGATCCCTCCAGGCGGGAGGATCCTCGCCTCGCCACCGCGCCGACCAGGGCCGCTCCGGCGCCGGCGGCGAGCGCCGCGAACGACTCGGCCGCCGGCTCCACCAGCCCCGAGGCCAGTGCCTCGAGCCACAGATCGATCGGCTCACCCGCCAGGGTCCGGCGTTGCGTCATCCGGGCAGCCTGGCCCGCCGTGAGGTCTGCGTCAAACGCCGTCGCGCGCCGTGTATCAGTGCCGGGTCTTGAGGCCGCTGACCAGCATCTCGCAGACGTCGCCCTCGAGCCCGGCGTGTCGCTGCCACCGGACGTCGGTGTAGAGCAAGGTCGCGGGATCGAGGCTGCCGGAGGTGGCCGCGACCCCCCCGTACCAGGTGAACGAGCCGCGCCGTGTCGCCGTCCCCGTATCGAAGATCAGGCCGGAATCCCCGAACTGCACGGTGGTCGCGGTGCCACGGCGAGGGTTGTAGACGATCGTGGTGGTCTCCGAGATGTCGAAGGGCACGGTCAAGCCCGTCGACGCGTTGGCCAGCACCACCTGGGACACCCCGGTGATCTGTTGACGCACGATGTCGCGGCCGCGGGCCCATGTGGTGAGGGTGCGGCCACCTCGGTCGGTCCACAACACGTCGAACGGACAGGCGCCCGAGATCACGGCCTCCTTGACGACCGGCAGGGGTCCGGTCGTCTTCGAGGTTGCGGGTTGCGCGTTGGTCGGTCCGGCGGCTGCACCGATCATCAACGCGGCAACGAACATGGATGTTGTCATCCGTCGCATCATGGTTGCCCTCCTCGACCTGCGGTCGCAACGGGGGGGCAGGTCGTGGCGCACATGGTGCCACAGTCCTGGGAACGGTCGCCAGGGGGTGGCACAGCCCTGGGTCCGGGCGCCGACCGGCGTTCGGTATGCTGGATGGCCTGCGCCCCTAGCTCAGTCCGGATAGAGCGTCTGACTACGGATCAGAAGGTCGGGGGTTCGAATCCCTCGGGGCGCGCCAAGGATGTTCGCTACCGACTACCGTGAACCGAGACTCGGGGATGCATCTCACTTCGGGCTCGGGATCAGCCATTGTCGCCTCGTCGCCCTACCGCGATACTCGGGACATGGCGAGCCCCCGGTCGCTCCTCCTTGGCTGTGCCCTGGCCGGGTCCTCGCTCGCCATGATCCCGCTCGTCCCCGCCGCCGCCGTGTCTCCCGGCACCAACGGACTGATCGCCTACGTGGCAGGATCCGAAGTGCGGACGGTGGGACCCGACGGCCTGGGTGACGCGACGGTGACGACACTGCGCGCCGGCCGCAAGATCACCGACATCGCATGGTCACCCGACGGCCGGCGCCTCGCGATCGCGGACCGACTGATCGTAGGTGCACGGGCCCGCCCCAGGGTGCTGGTCGTCGATGCGACCGGCGCCGGCAAGCAGGTCATCCTTCGCCCAGGCCGATTCCCGGACTCGGTGGAGGTGGTGAGGCACCTCGCCTGGTCGCCCGACGGCCGGCGGCTCGCGATCTGCGCCGATCTCCGTTCGTCCTTCATCGGGGCCGCCGACGGTCATCTGTTCCGAGCGATCGATTCACACCATCCGGACTGCGTCACCGATTGGTCACCCGATGGCCGGCAGCTCGTGGGGTTCGTGTTGACGGGTAAGCCCGACCGACGGACCGACGTGGTCGTGATGCGGCCGGACGGAGAGGGTCGGCACGTGATCGTTGCGGGAGGGAAGAACCTCGACCCCGCCTGGTCGCCGGAAGGGGACCTGATCGTGTTCTGCAGGACGACGTTGCGAGACGATCACCCGCTCAACATCTTCACGGTAGCCGCGATCGGATTGCGCCTGCATCGCATCACGAACACGCCCGGGCGGGACGAGCGCAGCGCCACCTGGTCCCCGGATGGATCGCGGATCGTGTATCTGCGGAACGGCGTTCGAGCGTTGTGGACCTTGGCTCCCGAGGGAGGCAACCAGAAGCGGTTGCTGCCCGGTCCGGGGTCGACCGAACCCCGTCCTCGCCTGCCTGCGTGGCAACCTGTGGCTTGAACCGATGTGACGGTGGCCGCCTAAGCTGACGGCTATGCCCGATCCGCTCGCGCCGCCTCCCGAGGACCGACCATCGAGCCGGGCACGGATCGAGGCGGCTCGTGGACGTGTGGACGTCCTGCGTCAGCAGGCAGCCGAGCGCCTCGATGCGGAGCGGGGCCGAAGTTGGAGCGTGCGGGCCGCCATCACGTTCTACGAGCGTGATCGCAGGTTCGCGGGCGGATTGCTCGCCGGGGGTCTGGCGTTCCGGATCTTCCTGTGGCTGCTGCCGTTGGCGCTCGTGGCGGCTACCACCCTCGGTCTCTATTCGGACGTCTTCTCGGAGTCGCCCGCGACGCTCGCCAAGGAGTCGGGGATGTCTGCAGCCGTCGTCGCCAGCGTCGAGGCCGCGGTAGCGCAGACGTCGAAGGGCCGGGGGTTGTTGTTGATCTTCGGGATCGGATTGCTGCTGTGGCTCGGTCGCTCGTTGGTTCGGGCTCTCAAGGTCGTCTGCCACCTAGCGTGGGGCATCGAGGGATCCACGAGATCCTCGATCAAGGAATCGGCGACGTTGACAGGTTTCGTCATCGTCCTGCTATGCGTACCGTGGCTCGCTCGGTTCCTGTACGGGGGGGGCATCTTCACCGATCTGCTGGCCGGAGCGGTGCTGGTGCTTACGTTCGGGGGCCTGGCGTTGGGGGCGCTCCAGCTGCTCCCGCATCGCGACGAGGTCACCTGGCGAGGGCTGATCCCGGGCGCCCTTCTCTTCGGGCTGGGCGCCGAGTGCATCCGGCTGTTCGTCTCCCTCTACCTGGCTGAGAAGCTCCAACGCTCCGAGACGCTCTACGGCACGCTCGGCCTCGCGGTGGTGTTCCTGGCGTGGCTGTACCTGGTCGGCCGGCTGATCGTGGCGGCGATCAACCTGAACGCGACCTTGTGGGAGTCGGGGCGGCTCGAGGCGGCCGTGGATGCCCCGCCCGATGCCGCGTGAGCGCGACGGCCGAGACCATCGCGAGCGATCTCCGACGTGTGCTCGCCGTCCAGGCGCTGCGGGCGTTCCTCTACGGCTTCGCGAGCGTCCTGCTGGGCACCACGTTGGCCGACTCGGGTCTGTCGGATACGCAGGTTGGCCTCGTGTTCACCGCGATCCTCGTGGGGATGGCGGTGACCGCCTTCCTGGTGGGCGTGGCCGCACACCGGCTCGGCTGGAGACGCGCCTACGCGGGACTCCTGCTGGTGATGGGCGTCGCAGGCGTCGTCTTCGCCATCACCACGGATCCTGTTGCCCTGGTGATCGCGGCGCTCAGCGGGACGCTCTCCACGGACCCGAACGAGTCGGGACCTATCACCTCTCTGGAGCAAGGGATGATCGGCCAGGCCCCGAGCGAGACCCGCATCCGTGTGTTCGGCCGCTACAACGCCATCGCCTACGTCTCGGGCGCCGTCGGAGCCCTCGCCGCGGGGCTCCCTTCGGTCCTGCGCAACGCGGGATGGGGCATCCCACACGACCGGTGGTTCTTCCTGGTCTTCCCGCTGGTCGCCGTGCCGTGCGCCGTGATCGCGATGCGGCTGTCGGATCGCGTGGAGGTCCGTGCCGTCAACGCCGACGGCGCCCGGTCCGTCCTCGGGACGTCGCGCGCGGCGGTGACCAAGCTCGCGGTCCTGTTCGGGTTGGACTCGTTCGCCGGCGGCTTCGCCGTGCAGGCCTTCGTCGTGTTCTGGTTCGGGCGCAAGTTCGGCGCCTCGACGGAGCTGATGGCGACCGTGTTCTTCATATCGGGATTCCTGCAGGCGGGTTCCTCGATCCTCGCCTCCCGGCTGGGCCGCCGCTTCGGGCTCCTCAACACGATGGTCTTCAGCCACCTGCCGTCGAACGTCCTGCTGATGCTGATCCCGCTCGCGCCGACGCTTCCTCTCGCCGTCGCCGCGTGGTGGGGGCGCACCGCGCTCTCGCAGATGGACGTGCCCACCCGGCAGGCCTATCTCGCCGCGATGGTCGAGCCCGACGAACGGGTGGCGGCCGCCGCATTCACGAACACCGCCCGGTACGTGGTGCGCCCCGTGGGCCCCGCGCTGTCGGGGGCCCTGATGCAGTCGGTGGCGCTCGGCGCCCCCTTCATCGTCGCGGGGTCGTTGAAGATCGTGTACGACGGGGCGATCTTCCTGACGTTCCGAAGGGTGCGCCTTCCAGACGGTACGAGGTGACCGCCCTCTCCACTTCCGGGTAGGGCGCTACGCTGCCGCCGTGAGCGAGCCCGGCCGCGTTGGCATCCTGCGCCCCCTGCGCATCCGTGACTTCCGCCTGCTCTGGACCGGTCTCGCGGTCTCGCTACTGGGCGACGGCATCTATCTGGTCGCGATCGCGTGGCAGGTCTACCGCATATCCGACGATCCGAAGGCTTTGGCGCTCGTTGGCATCGCCTGGACGCTTCCTTCGGCCCTGCTGATGCTGGCGACCGGGGTGTTCTCGGACCGGCTCCCTCGGCGACGCCTGATGGTTACGGCCGACGTGGTGCGACTCCTCGCCATCGGGACGATGGGCTACCTCACGATCGTGGGTGCGGTCCGTTTGTGGCACCTCGTGGTCCTGGCGGCCGTCTACGGCGCGGGCGAGGCGTTGTTCGGCCCGGCCAACAGCGCGATCGTCCCGGAGCTGGTGCCCGCGGACCTGCTCATGCAGGCGAACTCGTTGGGACAGTTCGTCAGGCCGTTCGCGACCACGTTGCTGGGGCCGGCGATCGGCGGGCTCTTGGTGGGGACCGTGGGCGCGGGATGGGCCTTCGTGATCGACGCGACCACGTTCGGGTTCTCGGCCCTGATGATCCTGCTGATGCAGGAACGTCCCTCCGTGCGGGACCCGAGCGCAACCTCGTCCCCGTGGCAAGATCTGGCCGAGGGGTTCCGCTTCGTACGCGGCCGCACCTGGCTGTGGGTTTCGATGGGCATCGCCACGGTGAGCCTCATGTGTTTCTGGGGACCGTTCGAGGTGCTGGTGCCGTACGTGATCAAGAACGATCTGCGCGGCAGCGCGCTGGACCTGGGCCTGGTGTTCGCGGCCGGGGGGGCGGGGGCCGTGGTCGCCGCTGCGGCCGCGGGGCAACGTGCGTTGCCGAAGCGCCCGCTCACCCTGATGTACGCGGCGTGGGCGGTAGGGACGTTCTCCCTGGTGGGATTCGGGCTCGCACGGGCCCTCTGGCCCATGTTCCTGGTCAGCGCGCTCTGCCAGGCGAGCTTCACGCTGCTGATGGTCAACTGGTTCACGGTGATGCAGCGGCTCGTGCCGGAGACGATGCTGGGGCGGGTCTCGAGCCTGGACTGGCTGATCTCGACGGCCGGCGTGCCGCTCTCGTTCGCCGTCGTGGGCCCTGTGGCTGCGGGTCTCGGGGCACGCGAAACGTTGATCCTGGCGGGAACCCTCGGGGCTGCGGTGATCGTTCTGACCGCCGTGTTGGTGCCCGCCATCCGCGAGCCCGAACGCGACGGATCGCTGGATCCCCTCCCACGGGCCGGCTAGCGGGCCGACCGACGCTCTCCCGCACCCGGCGTACAGTGGGTCTGACCACCTGCTCGGACCATGTGAGGAGTCTGCCTTGGAATACACGCACGTCGGCCGGCTGGGCCTCGTCGTCAGCCGCCTGTGTCTGGGAACGATGAACTTCGGGCCGCACAGCTCCGAAGAGGAGAGCCACGCGATCATGGACGCCGCGATCGCGCACGGCATCAACTTCTTCGACACGGCCAACGTGTACGGGCGGCACATGGGCGTCGGGACGTCCGAGCAGATCATCGGTCGCTGGTTCGCCAAGGGCGGCGGCCGGCGCGACAAGGTCGTCCTGGCCACCAAGGTATACGGGAGCATGGGCGACTGGCCGAACGAGAGCCGCCTTTCCAAGCTCGGCATCCGCAAGGCCTGCGAGGCGTCGCTCCGCCGGCTCCAGACGGATCACATCGACGTCTACCAGATGCACCACATCGATCGTGAGGCCTGGTGGGACGAGATCTGGGAGGCCTTCGAGCAGCTGAAGCGCGAGGGCAAGATCCTCTACGTCGGCTCCTCCAACTTCGCGGGTTGGCACATCGCGCGCGCGAACGAGATCGCGGGCGCTCGGCATTCGCTGGGGTTCGCCTCCGAGCAGTCCCTCTACAACCTGAACGCCCGGACGATCGAGCTCGAGGTGATCCCGGCGGTCGCCGAATACGGGATGGGGCTCATCCCGTGGAGCCCGCTGGCGGGCGGGCTACTGGCCGGCGCCCTTCAGAAGGTCGAGGCGGGCTGGCGACGTTCCCAGGAGTACATGGTCGCCGAGATCGAGGCCAACCGCGTGAAGCTCGAACGCTGGGAGGCGCTCTGCGACGAGCTGGGCGAACGCCCCGCGGATGTGGCCCTCGCCTGGCTGCTCCACCAACCGGTCGTGACCGCGCCGATCATCGGCCCTCGCACGGAGGACCAGCTGTTGGGGTCGATGCGGGCGCTCGAGGTGCGTCTGTCCGAGGAGATCCTTCAGCAACTCAACACGATCTTCCCCGGGCCGGGCGGTCCCGCGCCCGAGGCCTACGCCTGGTAGGACCCCCACCGACATCGGGATCCGGGTGCTTCCATCGACGTCGCGGCGGCGCGATGATCGGCGGCGCAACGTTCGCGACGGAGGGGAGTCACCCATGGATCCGACCGACCGCGCGCCCGATCTCGGTGCGACGACGCCTCCGCGACCGCCGGATCAGGGCCTGACGACGCTGCTGCTGGACATCGAAACCTTGGGGGAGATGCTGGCGTACGCGGGCGGCGTCGTGGCCCTCACGGCCGCGGGTATCCGGTTCAACTCGAGCGGTGCGCTATCGAAGGCGACGCTGGTGATCTTCCTGTCGGTCACCGCCGCCGCCCTGCTGGCGTTCGGCTGGATCGGCGGCGACGTCGATGACGCTCGGCGCCGCAGGCTCCGCGGGGTCTTCTGGGTCTTGGCCCTCGGCTCGATCGTGGAGCTGCTGACCTTCGTCATCGTGTCGGTCATCGGGGTCCGGGGTCGGGCGGGGGCGGTCTGGCCGGCCCTCCTGGGCGCGGCGGTGGCGCTGGGCCTGTGGCTCTTGCTCCGAGGGTCGCTCCAGCAGATCGGCCTGGCGCTGCTGACCGCTGCCCTGCTCGTCGCTCTCACCTTCCCCAGGGTGGATCTGCTGTTCCCGCTGTCGCGCCCCGACTTCACCGGGATGGGGCTGGGGCTCTTCCTGATGGGCCTCGCCTGGATCGGGTTGGGGGTCAGCGGGATCTTGACTCCTCGGCGCACCGCCTGTGTCATGGGCGCGATCCTGATGGCGTTCTCCCCGTTCCTGCTCACCGTGAACCACGGCACGGCGGGCATGATCTTCGTCGGGGTCGTGGGGGTGCTCCTCGTGCCCGTCGGTGAGGCGATCGGCGAGCGCGCCGTCGCGGGCATCGGCATCGGGGCGGTGTTGTTCGGCGGCGGCGCCGCGACCCAGGCGCTGGTCGGCGGATCTTCGTCGTCTGCCTGGATCGCCCTGGTCCTGGGCCTGTGCGGCCTCATCGGGGCCATCGTGCTCCTACGGTCGAAGGGGACGCCTCAGGCGCCCCCGCCCCCGCCGGCCTCGAGCGGGTTCGAGACCGGAGCGGGTGCTTCAGTCTGAGGGCGGCTCGATCCGCGTCTGGGTGTCCTCGCTCACCCGAGGCGGGTCGATGTCGGGCAGCACCACCGGTCGATGCGCCCGGACGACGCGCGCCAGCTCGACGACGTCGACCTCGGCGTCAAGCGGGACGTCGTATCGCAGACGCAGCCACAGGTCCCGCATGAACCAGATCAGCAGCACGACCAGGATCGGATGGCCGATCGGCATGTCGATATGCATCCAGCTGGGGAGCTGGAAGTTCTCGGTGGTCAGCTGCGACGTACACAGCGCGAGGAACGCGATCTCGAGCGTCCGGCGCGGCACCTTCGGTAGCGCCCATGCCACGGGGAGCACCCAGCAGAAGTACCAGGGGAACAGGCTGGGGGAGAACAGCATCATCAGCAGGAGCGCCCAACCCCAGCTCCCCGCGAGGTAGTGCACCCCCTGATCGGGGGCCTTCCTGGCGACCTGCTTCGCCACCAGGAACACACCCGCCAACAAGGCCGCGTACATGCCGAGCCGTGCCACCACGATCCCCACCTGGCCGCCGGCGGGGCCCGCGAGGACCCTGCCCACGCCCTCGAAGAGGCGTTCCATGAGCTCAGGTGGCGCGATCCATGAGGCGTGCTGAACGATCTGCACCATGCCGAGCGTGGGGTTCGTCGACTGCATGAAGGGGAGCGCCGCGAACGCCGACAGGGCGGCGGCTAGTCCGATATGTCCGGCCAGGGTCCTCGTCCGTCGAGCGGGATCGGCCCTCACCGCCACGTAGATGATCAGCAGCAGCAGAGGCACCGCCGCGGACACCTTCACCAGCGCCCCGAAGGTGAGCATGGCCGTCGCCGGGTACGGACGGTCGGTGGCCACGAGGTAGATGCCCGCCGCGATCGAGAGCATCACCAGAGCGTCGACGTGGCCCCCGCCCGCCGTGTGGAAGAGCACCACGGGGTTGAGGCCGATGAAGGCGACGGCGTACGCGGTCTTGGAGGGGAGCACGTGCTGCATGAGCCGGTAGACGAACCAGACGGATCCGAGCGTGGCGCCGACGGCGACCGCGCGGAAGGCGAAGATGGTCTCCGGCAACGAGTGGATCATGCCCGTGATGGCCGCGGCGAGCCAGACGAACACGGGGCCGTAGACGGAAGGGGTGTCGCGCCAGCCGGGCCACAGGTACTTCGCGACGTCGGAGGTGGGGTAGTCGGCGGGCGTGATGACGTAGGGGTTCTGGTGGTACTGGGTCACGATCCTTCCGTAGTAGGTGTAGCTGAAGACGTCGCGGGAGAGCAGCAACGGGAGCAGCAGGATCGCCACGGAGTAGCCGATGGTGAGCGTCATGACGATCCGGACGGGGATCAGGCCTCGCTCGCACGCGTAGAGCACGAGGAGGAACGCCACACCCGCGGCCATCATGGCCAGGAACCCCAGCGCGATCAGCACGCCGTGCGGCAGCCGGTTCAACCACAGGAGCCTGGCGAGCAGACCGAGCGGACCGGCGCCGGTGTCCTCGGGCAGGACCGGATGGTAGGGCGATCCGGGGGTCGCGGCGATCAACGTGACCAGCGCGACAGATGCGACCGAGGCCGTGAGCGCTCGTCGCGGGGTCAGCCAGGCGTCGACGGTGCGGTGCACCGCATCTAGGGGCCGGTCCAGGGGCATGCCACGAGGAGCTTACGGCAGGTGCGGTGCGCCCGCACCTCGACGGGGACCTGGGCGGCCCCGCTGAGCCGTCGAAGTCCTCACGCGCCCGAGGCACCCCCGATCTGCCGCGCCGCCTCGCGCAACGCGTCGAGATGAGGCGAGGGGTCCGCGCCGCCGACGCGGCCGATGGGACCCGAGACGGAGACGACCGCAACGGGCGTCCCGGCGGCGTTCATCGACGGGCACGCTGAGCGACCCCACGCCGTCCTCGCGCTCTCCGGCGCTACTGGCCCAACCGCGTGCGGGGATCGCAGCGAGTTCGCGGGCGAGCTTCCCTTCCGTGGGCGTGCTGCGGGTGAGCGCGGCGGCCCCGGCGAGGAGGCGTTCGCGGTCGTCGGCCGTGGACCAGGCGAGGAAGACCTTCCCGGCCGACCCTGCGGTGAGAGGGAGTCGTGCGCCCACCGGGACGCTGGTGCGCAGCTCGCTGGTGGAATCCACCGCGTCGACGCAGATACGGGAGTCGCCCTCCCGGACGTAGAGCTGCGCGCTCTCGCCCGTGCGCTCCGCTAGGCGGCCGAGCGCGGTATGGGCGAGCTCACGCCATGCCGCGGTCCGGTGGGCACCGGACGCGAGTCGATCGAGATGCGGTCCGAGCCGGTAGCCCGTCCCCGATCCACGGTCGAGGAAGCCGTGCCGCTCCAGCGCCTGCAATAACCTGTGGGCGGTCGTGCGCGAGAGCCTCGTGACCGCGACCACCTCTGCCAGCGTCCGGGCACCCCTCTCGACGGCGTCCAGGATCGCGACGGAGCGGTCCAGCACGCCCACCCCGGTGTCGAGTGGCGCGACGATCGGGGCGGTGGTGCCGTCTGGTAGGGTCATGTCCCGTATATCGGTATCACAGTTCCACTATCCGGGACAACCGCGAGGGCGGATACCCCGAGGAACGGCCAAGGAGGTCGAGGCCATGCCGCAGACGCTCGCCGCGAAGGTCTGGGAGCGCCACGTCGTCCATCGTGCGGAGGGCGAGCCCGACCTGCTCTACGTCGATCTCCACCTGGTCCACGAGGTCACGAGCCCTCAGGCGTTCGAAGGTATCCGCATGCAGGGGCGGCGGGTCCGCCGCCCGGACCTCACCGTGGCCACGATGGATCACAACGTGCCCACCACCGACGGTCCCGTCACCGATGCGATCAGCGCCCGTCAGATGGAGGCGCTGCGCACGAACGCCGAGGAGTTCGGGATCACGCTGTACCCGTGGGGATCGGCAGGTCAAGGCATCGTCCACGTGATCGGCCCCGAGATGGGTTACACGCAGCCGGGGATGACGATCGTCTGCGGTGACTCACACACATCGACCCACGGTGCGTTCGGTGCGCTCGCGTTCGGGATCGGGACCAGCGAGGTCGAACACGTGCTGGCGACCCAGACGCTGTCGCAGACGAAGACCAAGACGATGGCCATCACCGTCGACGGCGGGTTGCCGCCCGCCTGCAGCGCGAAGGACATCATCCTGGCCATCATCAACCGGATCGGCACCGGCGGGGGCGTCGGTCACGTCATCGAGTACCGCGGCTCTGCTATCCGTGCGCTCTCGATGGAGGGCCGGATGACCATCTGCAACATGTCGATCGAGGGCGGCGCGCGCGCCGGCATGGTGGCGCCCGACGACACCACGTTCGCCTACGTGGAGGGACGGGCGCACGCCCCCAAGGGTCTCGAGTGGGAGGCGGCACTGGACGACTGGCGATCCCTGCCGACCGACGACGGCGCCGTCTTCGACGCGGAGGTCGCGATAGACGCGGATGCGCTGCGGCCGTTCGTCAGCTGGGGCACGAACCCTGCGCAATCGGTAACGATCGACGAGTCCGTTCCCGACCCGGACGCGTTCGACGATCCGGCCCGGCGGGAGGCGGCGGCTCGGGCGCTCGCCTACATGGGCCTCGCGCCGGGGATCCCGATGCGCGAGCTGCGTCCCGACACGGTGTTCATCGGGTCGTGCACGAACTCCAGGATGGAGGATCTCCGCGTCGCAGCCACGGTGATCGAGGGGCGTCGGCATCGCCGATGGTATCCGCGGGCTGGTGGTGCCGGGCTCGGTGGCCGTGAAGCTGCAGGCGGAGAAAGAGGGCCTCAACGAGATGTTCGAAGCGGCCGGGTTCGAATGGCGCGGTGCCGGCTGCTCGATGTGCCTGGGGATGAACCCGGACATCCTGCAGCCGGGCGAGCGCAGCGCCTCGACCAGCAATCGCAACTTCGAGGGACGCCAGGGCAGGGGCGGACGGACACACCTCGTCAGCCCCGCGGTGGCCGCCGCCACGGCGGTCGCCGGCCACTTCTCGACCCCGGAGGACCTGAGCTGATGGATCCGATCAAGATCGTCGATGGCACCGCCCTGCCGCTGGATCGCTCCGACGTCGACACCGACCAGATCATCCCGGCGCAGCACCTCAAGCGAATCGAACGCGCGGGCTTCGGCCCCTATCTGTTCGAGGAGTGGCGCAAGGACCCGGACTTCGTGATGAACGATCAGCGCTACCGCGGCGCGTCGATCCTCTTGGCCGGGGCGAACTTCGGCTGTGGATCCAGCCGCGAGCACGCCCCCTGGGCCATCGAGGACGCCGGCTTCAAGGTGATCATCGCCCCGAGCTTCGCCGACATCTTCAGCAACAACTGCACGAAGATAGGCCTGCTCCCCGTCGAGCTGCGGCAGGAGTCGGTGCGTGCCCTGATGGACGCCGTGCTCGACGATCCGACCACGCGCATCGTCGTGGATCTGGAGAGGCTCATGGTTCGCGCCCCCGGCCTCGATGAGGTCTTCGACATGGAGGCCTTCACGCGTTGGCGACTCTTGGAGGGACTGGACGACATCGGCCTCAGCCTGCGCAACGAGGACAAGATCACCGCCTACGAGGCCGCGCGCCCCGCATACCTGCCCACGGCCTGAAGGTTCGGTGCTTCCCGGCTACTTCAGCTCGCAGTTCTGGTCCTGGGCGGTCGTCTTCAGGTCCGACAACGAGGTCTTCGTCGCGGTGAGCGCCGCGAGCACGGTGGGCGCGACGGACGCGACCGACGCACCGCCCTTCACCTGGTCGATCGCCCCGCCCAACGCGGTCAGCTGCGTCTGGATCGAGGCGACCTGCGGTCCGAACGTGGTCTTCGCCTCGGCGCCGAGGTTGCTGGCCGCCGTCTTCACGCCGTCGACCGCCGTTTGCAGCGCGTCGGCCCCGCCGCTTTGGAAGTCCACCTGCGTGAGCGCCTGCACCGAGTCCTTGAGGCTCTGCGCGTCCTGACACAGCGCCGATTGGTTCTTGCTGCACGCGGAGAGCACCAACAGTGCAGGGATCACCGCCAGCGCAAGCGTTCGGCGCAGCGGGACGGTTGTGGTGGACACGGGGCCTCCTGTCGACGTTGGCATCAGCGTAACGGCTCCGCCCACGGATAGACTGCGCGCCGTGGCAGAGCGGACGAACGGCGCAGCGGTCGCCGCGGGCGCGTCTACGGTCCTGCTCACGCTCGCCGCCGCCCAGTTCCTGATGGCCCTCGACTCCTCCGTCATGAACGTTTCCATCGCAACGGTGGCCAAGGACCTGGGCACCACGGTCACGGGCATCCAGACCGCCATCGTCCTGTACACGCTGGTGATGGCGATGCTGATGATCACGGGTGGGAAGATCGGCTCGATCATCGGGCGGAAGCGTGCGTTCGCGATCGGGTGCGTGATCTACGGATGCGGCTCCCTGACCACGGCGCTGTCGCCGAACCTCGGCGTGCTGATCTTCGGATGGTCATTCCTCGAGGGCGTCGGGGCCTCGCTGATCCTTCCCGCGATCGTGGCGTTGGTCGCGTCGAACTTCCCGCCTGAGGGGCGGCCACGAGCCTATGGCCTCGTGGGAGCGGCCGCGGCGATCGCGATCGCGGTGGGGCCGTTGATCGGGGGGTTGGCGACCTCCTACGCCTCGTGGCGTTGGGTGTTCGTCGGCGAGGTGGTCCTCGACGCCGGCATCCTCGTGTTCGCGCGCCGGATCGTCGACGCTCCCGTCGAGGAGCGGCCTCATCTCGACTGGGTGGGCTCGCTCCTTTCGGCGGCGGGTCTCGGTCTCATGGTGTTCGGTGTCCTTCGTTCGGGTGAATGGGGATGGTTCGTCCCGGCCGAGGGCGCGCCGTCATGGCTCGGGATGTCTCCGGTGTTCTGGTTCCTCCTGTTCGGTGGGCTATCGCTCTGGTTCTTCATGCTCCACGTGCGTCGGCTCCAGGCCTCGGGGGGCGAACCCCTCGTGCAGCCATCGCTGTTCGCCAACCGCCAGATGACCGGTGGACTGATCATGTTCTTCTTCCAGTTCCTGGTGATGATGGGGTTGTTCTTCGTGATCCCCTTGTACCTATCGGTTGCCCTCGGGCTCTCAGCGATCGATACCGGCATCAAGATCACCCCGCTGTCCATCACGATGCTGCTCGCCGCCGCCGGCATCCCGAGGTTCTTCCCCGAGGCCTCTCCCCGTCGTGTCGTGCGGCTGGGCTTCCTGGTGGTCGTCGTGGGCATCGTGGCCCTCGTCTCCGCTCTGGATGTAGAGGCGAGCGCGCAGATCGTTACCGTCCCGTTGCTCCTGATCGGGCTGGGCATGGGCGCCCTGGCCTCGCAGCTCGGAAGCGTCACGGTCTCCGCGGTCCCGGACGATCTCAGCCCGGAGGTCGGCGGGCTGCAGAACACGGCCACGCAGTTCGGCGCCTCGTTGGGCACGGCCCTCGCGGGGTCCGTGTTGATCGCGTCGCTCACCGCGTCCTTCCTCACCGGGATCGCCCAGAACCCCGCCGTGCCGAAGGACCTGTCATCGCAAGCGTCCGTGGAGCTCTCCGCCGGCGTGCCCTTCGTCTCCGATGCGCAGCTGACGACCGCACTTCACGATGCAGGCGTCGACCCCGCAACCTCCCGAGCCGTCGTCGACGAGAACGAGAAGGCGCGGGTGGCGGGACTGCGCTCCGCGCTCGCCTTGCTGGCTATGGTCGGGGTCGTGGCGCTGTTCTTCGTGACTCGGATGCCGACAAAGCAACCGGGCGCAGCCGCCGTGCCCAGCGCGGGAAGCTCCTAGCGTCCCTTCAACCCGTCGGACCGGACCTTCGGACGGCCTCCGCGCCCGCCCGTTCGGTGAGTTCCTCGAGCGCGGGCGAGCGCCGAACCACGACCTGTTCGGGATGCATCAGCCGCCGTGCTTTGGTGGGAACGCCTCGCAGGTCGGAGACGAACCGGGCCGCCGCGTCGGCCAGCGGGGGTGACGGCGTGAGCCTCCGTCCGTCCCGCATCACAGGTTCGAGGAGCGCCCGCGAGCCTGGGGGCGCCGGTTCATCTCGCAGGCTCATCAGGTCGCCGCGGGACCCGCGCCATGTCTGCTTCCGACCGGGCGCCGTGCCCTTGCCCGAGGAGAGCTTCAGCACGGGACGGCCGTCGTACTCGGTGAGCTTGTAGACGGAATCGACGTACGGAGCGTCGGCCGACACCCCCATCTGCGTGCCGATCCCGAACGCGTCGACCGGAGCTCCCGCCTGCACGAGCTCGTGGACCTCGTATTCGTCCAGGCCGCCGCTCGCGAAGATCTGCGCGTCGGGGAACCCGGCATCGTCGAGGAGGGTCCTGGCCGCCCGGGCGAGCGCGTCGAGGTCGCCGCTATCCAGCCGGATCCCGAGCCGCCCGTCCAGCCCGAGCTCGCGGATTACGGCGATCGCGGCCCGCACCCCGTTCAGGGTGTCGAAGGTATCCACCAGGAACGTGGTGCGGTTCGGGTGATCCTCGGCGAAAGCTCGGAACGCCTCGGCCTCGGTGGGGAACGCCTCCACGAACGAATGCGCCATCGTGCCGGCGGCGACCAGCCCATAGCGCCGCGCGGCCTCGACGTTCGAGGTGGCGTCGAACCCTGCGATCGCGCTGGCTCGCGCGATCGCCATGGCCGCCTCGGTCCCGTGCGTCCGTCGGAACGCGAAGTCGACCAGGCCGCGACCCTGGGCGGCGAGCACGTACCGGGCGGCCTTCGACGCGAGCGTGGTGTGGAGGGTGATCTGATTCAAGAGGTAGGTCTCGACCACCTGGGCGACCGCCACCGACGCCGTGACCTCCAGGATCGGCTCCTCCGAGTAGACGACCCTTCCCTCGGGCACGGCCCACACCTCGCCGTCGAACCGGAGACCGCGGAAGTCCGCGATAGCACGCTCGTCGAAGCCGATCTGTCGCAGGTAGTCCAGGTCGTCATCTCCGAAGGAGAAGGTCTCGAGGAAGTCCAGACACGGCTCCAAGCCGGCGGCGACCAGGAACCCTCGCTGCTTCGGCAACCCGCGGACGTAGAGGCTGAACGTCGCCGATCCATCCATCCCCCGGCGCAGGTAGCTGGCCGCCATGTTCAGCTCGTAGAGATCGGTGAGGAGGCCGCCGGGCATGTCCGGGCCAGCCTACGCGCTCCCACGGCCGAAGGTCCTCCGCACGTACGGTCGCCCAGCCCGCGGTCGTGGGCTGGTGTCGAGCCATGCTTGCGGGTGAAGATGGCACGTGTCCGCCGACGGGGGGATCCGCTGTGCGTCACATCGACCGGGAGGGCTTCGCCACACTGCTGGCCTCGCTCGCCCATCGCGGCTACCGGTTGATCGGTCCCACCGTCCGGGACGGGGCCATCGTGATGGACGAGATCGAGGGGCCGGACGACCTGCCGCGCGGCGTGCGCGAGGTGCAGGGGCCCGGCGTCTACCGGCTGGAGCGCACGGACGACGACCGGCTCTTCGCCTGGGCGCATGGCCCCGACGCGGCGAAACGATTCCTCTTCCCTCCCAGCGAGATCATCCAGACCGGCCACCGGAACCCAGACGGTGCCGTCTCGGTTACGCCGGCGCCGCTGCCGGACATCCGCTACGCCTTCATCGGGCTGCGCGCCTGTGACATCGCTGCCATCGAGATCCAGGATCGGGTGTTCTTGGTCGCCGACCCGGCGTACCGCGCCCGCCGTGAAGGCGCGGTGTTCATCGGCGTGAACTGCGAGCTCCCCGGGTCCACGTGCTTCTGCGTGTCCATGGGGACGGGCCCACGCTGCTCGAACGGGTTCGACATCGCACTGACAGAGCTGGACGACGGGTTCACCGCGGAGGCAGGCACCCCGGTCGGCGCGGCGCTCCTGGACGATCTTCGTGCCGTGGCCGCCACGGTGGAGCAGATCACCGCGTCGCACGACGTGACGGAGGCCGCCGTGTCCCACATGGGTCGGTCCCTGGACACCGAGGATCTGCCTGGACTGCTCACCCGGAACCGTGAGCATCCTCGGTGGGACCAGGTGGCCGCGCGCTGTCTCACCTGCACCAACTGCACCATGGTCTGCCCGACCTGTTTCTGCCACGACCTCACGGACGGGATCTCGCTGGATGGGGCCGAAGCCACACGCGATCGGGAGTGGGCCAGCTGCTTCAGCGAGGAGTTCACCCACATGGCGTCCGGCGAGGTCCGGACGTCGGGACGCGCTCGTTACCGCCAGTGGCTCACGCACAAGTTCGACGTGTGGCACGCGCAGTTCGGGACCAGCGGGTGCGTGGGCTGTGGGCGCTGCATCACCTGGTGCCCGGTCGGGATCGACGTGACCGAGGAGATCGCGGCGATCCGGATGAGTGACGGCGAGGTGCGGGTGGCCGAGGAGGTGCTGGCATGAGCACCGCCGCGGTGCGCAAGGACGAGGTGATCGCCGGCGTCCCCACGCTCCCCGCCACCGTTCGGGCGGTGATCCGGGAGGCCGAGGACACCTACACGTACTGGACGACGTTCGATGATGCTGAGGCCCGACGGTCGTTCTCGTTCCGGCCGGGGCAGATCAGCATGCTGGGCGCCTTCGGCGTCGGGGAGGTGCCGATCAGCGTGTCGAGCGACCCGGCGCGCCCGATGCAGCTGGCCCACACGGTGCGGGTATGCGGGCGCGTGACCGACGTCATCGGCGCGTTGCGACCTGGCGACAGGGTCACGATCCGCGGCCCGTTCGGACGTCCGTGGCCGGTGGAGCGGGCCCGGGGCGGCGACCTCGTGATCGTGGCCGGGGGCCTGGGGATGGCGCCCCTGCGCTCGGCCGTGTACGAGGCCCTGCGCCACCGCGCCTCCTATCGCAGGGTCCTGTTGCTCGTGGGCGCGCGCGATCCCGGCCAGCTCCTCTTCCGTCGCCAGCTCGAGATGTGGATGAGCTGGTCGAGGTTCGCCAACAGCCTGGAGGTCCATCTCACGGTCGACCACGCGGATCCGACCTGGCCGCACGGCGTCGGGATGGTCCCCAAGCTGTTCCCTTACGTCGACATCGACGCGAAGGCCTCGACGGTGTTCATGTGCGGCCCCGAGATCATGATGCGGTTCGCGATGCGCGATCTCTCGGCACTCGGGATCCCCGACCAGCAGCTCTGGGTGACGATGGAGCGGAACATGCACTGTGCCGTGCGGCTCTGCGGTCATTGCCAGCTCGGCCCGTACTTCGTCTGCGCCGACGGCCCGATCTTCCGGTGGGACGAGATCGGACCTCTCCTGGAGGTGGACGAGCTGTGAGCGTGCGGCCCGACGACGCGGTGGCCCCGGCGGAGGTCGGCAGACCTCGCGTGGCGGTGTTCAAGATGGCCTCCTGCGACGGGTGCCAGCTCCAGCTGCTCGACGCGGAGGACGCGCTGCTGGAGCTCGCCGGCGCCGTCGATATCGTGAACTTCGCCGAGGCGACCCGGCGGGGGGAGCCGGGTCCCTACGACATCGCGCTGGTCGAGGGCTCCGTCAGCACGCAACGGCAGGTGGAGGAGGCGATCGCGATCCGTGCCGCGTCGCGCTTCCTCATCACGATCGGTGCCTGCGCCACCTCCGGCGGGATCCAGGCGCTGCGCAACGGCTCCGCACTCGCGGAGCACGTGCGGTACGTCTATCCGACGCCCTCCTACATCCACTCCCTCGCCGACTCGCGGCCGATCGCTGCGGTCGTCCCCGTCGATCTCGAGCTCACCGGCTGCCCGGTGGATCGCGGTCAGCTGCTCGCGGCGCTGGCCTGGCTGTTGCAGGGGTCGGTGCCACGTCCACCCACCACCCCCGTCTGCATCGAGTGCAAGAAGCGCGGCTACGTCTGCGTCGTGGTGGCGAAGGGGGAGCCCTGCCTCGGTCCGGTAACGAGGACTGGGTGCGGAGCGATCTGCCCGGGGATGGGACGCGGCTGTTACGGGTGCTTCGGGCCCTCGCAACCCCCGAACACGGACGCGCTGGTGCGACGGTTCTTCGAGCTCGGTATGGAGCCCGCGCGGGTGGCCGACACCTTCAGATTCATCACCGGGTACGCGCCGGCGTTCCGGGAGACCGCCGAGCGGATCGAGCGGGAGGAGGCATCGCCGTGACGCATCGCTCCGTCGAGGTTCCCGTGGTAGCACGCGTAGAGGGCGAGGGGGCTCTGCACATCCGGATCGACGACGATGTCATCACGAGGCTGGAACTCGAGATCTACGAGCCGCCGCGGTTCTTCGAGTCCTTCCTGCGTGGCCGGCATTTCAGCGAGGTACCGGACATCGTGCCGCGCATCTGCGGGATCTGCCCGGTGGCCTACCAGATGTCCGCGATCCACGGCCTCGAACGAGCTCTTCGGCGTCGAGGTGCCCGAGGGGACCTACGAACTCAGGCGCCTCCTCTACTGCGGGGAATGGATCGAGAGCCACATGCTTCACGTTCACCTGCTGGCCGCGCCGGACTTCCTCGGGTTCGACTCGGCGATCGAGATGGCGCAGAAAGGGTTCAAGCCGCAGGTGGAGCGCGGGCTCCGGTTGAAGCGGGTCGGCAACGATCTGATGACGTCGATCGGGGGACGGGAGATCCACCCCGTGTCGCCGGTCGTGGGCGGATTCAGCCGAGCCCCCACGCGGCAGCAGCTTCGGGCGTTCGAGGGCAGGCTCGAGGACGCACTGGCCGAGATCCTGGAGGTGGCCGACTTCGTGGCGCCGTTCGAGATGCCCACCTTCCATCGGGCGGCGGAGCTGGTGTCGATGGTCAATCAGATTGACTATCCGATGAACGTGGGAGACATGGCGTCGTCCGCGGACGGAGATCGTGGACCGCGGATGGATACGAGGAGGTGATCGAGGAGCTCCAGGTGGAACACTCGAACGCGCTGCACTCCATCTTCGCCGACACCCGGACGCCGTACTTCCTCGGACCGCTGGCGCGCATCAACTTGAATCAGGACGACGCTCACGCCCGACCGCGCGAGAGGTGGCCGCGCGGGCTGGCTTGAGCGATCTGCCCGAGCCAGACCCGTTCTTCTCGATGGCGGCGCGGGTGGCCGAGACGGCGCTTGCCTTCGAGGAAGCGCTGCGGCTGATCCGGAGCTACGAAGCTCCCGAGCCCGCGCAGGTTCCCGTGCGGCCGCGCGCCGGCAGAGCCACGTGGACGACCGAGGCCCCGCGCGGCACCCTCTACCACCGCTACGACGTAGACGCGGAGGGGACGATCCTGGAGGCCAAGATCATCCCCCCGACCTCGCAGAACCTCCGCCACATCGAGCAGGACCTCCGAGGCTTCCTGCCCGGCGTGCTCGACCGCTCTGACGAGGAGCTCACCCGCAACGCGGAGATGATGGTCCGCAACTACGATCCCTGCATATCGTGCGCGACGCACTTCCTGCGGCTCGACGTCGAGCGGAGGTGAACGCCTCGGTGCGGATACGGGTGATCGGGTGTGGGAACCCCGAGGCCGGGGACGACGCGCTGGGCATCCTCGCGGTGCGTGCGGCCCGGGACCGGTTGCCGGCGCGGGTAGACGTGGTCGAGACGGGCGTGGCGGTGCGGCTCCTCGACCTGCTGGACGGCGCGGACGCAGTGGTGATCGTGGACGCCGTGCGCTCGAGGAATCCCGGGAGGCCCGTCGGGGCCTTGGTGCGCGCAGAGGCATCGCCGCAAGGCTTGCCGGCGGAGATCCGAGGATCCATGTCCTCACACGGCGTCGGTGTCGCGGACGCGATCGGGTTGGCAGCTTCACTCGGCTCGCTCCCGCCGATCACCTTCTTGGGCCTCGAGGCGAACGGTATGGAGACCGGCCGGGGACTGTCTCGCCGGTGGCGGCGGCCTTGCCCACGCTCATCGACGAGGTCGTACGTGCCGCCTCAGGATGGCGATGAGCACCGAGGCGCGGCGCGTGGACGTGGTCGGGGTGGTCCAGGGAGTGGGCTTCCGCCCCTTCGTATGGCGGTTGGCAGAACGCCACGGACTCCGAGGGTGGGTCCGCAACGCTGGCGGCGTAGTGGAGATACTCGCGGAGGGTGAACCCCACGTGCTCGATGCCTTCCAGGGCGCCCTGCGCTCCGATGCCCCCACTCTCGCGCGTGTCGACGGCGTCCGAAGCTGGCCGGTCCCGATAGCGTCCGGCGAGGACTTCCGGATCCTTCGTTCAGCCGACCACGCAGAGAGGGATCGGCTGGTCCCACCCGACGCCGCCACCTGCGCGGCGTGCCTTGCCGAGTTGTTCACGCCGGTGGCTCGTAGGTACCGCTACCCCTTCATCAACTGCACGGACTGCGGTCCTCGCTTCACGATCATCGAGGCCTTGCCGTACGACCGCGAACGCACCTCGATGCGGGCGTTTCCCATGTGTCAGGACTGCCGGCGCGAGTACGAGGATCCCGCCGACCGTCGGTTCCACGCGGAACCGGTTGCCTGCCCCGCGTGTGGGCCGGCGCTCGTGTTCCTCGACGGCGACGGGCGTGCCACCGAGGTGGCGAGCGCGGCCGCAGATCCTGCGGCGGCGCTCGAGCCGGCCGCGGCGCTGATCGCGCGCGGGGGGGTCGTGGCCCTCAAGGGCCTCGGTGGCTTCCATCTAGCGTGCGACGCGACCGACGAGGCGGCGGTTCGCCGGCTCAGGGAGCGGAAGCGCCGCCCGGCCAAGCCGTTCGCCGTGATGGTGGCTGACCTTGATGCGGCCGCCGAGCGTTTCGACCCCACCGATCGAGAGCTCGCCACGCTTGGGTCCTGGAGGGCGCCGATCACGCTCGTGCGCGACCGCGCGAAGCTCGCGCCGTCGGTCGCACCCGGGTACGCGCGTCAGGGCGTGATGCTGCCCTCGACGCCGCTGCACCATCTGCTCCTGCGCGCAACGGGCGGCCCGCTCGTGATGACCAGCGGGAACGCGACCGACGAGCCGATCTGCATCGATAACGATGAGGCCCTGGAACGGCTCCATCCGATCGCCGACGGCTTCGTGGTGCACGACCGAGGGATCGTGTCGCGTTACGACGACTCGGTGACGCGGATACGGACCGGCGCCTCGACGCCGTCGGTGCTGCGTCGCGCGCGATCGTATGCGCCGGATCCGATCCGTCTCGTGGCCGCGGTGCGTCCCACGCTCGGTACCGGCGCCCTCCTCCACGGCGCGTTCTGCCTCGCGGCGGGCGACCGGGCCTACCTCTCGCAGCACATCGGGGACCTCGATACGGATGACGCGATGGCCGCATACCGTGAGGCGTTGGAGCGGTATCGCGCGCTCTTCGGCATCGAGCCCGACGTGGTCGCCCACGACCTCCATCCCGACTTCGCGACGACGCGGTTCGCGCAGGCGCTCGGTCTGCCCGCGGTTGCCGTACAGCACCATCACGCGCACGTCGCCGCGACCATGGCTGAGCACGGGCTGGAGGGGGAGGTGTTGGGGCTGGCCTTCGACGGCCTCGGCCTGGGGGACGACGGCACGGTCTGGGGCGGCGAGCTGTTGGCCTGCACCGCGGGCGCCTACCGTCGGGTCGGTCACCTGCGGGCGGTTCGACAGCCGGGAGGTGACGCCGCCACCCGCGACCCCGTGCGGATGGCGGTCGCGTACGCCGCGGACGCCGGGGTGCTGGAGGACGCGCTGGCGCTGTTGACACCGGATGAGGAAACGCTTGCCGTCACGCTTCGGCAGATCGAAACGGGCTTGAATTCGCCGCTCAGCAGCTCGGCTGGGCGACTCTTCGACGCGGTGGCCGCGCTCGCAGGCGTCTGCCGCCGCTCCACGTACGAGGGACAGCCGGCGATCCTCCTGGAAGAGGCCGCAGACGTGCTCGCGCCAAGCGACGGCGGGGCGCCGATCGAGGCACCACCGGTCACCCGGCGCGACGACGGTGTCCTCGAGATCGACACGCGTCCGACCGTGGCGTCTGTGGTGTCACAGCTGATCGGCGGATCGCCCCCGGAGCCTGTCGCCGCCGGGTTCCACCACGCGCTCGCGGAGGGCGTCGTGGCAGCCGGCACGGCGGCGGCACGAGATCTCGGGTTCGACCGGGTCGTGCTCGGAGGCGGGGTCTTCGCGAACGATCGGTTCACGGCTGAGGTCAGGCGCCGGTTGACGGCGGAGGGCCTGCGGGTGTTCCTTCCACGTGAGGTGCCGGTGGGCGACGGCGGGCTCGCGCTCGGCCAAGTCCTCGTGGCGAACGCACGTGAGGAGGTGGCGTAGGAGATGTGTCTCGGGGTGCCGGGCAAGGTGATCGAGACGTTCGACCAGGACGGGATCCGGATGGGCACCGTGGACTTCGGTGGGATCCGACGCTCGGCGTGTCTCGAGTACGCGCCGGAGGTCGATATCGGTAGCTGGGTCGTGATCCACGTGGGGTTCGCGATCAGCACCGTGAACGAGGAAGAGGCCGCCCGCTCCTACGCCCTGCTCGAGGAGATGGACAACCTCGAATACATCGATCTCCCGCAGGACCCTGACGGCGTGCGGCCCGAGCACATGCCGGGAGAGAAGGCGTGAAGTACGTCGACGAATACCGCGACGACCGCATCGCGATGGCGCTGGTCGAGCGGATCCGCGCGACGGCCTCGACCCCGTGGACGATCATGGAGGTCTGCGGCGGGCAGACCCACACGCTGATCCGGCAGGGCATCGACCAGGTCCTCGACGGCGTCGTCGAACTCGTGCACGGCCCCGGCTGCCCGGTCTGCGTCACGCCGCTCGCGCTGATCGACGAGGCGATCGAGATCGCGAAGCGCCCAGACGCGATCCTGTGTTCGTTCGGTGACATGTTGCGCGTCCCCGGCTCCACCGATGACCTCTTCATGGCCCGCGCGGCCGGGGGCGACGTCCGCGTCGTCTACTCGCCGCTCGATGCCCTTGAGGTTGCGCGCCGCAACCCCGACAGGACGGTGGTCTTCTTCGCGGTGGGGTTCGAGACGACAGCGCCGGCGAACGCCATGGCCGTCCTCCAGGCCTCGCGCCTGGGGATCACCAACTTCGCGCTGCTGGTGGCCCACGTCCTCGTCCCGCCTGCGATCATGGCGATCCTGGTCTCGCCCGGGAACCGCGTGCAGGGCTTCCTGGCGCCGGGTCACGTCTGTGCGATCCAGGGCTGGCGCGAGTACGAACCGATCGCGCGCGACTTCGGCGTGCCGCTGGTGGTGACCGGCTTCGAGCCGATCGACCTGCTGGAGGGCATCGAGATGCTCGTGACCCAGCTGGAGGAGGGGCGGGCGGAGGTGGAGAACCAGTACGTCCGGGCCGTCGCCCGGGAGGGGAACCCGGCAGCGTTGAAGGTCGTGAACGAGGTGTTCGAGGTGGCCGACCGTGCCTGGCGCGGGATCGGCGTGATCCCCGCCAGCGGACTCAGGCTCCGCGCGCCCTTCGCCGCGCACGACGCCGAGCGCCTGTTCCCGTGGGGGGGCGGCGTCCCCGCGAGCGAATCCGAGATCTGCATCGCCGGCGACGTTCTGCGCGGCCGGGCGAAGCCCTCGCAGTGCCCCGCGTTCGGGACGCTCTGCACGCCCGAGTCGCCGTTGGGTGCCCCCATGGTGTCCACCGAGGGAGCCTGCGCCGCGTACTTCCTGGCGGGGCGCACCCGCGAGGATGCGCCCGCATGAGCGAACGCTCCCGCGAGGTGACCGATGCCGAGGCCGAGGAGGTCCGCGTCTTCGCGATGCGGTGCCCGGTCCCGCTGCCGCCGGGCGAGCACGTGCTGCTGGGTCACGGGTCCGGCGGGAAGCTCACCCAGTCGTTGATCCGCGACCTGTTCGTGCCCGTCCTCGGTGCCGACCCGGAGCTCGCTCGGATGGGCGACGCGGCCGTCGTGGCGCTGCCGAACGGCGCGGGGCGCCTGGCCTTCACCACCGACGGGTTCGTGGTGCAGCCGGCGTTCTTCCCGGGCTCCAATATCGGCGAACTCGCGGTGAACGGCACGGTGAACGACCTCGCGATGATGGGCGCCGAACCGCTTGCGCTCAGCGCCGCGCTGATCCTGGAGGAGGGCCTGGAGCTCGAACGCCTGGGCGGGGTGATCGCGTCGATGGCCGAGGCCTGTGAGCGGGCCGGCGTCCGACTCGTGACCGGCGACACGAAGGTCGTGGAGCGTGGTGCCGCCGACGGCCTGTACGTGACCACCTCCGGCATCGGCCTGATCCCCGACGGCGTAGAGGTGGGGCCCGAGCGCTGCCGTCCCGGCGACGCCATCATCGTGAGCGGCCCCGTGGGGTCGCACGGTGTCGCGGTGATGAGTCGGCGCGCCGGGATCGACTTCGAAGCCGACGTGCGCTCCGACACCGCCCCGCTCACGGACCTGGTGCGTGCGATGCTCGCTGCCGGCGACGTCCGCTGTCTCCGCGACGCCACCCGCGGCGGACTGGCCAGCGTCCTCAACGAGCTCGCGGTGGCCAGTGGCGTATCGATGACGATCACGGAGTCCGCCGTGCCGGTGCTGCCCGCCGTGAAGGCTGCCTGCGAGATGCTCGGTCTCGATCCCCTCTACGTCGCCAACGAGGGCGTCGCGGTGGGTGTGGTGGCGATGGAGGACGCGGAGGCCATCCTCACCGCCGTGCGGGCGCACGCGCTCGGTCCGGACGCGGCGATCGTGGGGGAGGTCGGGGAGCCACCGGTGTTCGTTCGGGTGAGGAGCGGATTGGGCACGACCCGGCCGTTGATGATGCTCACTGGGGATCAGCTTCCGAGGATCTGCTGAGCGCGTCACGTCGCCAAGCGTCAGCCCTTCGGCTTGATCTCCACGGCACCGTCGGCGATCCGCGCGACGAAGGCGGGGACCGGCGCCATGGCGGGGCCCCGCGCCACCGAGCCGTCCCGGAGCCGGAACATACTGCCGTGCACCTGGCACGTGACGGTGGCCTCGGAGCCACCGATCTTCACCGGTCCGCGATCCAAGGGCGCGCCCTGATGGGAGCAGCGGTTCCCGATCGCGAACAGCTCGTCGCCGCTGCGATACAGCATCACCGCCGTCCCTTCCCAGGTCACCTTGACCGACTTCCCCTCGGGGAGGTCGTCGGCCGGTAGCACGGAGGTCCAGCCGTCGTCGCTCATCGCGGCATCCTATGCGGTCTCGGGCGGCTACGCTTCCTCGTATGGTTCCCACCGAAGCGCGGTTCATGGAACTCGCCACCGAGGCGGTGGACGGACTGCCGGCGTGGATCCGAGACTCACTCGACAACGTGGAGATCTTCGTCGAGGAGGAGCCGCCCCGCGGCCAGCCCTTGCTGGGGCTGTACGAGGGCATCCCGCTCGCGAAGCGCGGTGGCGGGTACTCAGGCGCGCTCCCGGATCGCATCACCCTGTTCGCTGCGCCGCTGTGGCGGCAGGCCGGCGGGGACGAGCAGCGTCTCCGCGCACTCGTGGCGCACACGGTGGCCCACGAGCTCGCCCACCACTTCGGGATCAGCGACGACCGCCTGCGCGAGATCGACGCCTACTAGTCCATGCCAGACTACCCGCCTGAGACCGACCGTACGTTCATGCGCCTCGCGATCGAGGAGGCGCGGCTGTGCGCGCAGTGGGGGGATGTGCCGGTGGGCGCCGTGATCGTGCGACACGGGCAACTCGTGAGCGGTGCCGGCAACGGTCGCGAACGCCTCCAGGATCCGACCGCGCACGCCGAGATCTCGGCTCTGCGGGAGGCCGCGCGGGCCGCGGGCTCGTGGCACCTGGAGGACTGCACGCTGTACGTGACGTTGGAACCGTGCGCGATGTGCGCGGGCGCTGTCGTCCTCGCCCGTCTCGACCGCGTGGTCTTCGGGGCCGCGGACCCGAAGGCCGGGTTCGCGGGTTCGCGCGGGAACCTCCTGCAGGACGACCGGCTCAACCACAGGATGGAGCTCACCTCCGGCATCCTCGCGGAAGACTGTGGCGACATACTCAGGTCGTTCTTCCGAGACCGTCGATGACCCCACTCTCCGTTCGGGAGGGTCGGGTTCCCCCGCTGGACCCTTCCCCGAGGCGGGCCGCAGCGGACGCAAGCGCCTCGGGGGCGGTTAGAGCACCGAACCGGATCGAGCCAGGCGCTCGGCTCGTTCCTTGATCCCCAAGAGCATCTTCCGCTCCATGATCAGGCTGCCCGGTTCCATCAGCAGGAGGTTCAGCACGCGCGTGAGCAACGAGGCTCCCGGCGTCGCGATCCGATTTCGGCTCACGAGTCTCGTCGCCCCCTCCTGAGGGAACAAGGCGAAGATCCACACCCATGTCCCGTCCTCGAAGCGGAAGGTGAGCACCTGCTCCGGATCGATGACCTCCACCCGCATCATCGGGCGGTTGGGGCCCAGCTGCATCTCGTCGTGCATCTTCACGTCCTGGAACTCAGGCAGGATCTCATCCGCGCTGTGCATGCCAAGGCCGAACAGGTTCTCGATCCAGTCGTAGGTGTACGCTCCGCCTCGACCGCTTCCCATCTGGACGAGCCACGGCCAGATCGCGCTCGGCGGTGCGTCGATCGTCACGGCTCGCGTCGAGACGATGTCGGCGCTCGCGAGGAGGTCGTCGCCGGGAAGTGCCATCTCCACCTCCTCGGTCGTAGCTCCCCACGTCAGGCACGGTCGCCTGAACAGAACCGGGTAGCTGGCGGCTACGAGGCTCGTGGCAAGCACCGTTCCACCGATCATCCGGGCTCGCGCAACTCTCATGGATCCCCTCCCGAGGCCTCGTGCATCACATCCATCCTCCCAGGAGCTTGCCGTCTCACCCGGCTGATCCACGGACGGGGTCCACCATAGGCGTCCCTCGCCATGGACCCTGCGAGCTGCCCGAAGGATGCTTCCGCGCGCGGGGTCGATCCGCCCCGTTGGGGCCGCCTGGCGCGCCCGCTAGACTCCTCCACGGAGGCGTGCCGGAGCGGACGAACGGGACCGCCTCGAAAGCGGTTAGGGGTCTAAACCGCCCCTCGCGTGTTCAAATCACGCCGCCTCCGCGTCCGAACGGGCGGACCCTTCGAGGGTCCGCCCGTTCGCGTTCCCACGGGAGTCCGTCTCAGTCTTCCGTCCGCGGCGGGGCTCCTAGAGAGGCTCGAGGACCGCTCCTTCGCGGATGCGGAAGGTCACGCCCGCGTTCGGGACGTCCCTGTGGTTGCCCTCGCGGTGCGGGCACCGTTGGCGGCTCGACCCGTTCAGGACGGGCGGGCCATCCGTTCCTTGGCCGCACGCTCCACCTCGGCGGCCACCGCCGCCATCTCGGACCGCATCTCGTCGAACTCCCGAGCCGACATCACGAGCACCGTCACGCCCGTGGACGCGATCACCGAGGCGGTCCGGCGGTCGTCTTCGAGGATCGCGATCTCACCGAAGAACGCCCCGGGTCCCATCGAGGCGATCCGTTGCCCGTCCTGCTCGACGTCCACGGTCCCCTTGAGCAGCACGTAGAACTCATGCGGGAACCGCCCTTGCTCCAGGAGCCGGTACCCGGCGGGCAGGTCGACGACATCGGACCACCTCGCGACCCGTTCCCGCTGCTTCCGCGTCAGATCCTGAAACAGCGGGATCGCTTCGAGGTCACGCGCTTCCATCGCCTTCACCCCTTCGTCGCCTGGCGCATCCTGCCACGTCGGCCCGCCGAGTTCGAATCGTGAGCAGCATCTCTGCGTCGATCACGATCTCTCGAGCGCATGGGGTGGGGTTCCGAGGATAGAGCCGCGTCCCGAGCGATGGTGGGCAGGCGCCGGCCAGCCCGATCACGGGCGTTGGACGATCTCGATCGTTACCCCGTCCGGATCGACGGCGTAGAACACCGTGACGCCGTTCCAGGCAGGGTCGTCATCGTCGATCGTCACCGGTGCCGACCGAACCGCGATGCCATGTTCCACCAGCGTCGCGTGCACCGCGTCGATGTCGTCGACCTCGAACGCCAGATGGCCGCTACCCGGGTCTGCCGTCGTCTGAGGCAAGCGCTGGCCACGTGGTTCGACGTATTCGAGGAGCTCCACGACCTGACCCCGATCCAGTTGCACCTCAGCCCAGCGGGTCCGTGCTCCAGGCATGCCGACGATCGTGGCGATCTCGTCTCCCTCGAGATCGCCACGCCCTCGTAGCGGCATCCCCAGGATCTCGCTGTAGAACCAGATCGACCGATCGAGGTCTCCGCACGTCACCGACACGTGGTCGAGGCCTCGGATCCTGAAGCCGGTCACGGTCGCGCGTCTCCCACGAGGCGTTCGAGCACGACGTCGCGTGCGAACACGTCGTCGAGCGTCTCCGCGAGCTTCACGACCTCGGCGTCGCCGCCGTGAACGAGCACGGTGGCCGGCCTCGGTAGCGCGTTGAAGTTGGTCGACGTCGCGTCCTGATAGGCACCCGTGTCGAGGAACACCACGATGTCGCTCTCGCGTGTGTTCGGCAACGGCTCGTCCGGCACGATCAGATCGAAGCCGCACGACATCCCGACGATGTCAGCCGTGATCGCCGGTCGTTCGGCGGCGTGGTTCGCGACGAGGACCGGCCAGCGGTTGTGCTCGATCAGACTGTCCGGCAGGAACATCTCGGTCGTGTCGGTCTCGATCCATGTGCGGTCGACGGGCGTGCGCTCTCGCTTCACGTTCACGACCCGCGCCACGTGGATCCCGGTGTCGGCGAACATCGAACGCCCCGGCTCGACCTCGAGCGCGATGCCGTCCGGATCCACGCCACGGGCGGCGAGCTCGGCCGCCAGAGAGGCGGCGATGGTGCGAGCGTACTCCTCGATCTCCGGTGCCTCCGGACGGCGCTCGAGTCTCGGCAGGAGCCGGCCGGTGGGATCGCGGTGGGTCGCGAACCCCCCACCCAGATCGAGCTCCTGCGGAAGCCAGCCCTCCCACGCCGCCGACGCCACGCCGACCACGTCGGCGAACGCCGCAACGGCCTGCCGCCACACGGCGAGCTCGGCGCGGTGCCGGGGGAAGTGAACGTGCAGCCCCGACAGGACGATGTCGTCTCGACGCAGGATGCGCCGTCCCATCGCCAGCAGGTCCTCGAGCGGCAGGCCCGCCTTGTAGCGGCCCGCAACCTCGGAGGTCGGCATCTCCTCCTCGAGGAAGTCGCTGGGAACATCGATCGCGCCGTAGTCGGGCCGGGTCCGCAGACGGACGGTTGCAGGGCCGCCGAGCCTGCCGACCGCGTCGATGACCAGATCGAGCTCCCGCTGTGCGTCCAGGGTGATCTTCGCACCGGCGCGCACCGCGTCGTCGATCAACGCCTGCGATTTCGCAGAACCGTTCACCGAAACGGTCGCCGGGGGTACCTTCGACGCCATCGCCGCACGGAACTCTCCCGGTCCGAAGACGTCGCGGCCCAGGCCTTCCTGGCTGAGGATCCTGTGGACCGCGAGCACGGTGTTGGCCTTCAGCGAGGGGAGCACGCGGGTATGGCCATGCGGCCACGCGGAGGCGAGTGCGGAGGTCCATCGCCGGGCGTTCGAGCGCAGCCGAGCTTCCGATACCACGTGCAGCGGCGTGCCGAACCGCGCCGCGAGCGACGTGACCTCCACGTCCTCGACGAAGAGCCGTCCGTCACGGACGGTGAGCGTCTCGTCGATCCGGCGTTCCGTAGCCGTCAGCTCTCGTAGATGGTCGAGAAGATGTCGTTCCACTGCTGGAACTCGTCGGGCGTGAGGACCCGGTATCGGTGCACGTTCGCCGCGATCTCCGGGGTCGGGAACACGAACGGGCTCGACGCCACCGCCTGGTAGTTCTTCTTGTCCTCGCCCGTCGTGGCCGCGGCATCCTGCTCGATCAGCGGCTTGGCCGCCGGCACGGGTCCCACGGAGTTGTTGTACTCCGTGAGCAGTGCGGCGATCTTCGGATCGTAGTACCAGTCCGCCAGTCGCATCGCGCCGACCGGGTTCTCGGCGTGAGCGGGGATGCACAGGTTGTCGGTCCAGATCACCCCGCCTTCCTTCGGGATAACGAATCCGAAATCGAATCCGTAGTACAGGCTGTCGATCAGCATGTCGCCGCCCCAGGCCATCGAGATCCAGATGTCCCCGTTCTCCATCGCGGTCAGGTAGTCCTGGTCGTAGTACTTGCGCACGATCCCCTGGTCCTTCTGTTTCTGAAGGAGGTCCGCGGCCTTCTGCCAGTCGGACGGTGTGGACGTCTCTGGCTTGACCCCCACCGCGCAGAGCGCGAGGTTGGGAAGATCGACGTTGTTCCCGATCATGCCGACCTTCCCCGCGTACGAGGGGTCCATGAGGTCTTGGAAGCTCGTGATCTCGCGATCGATCGCCTGCCGGTTCCAGCCGATGCCCGTGAACCCCGACTGCCACGCCATCGTGTACATGTTTCCGGGGTCGTACGAGGGGTCGACGACCGTCGGGTCGGCGTTCGCGCGGAAGTTGGTCATCGAGTTCTGGTCGAGGGCGATCAGGTATCCGAGGTCGATCATCTCCGAGAGCTCGGGCCCGTTCGTGATCACCATCAGGTCGGCCCCGGTGTATTGACCGGCTTCGAGGGACGGCCGGATCGTTGCGTAATACTCGGCGATATCGTTCACGTCGGCGCGGTAGACGACGTCGACCCCGGTCGCCTCCGTGAACATGTCGAGCGTGGGGTAGGTCCGCTGACCGTTGACCTTCTTGACGTCGATGTACTGGGGCCAGTTCGTGAAGTTGACCGTGGTGCCCTGGAGATCCTTCTGCATCTGTTTCGTCCACCAGGCCACCGACCCCTCTTGGTCGGCGCCCGTCGCGCTCCCCGCGGTCGGTTTGCCGCCGACCCCGCACGCCGCGAGGATCGGAGCCAGACCCATGCCGGCGACACCGACGCCGGCCGCACGGAGGAACGCCCGTCGCGAGGTCCGGTGTTGGACGGCCCCTCGCAGGAACGATAGATCGGACGCAGACGGGCTCACAAGATCCCTCCCTGGATCACCGGGCGACGACCACCGGATGGTGCCCCACCTCCCGGAGTGGGTCAAACGCCGGGATGCTGACCGCCTTCGCCGCCGGCCGTGGGGGTATCGAGTTCCTCGGTGCCGCGCCGCGGTCGTAGGCCCGGGTTATGCGTTCAAGCGCGACTGGACAACCGCTGGCTGAGGCTGTCCACTAATGGTGGACATAGGGTCGAGTGCACACGTCGAGCGGACAGGCGTATCATGCACCCGGGACCTGCCTGCATAGTGGGGCTGGTCGGTGGATCCGAAGATCGAGGGGGATGAGGTCACATGACGGACGGGTTCCCTGTCGCGACGACACCCGCACCCGGCATCGCAGGGGTCGATTGGGAGGTCCGGGTCGACTTCGAGCGGCTGCAGCGAACTACCGGTTGGATCGAACCCGCCAGGCCCTGGAGGCGACGGATCTCGGCGCGTTGCTCCTGTTCGAGACCAGCAACATCCGCTACGTCACGGGCACGCAGATCGGCTACTGGGCGTTCAACAAGGGCGAGCGCTACGCCCTGATCACGCGAACGGGCGACCGCGGATCTTGGGACTTCGGCTCGGCAGCCAAGGCGCACCGGATCCAGCTCCCGCAGCTTACGACGAGGGGAACTCGGTGGGCGGCAACAACGGGCTGCAGGGCGCGATCACGCCGCGTGTGGGCCTCCAGCAAGCGCGCGGCCGAGGAGATCCGCTCGATCATGGCCGAGGAGGGTGTCGGCGGGATGCCGCTCGGGTGTGGACGTCGTCGAGACGTCGATGCTTGCGCGAGCTCGCGGCGGCCGGGACTCGAGGTGCGCGACGGCCAGCAGGTCATGGCGGATGCGCGAGAGATCAAGAGCGCCGGACGAGATCATGCTGCTGACCCAGGCCTGCGCGATGGTCGACGGCGTCTACCAGGACATCTTCGAGGCGCTCAAGCCGGGCGTCCGTGAGAACGACATCGTCGGCGCTGGCCACGCCCGGCTCTTCGAGATGGGGTCGGAGTACGTCGAGGCGATCAACTCGATCGCCGGAGAGCGCTGCAGCCCGCACCCCCACGTGTTCTCCGACCGCTAATCCGCCCGGGCGATCAGGCGTACTTCGACATCATCCAGTCTTCAACGGCTACCGGACCTGCTACTACCGGACCTTCGCCGTCGGCCGGGCCACCCAGGCCACAGCGCGACGCCTACAAGAGGCGCGCGAGCTCATGGACAAGGCGATCGACCTGGTGCGCCCCGGCGTCGGCGACCGACGAGATCGCCCGGCGTGTGGCCGAAGGCGAACGAGTTCGGCTTCTCGTACGAGATGGACGCCTTCGGCCTGCAGTTCGGCCACGGCGTCGGGGCTAGGTCTGCACGAGCGCCCGTCATCACGCCGGCTGAACTCGTTCGGGGACCCCGTGGAGATCAAGGAGGGCATGGTCTTCGCGCTCGAGACGTACTGCCCGGCGGGCGACGGCCACTCGGCCGCCCGGATCGAGGAAGAGGTCGTCGTCACGGCGGACGGCGCCGCGTGATCACGCTGTTCCCGTGTGAAGAACTCATGGTCGCCAACGAGTACTGAGGCGGGACGGATGACCGACACGACGACGATGTTCGATCTCGAGACTCGCCTCGCGATCTACCGCATGATGCAGGAGGGCCGGCTCTTCGAGCGACGTGCCTACGACCTGTTCCTCGAAGGCCTCGTGAAGGGGACCTCCCACCTCGGTCTCGGTCAGGAGGCCGTCGCAGCCGGTTTCGCCGCCGCCCTCCGACAAGAGGACCTCGTCTTCTGCACCTATCGCGGTCACGTCCACACCTTGCTCCGAGGGGCGCCGATGGCGCCCCTGATGGGCGAGCTGCTGGGAAGAGCCAACGGGATCTGCGGGGGTAAGGGTGGCTCGATGCACCTCACCGATGTGACCCACGGGGCGATGGGCTCATACGCGATCGTGGGTGCACATATGCCGATCGCCGCAGGTGCCGCGTGGGCGGCTCAGGTGCGTGCCACGGGCCAGGTCGTGGTCTGTTTCTTCGGCGACGGGACAACGCAACATCGGGGCGTTCCACGAGGCCCTCAACCTGGCAGCCGTCTGGCGGCTGCCGGTCGTCTTCGTGTGCGAGAACAACCTGTACATGGAGTACACGCCGATCTCGGAGGTCACGGCCGTGGAGCATCCGGCCGCCGATCGTGCCTCCGCCTACGGGTTGGAGCGGATCCTGATCGACGGCAACGACCCGGACGAGGTGCACGCCACCGCCATGCGGACGGTGGCTCGCGCACGCTCCGGTGAGGGGCCTTCGCTGGTCGAAGCGGTCACCTACCGTCACGGCGGGCATTCGCGCGCCGATCCCGGCAAGTACCGCCCCGACGAGGAGGTGGCGGACTGGCTGAGCCGAGATCCGATACCCATGTACCGCGATCGGCTGCTCGAGGCCGGTGCCGACGAAGAGACCCTGCACCGCATCGACCTCGACGTGCAGGAGGCGGTGGATCGGGCGACCGAGGAAGCGAAGGAAGCGTCGTTCCCCGACCCGGAGATACTCGAGACGGAGCTTTGGGCGGATGGAGGCGCGGCGTGGCGGAACTGACGTATCGGGAGGCGGTGGCCCGGGCGATCGGGCAGGAGATGGAACGCGATCCCACCGTCTTCTTCCTCGGTGAGGACGTCGCCCATGCGGGGGGCGTCTTCAAGACGACCGAGGGGTTGCTCGATCGTTTCGGACCCGACCGCGTGCGTGACACTCCGATCAGCGAACAGGCGATCATCGGAGCGGCCATGGGGGCAGCGATGAACGGCCTGCGCCCCATCGCGGAGCTGATGTTCAGCGATTTCTTCGCGGTGTGCTGGGACATCGTCGCGAACCAGATCGCGAAGGCGCGCTACATGACGAACGGTCAGGTCGAGCTCCCGATCGTGATCCGGACAGCGAACGGTGGGGGGGTCCGTTTCGGCGCCCAACACTCCCAGAGCGTCGAGACGTGGATGATGGCGATCCCGGGCCTCAAGGTGGTCGTCCCCTCCACACCCCGAGACATGATCGGGCTCCTGGCCGCCGCCGTGCGCGATCCCGACCCGGTGATCGTGGTGGAGCCGAAGGTGCTCTACGCGGCGAAGGGGGAGGTCCCCGACGGCGAGATCGTCGACAAGCTCGGCGTCGCGACCACGGTGCGGACGGGGAACGACGTCACGATCTGTGCGCTCGGCGCCATGGTGCGCAAGGCGATCGAGGCGGCGGATCGGCTCGAGTCCGAGGGGGTGTCTGCAGAGGTGATCGACGTTCGATCCCTGGTGCCCCTGGACGTACGGAGCATCGCCGGCTCGGTCGGTCGCACGGGCCACCTCGTGACCGTTGAGGAGAACCCGCGACTGTGTGGATGGGGCTCTGAGGTCGCGTCCATCGTGGCCGACGAAGCGTTCTTCGATCTCGACGGTCCGATCGTTCGGGTCACGACCCCCCACATCCCGCTGCCGTCGGCCGACGTGCTCGAGGACGCGGCGATCCCGTCCGTCGAGCGGATCGTGGAGGGCGTACGGCGGAGCCTCGGGTAAACGAACCCTGATAGCACTGGCAGCTCCGAGTTCCTGAATGCTGGCGCCATCGGACCTGAACCTGTCGCTCGGTGACGTCGTCGGCTTGACCAGCGGCGGATCTTGGGGGGCTCAAGCTCGGGCGCCGAGCCGGGGCTCCCGGACCTTCTGGCTGTCGAGGATCGCCCTCAGCGCCCACGTTGGGAAGGACAGCTCAGCTTCTGCGGCCGACGACGAACCAGATGGCCCGGACCGGCACGTCCCCGAGGTTCCAAAGACGATGTGGTTGCGTCGAGTCGAAGGCGATAGAGTCGCCGGGCTCGAGCGCATACTCGTCGAATCCGAGCAGGATGCCGAGTTGCCCTTCCAACACGACGCCGAACTCCCGACCCGGATGGCGGATCATCATCCCATCCGACGCGGAGGAGCCGCCCACGTCGTAGGTGACATAGAGGAAGTCGACATCCTCATGCGGATGACTGGTCAAACGCTCCCACCTAACACGCGAGTCGAGTTCGATCGCGGGCCGGTCGCCCCGCCGGACCAGAGGTCCCTGGTGGGCAGTCTCATAGGGCAAGGGGTCGCTGTCTCCCTTCGGCTCGTCGACCTCGCCGTTCCGTCTGCTGAAGATCTCGTCCACCGAGACACCGAGCTCCGTGACGATCGCATAGAGCGTGCTGACGGATGGTTTCGACTGACCCGATTCGATCTGCGAAATCATGCTGGCAGATAGACCGATGCGTCTGGCCAGCTCACGCTGGCTGATCCCCAGCCGATCTCGCTCTTCGCGGAGTCTCGTTCCGATGTCTTCTAGCTCGCCGGCCACGAGCGTCTCGATCCGTCGGGCATCTCCGCTCACTTCTCGTTCGGTCATCAGTGACACTACAAGACCCGGGTCCATCGGCGTACAGCGTGGCTATCCGGCGTCGGCAGCAATCGACGGCGTTGGCTCGAGCGTGCCATCGGATTAGCCTGACGCCATGCGCGCCATGATCGTGAAGGAGTTCCGTGAGCTGCTCCGCGACCGACGCACCCTCGCGATGCTCATCGTGATGCCGCTCCTTCTGCTGGTGATCTTCGGCTACGCAGCGAACTTCTACGTCGACAGCGTCAAGGCGGCCGTCGTTGGTCCCCAGGCAGAGGCGTTCGCCGCGCAGCTGCCGAGCTTCTTCGTGATCACCGACGTCGATGCCGTCCGGCACGCAGGCAGACGCCCAGCAGCTCCTGCAGGACAACGACGTGGACGCCGCCTTCGTCACCGGCGGTCAGCCGGTGCTCGCGGAGGTCGACGGATCGAACCTGTTCGCCGCGCAGTCGATCGTTTCGGTGCTGAACACGATGGGCAACTCGGTCAAGACGGACATCCTCTACAACCCCGACCTGAAGACCTCGTGGGTGATGGTGCCGTCGATCATCGGGCTGATCCTCACCTTCATCGGCACGATCGTGACGAGCATCGGCCTGGTGCGGGAGCGTGAGAGCGGCACGCTCGAGCAGCTGGCCGTGATGCCGATCCGTCCCAGTCAGGTGATCCTCGGCAAGATCTCTCCCTACTTCGTGGTCGCGTCCGTGGACATGGTGATCATCACGGTGCTCGGGATCTTGCTGTTCCATGTTCCCTTCAATGGGAACGTGGTGGTCTTCGCCGCGGGTGCCGCGCTGTTCCTGTTCGTGGTCCTGGGGCTCGGCGTGTTCATCTCCACCATCTCCCAGACGGCGGGGCAGGCGATCCAGACGGCGTTCTTCTTCCTGCTGCCGCAGATCCTCCTGTCCGGGATGATCTTCCCGCTGGATGCGATGGCAGCGGGCGTTCGCTGGATCGGGTACCTCCTCCCCCTCACGTACTTCACGATGATCTCCGTGGGCGTGATGCTGCGAGGGGCCTCCGCCGCGTCCCTCTGGCTGCCGTTCACGGTGCTGGCCGTGATGTCCTTGGTGGTGTTCACGGGGGCGACCCTCCGGTTCCGGCGTGAGCTGGCGCCGGGTCGTCGGGCTCAGGCGGAGGACGCGTCGGCCGCCGAACGCTCCGCGGCGCGGGAGCCCGCCTAGATGCGCTACGGGGTCGGCTCCGCCACCGTCCGTTACGGCGACACCCTGGCGTTGGACGACGTCACCGCGGAGGTCGAGCCCGGGAGCATCGTCGCGGTGGTCGGCGGCGACGGCGCCGGGAAGACCACCCTCCTGCGGTCGATCGTCGGCGAGGTCGCGCTGACGTCAGGATCGCTGCTCGCGCCGGCGCCCACTGAGATCGGCTACCTCCCGGCGTCGGCCGGTAGCTGGCCATCTCTGTCCGTGGTCCAGAACATGGATTTCGTCGGCGGGATCTACGGGCTCGCGGGCGAGGACCTGGCCCAACGGCGCACCGCGCTCCTCGAGCGCGCCGGGCTGGGCCGCAGCGGTGACCGCCTCGCGTCGCAGCTGTCCGGCGGCATGCGCCGGAAGCTCGGCTTCTGCATGGCGTTCCTGCACCGTCCCCGGCTCTTGGTGCTGGATGAGCCCAGTACCGGGGTCGACCCGGTAAGCCGGGTCGACCTGTGGCGGCTGATCTCGCTGGCGGCCGCGGGCGGCGCTGCGGTCATCATGTCGACCACGTACCTGGACGAGGCCGAGCGAGCGTCGAGCCTGCTGGTCCTCGATGTCGGACGGCCCCTCGTGCAGGGATCGCTGTCGCAGGTACTCGAGGCGCTGCACGGCTCGATCACCGAGGCGAACGAACCCCGCCGAACGGGATGGTCATGGCGGCGCGGCCGACGGTTCCACGAGTACTGGCCCGCGGATGGCGGGGTCGATCCCCCGCCGCAGGATGTCGAGGTCACCCCGGACCTCGAGGACGTGGTGATCGCGCTGTCCCTCGCGGAGCGGCGCCGACGAGGGGTGTCGGCGTGAGCCGGCCGATGTCGCCGGAACAGGAGAAGGTCCTGCTCCGCGCCAACGCGGTCTCCCACCGGTTCGGGGACCTGACCGCCGTCGACGATGTATCGATGGAGGTGAGCGCCGGCGAGGTGGTCGGACTGCTCGGCGCGAACGGCGCCGGGAAGACGACCCTGTTACGGATGCTCTTGGGGCTCTTGTCGACATCGGCCGGGATGGTGCAACTCCTGGGCGGCCCGCCGGACCGCGCGCGTCGCCGCCGGCTCGGGTACGTCCCGCAGGGTCTCGGGCTCTACGGGGACCTGACCGTTCGCGAGAACCTCGCGTTCTCGTCGAACGCCTACGGTGTTGCTCCGCCGCCGCTTCCTGAGGCGCTCGTGACCGTGGCGGATCGCCTGGTGGGCCGCCTCCCGCTGGGGTTCCAGCGGCAACTCGCGTTCCTGGCCGCGTTGGCCCATGACCCTGAGGTGCTGGTCTTGGACGAACCGACCTCCGGTGTCGATCCGGTGGCCAGCGCGGCCCTGTGGGACACGATCCACGAGCAGGCGGAAGACGGCGTGGGCGTGCTCGTCACCACCCACAACATGCAGGAGGCGCAGCAGTGCGACCGCCTGCTGCTGATGTCACGGGCGCGAGTGGTGGCCCAGGGGAGCGAGGCCGACGTGATCGGTTCCACGACCGCCGTCGAGGTGCGCACGGACGACTGGGTGCGGACGTTCGCGACCCTCGACGACGCCGGCCAGCCGGTGATGCTGGCGGGCCGCGACGTGAGGGTGGCGGACGCGGACGTCGAGGCGCTCCGGTCGATCCTCGGCTCGGCGGGTATCGCGGCAGAGCTCGTGTCGGTGCCGGCCACGATCGAGGAGCGGATGGTGGTGCTCGCCCGCGCGTCGCCCGACGAGGATCACTGAAGATCGACCAGGGACCCGGGTATCATCGTCCCTCATGCGTAAGCTGCTCCTGCTCTCCGGACTCGTCGCGACGCTGACGATGTCACTGCTCCAGCTCCCCGCCGGCTCGGCGCCTCGGTCCGCCAGTGCACCGATCCGGCCGGGCAAGATCGGGATCGGCGATTCCGTGATGCTCGGCGCGAAGACCGGGCTTCGGGCACGCGGCTTCGCGCGTGTGGACGCGGTGGTCTCGCGTCAGTTCTATTCGGCCAACGACGTCATCAACTACTGGAAGCGACGTGGACTCCTGCCGAGAAGGGTGATCGTGCATCTCGGCAACAACGGGCTGATCCAGGGGTCGGATTGCGACGCGGCCGTGCGCGCCGCGGGAGCGGGGCGTATCGTGTACTTCGTCAACCTCAAGATCCCGCGCCCCCACCGGGTACCGAGCAACCGTGCACTCACCGCGTGCGCACATCGGCACAGCAACGCGCACGTGATCGACTGGTTCGGTTACAGCCACACGCACGGGTCGTGGTTCTACCACGACGGCTACCACCTCACGCCCACGGGCCGGATCGCCTACGCGAGCTTCGTCGCGTCCCACTCGGGCTGAGCGCCCGCCACGGAGGCGTCGGGACCGCCTTCGTTAGACTCGGCGGCGGTGGCCTGCCCGAGCGGCCGAAGGGACACGCCTGGAAAGCGTGTAGGGGGGCAACTCCCTCGAGGGTTCGAATCCCTCGGCCACCGCGCGATCGGTGCCGTCTGATCACGTGCGATGCAGGACTTCGGCCGTGACCGCGACCCCGCCGGTGACTAGGCTGAGCCCATGACGCTCGTGCTGCCGCAGTTCGGGATCTTCGCCCAAGGGACCCACGCGCACCACTTCCTGGAGTTCGACCTTCGTGAAGGCGTGACCCCCCGGCAGGCGGTGGCGTCGTTCAGGCGCCTCCGTACCCCGGAGGTCTCGGCTGGCGGCGTCAACCTCGTGGTGGCGTTCGGGGCCGATGCGTGGCGCGAGGTTGCGCCCGAGGCGGCGCCGGGCTCGCTCGCCGACTTCCGTGCCGTCGAGGGTCCCGATGGCCGCGGCGCGCCCGCGACCCAGCACGACGCCTGGATGTGGATCAGCGGGAGCACGTCGGACGTGACCTGGGAGCACGCCCGTGCTGCGGCTACCGTCGTGGACGACGTCGCCGTTCTCGCCGACGAGCAGGCCGGGTTCACCTACCGCGGAGGCCGGGATATCACCGGGTTCGTGGACGGAACGGCGAACCCGCCTGTCCGCCGTGCGGCCGACGTGGCGATCGTGCCGCTCGGCGAACCCGGTGAAGGCGGGAGCCATGTCATCGCGATGCGCTGGATCCACGATCTGGCCGCGTTCGACCGGCTGTCGGTCGGAGATCAGGAGCGCGTGATCGGGCGGACGAAGGCCGAGAGCCTCGAGTTGTCCGACGAGGAGAAGCCGGCCGACGCGCACATCGCGCGCGTGGAGGTCGAGGCCGGCGGGGAGGAGCTCGAGATCTTCCGCCGGAGCGTCCCGTTCGGAACCGTGACGACCCACGGCCTCTACTTCGTGGGATTCAGCGCCGACCCGGCCAGGTACGACCTGATGCTCGCGCGGATGTTCGGCCTGGCGGAGGACGGCGAACACGACCGGCTCACCGAGTTCTCGCGACCGGTATCCGGCGGTTACTACTTCGCGCCGTCCCTCGATGCCCTCAACGAGCTCGCCGGCCCCGAGCCTGACTAGCTAGAGATCCGGGACGCTCAGGTCCTTGACGTAGTTGGTGTAGGAGCTGAACACCCGCATGCCCACCTTCTCATAGAGCCCCAGCGCACCGGTCCGCGAGTCGGTGTTCAGCTCCACGGTCCGCTTCCCACGTTCGGCGTAGACCTGGAAGGCACGGTGAAGCAGCGCGCGCGCGATCCCCCGGTGCCGATGGGTCGCCTTCGTGGCGACCTGCTGGATCCACCCATCCTCGATCCCGTAGTCGATCAGGAACACCGCGCCCACGATCGCCCCCGCGGACTCATCGACGGCCAGGAGCATGTTGGACGGTTCGAAAGACTCGCGGCCGATCGTGAGTCCGACCCAGTCCTCGAAGGTGCACGGTCGCCGTCCTTCCCATTCGGCGAACGCGTCCTCGATCACCTGGTAGGTCTCGCGGTCGTCGACACCGGGGCGGAAGTCGCGGAACGCGATCCCCGGCGGAAGGACCGGCGCCTCGACGCCGTCTTCGAGGGAGATGGTCAGGATCCACGATGTGTACGTCTCGCGGTAGCCGTGGCGGAGCAGGAACGCCCGCCGTTCCGTGTCGGACGAGTGGGCGAGCTGTCGCAGCTCTTGGCCCTGCGATCGTGCCAGCGCGTGGAGCCACGGGATGATCGCCGTGCCGATCCCGCGACCCCGGTGCGCGGGATGGATGCTCACCTCGGCCCGTCCAGCGAACGCCTCCGCTTCGGCGACCAACGCGTCGCCGTCGAGGATGGCCACGCTCATCGTTGAGAGGTCCGTCCCGGGTCGGGCCCAGTCGACGGCGAGGTCCTCAGGATCGAGCTCCGCGCGGCCGGTGTCGTGCTCCTCGCAGGCGCGCACCAGCGCGACCACGGCGTCGAGGTCGTCGATCGATGCACGCCGCACCGTGAGGCCCGGCGGCAGGGCGATCAGGTCGAGGGGAGCGTCCATCCGGGACAGGTTAGCGGCGCCGTAGGACCGGGCAGGGGCGCTCCCGACTCGAGGGCCCGCCTGACGTCGCCGAAGTCGTGCCACTCGGCGAACGGCACGCCGTCCTCCCTGCAATACGTGGTCAGTGCATCTTTCGCGAACACGACGTCCGCATAGAGGGCCCCGTACCGGTCGCTCTGTCCCTCACCCACGAACGCCACCGGCCCGTGGGCCTCTCGGTATCGCAGCACCGCCTGCATCTTGCACGTTCCGCAGCCGACGCAGGAGGGGTGGGCGTTGACGAAGTCCAGGTCCGCGGGACGACCTGCGCCGTTCCAACGCTGGCGGTTGGCGATCACCGTGAGGCCGCCGAGGCCGCTTGCGGACAGGAGCGGCTCGATGTAGAAGCCGAAGCCGTCAGAGACGACGGCCACCTCTACCCCCTCCCCAGCGAGCCATCGGCAGAAGGGCGGGAAGGTGGGATCGAGGTGACAATGCTCCAGGGCGAAGGCCAGGAGCGTGTCTCGGTCGGCGCCCAGCATCGCGTCCTGCGCGACGATCGCGGTGCGCAGTCCGATCTCGTGGCGATCCACGGCCTCGTCGTACGCGGTCCACCCGGGCTCGCCGAACGCCTCCAGCAGGTGTTCGGCCACGTCGTGAGCGCACGCCGTCCCATCGAAGTCCACGAGCACGGCCCCGACCTTCAGCATCTAGCTCTGCGGGGAGGTGGGTATCCGAAGCTCGACACGGCGACAGGTCGCGCATACCAGTGACTCCATCGGGATCATCTGCTCTCCGAGTTCCGCCCACTCGCCGAAGAACAGCTTCATACCACCGGAGGTCCCTTCCGTCCGGAAACGATGCACGCCGGTGTTCGTCATGGTGGTGCCGCAACGCAGGCACGCGTCGAGCGATGCAGGGACGGGATCGGTCACGGTGACCTCCTGGTTGGTGACGCTCGAAGCCTACCCTCGAGGAATATGGTTCCGGGTCCGGGGCTTGCGGACTTCGCAGGCTCGTCGAAGGGAGGCTGGATTGAAGATCGCGGTCTTGGGCAAGGGGATGGTGGGGGGCACCCTGGGGCGTCGCTGGGCGGCGTTGGGCCACGACGTGACGTTCGGGGTGCGCGATCCCGATGCCCCCGAGGCGAGGACATTGGGCGAGGAGTCGGGCGCACGTATCGTGCAGCTCGCGGAGGCGGTATCCGACGCCCATGTGGTGGCGCTCGCCGTCCCCTGGGCCGCCGTTCACGAGGTGCTGGCCGCCGTGGGGGATCTCGACGGCAAGATCCTCATCGACACCACGAACGCGATCGGCCCCGGCTACCGTCCGGTGACCGAGGACCCCTCGGGCGCCGACATCGTCGCGGATCTGGTCCCCGGCGCCCGCGTCGTCAAGGCGTACAACACGCTGGGGTACCGAGCCATGGAAGACCCGTCCGCGTTCCCGCTCCCGCCCGTCGTGCTCCTCGCCGGCGACGACAGGGACGCGAAGGACACGGTGGCCGAACTCACGGTGGAACTGGGCCTCGAGCCGGTCGACGCCGGCCCGCTCGCCGCCGCGACGCTCCTCGAGCACGCGGCCCTCCTGTGGATCCGACTCGCGTTCGACCAGGAGATGGGCCGCGATTTCGCGTTCGCGATCGCTCGCAAGGACCAGGCCGACTGACGCGGCAGCCCCGACGAGCGCGAGATGGCGCGGCCGCGTGTCCGGAGGCCCGCGTATACTCCCGTCCGTGACCGTGCTAGGCGGGGAGCCAGCGGTGCCCTGTACCCGCAATCCGCTCTAGCGGGGCTGAATCCCCGTCCGAGGCCCGGATGGTCCGAGGCAGCTGCCGTCACGAAGCGTTGAAGGTCGGGTCCTACGCGACTCCAGACCGCGAACCCGGTCAGGTCCGGAAGGAAGCAGCCGTAAGCGGAGCCTGGTGGGTGCCGTAGGGACGCCTGGCCGGAGCTGAGTGAAGGGAAGCGCTCGAGTCGTCCGTGGTCGACGACGGGTGCACGGTCACCTTGGTTCTTCCCTGATCGGGGAAGCGGAGGAACGGTGGCGGACGAGAGACAGCACCAGGCGCTGTACCGGCGGTACCGGCCGCAGACGCCGGCAGAGGTCATCGGTCAAGATCACGTCGTGCGGGCGCTCACGGGGTCGATCCGCGAGGACCGGCTCCATCACGCCTTCCTGTTCTGCGGGCCTCGCGGTACTGGGAAGACCTCTACCGCAAGGATCCTTGCGAAGATGGTCAACTGCGAGCAGGGTCCCACGGCCGAGCCCTGCGGGATCTGCCGGCAGTGCGTGGCCATCCGCGAGGGCAACCATCTGGATGTCGTCGAGATCGACGCCGCCAGCCACGGCGGGGTGGAGGACGCGCGCGAGTTACGGGAGCGCGCCCCTACAGCTCCGGCCATGGGTCGCGAGAAGGTCTACATCATCGACGAGGCGCAGCGGCTCACGGCCCCGGCGTTCGATGCCCTGCTGAAGCTCTTCGAGGAGCCGCCCGAGGGTGTGCGGTTCGTCCTTGCCACCACGGAGCCCCAGAAGATGCCGGCGACCATCGTGGGCCGCTGCCAGCGGTTCGACTTCCGCCGGCTGACCCTGGAGGATCTCGCGACGCATCTGCAGACCGTGGCGTCCAGCGAGGGCTCGACGCTCACGGATTCGGCCGCCCACGCCATCGCCAGGCAGGCGGAGGGCTCCGCGCGGGACGCGCTGTCGATCCTGGATCAGGCCAGCGTCCTCGGAGGGGCCACCATCGACGACGCCGCCGTCACGGCGTTGCTCGGCGCGCCCCGCGGGGAGGTGCAGTACGAGCTGGCTGACGCGATCGCCGTCGGCGACGCCCACGCCACCTTCCAGTTGGTCGACCGCCTCGTGGCCGACGGCCGAGACCTGCGCACCGTCACCTCCGAGGCGCTCGCGCACTTCCGAAACCTGCTGATCGCGAAGACGGCGCCCGGCCAGGAAGACCTGCTGGACGTGCCGTCGGACGCCTACGAGCGACTCCGGATCCAGTCCGAGAAGTTCTCGCCGGGGGAGCTCGCTCGCGTGCTCTCCCTATTGCTGGCGGCGCAGAACGACATGCGTTGGACCACCTCGCCACGCATCTCCCTGGAGCTCGCCCTCGTGCGCTCCAGCATCCCCGACACCGATCCGAACCCCGCGGGTCTCGTGGCTCGGATGGAACGCCTCGAACGCCTCGCCGACCTCGGTCCCACCTCGGTGATGCCGACCGGGACCGCCACGGCCTCGGATCCAGTCGCCGGCCGACCCTCGGACGACGTCACGGTGCTCCCTTCGGTCGAGACCGCACCGATGCACGAGCCGGGCGGCGCTCCCGATGCCCCGGCACCGGCGCGCGAACCGGAGCAGGCCGGGGACTCGGTCGAGCTCCCGGCGCCCGCCGAGGCCGCAGCGAGCGCCGCGCCGGAGGGACCCGGCACCCAGCTCCGCACCGGTCATCCGCACGCCGCCAGCGCGGGCAGCGTCGATGCCTCCATGCTGCGCCGCTCCTGGCCCACCTTCCTGGAGCACCTCAGCAACAGCCGGAAGCCGGTGTTGGCGGCCGCGCTTGCCTCCGCTACGGTCGCGTCCTACGACGGCACCACCTTGGAGCTCGTATTCCCGCCCGCACTCGCCAAGGTCGGACCTCAGCGGGTGGAGCAGAAGCAGGATGAGCTCCAGGACGCGTTGAACGACCTGTTCGGCATCCGCCCCGTCATCACCAGCGTCGTGCGCGAGACGCGCGAGCCCACCGCAGGACCCACTGCCGTTGAGCTGGTGGACGAGGAGGAAGTGCCGGATGAGGAAGAGGCGTTGAGGCGCGTGCAGGAGATGCTGGGCGCGCAGCCGGTCGATCCGGGCGGGGAGTAGCGCGTGGCATACGAAGGCCCCATCCAGGAGCTGATCGACGAGCTCGCGCGGCTCCCGGGTGTCGGGCCGAAATCGGCCCAGCGCCTCGCGTTCTGGCTGGTGAAAGCCCCAGCCGAGGATGCCACGCCGCCTCGCGCAGGCCATCGTCCAGGCGAAGGAGCGCATCTTCTTCTGCCGTGAGTGCGGCAACGTGGCGGAGGGCGATCTGTGCCGGATCTGCCGCGACGAGTCGCGCGATCGAACGGTCCTCTGCGTGGTCGAGGAGCCGAAGGACGCCGCCACGATCGAGAAGGCGGCGCTGATCCGCGGCCGGTACCACATCCTCGGGGGTGCCATCAGTCCGCTCGACGGCATCGGTCCGGAGGATCTCCGCGTGCAGGAGCTGCTGGACCGCGTGGAGCGGGATCACGTTACCGAGTGCATCCTGGCGACCAACCCCAACCTCGAGGGCAACGCCACCGCGATGTACGTGGCGGCGCTGCTCAAGCCGCTCGGGATCCGCGTGACACGGCTCGCCAGCGGTCTCCCGGTCGGCGGCGACCTCGAGTACGCGGACGAGGTGACCCTCTCCCAGGCCCTCGAGGGCCGCCGCGAGATGTGAGCCAGATCCGACCCACCGCCGTTGAGGTCTCGGACCGTACGCTCGTCCTCTACGCGCTCGTCCGCCGGGGCGCCATCGAGCTCGTGGTGAACGAGACGGGTGGAGAGCCGATGCGCGTGGCGCAGGCCGAGCGCGCCCGCATGGAGACCGACGCCTGGCTCGAACGCGAGTCGCTCACCGATGCCCTCACCGAGCAAGAGCGGACGCTCTTCGCAGCGCCCAGCGGGCTCGTGGCCACGCGACGCGATCAACGACGCGATGTGGCGGAAGGAGGCCTTCGGCATGCTGCTCTGGGCGCTCCAGCACCTCGAGGCGCTGCCCGATCCAGGCGTCGGAGTTCGTGCAGCAGCGGCTCGACGATGCCGTGACCGCGCTACGGCAGCGTCGACGCGTTCCGCGCGAACGGCCGTGCTGCGCCCCGAGCACGAGCTGGAGGCGGCGTGGCTGGAGGCGGACGCCTGGTTCGGCGCCACGGAGGGTCGCACCGGGGAGGATGCGACCCTCGCGTCGATCGCGGCCGAACGGTTCCGGGCGCTCAGCTGGCTCCGGGACGCCTCCGCCGCACCAGCGTGAAGATCCCGAACCCGAGCAGGGCCAGTGCGGCGATCGGCAGCAGGTAGCCGAGCCCCACGATCACGGCGCCCACGACGTTGAGGAACCCATCGACGGCGGTGCGCCACGCCGACGCGAGCCGCGACTCCGATGGCGGGGGCACCGTGGTGCTCGCGGCGTCCTTCTCGCGGATCGAGGCCTTGATCGTGGACTCGGCGACCTGGTCGTTGATCACGTTGAGCTGGCCCTGGATCTGCTCGATCTGCAGCTGCACCTGGTCCACCTTGTTGGCGATCGCGAGGATGCCGCCGACCGTTGTGGCCTTGTCCTGGAGGCTCACGAGCAGCGCACGCCGCTCCTTCAGAAGTGCGAGCCGCGCCTTCAGGTCGATGTACTGCGCCGTGACGTCTTGTCCCGTCCTCGTGTCGGACAGGACCCTGCCGTCCGTGACCTTGCGCGATCCCCCGGAGCTGGAGCATCGCCTGATCGAACCGCGACGCCGGGATCCGAAGCGTGAACACGCCGCTGTTCTCGTTCTTCGTCGACGAGGACAGCACCATCCCGCGGTTCGCGACGGCGATGCCCGTCAGCCGGGCCACCGCCTTGCCGAACGTGCCGTTGCCCACCTCGAGGCCGATGCTCCCGTCCCGCACGATCTTCGACAGGTCGGTCTGGGGCGCGCCCGCGACGGAGGCGTCTCTCGCCCCGCTCTCGGCCTGGTTCGTGAGGCGCCGTGGGGCGGCGCGTCGGCCGCCGTGCGAGTGGCCGGTTGCGCCCGCGTCCCGCTGCTGCCCGCACCGCTACTCGGTGCCGAACTGGCCGAGGCCGGGCTGGGCCGGCACCGGGGCCAGGGTCGCGGAGGCGCCCGTGCCGTTGCCGATCCCCACCACGCTCCCGGGTTGGCTGCGCCGAGCGCGTCGCGACGACGCCGCCGTTCTGCACGATGAAGCCGATCCCGCCGGCCACGACCAACAGCGACAACGCCGGCGGCCACGAGGCCTCGCCACCGCCGTTCGCGCCGGGGAAGGTGGCGCGACGCGAGGTCGGCGGCCGACGGCCTGGTCGAACGGGTATCGGAGGACCGTCCGGCCACCTGAGACCGCGAGCCCTCGTTCGACGTGATCTCACGAACGGCCGCCTCTCGGAGGTCGTCATCCAACCGCTGCAGGAACACGAAGTCGGTCTTCATGCCTCGACCTCCTTGGGGGGTTGGAGGCCCTGTCGCTGCAGGACCAGGGCGACGCGTCGCAAGCCCCGGCTCACCCGTTGCCTGGCGTTGTCCTCGCTGCAGGCAAGGCGCTTCGCCACCTCCGGGTAGGCGAGGCCCTCGACCACCCGGAGCTGCATCGCGTCGCGCTGGGCGGGATTCAGCCTCGCCAGTGCCTCGATGAGCGCGGCACGTATGGGCGCGAAGTCGATCAGGTCCTCGATCCGCTCGTAGTCCTCCTGAGGGAGGTCGCGTTCGGGCATCCCGAGCTTCCGCCGCGCCGAGGCGTCCACCCGGCCAGAGCGGAAGAAACGACCCAGCCGGTGCCGGGCGATCCCGTAGATCCACGCCACGCCGTTCACCCCTTCGTCGACATAGGACATCCGCGACGCGAAGGCTTCGGCGAAGGTCTCGGAGGTGAGCTCGGCGGCCGTCTCCGGATCGAGCGTGCGCCGCGCGAAGTAGCGGAGCAGATCCTCGGCGTGTCGCCGGTACAGCTCCGTGAACGCCTCCGCGTCGCCGCGGGATGCGATCAGCAGTTCGCTATCGGTGCGCTCGTCCGGCACGGGGCCTCCCCACTCCGTCGCCTCGCGGTGCGGTTCGTCGGTACGAACGGTCCATGCCGCGGGGGCGGGGGCGTGTGACAGGGGTCCGACGACGCCGCGCGGTGGGAGGTTCCCGATGCTAGCGTGCGGTCGTCGCCGACGCGAAGGACGGCCACTCGATGACCGAGTCGTATCCGCACCAGTCAGCCCGGACCCGCGGCTTCAACCTGGGGCTGCCCCGGAGTTTCAGCGTGGCCGAGGACGGCGCCGCGCGTGGCCTTCCTTCGGACCGCGGACGGCGGGTCGACGATGGCGTCACTGTGGGTCCTCGACGTGGACGAGGGCCGTGAGCGGGTGGTGTTCGACCCAGACGAGCTCGGAGGGGAGGACGCCATCAGCGATGAGGAACGCGATCGGCGCGAGCGCGCCGGCGAGCGCATGACCGGGGTGGCCACATACGGCGCCGATCCCGGTGTACGCGTGGCCGCCTTCACGCTGGGGACCAGGCTGCTGGTGTCGGATCTGATCGAGGGCACGACGCGGGAGCTGACGGCGGCGGGCGCCCCGTTCGATCCACGACCGGATCCCACCGGTAGACGCGTCGCCTATGTGTCGCGCGGCGCCCTTCACGTGATCGAGCTGGCCGACGGTTCGGACCGCGAGCTGGCGGCCGATCCGGACCCGGACGTGCACTGGGCCGTAGCGGAGTTCGTCGCAGCCGAGGAGATGGGGCGGATGCGGGGGTACTGGTGGGCGCCGGACGGCGAACATCTCCTCGTGTGTCGCGTCGACGAACGCGCGGTCGCCGTCTGGCAGATCGCCGATCCGATCCATCCCGACGTGGGCTCCCGACCGGTCCGATACCCCCAGGCGGGCACGGTCAACGCCGACGTTACCCTCCACGTCCTGGGACTCGACGGGTCCGACGTCGAGGTGATGTGGGACCGGGCGGCGTTCGAGTACGTGGCGTCGGGGGCCTGGGATGCGCACGGCCCGATGACGCACGTGCAGTCGCGGGACCAGCGCTCGACGCGGGTCATGGCGATCGATCCGTCCGACGGCTCGACGTCGGTTCTCGCGGAGGATAGCGACCCGGTCTGGGTTGACCTCACGCCTGGCTCACCTGCGCGGCTCGACGACGGTCGGCTCGTGACCGTGGGCCGTCACCACGACACGAACACGCTGAAGATCGACGGGGAGCCGATGACGCCGGCCGGGCTCCAGGTGGCCTCTGTCGTCCACGCAGGTGGAACCGTGATCTTCACCGGCACCCAGGAGCCCACCGAGATGCACGTGTGGCGACTGTCCGATGACGGCCCTCTCAGGCTCACGGGCGAGCCCGGATGGCACGCGGCCGTCGCCTCGGAAGGTGGGACTGTGCTCGTGACCGAGTCGACGGCCTCGGCGACCCCCGTCGCAACCTTCTCCGGCACCCCGTCACCGGAGCACGTCTTCGTATCCGATGCCGAGACGCCGGTCATCGAGTGCCTGCCACGGTTCTTGTCCTTGGGGCCGAAGGAACTGCGCACGGCGGTGCTGACCCCGGGGGGACGCGAGCCCGGCGCACCGCTGCCGGTGCTGTTGGACCCGTACGGCGGGCCGCACTTCGGTCGCGTGATGCGGACGCAGCGGGCGCTGCTGGAGTCCCAATGGCTGGCCGATCAGGGGTTCGTCGTGCTGGTGGCCGACGGACGCGGAACCCCCTATCGCGGGGCGGCGTGGGACCGTTCCGTGCATGGGGACTACGTGGACCTCGCCCTCGAGGACCAGGTCGATGCCCTCCACGCAGCCGCCGAACGCTACGGCTTCTGTGACCTCTCCCGCGTCGCGATCCGAGGATGGTCCTATGGTGGCTATCTCACCCTTGCGGCGCTGTTACGCCGGCCCGACGTGTTCCACGCGGGCGTGTCGGGCGCCCCGGTGACCGACATGCGCTACTACGACACCCACTACACCGAGCGGTACCTCGGCTCGCCCGAGACCCAGCCCGAGGGCTACGCGAAGGCCGACCTCATCCCCGACGCGGCGAACCTCCGGGGCGAGTTGCTGATCTTCCAAGGGCTCGCCGACGACAACGTCTACGCGGTCCACGCCCTGCGCATGTCGAAAGCGCTGATGGAGGCCGGTCGCGCGCACTCGATGATCCCGCTGAGCGGCCTCACGCATCGCCCCCGCGACCCCGTTGCCGCCGAGCGGATGCTCATCCTCGAGGTCGAGTTCCTGCATCGGGCTCTGGCGCGCTCGTAGGGAGCTGGTTCCGCCGCCCGAGCCGCGACCGCGGCTAGACTCGGTCGCGTTCCCTCGCAGGACCCCAGGAGCGGGCATGCCCACGATCGTCCAGAAGTACGGCGGCACCTCGGTCGGATCCGTGGACCGGATCCAGGCCGTGGCCGACCGCGTGGTGCGTGCGCGCGAAGCGGGCAACGACGTGGTGGTGGTCGTATCGGCGATGGGCGAAACGACGGACGAACTCATGGAGATGGCGCACACCATCGCACCGATCCCCGAGCCGCGCGAGCTCGACATGCTGCTCACGGCCGGCGAGCGGATCGCGATGGGTCTGCTGGGCATCGCCATCAACGCCCGCGGCTGCCGGGCCGCCAGTTACACGGGCTCGCAGGCCGGGATCATGACCGACACGCAGCACGGGGCCGCCAAGATCTTGGAGATCCGGCCGAAGCGGATCATCGAAGCCCTCGAGGGGGGTAACGTCGTCATCATCGCGGGGTTCCAGGGGCTGTCGACCTCGTCGTACGAGATCACGACGCTGGGTCGAGGCGGGTCGGACACCACGGCGGTGGCCATGGCTGCCGCGCTGGGCGCCGACGTCTGCGAGATCTACACGGACGTGCCCGGCGTGTTCACCACCGATCCACGCCTCCACGTCCACGCTCGCAAGATCGAGCGCATCTCGTACGAGGAGATGCTGGAACTGGCCGCGGCCGGGGCGAGGGTGCTGAACGCGAGGTCCGTCGAGTTCGCTCGCCGTCACGGCGTTCGGCTCCACGTACGGTCCTCGTTCGACGATGCGCCCGGCACATGGGTGCAGGAGGAGGAACCGATGGAAGGCGTCCTGATCTCGGGTGTCGCGCTGGACACGGACGAGGCGAAGGTGACGCTGGGGCACGTCCCCGACCGCCCCGGAGTCGCCGCCTCAGTCTTCAAGGCGATCGCCGACGACGGCATCAGCATCGACATGATCGTGCAGAACGTGTCGCGCGAGGGCGCGACGGACCTGTCGTTCACGGCACCCCTGGCCGATGTGTCGCGCGTCGAGCAGGTGATGGAGCGCGTGGTGAAGGAGGTCGGGGCCGACGGCTTCACCCTGGACGACGGCATCGCGAAGCTCTCCATGGTCGGGGCCGGGATGAAGAGCCATCCGGGGGTCGCGGCGGACATGTTCGATGCCCTGGCAACCGCCGGCATCAACATCGAGATGATCTCGACGTCGCCGATCCGCATCTCCTGCGTGATCCGGAAGGCCGACGGCGAGCGCGCTGTGGGCGTCGTGCACGAGCGGTTCGGGTTGGATGCCGAGGGCACCCTGGCGGAATAGGGTGTGGGTTCTGGTCGTCCCGGGGCCGCTGGTAGGGTGATTGCACCATGAAGGTCGCGGTCGTCGGAGCCACCGGAGCCGTCGGCCGGGAGATGGCCCGCACGCTGCAGGAGCGGAACTTCCCCGTCGACGTGTTCGTCCCGCTCGCGTCGGCGCGAAGCGCCGGGTCCACGGTGCCGTTCCGGGGTGAGGATCACGTCGTGCGCGAGCTGTCGCTGGCCGCGCTCGAAGGTGTCGACGTCGCGTTGGTGAGCGCGGGTGCCACCACGTCGCGGTCCTTCATGCGGGAGGCGGCGGCGATGGGCGTCACGTGTATCGACAACTCCAGCGCGTTCAGGATGGATCCCGATGTTCCGCTCTCGATCCCCGAGGTGAACCCCGAGGCGCTGGATGGTTCACCCAAGATGATCGCCGTCCCGAACTGCACCACGATCACCGCCGTCCTGCCCATCGCACCCTTGCACCGCGCGGCCGGCCTCTCCGCCTTGAACCTCTCCTCCTACCAGTCGGTCAGCGGGGCCGGACAGCACGGCGTCCGCGAACTGATGGAACAGGTGGAGAAGCTCCGGGGCGACGAGGCCTCGCTCGCCCGGCCCGTCCCTGGCTCGCTTCCTACCGGCCCGACGTTCGGCAAGACCATCGCCTACAACGTGGTCGCGAAGATCGGCGAGTTCGAGGCCGATGGGTTCACGGGCGAGGAGACCAAGATGATGGCGGAGCCCCGCAAGATCCTGGGGCTGCCCGACCTTCCGGTGGTGGCCACCTGCGTGCGTGTCCCCGTGATCGTGGGCCACGGCGTCTCCATCATGGCGGAGTTCGCCCGGCCCATCGATGTTGCCGAGGCGCGCGAGCTGATCGCGGCGGCGCCCGGCGTCGAGCTCTGGGATGATCCGGCCGGCGACGTCTACCCGAGCCCGATCGACGCCGCGGGCGGCACGGGCGCGATCGTGGGCCGCATCCGCCAGGTGCCCGGCCGCGACGACGCCCTCCTCCTGTTCAGTTGCGCGGACAACCTCCGCAAGGGCGCGGCGCTCAACGCCGTCCAGATCGCGGAATACCTGTTCGCCCGGTAGTGAACGTTCCGGCACAACGGCCGCGCGAGCGGGATAGGGTTCAAGCATGGACTTCCGACACGTGATGGACCAGGCCGTGAGGGCCTTCGAGTCGGTCGGCGTGTTGATCCTGATCGTTGGCAGCGTCCTCGCCCTGATCCGCTATGTGGTCGAGCTCGCACGACGCACGCCCACCATCCAGGCGTTCCAGGATCTCCGTGCGAACCTCGGCCGCGGGATCCTGCTGGGCCTTGAGATCCTCGTCGTGGCGGACATCATCCGCACGATCGTGGTGTCCCCGACGCTCGAGAGCGCGGCGACCCTGGGGCTCATCGTCCTGGTGCGTATCCTGCTGAGCTTCGCGATCGACATGGAGGTCGACGGCGTAGCGCCGTGGCGGAAGCTGGAAGTGAGGGAACGCCGCGACCCCGCCGACCCACCTGCCTGATCCAGCCGTCAGGACTCGATCCGCAGGTCCAGTCGCAGCAGCAGTTCGTCGTCGAAGACCACCTCACCGGTCTGCTCGAAGCCGTAGCGCTCGTAGAAGGTGAGGGGGCTGCCGGGCCCCCGGCCGACGCTCGTCCACATCTCCATCACGCCGGGTCTCCCACGGAAGTAGGCCGTGATGAGATCGAGCGTTGCCGTCCCGTAACCGCGGCGCTGGTAGCGCCGGTCGATCAGCAGCCGCCATAGGTACTGCGGGATGTAGCCCGAACCGCCGACGTCGTCGCTGATCATCACGAATCCGACCGGCATGTCTGCCTCGTAGACGCCCCAGTACTTCGCGCGCCCGTCCGGTTCCTCGACCGCGTCCCTGAGCGACTCCGAAACGCTGGCCACGAACTCCTCCTGCTGGGGCGTCACACTCAAGACCTCGAGCTCGGCACGGTTGCCGTCGTCGACCGCACGCAGCCTCACCATGGGCGACGATGTTATCCGCAGTCCGCATCGACCCGCGCGCACCGCTACCATCGCGTGATGAGCTGGGACGAAGCATTCTCGCGTGAGTATGACGCGTGGTCGGCGCACATGACCGAGGACATCCCTTTCTATGTGAACCTTGCCCGTGGGGCTGATGGACCGATCGTCGAGCTCGCGATCGGCAATGGCAGAGTGGCCGTGCCGGTGGCTCAGGCGACCGGGAGAACGGTGATCGGCATCGATTCGTCGCCTGCGATGCTCGATCGGGCGCGTCAGGCGGCTGCGGCGGCACATGTGAACCTCGATCTGCGCGAGAGCGACATGCGAGACCTGACGCTGGAGGAGCCGGCGGGGCTTATCTACTGTCCATTCCGCGCTCTCCTGCACTTACCAACCTGGGCGGATCGACGTCGCACCTTCGAACGGGTGGCAGGGTCACTCCGTCCCGGAGGGCGATTCGCGTGGAACGTGTTCGCCTTCGATCACCACGTCGCGGCGCGGCTCGATGGAGAGCGGCAGCTCGACCCGGTGCCCCACACGGTCCACTACTCGGTCGCCGACAACAGGATCGATCTCATGCTCGACGACGGCGCCACGAGTTCGTTGTGGTGGGCTACCAAGAACGAATGGTTGGGCCTCCTCGACGTGGCCGGGCTCGAGCTCGAGGCCCTTCATGGAGGATTCGTCGGCGAGTCGCTCGAGGATGAGAGCGGCGAATACGTCTTCATCGCCAGGCGGTAGCGACCACCAGACGGGCGACGCGTATCCGTGTTCCCGGGAGCGCGGCGAGTGCTGTTGGGCCTCGCCGGCCTGGTGGTCGAGCGACTCAGGATAGGGTTGGAGGATGAAGGACTATGAGCCGGGGATGAGCTTCGACGGGGCCGCGGCGGCGATCTACGACGACGAGCTTCGGGGCGATGAGGACGCGGCGGTCGCGTTCCTGGAGGCGCTGGCCGGCGACGGTCCCGCGCTGGAGCTCGCGATCGGCACCGGCCGGATCGCGCTCCCGCTCGCCGCGCGCGGCGTCCGCGTCGACGGCATCGACATCTCGAAGGCGATGGTCGCGAAGCTCCGCGACAAGCCGGGGGGCGACAGGCTCGTTGTCACCATCGGGGACTTCGCCGACGTCCCGGTCGCGGACAGCTACCGCCTGGTCTACGTGGTCTTCAACAGCCTGTTCAATCTCCTGACCCAGGACGATCAGGTGCGCTGCTTCGAGAACGTGGCCGCGCATCTCACGGACGAGGGCTCGTTCGTCGTAGAGACCTTCGTACCGACGTTCCTCATGCGTCTGCGCGATGACCAGTACGTCGACGCGGAATCCGTCGAGGTGGGTGAGGTGTGGCTGGACGTCGGTCGGCACGATCCGATAGGGCAGCGGCTCGACGAGACGCACGTGGTGCTCGGCGCCGAAGGCGTGAGGCTGTTCCCGATCGTGTGTAGGTACGCCTGGCCCAGCGAGCTCGATCTCATGGCGCGGATCGCTGGGCTGCGCCTCAAGGGCCGTTGGGGCGGGTGGAACGGTGAGCCGTTCACGCGCGATAGCCGCACGCATGTGTCCGCGTACGGCCGATGAGGAGGGCGGCATGAAGGATGGGACCGGCGTCGATGCGTACCTGGCCGAACTCCCCAAGGGGTCGCGCGCCGCGATGGAGCAGCTACGGGCCACGATCAAGGCGGTTGCGCCGGAGGCGACCGAGACGATCAGCTATCGGATGCCGGCCTTCAAGGATCGCGGGCGGATCCTCGTGTACTACGCCGCGTTCAAGGATCATTACAGCGTGTACCCAGCGAGTGACTTCGTGGTAGAGGCGTTGGGCGCCGATCTCGACCCTTACCTCTCGGGCAAGGGCACGATCCGCTTCGACTACGGCCAGCCGTTCCCGAAGACGCTCGTGAGGAAGATCGTGAAGGCCCGCTTGGCGGAGAACGAGGTCGCCCGTGCGAGGCGCCGATGACCCCCGGCTTAGGTGTCGTCCACGGGTTGGCCACCGGGCGTGACGTCGTCGGTGAGAGGCTTCACGAACCAGGTGCCGTAGTCGCTCCAACCTCGGTGCCGGTAGAAGGCGATCGTGTCCTCCCGCCATCCGGCCGTCACCAGGGTCATCCGGAAGCATCCCCGCTTGCGGGCGAGCGTCTCGGCCGAGACCAGCAGCTTGGCGCCCACGCCCAGCCCGCGTGCCGTCGCGGTCACCACGATGTCGTGCACCCGCGCCTGCGGACGGTGATCGCCGAGGCGCTGGTGATATTCCATGTCGGCGACACCGATCACGGCTCCATCATGCTCCGCAACGAGTGTCACCGAGTCGAGGCGGCGAAGGTGTCCCGCGAACTGCATCCGATGGGTCGGATCCTCCGCGGTACCCTCGGCCACCCCTCGCCCCAGCTCCACCAGGAGGCCCGCCACCGCGGCCCAGTCTTCGGCGCGAGCGAAGCGAACGGTGACCTCGTCGGCGTCCATCAGAAGAAGAAGGGCGACCAAGGGTCGGGGCCGTCGAGGATCCGCCCGAGGGCATCGACGGCGGGGTCGGCATGATCGAGGTGGCCGAGGCGTGCAGCGTCGCGCGGCCGCAGGAACCCGGTGAACATCGCCGACAGCACTCCGATGGACAGTGCCCCGTCGCCGGCGTCTCCGATCCGTTCGATGACAGGCACGCCCCCCGTTAGCGTCAGCCGCCATGTCCCTGCGTTCTCGTCGTAGCGTGGGTCGGCCACTCGGAACTCGGCCGACGCGTCGATCGCGGGATAGCCGCGGCCCATGAAGGCCGACTCCACATGCAGGATCCGCAACATCCATCGATACCGCCAGACCTCCTCCAGGTCGTGGTCGGCCAGCAGGAACATGGTCGGGTCGTTCGGGCTGCCGGCCCACCGAAGCCAGCGGCCCACGCCGCGGTAGCCGCGGAAGTAGGCGAGCAGCGCTCGCCGCGCCCGGTCCGTCAAGGCGACGAGGGATCGGCACGACAGTCCGAAGTCGACGCTGAGGTGCCCGGGTGCTGCCTCGCGCGTGAAGGCGGCGAACCCTTCGATACCTTCCCCCCCTCGCACGACCACAGCGCGGTAGGTCTCGTCCTGCGCGGGGTTGAGGACCCGCTTACGCCACCACGCCTCCCCGGTGGCCTCGACGCCTCCAGGGATCTCGCGAACCCATCTCTCGTAACACGTCATGACGCCCTGGAGGTCCCGCTCCAGATCGAGCGCCTCGACGACAGGCAGGTCCTCTCCCAGGTCGGAAGGGATCGCGTCGAGCGCAACCTGGTGCTGCACGTACGCGCCCGCCAACTCGTACCCGAGCGAGCGGTATGGCCGGACGACCGCGGGGTAGAGCGAGGTCAAGGGGTCACCCCGGCGATGTGCGTCATCCATGACCGCCCCGACGGCCTGCGACATGACACCCCGGCCTCGGTACTCGGGGTCCGTGGTTACGCCGAAGACCCCCGAGGTGGCGAGCGGTTCGCCGCCGAGCCACGTCCGGAACCTGAACTCGGCAGCCGTCGCCACCATCCGGGCGTCGTCGAACGCGCAACGGAAGTCCTCGATGGGCCTGAGCGGATCGCCCTTGCGCGTCTGCTCCCTGGGGACGTTGAGCGACGTCGAGAGCGCTTCGCCGAGCTGGTCGCGCTCGTCCTCACGCGGTGCCCGGACGACGATGTCCATCAGAACGCGCACCCGCACGGCGAGCTACCACACTTGGGACAGCCGTCGGTGTATCGCGCCATGACGGTCTCCAGGTCGACGCCTTCGAGGTTCGCGAGGGAGGCGAGCCACGCCAGCACGTCGGAGAACTCGAGCTCCAGGTTGGCGCGGTCGTCCTTGCGGAGGGCGCGAGCCAGCTCGCCCACCTCCTCGATCAGCCATCGGAACGTGGCGTCGGGACCTCGCGCGGCGTCGCGTGACCCGTACGTGGCTCGCATCGCGGCCTGCAGCTCGGAGAGATCCATGAGGCGCACGAGTCTAGCTGCGGGGGCGGCCTGGCCGGGTGTTCCAGCCGACTTGTCTACCAACCGGTAGAGAAGGCATACTTCCCGCCATGGCGGACAGCGGGGGGACCGCGCCTTCGATCGTCGAGAAGCTCTCGGGCAAGCGGATCCTGCTCACCGGGGTCACGGGCTTCCTCGCGCAGGTGGTCTTCGAGCGCCTGCTCGCCGACTTCCCCGAGACCCGGGTGACCCTGCTGGTCCGGTCCCAGACGGGTACCAGCAGCCGCGCCCGAGTCGAGTATCTCTTGCGCAAGCCCGCCTTCGATGGTCTCCGCGAGCGCATAGGCGATGACGGATTGGTCAAGCTACTTGACGAACGCGTCGAGGTGATCGATGCGGACTTCGGGCGGGGTGAGCCCGAGATCCCCGACGGTATCGACGTCGCCATGCACTCGGCTGCGAGCGTGAGCTTCGACCCGCCGATCGACGAAGGCTTCGCTACCAACGTCCAGGGCGCGCTCAACCTCTACCGAGGCGTGCTGGGCGGAGGCTCGCGGCCGGACCTCGTCCACGTCTCCACCGCCTACGTCGCCGGCGTCCGCAAAGGCGTGATCCCCGAGGGCCCGCTCGAGCACAGGGTCGACTACCGGGAGGAGCTCCGGCTCGCGATGCAGGCGCGCGGCGATGTGGAGTCGCAGTCGCGCAAGCCCGAGATGCTGAACGCCTTCCTGGAGCAGGCGCGCAAGGAGCACGAGCGTGCCGGTCCCTCCACCGTGGCGGAGGACTCCGAGGAACGGCGCCAGAAGTGGGTCACGAAGCGCCTGGTCGAGTACGGGCGGATGCGCGCGCGGTCGCTCGGTTGGCCGGACGTCTACACGTTCACCAAGGCCATGGGTGAGCGCGCCATCGAACAGCTTGCCGCCGCCGAGAACCTCCCGCTGTCGATCGTGCGGCCCTCCATCATCGAGTCGGCGCTTCTGCACCCGTTCCCCGGGTGGATCGACGGCTTCAAGATGGCCGATCCCATCATCCGTGCCTACGGCCTGGGGCAGATCCCGGAGTTCCCTGGCATCCCCGAGGGCATCATCGACCTGATCCCGGTGGACTTCGTGGTGAACGCGCTGCTGGCCGTGGCGGCGAATCCCCCCGAGGCCGGCACGCGCTGCGCACTACAACGTCAGCTCGGGGTCGCGGAACCCACTCCGATTCTTCGAGCTGTACGAGTGGATCCGCGGCTACTTCGAGGAGCGACCGCTCCCCGAGCGTGGCCGCGGGGAGCACAAGGTGCCCGACTGGAAGTTCCCGGGCCGGCTGGACGTCGAGCGCATGCTGAAACGCGCCGAGCGCCTCACCGACGTGGCCGAGGACATCGTGACGCACCTGCCGAAGTCCAAGCGGATGCGGACCGCGATCAACCGCGTGGATCGCGACAAGGCCCGTGTCGACTTCGTCAAGCGCTACAGCGACCTCTACGGCATGTACACCGAGACAGAGGTGGTCTACACGGACGACCGGACCCTGGCGCTGTTCGATGGGCTCGATCTGGACGACAAGGTGAGGTTCCCGTTCGACGTGGCGATGGTGGACTGGAAGTACTACCTGAAAGACGTCCACACGCCCGCCGTGACCCAGAGCCTGCGCGAGCTCTCCCGCCGCGACCGCGAGCGGCCCGCCGTCTCCATCAAGGAGCGCGACGAACCGGTGCTTGCCGTCTTCGACATGGAGGGCACGATCATCTCCTCGAACGTCGTGGAGTCCTACGTCTGGACCCGGATGGCCGACCTGGAGCCAGACGAGTGGGCGCCCGAGCTGTTCGACGTCTTCTCCAAGATCCCGGGGTACCTGCAGATCGACCGCCGGGACCGCGGCGACTTCCTGCGGACCTTCTTCCGCCGCTACGAGGGCGCGAGCGTCGATGGTATGGACAAGCTCATCGACGACCACGTGGGCGAGTTCATGCTGCAGAAGGCGAGCGCCGCCGCGATCCGCCGGATCCGCAAGCACCGCGCCGCGGGCCACCGCACGATCCTCATCACCGCCGCCGCCGACGCGTTCATGCGGCCGCTGGCACCCTTGTTCGACCTGGTGATCGGCGCGGAGCTGGAGGTGCGCGACGGCCGCTACACCGGGTTCATGTCACAGCCGCCGCTCGTGGGCGAGGCCAGGGCCGCCTGGCTCAAGCGGTATGCGCTCCTGGAGTCGATCGAACTCAGGCAGTCCTACGCCTACGCGGACTCCTACAGCGACCTGCCGCTCTTGCGGGCGGTGGGGAACCCTGTTGCTGTCTCGCCCGACGCCTCCCTCTATCGGTTCGCCCGCCGCAAGCGCTGGCCGATCGAGGAGTGGGGTATGTCGAAGGGGATGCCGCGGGTGCGGTTCCCGAAGCCCCGCGACCCGATGCGGAGCGTGACCTGATGGCGCTGTCGTTGGAGCTGTTCCGGAGCGCCCCCCGGTACCTGACCGCGCGCGCCGTCGGCGACCGAGCGCCGGGCCTCATCGCCGGTCCACTCGCACCGCTGCGCCTGGCCACGCGCCCCGACCTCGAGCCGAAGCACGACGGATGGGTTCGCGTGAAGCCGCTGCTCTCGGGCATCTGCGGCAGCGACCTCTCGACGATCGCGGGAAGGTCCAGCTTCTACTTCTCGCCGCTGGTGTCGATGCCGTTCGTGCCAGGTCACGAGGTGGTCGGCGAGCTGTTGGACGACGCCGGCCCCGACCTTCCGTCGGGCCGCAGGGTCGTGCTTGCCTCGGTCCTGGGCTGCGCCGCCCGAGGCATGCCCGAGCTCTGCCCCAACTGCGCCGCGGGCGACTACGGCCGCTGCGACCGCGTGACGGTCGGGGACCTGGAGCCCGGCCTGCAGACCGGATACTGCAGCGACACCGGCGGCGGGTGGAGCCGGCATGATGCTGGCGCACCGTTCGCAGTTGTGGGCGGTCCCCGACGAGATGCCGCTGGAGACCGCCGTGCTGGTGGAGCCGCTGGCATGCGCGATCCATTCTGCGCTGCGCGCCGGTGTGACCGAGGGAGACTCTGCCCTCGTGGTGGGCGCCGGCACCGTCGGTCTGCTGACGCTGATCGCGCTCCGGCGCTTCACGAACGTGGGCCGGTTGATCGTGGCGGCGAAGCACCCGCGTCAGCGCGCGGCCGCGAAGATGGCGGGGGCGGACGAGGTGGTCCGTCCCGAGCATGCGATGAAAGCCGTCAGGCGCGCGGGAAGCGCGGTGAAGCTGACGCCCGAGCGAGGGATGGAGTTCCTCCTCGGCGGCGTGGACGTGGCCCTCGAGTGCACAGGATCCAGCAGCGCGCTCGACATGTGCCTGCGCACCACGCGTGCGGGGGGTCGTGTCGTCGTGAGCGGGATCCCGGGTGCGGGTGCCGATCTCACCCCGCTCTGGTTCCGAGAGCTGGAACTCGTGGGCGCGTACACCGCCGGCATGGAGGACGTGGACGGCGGGCGCCGCCACGCCTTCGCACTGGCGCTGGAGCTCGCGAGCTCGCTGCCGATGCTCGACCAACTCGTAGGGGCCACCTACCCGCTCGCGCAGTGGCGCGAGGCGATGGACCACGCGATGTCCGCCGGCAGGCTCGGCACGTTCAAGGTGGCGTTCGCGCCGCAGGACTAGGAGAGACATAGAAGATGCCCAGACCCGGATTCGTACTGGAAGTCGACGAGCGGACGCCGCCGCTCCTCGTCCACGAGGGCGAGGGGTTCCGTATGCAGAAGTTCCCGCTCGGCACCCGCGTGGTCTACCCGCCGGACCCCCTCCCCGGCATCAGGGACCTCAACGCAGCGATCAAGCACGCGCTGCTGCACCCGCAGGGTGACTCGAAGCCACTCCCGGAACTGCTGACGTCGGGCATGAAACTGACCATCGCCATCGACGACATCTCGCTGCCCCTTCCGCCCATGGTCACGCCGGACATCCGCCAGCGGATCATCGAGCACGTGATCGAGCTCGCGGCCCGCAAGGGCGTAGACGACGTGGAGCTGATCGTTGCCACCGCCCTGCACCGTCGCATGACCTCCGAGGAGATCGAGCGGATGGTCGGTGAGCGGGTGTTCCGCTCGTTCTGGCCGAAGCAGCTGTACAACTTCGACGCCGAGGACCCCGAGGGCGCTCCAGCACTTCGGCACCACGGATGCCGGCGAGGATGTCGAGATCAGCAAGCGCGCTGCCGAGTCCGACCTGATCGTCTACGTCAACATCAACCTGGTGGCGATGGACGGCGGTCACAAGTCCGTGGCGGTGGGCTTGGCCAGCTACAAGAGCCTGCAGGCACCATCACAACGTCGACACGATGATGAACTCCCGCTCCTACATGGATCCGCGGGAGGGACACAGCGCGATCAACGACTCCACCGTGCGCATGGGGCGCAAGCTGGCGGCCGACGGCGTGAAGGTCTTCCAGATCGAGACCACGCTGAACTCCGAGACGTTCCCGGGGAACCTGGCGTTCCTGAACAAGCGCGAGTGGGAATGGTCGCGCGTACGACCAGGCCCTGATGATGGCGGCGAAGAAGGGCAACGAGCTGGCCCCGCCGCGCGTGCGCCGCGAGTTCTTCCGCCGGATCGAAGCGCCCTACAAGGTGACCGGGATCAACGCCGGCGAGGTCGAGGCCGTCCACGAGCGTACGCTCACGAACCTGCACCACCAGCAGCTGGTGGAGGTCCAGGGCCAGTCCGACGTACTCATCATGGGCCTGCCGTACCTCGGTCCCTACAACGTGAACTCGATCCTCAATCCGATCCTCGTCCACTGTCTCGGCCTCGGCTACCTGTTCAACATGTACCGGAACAAGCCGCTGGTGCGCGAGGGCGGCGTCGTGATCCTGCACCACCCGGTGCCGTGGGAGTTCAACCAGATCCACCATCCCAGCTACATCGACTTCTTCGAAGAGGTCCTGGCCGAGACCACGGATCCCGTGGCCATCGAGTCGAAGTTCGAGGAGCGCTACGCCACCGACCCGTGGTACCGGCACCTGTACCGGACGAGCCACGCGTACCACGGCGTGCACCCCTTCTACATGTGGTACTGGGGCGCGCACGGTCGTGACCATGCGGGCGACGTCATCTTCGTGGGCGGCGAGGCGAAGACGGTCGCAGCGTCTCGGCTACCGTCGTGCCTCCACGCTGCGCGACGCGATCGAGATGGCGAAGGACACCGTGGGAGCCAGCCCGACGATGACCTACTTCCACGCGCCGCCCGTGATGATCGCGGACGTGCGCTAGGGGGCGAGATGAGCGGCATCCGCGACGAGCTGAAGGCGATGGCGGAGGGGTTCCGCTGGGGCCGGCGTCCCCTGGTCCCGAAGGACGCCGAGCCGTTCACACCCGAGCAGGAGGACCGGCTCTTCCCGACCGATTGGGCGCGGACCGAGGCGGGCACCGCCACCCGCCAGGTCATCCTCAAGACCTTGATCGGGCCCATGCTCCGCAACGAGGTCACCCTCCGGATCCACGGCCTGGACCGGCTCCGCGGCGTCGCCGCCCCGGTGATCTTCTTCTCGAACCACACGTCCCACCTGGACGCCACGATCATCATGACCTCGCTGCCCGATCGCTGGCAGTCGAAGACCGCGGTGGGGGCGGCGCGCGACTACTTCTTCGACGTGTGGTGGCGTCAGGCGTTCACGGCGCTCGTCTACGGCGGGTTCCCGATCGACCGGGCGAAGGGGGGTCGGGGCGCCGTTTCGAAGGCTCGCGAACTGCTGGACGACGGGTGGAGCCTCGTGGTGTTCCCCGAGGGGTCGCGCTCGGCGGACGGGCACACCCAGCGGTTCCGTCACGGCACGGCCCGTCTGTGCATCGAGGCCGGCGTCGGTGCGGTTCCGATCGCGATACGCGGCGCCTATCAGGCGTGGCCGCGAGGAACGAACTGGCCCAAGCCGGGCCGTCCCCCCGTGAGCGTGCGGTACGGTTCGCCGTTGCTACCTGAGGAGGGCGAGACCCATCAGTCGTTCTCCGGGCGGATGTCCAAGGCGGTCGCCGAGCTGGTCGACGAGGATCGCACCACGTGGTGGGATGCGCTCCGGCGTTCCGAGTCCGGCGAGACGCCCAGCCTCGCGGGACCGCAGGGGCCCGAGTGGCGCAAGCGAGTGGGAGGGCAGCCGCCCGATCGGACGGCGCGGGCCCGAACGGACCTGGGAGTAGGCGGAGTCGTGGCCCGCGCGGGTGGACGTCAGCGCGCCGACGCGATCGTGGCGGAGGCGATCCACCAGTTCGGCCGCGACGGGTACCGCGGCGCGAGCCTCGACCACATCGCGAACGCCGTGGGGGTGCGCAAGCAGACCCTCCTCTACTACTTCCCGAGCAAGGATGCGCTGCTGGAGGCGTGCCTGGCCGCCGCCGGCAAGCGTGTCGCGTTCGAGATGGCACGGGCGCTGGAGGGCAAGGAGACCTACTGGGATCGGGCCGAGGCCGTGATCCATGCGGTCTTCCGGCTCGCGGCCGAGTGGCCCGAGTTCCCGATGTTCGTTCGCGAGGCGGGTCGCCTCGGTCCCGATGCCTTCGACCGGTTCGCCGAGGTACTGGACCCGCTGCGAGCCCGCGCCATCGAGTTCCTTCAGACCGGCATGGACGACGGCGAGATCCGCAAGCAGGATCCGGCGTTGCTGCTGTTCACGCTCTACACCGCCGTCGTCGGCTCGCTCACCGAGGCCAGCGTGCTCAATGCCGTGGTGGGCGCCGATAAGAGCCGCCAGTCGCTGCGCCTACGTGAGCGCGAGGTGATGGCGTTCGTGCGCGCAGCCCTCGCGCCTCTCGAGCCAGGGTAGGCGGAGTCCGGCAGGGCTACCCTCAGCCGAACGCGAACGGCGTCTCGAAGTCCGTCAGGACGTGATCGGCACCGGCGCTCCACAGCTGGTCTTCGGTGAACGCCCCCGTCGCGACGGTGAGGGAGATGGCGCCCGCCCCGTGAGCCGCGACGACGTCTCGCGGCGTGTCGCCCACGACGTAGACGCCGGCGGGATCCACCGACGTGCCGTGCAGCTCGGACGCGCGAGCGATGGCGGCGCGCGTCAGCTCGACCCGGTCGGCCGAGTCGGTGCCGTAGCCACCGAACGGGAAGTAGCGGTTCAGGCCGCCGCGCTGGATCTTCACGCGGGCGGCGCCCTCGATATTGCCGGAGACCAATCCCAGCAGCGCACCCCGCGTCGCCAGCGAGTGGAGGAGCAGCTCGACGCCGGGCAGCACCCGGTACTCGGCTGAGGCATCTACCTCGTCGGGCAGGTGCATCAGGTAGGCGGCGATCAACCGCGCGATCTCGTCCTGGGTGGGCTCGCGGTCCTCGGTGCCGAGGAAGGTGCGCCGCGCAACCACGGGATCCGTCATCCCGGACTCGGTGAAGGTGGTGATGTCGGCCTCATGGCCAAGAACGTCGACGAACGCCGCGGCCCAGCTGCGCGCGCCGGCTCCGCCCGTGTCGATCAGGGTGCCGTCGACGTCGAAGAGCACGACGAGCTTCTGCGCCGTGGCGCCCATGGTCCGCTAGGAGTAGAACTCGACGATGAGGCGCTCTTCCACCTGGACCGGCAGGGGCACCTCGTCGCGCTCGGGCATCCGCGAGAGCGTGCCCGAACCCTCGGACTTGTTCCGGTAGAGGTAGGAGGGCGGCTCCGGCGTGATCTCCATGGCCTCCTGCACCGCGACGAAGTTCTTCGCCTTCGAGGAGAGTTCGACCGTCTGACCGGGTTTCACGCGTGCGCTCGGCACGTTGAGCCGCTTGCCGTCGAGTGAGATGTGACCATGGGAGACGAGCTGGCGCGCCTGGCGCACCGTGAGCGCGAACCCGAGGCGCAGCGTTACCGTGTCCAGCCGTGTCTCGAGCTGCTGGATCAACTCCTCGCCTGTGACGCCCATGCTGCGGGACGCCTTCTCGTAGTAGCGGCGCATCTGCGCCTCGCTGACCCCGTAGATGTGGCGGAGCTTCTGCTTCTCGACCAGACGCGTCTGGTACTCGGAGATGCGCTTGCGCCCGCGGCCGTGCTGGCCCGGAGGGTATGGGCGCTTGTTCGAGGGGCAGTTCGGGCGGCCGCAGAGGGCGGCGCCGACCCGCCGGCACGTGCGATGCTTCGGTCCGATCTTGTCCACTGCTACGACTCCATCTGCTCAGCCCGGTTGCTGGGTGCGTCCGCTGGACAGGGCATCGGGCTGGTCGATCCCGGTCCGTGAAGGGACACCGTATGGGCGGTGTACTGCGGAAGCTCGTACCCGTTGGTGCCATGAGAATGTACCAGTCACGGCGTTGACCTGCGACGATGGCGCCGCGCGGCTAGGCTGGCGACCCATGGATGACGTCGTGGAGCGAGCCGTCGGATCGGTGTTGGGCCTCGCCGCAGGCGACGCCCTCGGCGCGCCCTTCGAGTTCCAGCGGGCGGCCGACATCCCGGTCCCCGTCCCGGCCTTCGAGCTCGACTGGCTGGGGCTGCCGCCCGGCACCTGGACCGACGACACGGCGATGGCGCGGAACCTGTGGATGTCGTTGATCGACCACGGCGGGCGCCTCGACACCGACGACGTGCTGGCGCGGCACCTCGCCTGGCTCGGGTCCTCACCACCCGACGTGGGGAACCTCACGCGGAAGGTGCTACGGGATACCCAGGCGGGCGTGCCGCGAGGCCGCGCGCGCCTACGTAGAGCAGCGCGGTCCCGAGGTGAGCGCCGGGAACGGCTCCGTGATGTACTGCGCCCCCCTGGGGGTGGCGTACGCTCGCCGGCCGGAGGAACTCTCTGAGGCGGCGCCCGATCTATCCGCCATCACGCACTGGGACGAACGGTGTCGCACGGCGTGTCTGGCCGTGACGCTGGCGACGGCGGCGCTGGTCCGGGGCGAGCCCAGCCACGCGGCGGTCGTGGCCGCCGTAGAAGGCGTGGCCGACCGAATCGGGGGCGAGGAGCTGGAGTTCCTGGTGACGGCGGCCGGCCGGGCTCGTCCGGTCGACGGGCCCGACATGGGGTTCACGCTGTTCGCGGCCGGGCTGGCGCTCCAGGTGGCGGGCGAGGGGAGGGGCTTCGAGGAAGGGCTTCGCCACGTCGTGGGGCTGGGCGGGGACACCGACACGAACGCCGCGGTGGCGGGGGCGCTGCTCGGGGCCGCCCACGGCCTGGGCGGCATCCCGGACGCATGGCGGGCTCAGCTGGCGGATGGCGACGCGATCGAGGCGGAGGCCCGTCAGCTGGCCGCGCTCGTCTGACCCGACGCCCGGCGTGCCTCAGACGGCCGTGTACTCGTCGTCGGGGCCGTCGAGGCGGAGGATGACGCCGGCCGCCGAGAGCTCCCCGAGCACCTGCAGCGTTCGCCAGGTGGCGATGCCGTAGCGAGCGGCGAGCGCCCCGGGGGTCCACACCTCGTCGGGGCGAGTCCGCAGGGCGTGGGCGATCGTCGCGCGCGCATAGTCGTCGGGGCGTTCCGGTTGATCGAGCACGGCGGCCTCCTCGGTCGACGGGCGCCGCAGAGGGATGAGTGTCGCTCCCGCGCGGGGCCGGGGGAATACCTGCTGCGCAGCGTTGGGCATACGTTCGGCGAACGTTCACCATGCCCGCGAGGCGGCGTTCCGTGACCGGTCTTGCGGTGTAACGAGGGCGGCGTGATGTGAGACGGTCCCCTGTGGCCCAACGTTCGACCGCTCTCGCGACCGAGCCCGACCAGGAGGACCAAGTGGACGACATCGTGATCTACGGCGCCAGCTGGTGCCCCGATTGCCGCAGGGCGAAGAAGTTCCTCGCCGACCAGCGGATCCCGTACGAGTGGCACGACCTCGAGAACGAGCCCGAACTCGTGGCGGAGGTGCAGTCGCGCAACGCCGGCAACAACACCATCCCCACGATCGTCTTCCCCGACGGCTCGCACCTGTCGGAGCCCTCGAACGAGGCACTCGCTGAGAAGCTCGGGATCCAGCGGACCGCGGCGATGCACGTGTACGACCTCGTCATCGTCGGGGGCGGGCCGGCGGCCCTCACCACGGGGATCTATGCCGCGCGCGAGAACCTCGAGACGCTCGTGATCGATGCGAAGGGCCTGGGTGGACAGGCCGGGGTGACCGAGCGGCTGGACAACTATCCGGGGTTCCCTGAGGGGATCGGCGGGGCCGAGCTGGCGGAACGCTTCGTCAAGCAGGCGCAGCGCTACGGCGTTGAGCTGTTGCAGGCCGTGAGCGTCACCCGGATAAGCGACGAAGGCCACCATGAGCTCGACGTGGAGACGGCGACCGGGGATCACTATCATGCGCGCGCGGTGCTGATCGCCACCGGCTCCTCCTACCGGCGAACCGGGGCCGACGGCGAGGAGGACCTGATCGGCGCGGGTATCCACTTCTGCGCGACCTGCGACGGACCCTTCTACAAGGGCGCGGACGAGCTCATGGTGATCGGCGGCGGGAACAGCGGGCTGGAGGAGGGGCTGTTCCTCGCGCAGTTCGCCGACAAGGTCACGGTGGTGGAGTACGGGGACGAGCTCCGAGGCTCGAAGATCCTGCAGGACAAGGTGATGAACCACCCGAGGATGGACATCCTGCTGCGCCATGCCGTGCGGTCGTTCGCGAAGAAGGACGATGGCAGCGGCAAGCTCGGTGCGGTCGCGATCGAGGACCGTGACACCGGTGAGCTGGAGGAGCATCATCCGGCTGGAGTCTTCGTGTTCATCGGGCTGGACCCCAACACGGACTTCGTGAACGAGCTGGTGACGCTCGACGAGCAGGGGTTCGTGGTCACCGATCCGGTCAGCTACATGACGAACGTACCGGGCGTGTTCGCGGCGGGCGACGTGCGGGCGGGTTCGACGAAGCAGCTCGCGTTCGCGGTCGGCGACGGGGCGGCGTCGGCGATCCGGATCCGCGGGTACCTCGACGGGCTCGACCGGATGGCGGTGATGAGATGAGCGATCCCGCCGACATCTTCGACCTGCTCCTCAAGGCGGACGAGAAACTGAAGTACGCCTCGGCGGGCCACGGGGACGCACGTGCCCGGCAGGCGGGGGAGCTTCTGGCGCAGGCGCTGGCGCAGGCTGAGGAGATCGGCAACGAGGCCTTGATCCAGCAGACGAAGGTCCGGATCGCCGACCTGGATGCGATCCTGCAAGGAGATCTCGAGCAGCAGGAATGAGCGCCGCGCCCGGGGTACGTTTCGCTCCGATCCCTCAGGCCAGGGACCCCTCGCGCCACCGGATGAACACGGCACGGAGCGCCTCCCGTTCCGGCGGGGCGAGAGGCTCGAGGGTGAGGGTTCCCGCGATCCGAACCGACTCGCGAAGCTGCTCGAGCGCCCGGGTGCACCCGTCGCAGCCGGCCAGGTGGGCGTCGATCGCGCTGCGGGTGACCGGATCCAGGGCGTCGTCGAGATAGCCGGTGAGGAGCTCGATCAGCTCGCGGCACGCGATATCGTCGGTCATGTCTCCGCGCCCCGTTCGAAGTAGGCGTCCAACGCCCGGCGCACCTTGGCTCGAGCGCGGTGCAGCAGCACCCTCTGATTGGTCTCTGTGAGATCCAGAGCATTACGGACCTCTTCCGAGGACCATCCGGCGACGTCGCGGAGCCGGATCACCTCCGCCTGCATCGGTGGGAGCGCATCGATGGCCGAGGCCACGATCCCCCGCGTCTCGGCGGCCTGGAGTCGCTCCGGCGGGAGTCCCCGCCAGTCGTTCGGGAGACTGGACCAATGACCTGCCGACGCCGAGTCGGCGCCCAGGAACGATGTCGGGTCCCAGGTTGGGGTGTCGAGATCGTCGCCGACGAGGGAGGCGAACGGCACGCTCCGTCCCTCCCGCTGACCTTGGGTCTTCGCGATGTTCGTGCAGATGCGGAAGATCCACGTCCGCAGGCTTGAACGACCCTCGAACCGTTCGAGGCCCCGAAGCACCCCGATCCACGTGTCCTGGACGACCTCCTCTGCGACGGCTGCCGAGGCCACGTACATGCGCGCCGACTCGGAGCAGCGCTGGTCCGAGATCGTCCACGAGCATCATGAAGGCGGCTTCATCCCCGGCCTGCAGGCGGCGGACGAGCTCGAGGTCGGCGACGGGATCCACGCGAGCGGAGCCTAGCGCGGAGAGCTGAGCTGTGTCGGGGGGCGCTAGGGCCGCGCGATGCCGACGACGGGTGTGCCGTACCCGGAGACGCTGCCGATCTGCACCTCTCCGCCCGGGCCGGGGTGGCGGGCGTGGATCATCATCCCGCCGCCGATGTAGAGGGCGACGTGGCTGATGGGTGAGTAGAAGAAGAGCAGATCGCCCGGAAGTGCCTGGCTCATGGACGCGACGTGCGGGAGCACCGCGTACTGCATCGCGCTGGAGTGAGGCAGCGAGACCCCGACCTGCGCCCACGCCCACATCGTGAGACCCGAGCAGTCGAATCCGACGCTCGGGTCCGCGGATCCGAACACGTACTGCGCCCCCAGCACGCTCCTGGCCGCCTGGATCGCGCCGGCGCCCCCGCGCTGGTCGGCGGCGGTGGGGGTGGGGTGCCGCCGCCGCCGCCCGTCGCCGGAGCCGCCGCCGGAGCCGCCTCCCGTGGCGGAGGAGTCCTGCTGCTGCTGTTGCTGGGCGGCTGCCCGCTGGGCGGCCAGGTAGGACTGATAGTCCTGGTTCGTCTGCTGGTAGAGGGTCTGCGCCTGGTTCAGCAATCCGCCGATCTGCGATCGCTTCGCATCCACCGCGTTCAGCTGGGTCGTGGCCTCGGAGACGGCTGCGTTGTACTGCTGGGTGGCCCACTCGGCCTTCTGGTGGGCGGCCTGGGCGACGTTGGCCAGGTCGGCGTCGCTCTGGGCCATGGCCCCCATGTACTCGAGCCGATCGGAGAACTGGGTGAAGTTCGTGGGCACCCAGGAGCACGTCGAGCTGGGAGCCCATCCCCGTGTAGGCCTCGGAGGCGCGCTGGCTCAGCTCGGCGAGAGCGGCGTCCGCCTGCGCCTGGGCGTCCTTCATCTGCTGCTTCGCGTCGGCGAGCTTGGCCTGGGTCTGCTGGAGCGCGACGCGGGCTGGTTGTACTCCTCCACGACGACCTCGAGCTGGTGGTTCAGGTCGTGCAGCTTCTGGGCCGCGGCCTGGACGTCGGCGGAGGTGGCGTGATCGGCGTAGGAGGGCGCGGAGGTGATGAGGATCGAAGGGGAGCACGAGCGCGGCCGCCGTTGCGGCCCGCACGACCCGCCTCCGTGCCTTGCTCATTTGCCTCCCGGGCCGCCCGATATGCCAACGCCCCCGTCAAGCGGAGGCGTACCCCGAGGCTACAAGGGGATCTGCGCCCCGTCAAACGCATCGGTTCGGGGGTTGCGCATCGGTCAAACGACCTACAAAGCAGGAGCGAGCGGGTCGCGACCCGCTCGCTCCTCGAGGTGGTCGGGACGGCGGGATTTGAACCCGCGACCTCAGCGTCCCGAACGCTGCGCGCTACCAAACTGCGCCACGTCCCGAGTGCCCATCAGTGTACCGAGCGAGGCGGACGTCGTCAGGCGCCCCGCGTGCTCGGGCGCGGGACTGAGCTCCAGGATCGTGGCCTCGGGCCGGCACCAGAACCGGAACGGCGCGAACTTGGACGTGCCCAACCCCGGCGAGGTGTGGAGCACCGCGTCGCCCATCCGGGCCAACCCTTTCGCGATCCGCCGCGGCATCGCGCAGTTCGTGACCAGGGCGCCCACCACGGGAAGGCAGACCTGGCCCCCGTGCGTGTGCCCGGCGACGATGAGCTCGTAACCCAGGGCGGCGGCCTCGGGGGCCGAGTCGGGCGAGTGCATGACCGCGAACCCGAAGCGCGCGGGATCGCTGCGGGGGGCGACCCGGTAGTCCTGCGCCTTGATGTGTGCGTCGTCGAGTCCCAGCAGCTCCACCGATAGTCCGTCGAGATAGACGTCGCGGCGGTCGTTCGTGAGGTCGGCCCATCCCCGTGCCTCCAGCTGCTCTATGAGGTCGGCGGCGCGTCCACGCACCGCGTGCGGACGCATCCGCGGGCCCTTGAAGTAGGCGAAGTAGTTGAGGGGTCGGGGCACGTAGTAGTCGTTCGACCCCAGAACGAACCATGAGGCGAGGCGGCCGCGGACCTGGTCGCACGCGGCCACGGCGGTCTCCACCGCCTCGGGCTCGGCCAGGAAGTCGCCCGTTACCACCGTCACGTCGGCCCGCGGGAGCCCTGCCATGAACCGCGCCTTCTTCTCGTCGTCGTGGACGAAATGCAGATCGGACAGGTGGAGGACGGTCAGGGTCCGGGCCCGACCCCGTGGGTAGGATGGCGAGTCGGTAGCGGCGGAGCCGGTACCAGGAATGCTCGATCAGCATGCCGTACGAGACGCAGGCGAGTCCCGCGATGACCGTGAACACGATGAGGGGAAGCACGGGAGGAGTGTAGTGACCGACCCGACGCTCAAAGATGAGATCCATCGGCAGATGACCGAAGGCGATGAAGGCCGGAGACAAGGTCCGCGTCGACACGTTGCGGATGTTCAGCTCGGCGATCCGCTACAAGGAGGACGAGCTCGGCCACGAGCTGTCGGACGAGGAGATCGCTGACGTCGCCACCAAGGAGGTCAAGAAGCGGACGGAGTCGATGGAGGCGTTCTCGGCGGCCGGCAGGGACGAGCTGGTGGCGAAGGAACGCGCGGAGCGCGATGTGATCGCTCCCTGGGCCCCTGCCCAGCTCGACGAAGCGGCGGTGGATGCCCTCATCGACGAGGCCTTCGCGCGCGACCGGCGCGACATCGATGAAGGAGATGGGCAAGGTCATGGGGTTCGTCATGGGCCGGGCGAAGGGACGAGTGGACGGGACACTCGTTCAGCAGAAGGTGCGGGTCCGGCTCGAGCCGTAGCCGGGGGTGTTCGGGCGCCGCCTAGGCGCGCGCGCCGACCGTGATCGTGACCCTCGAACCCTGGTTCGCCGTGGTGCCTCCCGCCGGGTTCTGCGCCACCACGAGGCCCACCTGAGTGGGGTCCGTGACGATCTTCTGGACGATGGCGACACGTGAACCCCGCGGAGGAAAGGGCAGAGGTGGCTGCGGCTTGCGACATGCCGATCACACGGGGGATCGCGGCGGCCGCGGGCACGCCGTTGCTGATCTGCAACGTGACCACCGTGCCGGAGCCGGCCGAGCTCCCGCCCGCCGGCGATTGCGCCACGACGGTGCCCTTCGGGTCGATGGAGTTCACGATCTGGATCCGCGACCCGAACCCGGCCGACCGCAGAGCCGCCTCGGCATCGCTCTGCAACATGCCCACCACGGTGGGCACCGTGGCCAGGGTGGGCGTGGGGGGCGAAGGGAAGCTCTCGGCCGGTTGTCCCGACATGACGCGGTACATGTAGTTCCGCCATATCGGTGCGGCCACGGTGCCGCCGAAGACGCTTCCCATCGAGTAGAGGCGTCCCGGAGGTCCGACCCACACCGAGGTCACGACCTGACCCGTGTAACCCACGAACCACACGTTGGTGTTGCCGTTGGCCGTGCCGGTCTTGCCGGCGACCGGCCACGTGCCCAGGTTCGCGGCGGTGCCGGTTCCCGAGGTGACCACGTTCTGGAGCATCGAGGTCACCAGCGCCGCGATCTCCGGTTTGACGACCGCCGTGCAATCCGGCTTGTGCTTGTAGAGCTGGCCGCGGTCGTCCGTTATCGACTCGACCGTATAGGGCACGCAATGGACCCCGCCGTTCGCGAGGGTCTGGTAGCCGGAGGCCTGGTCGAGCGGGCTCACGGGAACCGAGCCCGTCGCGAGAGCCAAGACCGGCAGGAGGTCGCTCGTGACGCCCATCTTGTGCGCCACCTCCACGACCTTCTCCGGCCCCACGTCCTGGATCAGCTGCGCGAACACGACGTTCACGGAGTCGGTGGTCGCCGTGTACAGGTTGATGAAGCCGGAGTCCCCCGGGCCCTCCGCGTTCGTGACGCAGTTGCACGAGCTCCCGGGCCATCCGCCCGGCGGGTAGTACGGGGATTTCGACGAGTAGGTCTGGGTGGGAGGGATGCCTTCCTCGAACGCCGCGGTGAGGATGTAGGGCTTGAACGAGGAGCCAGGTGCGTGCGGGGTGTCGGCGAGGTCGAGCTGGTCCCTCTGGTAGTTGCGGCCCGACAGCAGGGTCCTGATGGCGCCGGTCGAGACATCTTCGGAGACGATGGAGACGTCCGGTGGCAACGCACCGGGCGGGTGGTAGGGCAGCGCGAGTGCACCGGGGGCGTTGGCGGCCTCCTGTGCCCAGGCCTGCCACTGGGGATCCAGCGTGGTGACGATCTTCAGCCCGCCCTCGAATAGCCGGCGCCTTCGCGCGTCGACGGAGCGACCCAGCGGGTCGAACTCACCGTTCGGATTGGTCAGGATCTGGCGGATCATGTACGTCACGAAGTAGGGGTTCCGCTGCTGCCGGAACTTGCCGGCGTCCTTGGCCAGCTCGAGCGGCTGCGTCTTGGCCCGCTCGCCCTTCGACGTCGTCAGGAAGCCGTGAGCCGATCATCGCGTTGAGCACGTCGTTGCGGCGGACCCGAGCCTTGACGGGGTGCGCGATCGGGTCGTAGAAGTTGGGTGCTTGGATGATCCCCGCCAGCGTCGCGCCTTCGGTCAGGGTGAGCTTCGCGGCGGGCTTCCCGAAGTAGAACTCGGCGGCGGTCCCGATCCCGTAGACGCCGTTGCGCGAGGTAGATCTGGTTGAGGTACAGCTCGAAGATCTGGTCCTTCGTGTACTTCTGCTCGACGCGGATCGCCAGGGCCAGCTCCTGGAGCTTGCGTTCGAAGGACCGGTCGTACGGATCCAGGCCGAGCGTGTTCTTGACGAGCTGCTGGGTGATGGTGGAGGCGCCCTCGACGACCTTCCCGCCCGGACGTTCGCCGACGGCGGCGCGCAGCGAGCGACGTCCAGTTCAACGCGCCGTGCTTGTAGAAATTGGAGTCCTCGATGGCGAGGACGGCCTGTTGCGCGCGGCTTGCTGACGTTCTTCGCCGGACACAAGCTCGCGATTGTCCAGGTAGACCGTGGCAAGGACGGTCTTGCCGTCCTGCGCGTAGATCGTCGAGCGCTCGCGGGAACCGGGGGATCCGCGTGAAGTCGGCGCCCAGCGCCGTGAGCTTGGTGTCGATCCGCTTCACGCCCACGGCCGCGCCCACGAAGGGTGGCGCGATGCACCATGGCCATCAGACCGGACGCGACAGGAGCACAACGGGCACCAGCAGCAGGACCGCGAACGGCTTGAAGGCGAAACGGTCGTTGAGGGGGCGGGGGTCCGCCCGGCGGGGTGGTCTGGACGTGCCCATGGGATGCGCCCAAGGATACTCCTCCGGCCTCCCGGTACGATGGGAGGCCATGCGTCGCGCGCGTCCCCTCTCTTCTCTCTCCTGGTCTTCGCCGCTGTGCTGCTCGCCTCCCATCGCGGCGTGCCGCCTCGGCCGCGCGACGCCTCGCTCGCGGCCGCGACCCGGCGCCCAGCGTCACTCGTGGCGTGATCAAGGTCGAGGGGGCGATCGACCGGCCCCTGTATCGGCTACCTGAAGCAGCGCTTGACCAGGCCGAGGCCGACGGCGCCGTCGTGGTGCTGCAGCTCGAACACCTCGGGAACGCTCGAGCCAGGACGCGCGTGGCGCTCGGCGAGCCGGATCGTCGACCATGTAGGTCCCGGTGCTGGCCTGGGTGGGGCCGGCGCCGGCGAAGGCGGCGGGCGGCGGCCTCCTGCTGATGTACGCCTCGTCCCTCGCGGGGGTCTCGCCGGGCTCTCAGACCGGGCCGCTCAGATCCGATCGACCTGGCGCACCCGACGAGACCTACCCGGGCTCGAGCGCCACGATCCAGGGGTGGCTCGACGCCCGGTAGCAAGGACACACAGCTCGGCTCGGCAGGACCGACCGCTGCACGGCGCGGAGGCGCTCGTCTCGGCATCGCGCAGGTCGCCGCGGCCTCCGTGCCCGGACTTCCTTGACCGGTGGACGGCGAGACGGTCCAGACCGCGGCCGGCCCCGTGGTCCTGCACACCCGCATCGCCACGAGCGAGCAGCAGGCCGACGTCCGGTCGTCGACGTCCGGTTCGACAACATGGGGCCGGTCAAGCGCGATCGCGCACGGGGTGGCCTCGCCGTCGATGATCTATTTCCTGCTGGTGCTCGGACTCGCCTGCCTGGCCTTCGAGCTGACCCAGCCGGGGTTCGGGTTCGCGGGGTTCGCCGGGCGTCGGGGATGCTGCGCCTGGCCGCCTACGGCATCTGGGTCGTGCCGCCCGTCGTGGCCCGGGCTCGCGCTGCTGCTCGGCGGGGTCGGGCTCATGACCGCTCGACGTGCGGCTGCGCAACCTGGGTCTGCTCACGGCGTCGGCCTGGTGGCGTTCGCCGCTGGGGTCGTGTCTGGCCTGGCACCAGGTGGCCGCCGGCGATCCGGATCTCGCCGTGGCTGATCGGCGGCGCCGTCATCGCCAGCCTCCTCTACTACGGGTTCGCCCTCACGGTGGCGCTACAGTCGCGCGACCGCATCGTGAACACGCAGCAGGGTCTGATCGGCCTGGTCGGCGAGGCGCGGGGCGGCTGGCGCCCGAGGGTCCGGTGTTCGTCAAGGGCGCGATGTGGCGAGGGCGGACGCGGCGGGGAGCCCATCGCCGCCCGGCACCCCGGTCCGTGTGCGCGGCGTGGATGGTCTGGTGCTGAGGGTGGAGGCGGAGCCGGACGCCACGCCCACGCTCCGGGAGCCGGATCGCAGCCCGCGGACTGATCCATCGGTCTCGAGACGCCCGGCCTGGTGTGCGGAGCTTCCGTCGAGGCATCGACCGGCTCGATGCGAATCCCGCGCCGCTCCGCTACGAACAACCGATGAGATGGCGCGAAGATCTCGGTCCGCCTGGCAGCACTTCGCCGCGTGTCGCGGCGAGGATGCGTCGTACTTCTTCGCCCCCAACTACTTCGAGAAGCGGCGCGAGAAGAACGCGCGCGAGGCCGTGGCGAAGGCGTTCTGCGCCCGTTGCCCCGTCCGGGACGAGTGCCTGGAGTACGCGCTGTAGATCCGGGAGACCCACGGCATCTGGGGCGGCCTGAACGAGATGGAGCGCCGGGCGGCTCGCTCGGCGCCGCGCCGCCGACCCGCGAGCTGAGCGCCTGCAACGCCGGTTGACGGCCTCCGGTCCGCCGTGCGAGGATGCCGCCATGGACGACGCGCAGATCCTCAACCGCTTCGCGACGCTCGGCGTGGAGCTCCCCCCGCCCCGCCGCCGGTGGCCGCGTACGTCCCGGTGCGGATCGTCGGGCGATCGTCGCGTACGTGGCGGGTCAGGTCCCGATGCGTGGACGGACACCGTGCTGCATCCCGGGCGGCTGGGCGACGGCGTGTGCGCTGGAGCGATGGCGCGAGGCCGCGGCGCGCCGGCTGCGCTGCAGGCACTCTCGGCGCTCAGGGCGGCGCTCGGCGGTCGTTCGGCCGGCTGCAGGGGATCGCGCAGGTGACCGTCTACATCGCCGCCACGCCGGAGTTCGTCGAGCACCCCAAGGTGGCGAACGGGGCGAGCGAGCTGCTGGTTGACGATCCTGGGTGACGCCGGCGAGCACGCTCGCGCGCCGTGGGGATGGCGTCGCTGCCGCTGGGCGCCTCGTCGAGGTGGCGGTGATCGCCGAGCGTCGAACCTCCGGACGCCTCAGGCGCCGCGCGGCGAACCGCAGGTCGCCCTCGCGGCGCGTGATCTCCGCGCTGATCGAACCACTCCAGCAGCGGGACCGCAAACTTCCGGCTGGTGCCGAGCGCCTCCCGGAACGCGCTGACGGTGATGCCCGACGCCGCCGGCGGCCCGCACACCGCCTGCGCCGCGAGCGACGAAGTCCGGCGTGAAGACCAGGTCCGGAGGCACGCGCACGACCAGACCCTGCGCGGGCGGCGGCGTCGATCGATCTGACGGTCCGAGCCCGTCGTCCGCCAGGTCCTTCAGGGTCGGCGGCGTGGCTTCGTGCGGCGCCCACGGTCCGCAGGAGTCGCTCGACGTCGCCGCCGCGCGCTCCAATCGCCGGGGCGATGCCCGGCACCGCAGCGCCGTCCGCTGCGCTCGACCATGCCCTCCGCGACGGCCGCCGTGCGATCACGGCCTCCGTCAGGTCCGGGTCGCGCGGGCGCCCGCGCCGGCGCGAGCGCATGCGCACACGGCGCCGCGCGGACGCCGGAGCCAGGCCCCTCCTCCAGCGGGTCTTCCGGTGGAACGTGTCGAGGGCTCAGTAACGAGGGCGTGGACGGCCGCATTCGCGCAACGCCGTCGTCGATCAGCCATGCCCCGCAGGCTGCGGTCCGCGACCTCGACACCGGTGAGCTGGGCCGCCTCGTGCCACGCGCACGGCGCCTCGCTCGGCGGCGAGGAGTCGGGGAGCTCGTCGCGCGACGCGGCCGCTCGTGCCGCGAGACGCAGCGCCGCGTTGGCTCCGGGGCGGGCGGGCGGCGCGACATCGAGCACGGCGCCGCCGGCCACGGTCTCGCGACGGCCCGTCTCGCGCAGGACGAATCGGTCGAACACGTCGAGCACCAGGGGGCGCGACGAGCCCAGCCGCGCGAACGCCCGCCCCCCCGGTCGAGCGACGCCCCGTCGAGCAGGCGGACTTCGCGTCTCCCTCCGCGGCGCCCGCGTAGAGCTTGAAGGCCCCTCGTGCGGTGACCGGGCGCGCAAGGCCGCGGACCGGCCGCAGCATGCCCTCGACCGTGTCGGTCGGTCGCCAGTCACCAGGTCGGCCCAGCACGTCGCCGCGTCCCAGCTCCTCGCGTTCGCGCCCGACGAGGTTCGCCGCAACCCGGGTGACGGGGCACGGCGCGCGTCCTCGGCGTGCTTGTGGGTCTGCAGTGAACGGATCCGCGCGCGGCGTCCGCCGGGGAGCAGCTCGACGTCGTCGCCGACCTCAGGCAGTCCCCGGTCAGCGTGCCCGTGACGACGGTACCTGCCCCCTTGATCGAGAAGATGCGGTCGATGAACAGCCGGGTGCGGCCGACCGCGCGGGGCGGGCGGCGCCCAGCATCGCGTCGAGCGCCGCCGGAGCTCCTCGACGCCTTCGCCCGTGCGAGCGGAGACCGGCACGATCGGGGCGCACCCCAGGGCCGTGCCTGCGACATGCTCCAGGACGTCGTCCTCGGCCAGCGCCGCGAGCTCCGGATCCACCAGGTCGAACTTGGTGAGGGCGACGACGGCGCCCGTCGACCCGAGGACGTCCAGGATCTGGAGGTGCTCCTCGGACTGCGGCTTCCACCCCTCGTCGGCCGCCACCACGAACAGCACGAGCCGGACCGGTCCAACGCCGGCCAGCATGTTGGCGATGAACCGCTCATGGCCCGGCACGTCGACGAAGCCGACGTCGCGGCCGGACGGGAGCGTGCTCCACGCGTAGCCCAGGTCGATCGTGAGGCCCCGACGCTTCTCTTCGACGAAGCGATCCGGATCGATGCCGGTCAGCGCCACGATGAGGGACGACTTGCCGTGATCGACGTGTCCGGCGGTAGCGACGACGCGGAGCGCGCGCGCCACGTCCTCAGTCCTCGTTGAAGTCGTCGCCCTCGATCGCGTAGAGGATCGCGCGGGCGAGATGGGGGACGTCGTCGTCGTTGAAGGTCCGGCATCGAACGAGCACGTGGTCGGCCTCGACGCGGCAGAAGACCGACGGGCTGGCCGGTGCGCAGCCGTCCGGCGAAGGCCGGGGGATCGGGCACCTTCATCCGCACGCCCCAGGACGGGAGCGCGGTGCCTGGCGTCGATCGCTCCGCCCACGACCGCCTCCGATCTGTGGGTGTGCGCCCCTCTAGATCGCCGCCGAGCGTCTCGGACAGGCGCTGGGCGCGCTCGTGCACGGCGTCGGCGGACTCCCGGAGCATCGCCAGCACTGGGAGCTCGGAGTCCGCGCGTCCGGAGACGTCAGGCGCCAGGACGGCCTCGAGTGCGGCGACCTGGATCTTGTCCACGCGCATCGCGCGCGCGAGCGGATGTTTGCGAAGGCGGGCGATCAGGTCGGCCCGTCCGCACGACGATGCCGGCCTGCGGCCCCCCCAGCAGTTTGTCGCCGCTGAACGTGACGAGATCCGCGCCTTCCTCTAGCGCATCGGCCACGGAGGGTTCGTCGGGCGGCATGCCGCGGCCGTGGGCGAGTAAGCCCGAGCCCACGTCGTAGATGAAGGGCACGCCTGAGCTCCGCGCCAGCTTGGCGAGGTCTCTTCCCGCCGCAGCGGCCGTGAACCCCACCATGCGGTAGTTCGAGGGATGCACGCGCAAGATCGCGCCGGTGCGGTCGGTGACTGCTCCTCGGTAGTCGCCGATCCGGGTTCGGTTCGTCGTGCCGACCTCGACGAGTCGTGCTCCCGAGGCGGCCATGATGTCGGGGATCCGGAACGCCCCCCCGATCTCGATCAGCTCGCCGCGCGAGACCACCACCTGTCGGCCCTTCGCGAGGGCGGCGAGGGCGAGCAGCAGCGCCGCCGCGCAGTTGTTCACGACCAAGGCGGCCTCGGCCCCGGTGAGCGCGGTGATCATGGCCTCGGCGCGCCCCGTGCGGCGTGCCTCTGGCCCCGGTCTCGCGGTCGACCTCGAGATCCACGTAGCCTGCCGGCTGCGCGCGCGACGGCCGAGGCCGCGCGCGGCGGGCAGCGGCGCGCGCCCCAGCCCGGTGTGCAGGATCACGCCCGGTCGCATTGATCACGGGCGTGAGTCCCGTCGCGATCCGGGAGGCGCGGCCGCAGCGCGCGCGCCAGGATCTCGTCGGCGGGTGGCGGCGCGGGTCCCTTCGGCGGCCGCCTTCCGGACCTCGGCGAGCACGCGCACGAGCTCCTGCTTCACCAACGGACGGCCGAGGGTCACGCTGGCGCGGCGGCCCGGATCGGAGCGCAGGAGCGCGTCGAGCGAGGGCACGGTGCGCCGGGCGTCGGTCATGGTTGGCAGACTACCCAGTCGCCGCGCACGCGACGGCCGTCGGGATCCGGCGGGACGTCCCTGCGCTGGGCGGATGGGGACCTCGCGGCTAGGATAGGCGCGCCATGGTCGAGATCCAGCAGCGTCCCGCGTTCCAGCACGAGGTGACGTCCATGATCCGCGGGGGTGGCCTGGACGTGGAGATCGCCCGCGCCGGCGACCTCGAGACCGAGGAGATGATCCTCAACATCGGGCCGCAGCACCCCTCGACCCACGGTGTGCTGCGGGTGGTCCTCGAGCTGGACGGCGAGGTCATCACGCGGGCCGAGCCGGTGATCGGCTACATGCACCGCGCCGCCGAGAAGCTCGCGGAGTACCGCGACGCCCGACAGGTGCTCGTCCTGATGAACCGGCACGATTGGATCTCCGCTTTCAACAACGAGCTGGGGTGGACGATCGCCGTTGAGCGCCTGGCCGGCATCGAGGTGCCGGAGCGTGCCCAGTGGATCCGCACGATGTTCGCCGAGTGGAACCGGATCCTGAACCACCTGATGTTCGCGGGGTCCTTCCCGCTGGAGCTCGGCGCGATGACGCCGATCTTCTACTCGTTCATCGAGCGCGAGTTGGTCCAAGACCTCCTGGAGTCCGCCACCGGCGCACGGATGCACCATTCGTACTGCCGCGTCGGGGGGCTGAAGGACGACCTGCCGGCGGGGTTCCTGAAACGGTCGGCCGAGTGCGTCCTAGCGATCCGGACCTGGATCAAGAACTTCGAGACGCTGATCATGGGCAACGAGATCATCTTCGCGCGCTGCCGCAACATCGGGGTTCTCTCCTCGGAGAAGGCGATCGCCTACGGCACCTCCGGTCCGACCCTCCAGGCCGCGGGCGTGCCCATGGACCCTCGCAAGGACGAGCCCTACGAGAAGTACGGCGAGGTCGAGTTCGAGGTGCCGGTCGGCAAGACCGGTGACTCCTACGACCGCCTCTGGGTGCTCGTCGAGCGGACGCGTCAGTCGCTCAACATCATCGAGCAGTGCATGGAGAAGCTGCCGGCCGGCAAGTACCGGGCGGACAAGCTGCCCAAGAAGCTCACGCTCGAGGAGGGCGAGGTCTACGTCCGTACCGAGAACCCGCTCGGGCTGATGGGCTACTACGTGGTCGGCAACGGCAAGAAGCAGCCCTACCGCGTGAAGATGCGCACCGCGTCGTTCTCGAACGTCGAGCGTGATCCCCGCGTTGCTGCCCGGCGCACAACTGCCCGACCTGATCTCGATCCTCGGGTCGATCTTCTTCGTCGTCGGCGACGTCGATCGCTGAGTCGGGGTCTCGGGATCGCCCGTGACCGACCTCCACCTCGCCCGGGCCACCGAACGCGCACGCTCGATCGCCGACGAGGTCTTGTTCCCCGCCGCGCAGGACACCGACCGCGCCCCGCTCGTGCCCCGCTCCCATCTGGACCTGCTGGGCGCCGAGGGGCTGCATGGCCTTTACGGACCCCCCGGGGTGGGCCTGGGGGCGGACGCCACGAGTGCCCGGCCGATCCAGGAGGCCGTGGCCGGAGGCTGCGGCGCCACCTCGTTCGTCTGGGCGCAGCACCACGGGGCCGTCCGACGGATCGCGCAGGGCGACGGGCCCGCCCGGGAGCGGTGGCTCGGCGCATGCTGCGCCGGGGATCTGCTGGCCGGGATCGCCTTCGCTTATCTGCGCCGCCCGGGGCCCGCCGCCGTGCGCGCGACGCGCGAGGCAGAGGGCTGGCGGCTCGACGGCCGTGCACCCTGGGTCACGGGCTGGGGTCTGATCGACGTGCTGGTGGTGGCGGCGCGTACCGATGACGATCGCGTCGTGACGGTCGTGCTCGACCGGCTCGACGACGCCGGCCTGCAACCGGGGGAACCGCAACAACTGCTCGCGATGTCCGCGACGGGGACCGTGGCCCTCGGCTTCGACGGCGTGCGGGTCGGGACAGACGACGTTGCCGAGGTACTCCCGTACGCGTGGTGGTTCGAGCGGGATCAGAAAGGCGGTGCTCATCCGCCGGCCGCGCCCCTGGGCATCACCGATCGAGCGCTGCGGCTCCTGGCAGAGCGGCCCGATGCGGAGGAGACAGCATCGGTGCTCGCCGCAGAGCTGGACGCGCGACGCACCGAGGCCGACCGACTGGGGGCCGCGCTGCGGGAGGGCACTGCGGGAGCCGTGGCCCAAGGGTTCGCGGAGCGGGACCGTGGAACCGCGCTGGCCCGCCGCGTCACCGACGCGCTCATCGCGGCTTCCGGCGGCGCGTCCATGGACCTCGCGCACCCCGCCCAACGCCTCTCTCGCGAGGCGTCCTTCTACCTGATCCAAGCGCAGACGCCGGACCTACGGGCCTTGGCGCTCCGCCGAGCGCTGGCTCCCCACTGAGGGACCCGAGGGCCGCGACGGACCGTTGGTCCGCCGCGCCGACCGCATCATCGAGGTCCAGGTTCTCGCCCCCGCATGCCGATAGGGAACCTGAGGATACGTCGGGGATACGAGGGGGACCGCGATGACGACCTACGGTAGGTTCCGGATGCGCCGGGGGCGCCATGGTGCGCTGGAGATCTGGGCGCGTGGCTGGCGGCTGGAGCTCAGGGTGATCGCGCTGGCACCGCTGGCGCTGGCCGCTACGTTCCTGATCTCCCCGGTCGACGCGGTGCTCAAGGGCCTGGGGGTCGCGGCGCTGCTCGCCTGCACGTGGGTCTGCGCGCGGCTCGGCAGGCTCGGGTTCAGGCTCACCGCCGAGGGGGTCGAGGTCGTGGATGTGCTCAGGACGAGGGTGGTTCCCTGGGACGACGTCGTTGGGTTCGTCGGTGAACGGGATCCGCACGAGGGACGGGCCGTGCTGCTGGGGCGCGACGGACGTCGGGTCAAAGCACCCGGCACCTTCGCCGCCGAAGACATGGACCCTTACGGCGACGAGGCCGAGGAGCCCATCATCGACGAGCTGAACCGGCTGGTCTGGGCCGCGCGGCGCGGTGAGGCCCTGCCCGTCTGACGACTGCGTCCGAGGTCAGGTCTGGCGGTTGAACCAGGCCCCGCCGGGACCCCAGTAGCTCCGGGCCTCTCCCCAGATCGCGACCGTGGCGCCCGTGTCCGTGACGTCGATCTCCCCGTAGTCGCCGTAGATCTGCCGGAAGCCCTGCGGGCTCTTGTACACGGCGCCGCTCGAGGCGTCGGAGATCTTCACGGGTGCGCTCCAGGCCACGCCGTCGGCCGAGGTCCGGTACCAGATCTGCCACCGCCCCGTGCTCCGGTCGGCGAACCAGGCGCGCACCGCTCCGCGTCCGTCCGCCGTCTCCGCGGGGAAGCCGCCGTTCGCGCTGCCGTGGGAGATCCGCTTCCGTGCGCTCCACGTCTGCCCGCCGTCGGCGGAGACGTAGGCCCAGACGCTCTGCAGCCCGCGCGTCTTGATCGCGCCGTCAGCGAGCAGCACGAGGACGCCGGGCCGTGCCTCGGCGACCACGATATGGCCCGCGTAGTAGTCGGGGCGGCAGTGGAATCGGCAGGCGACCCCCAGTCGGAAGGTGTCGACCCGGATCACGTTCCACGTGCGCCCCCCGTCCGTGGAGCGGAGCACGCTGGGCCGGGAGGTGCCCACGAGGTTGTTGTTGCTGGGACCGTACTTCAGGCTCGACTCAGCGAAGACGACGCTACCGTCGGCCAGGACGGTGCCGCCGAACGCGAAGAGATAGCGCGGCCCATCGGTGACCTTCCTGCGGTGCCACGTGTCGCCACCGTCGTGGGAGAACGCCACCCAGGCGTCCCCGTCGCTGGGTCCGTTGAAGGCCAGGTAGACGTCGTTCCCGTCCGCGGAGGTCACCAGCAGCGGTTTGTCCTGCCATGCGACGTTCCCGTAGACGGGTACCGGCTTCGTCCAGGTCTTCCCGTGGTCGGTGGAACGCGTGAACCAAACGGTATAGCCGCGCATGAACGCCGCCATGACCGTCCCGGTGCCGTCGGCGACCTCGATCTGCGGGTCGTACATCCCGCGCGTGCCCTTGCACCGGCAGATGAACCGGTAGGGGCCCCAGGTGGCGCCGTCGTCCTTCGAGACCTGCAGGATGATCGCGGGGTCGGGACAGTCCGCGGCGCAGGCGGTCGGGCCTCCGTACCGTGTCACGAGACGGTAGACGTACGGGGCCGTGGGGTCGGCGGCGATGGCGGGCTCCCAGTCGTCGAAGGTGCGGGAGACGGGTCGCTCGCCGGCCCATCCGGGGGCTGGGGCGCGCCGCAGCGGGCCACTGAACCCCAGCGTCCCGTCGGCGCGCGCCTGCTCCAGCGCCGCCAGGCGCTGCTCGGTGGTGGTGTCCCCGGCATCCGGGTCGCCGTGCCCGTCCGTCTCCCCTCCGCGGCTCCCTCCTGCATCTGGCGCCGTGGTCGTCGTGCCCGGCGTGGCAGTGGTCGCGTTCCGCGCGGCGCCTGGGGTTCCTCCATGGAGCGCTCGACCTGCGCCGAACCAAGCGAGCGCGCCGGCGAGGCCGAGCGCGAAGATGACGAGCGTGACACGGCGACGCATCGCTGACCTCCCGGAACGAGAACCGAACGGATGGAGACGAGACCGGACGAGCTTCGGTTTCAGGCTACGTTGCGGCCCGCGGCGAGGTCAAGGCAAGGGGGCGCACGACGAGGTCAGCTCGAGGACCTACCCAACGCCGCGTCCAACCACGCGGGCGCGGGGAGCCCGCGCGTGGCGAGAACCAGCCACCGGAACCGACCGAGCGCACCGGGATCCACCAGGAGCGTGGCCCGGCTGCGATCGCTCCACGCCCGTACGGCGGCGGCCCCGTCACGCGCGTCGAGCGACGCGTGCTGGCGGGCCAGCTCTTCTCGCGCCCAGCTGTCGAAGCCGAGGGCGGAGAGGGCCTCGCGTTGGGTCACGGAAGGGAACGCGCGAAGGCCGATCGCCTCCGCCCGCGCGGCGATCATGGCGAGGTCCACCCCCGCGGTGATGTCGGCTTCGCCCGGCGCATCCAGTGGATCCTCGACGACGGCGTGGGACCGGTAGCCGTGCGTGACGCCCCCCGGTGTTCCGAGGCCACCGTAGTCGATCACGAGGACGTAGCCGGCGATGTCCATCCATCCCAGGCAGGCCGTCCACGAAGGCGAGCGCCCCCTCGGGGACCACGGTCTCCTCGCCGGTCGGCAGGTCGCTCTATCGCCCGCCGCAGTTCGTCGTCGGCGGGGACCAGCCGCTCGACCAGGTGACCATCCGACTCTCCCACGCGGACCTCCACCGGTCCATCCCGCGCCATCCGGACCCGGCGGAACGGCAGGTTGTCCAGCAGCTCGTTCGCGAGGAGCAGATGGGCTCCCCGGGGCGGCACGTTGGCCGACGCCAGGCCCTCGAGGCGCGACAGCGCCTCAAGCGCCCCGGTGCTCCGATCGACGGCGGTGTAGGCCAAGGGCACGTCGCCGAGCGCCTCGATGACCTGGCGGGCGAGGGTGCCGTCGCCCGCCCCCACCTCCGTGATCCGGAAAGGCTCGGGACGTCCGAGCGCCTCCCAGCAGTCACGCAAGGCCCGGGCAAGCAGCCGGCCGAAGACCGGATGCACGTGGGGGGCGGTCACGAAGTCCCCACGCGGACCCACCGGAGGGCGCTCGTAGTAGCCACCGGGACCGTAGAGGGCGAGCTCCATGTACGTGGCGAAGGACACGTCACCGCCCGCGGCCCGGATCGCGGTGACGATCGCGTCGAGGACCCGTCTGCTCATCGGCCCGAGTATGCCCAGCGGCGGGCGGCTCGGCATCCTGCGAGAATCCGCCCGTGACCGACGTTATCCGAAAGGCGGCATCGGTGATCGCTGTCCGCGACGCCTCGGCCTCGCCCGAGGTGCTCGTGCTCGAGCGCTCGGACGACAGCCGGTTCCTTGCGGGCTACGTCGTGTTCCCGGGCGGTGCGGTCGACGCCCAGGACGCCGATCTGGCCGCCGCCTGGTTCGGGGCACGGGATGAGGACGCTCGCGTCGCCGCGGTGCGGGAGCTGGCCGAAGAGACGGGCATCGTCCTGACGTCGCGGGGCCTCGCCCCGGCATCTCGGGAGGACCCGCTGTCGGCGGCCCGGGCCGACCCCCCGGCCGCCTCGCAGCTCACGGAGATCGCACACTGGGTGGCGCCTCCGGACGTGCCGGTGCGGTTCGACGCCCGTTACTACGCCGTTCGGGCGCCAGGCGGACTCGAGCCCGTGCCCGACGGGCGGGAGGCCACGCGCGCATGGTGGGCTTCGCCGGCCGACGTGTTGGAGGCGTGCGAGTCGGGGAGCACACGGCTCTACTGGCCGACGTGGCTGACGGTCCGTGAGCTGGCCGGCTGTGACCGGGTTGACCGGATCCTGTCGCTGAGGGTGGACACACGGGAGCCGGACGACGATGAACTGGCGCGCCTGCCGCGCTCGGTGTTCTGGGACGACTGATGATGCGTGTCGTCCGTATCCTGGCCCCCAATCCCGGCATCTACACGCTGGAGGGGACGAACACGTGGGTGGTCGGTGCCGCCCCGGCGGTGGTTATCGACCCGGGCCCGTCGATGCCTTCCCACCTGGAGGAGGTCGCCCTGCTGGCGGGGTCGGTCGAGGCCGTCCTGGTTACGCACGACCATCCCGATCACGCTCCGGGGGCCTTGGCGTTCGCCCGGCGCATGGGAGCGCCGCTCTACGCCTTCCGCCTCGAGGGTGCCGAGCACCTGCGGGACGGGCAGGCCCTGGCGGTGGGAGGGATCGACGTTCGGGCCATCCACACTCCCGGCCACAGCTCCGACCACCTCGCCTTCCACATCCCGCAGACCGGTGCGCTCTTCACCGGCGACGCCGTGCTTGGTCGCGGGACGAGCTTCATCGACCCGCCCGACGGCGATCTCGCCCAGTACCTCCGCTCGCTGGTGCGGATGCAGGAGCTCGAGCCCAGGATCCTCTATCCGGGCCACGGTCCCGTCGTGTTCCGCGCGCAAGAGAAACTGCGTGAGTACCTGGAGCATCGGGAGCTCCGCGAGGACCAGATCATCGCGTGCATGGCACAGGGGCCCGCAACCATCATGGAGGTCGTCGGGACGATCTATGCCGAGCACCCGCAGGAGGTGCACGCGCTGGCCGCGCGGTCCGTCCTGGCGCACCTGCTGAAACTCCAGGCGCGAGGGCCGCGTGGACCGGAGGGGCAAAGGCCTCGACGCCGAGTGGTCGTTCGTGGAGCCGAGGGCCTGCGCGCGGTGCGGTCGCCCCGTCCACGGCCGCGCCCGATACTGCTCGACGTGCAGCCTCGTCCTCCTGCAGGAGGGGTCGGCGACGGCGGGGGGACAGGGTCGCTGGCGACGGGGATTAGCGTCCCGTCGCGGCCAAGACCTGGAGCCGAGTGCGGACCTCGTACCGCCTGGGCCCGACTCGGCGGAGCCGTCCGGTCCGGATGGCGCGTTGCAGGGCGCGGTTCGCGGTCTCGCGGGATGTCCCGGCCAACGCCGCGAGGTCGTCTTGTGTGAGGTCGAGCCCGATCCGGACGCCGCCGGCCACGGGCCGGCCGAACCGCTCTGCCAGGTCGTCGAGCCGACGTTGCATACGGGTGGGAACGTCCGACCAGGCCAGGTCGGTGGCGAGGGCGGCCAGTCGCGCGAGATGGCCGATGGCCGACCCGGCGACCTCGGCATCGCCGGCGGGCCGCAGCGAGGAGGAGGTGAGGGCCCGCACCGACACGTAGGCCCCGGACCGCGGGTGCGCCACAGCATCGCCGGGCCCGATCACGTCGAGCCCGGCGACGCGCCCCTCGGCGTCCACGGCGTAGACCAGGAGCGCTCCCGAGACCACGACGTAGCCCAGCGGGTGCGGGTCTCCCTGACGCACGATGTGACGCCCGGGCGGCACGGCGATGAGGGGGAGTGGTTGTCCGATGCGGGGCAGGCGCTCCGCCATGGCATCCACTCCGAAGGTCCGCAGGGGGACCCTAGCGGAGGGGGCCGACACGACAGCTCTCGGCCGGTAGGCTGGGCGCGTTCGCGAGATCGTAAAGGGAGGAGGTCCGGTGGTATCGAAAGCGAAGCAACGCGAGGCCGCGCTGGCAGGCGTTTCCTTGTTCGAGGGGTTATCCAAGCGGCAGCTCCGTCAGATCGCCGAGGCCAGTGAGATCGTGAACTACATGGCCGGCCATTCGATCGTGCGGGAGGGCGAGGACGGCGACAGCTTCTACGTGGTCCTCGAGGGGCAGGCGAAGGTCTCGGTCAAGGGGCGCACGGTGAACCGGACGCTGCCCGGCGACCATTTCGGGGAGATCTCCTTGCTGGACGGAGGTCCTCGTACGGCAACCGTCGCCTCCGAGACGCCGATGTCGATGCTCGTGCTCGATCGGGTCGAGTTCCAGAAGGTCCTCAAACAGGACCCCCAGGTCGCCATCTCGCTCATGGAGAGCCTCGCGCGGATGATCCGTCGCGTGGACCGGTCGCTCGACCGCTGATGCTCGTAGCCTGAGGCCATGAAGGTCGAGTTCCACAACGAGGCCGATCCGGATACCGTCGTGGCCGTGGCCTCATGGGACGGCGAGGCGGTCGCGATCGAGACCCAGGATGAGACGGTTGCAGCCCAGCTAGCCACCGCCTACCGGCACACGCCGGTCGTGGCCGACGACGGCGCCTACCGTCGCAGGGGGACTTCAGGCGTCGCCGTGATCCAGCCCGGCGATCTGGAGTGGTTCCGCGCCGCCTCGCAGGTTCGGGCGCCCGGGTTGACCGGGCTGGTCGCCCGATTGGTCCCCGGCGTCACTGAGGGTGGGTTCGATCCCGCCGCGGGCTACCGCTCGTTCGAGGAACAGGTCGAGCGCCTGGGCCCGCCCCCGGCGTCGCGATCCGGTCAGTGAGCTCCGTTCGTCACGGGTTCGCCGCCATCCAGTCCTTGCCGCTGTCGCAGAACGCCCGGAAATCGCAGTAGCGACAGGCGGGGCCCGGCGTCGGAGCGAACGCCCCTCCCGCGATCGAGGCCAGGGCAGCCTCAACCCGATCGCGCACGGCGCCCGACGCGTCCAACCCCGTCGTCACCTCGTCCCCGCTCTTGAGGTAGACGTAGGTGAGCGTGAGGTCCTCGGGACGCTTACCCCAGATCTCGACGCAGGCCAGCCCGTAGAGGTCCAGTTGCAGCCCGGAGGAGGGGTCGCCCGTCCGCGGGCTTCGCGCCGGTCTTCCAGTCGACCACCTCCCAGGGACCGTCGGCCTCGCCGTAGATCGCGTCGATCCGGCCACCGACGGCGTGGTCGCCCACACGCAGCATGAACCCTCGCTCTGCGAACAACGGCGTTCGGTCCGCGAAGCGGCTCTGCAGGAACGCCTGTCGTAGGCGGTCCATCCGGCCGGGGTCGCCGGCGAGCTCCTCGTCGGTGAGATCGGGGAGGTCGTCGACCTCCAGCAGCTGTCCTTGGCCGCGCGCCCGGCGCTCGATCCAGCCGTGGATCTCCGTGCCGATACGGGCGGCGGGCCCGCTGAACCGTGGGAGCGGCCGGACGGCGGACCAGTAGAAGCGCTTGGGGCACTGCACGTAGGTCATCACGGAGCTGACGGAGAGGCTCTGGGGCACGACCTCGACGCCGGGACGCCCATCGGCGGCCTCCCGCTCGCGGAGGTGAGACGCGAGCTGCCGTCGCTCGCCCGCGAGGCGTTCGAAGGCCTCGCGATCGGGCGGGTCGAGGGCCTCGAGCAGGTCCGCCTGCACGCCGCCGTCCGCCACGGCCTCGACGGCCGCGTGCCGCCAACCCTCGGCGAAGAGGTCGTCCCGCTCGTCGGGTAGGGCCGGCCCCGGCCACGGCCGAACGGAAGAGAGCCGGTGTCCGAGCATGGGATTCTCGGAGGCCTCGAGGTCCTCGGCCAGGGTCACCTGGGCCTCGCCCGAGTTTCTCGCCCACTCCACCAGCTCGTAGAAGAAGCCGCTCGGGCCCTTCGCGTTGACGAGCTCGCCGTACCACTGCGACGCGCTGACGTGCAGCGACCGGCGGGCGCGGGTGAGGGCGACGTACATCGTCCGCCGCTCCTCGATCACCTCTTGCGCCTGAAGGTCGCGCTTGAAGTGGGATAGGACCCCGTCGAACGCCGGCAGGATGTCAGCGTCGCCACGAAGCTCGAAGTCGAGGGAGTAGCCACGCTCGGCCGGGTTCTGCTGGATCCGCTTGGACGGCATCAGGCCGTCGGCGATCCCTGGGACGAAGACGTGGTCGAACTCCAGCCCCTTGGCCTGATGGATGGTCATGACCTTCACGGCGTCGCGGTCGGAGGGCTGTACGGGCTCCCACTCCTCTTTGTCCAGGGCCTCGACCTCGTCGACGAACTGGAGGAACGCCCGGAGGGTGAGCTCCCCCTCGACCGGCTCGAAGGCGTGCACCTGATCCAGGAACGCACCGAGGTTGCGGGCGCGCTGGCGTCCCTCCTCTTCGTTCACATCCGCGGCGAGCTCGTCGGCGATGCCGCTGCGCCGGATCACCTCGCCGAAGAACTCGGCCACGAGGCCGGCGTGCCTCCACCCGTAGTGCCGCGAGCTCGTCGCGGAACACCTCGAGGCGCGCGCGGCCCTCGTCGCTGATGCCCTCGATCTCGCTCTAGGTGTTCGAGCGCCTCGGCGAACAGGAACGGGGATTCCTCGTCGTCCCCGCCGTCCTCTCGCCACGCGTAGTTCTTCGACTTCGCCCATCCGGCCACCGACGCGAGGTCCTTGAAGCCCACCCGGTACCGAGGACCCATCAGGATCCTCGCCAGGGCCACCGAGGCCATCGGGTCGCTGGCCGCGCGCGCGTACGCGAGCACCTCCACCACCTCTGGGAGCTTCAGGAGCCCGGCGAGACCCACGATCTCGACGGGGATGCCCAGATCCGCGAACGCCTCGCGGAGGAGGAGGAAGAGCCGCGAGGTGCGGCAGAGCACGGCGATCTCCGACCACGCGGCGCCGCCGGCGTCGTGCAGCGCCTCGGTGCGTTCGGCGATGGAGATGGCCTCGGTGCGTTCGTCGACGTGGGTGGAGAGCGTGACCTCACCCTCGCCGTTCTCGGGCCAGGGCACCAGACGCTTGTCCGGGGTCAGGGCGTTGGACGACCGGCAGCGGCGCGATGATCGTGTCGGCGGCATGCAGGATCCGTGCGCCGGAGCGGAAGTTGGTGAACAGGGGGAGGCGCGCTGCCTCGGCCCCGTCGATGCGCACGAACCGCCGGGGGAACTCCAGGAGGTTGTAGAGCGAGGCGCCGCGCCAGGCGTAGATGTTCTGGTCGGGGTCTCCGACGGCGGTGACCGGATGCCCGCCGCCGAACAGCGCCTCCATCAGCCGCGCCTGCGCGACGTTCGTGTCCTGGTACTCATCGAGCAGCACGGCGGCGAAGCGGTCGCGGTACGTCCCTTCCCACCTGCGGGGTGCTCGGTCGCCACGCGCATCGCCTGCTCGATCTGGTCGCCGAAGTCGATCACGCCGAGGTCGCGCTTGAGTCGGCGGAAGACCTTCGACGGCCTCCGCGAGCTCGACACGCTCGAGCGCCGGCTCGGTAGGCGCGGTCCGAGCGGTGCGCCTTCAGCGCCTCGAGCCGCGCGACGTTGATGAACGCCACGATGTCGGTCGGGGTCCACCAGGTGGTTCTGCGCCTGCTCATCGAGCTTGAGGATCTTGTCGACGACGCTCGGTTGCCATTCGCGTCTTCACGTGATCGAACGTCATCTCGTCAAGGACGCGCCCGGCCAGATCTACGCGCTGGGCGGTGGCGAGCACGCGTTGACCCGGCTCGATGCCCGCGAGCATGCCGTAGCGATCGATGACCTGGGCCGCGAGGCCGTGGTAGTTCAGGATCTCCGGCTCCTCGCCCTCGTCCAGCGCGACGCCGGCCAGCGCACGCCGGATCCGCTGCCGCAGGTTCTCGGTGGCCTTCACGGTGAACGTGAGCGCGAGCACGTTGCCCGGGAGCGCGCCGTGATGGTCGGCGGGGATGCGCCCGAGCGCCGCCAGCGCGAGGTAGACGACGCGCGCCGCCATCACCGAGGTCTTGCCCGAGCCGGCGCCGGCCACCAGCACGTAGGGCTCCATCGGCATCGAGATGGCCGCCCACTGCTCGGGGGTGGGCGGGGCGCCGCCCATCGCCGCTCACGATCTCCTCGGGCGATCGCCAGCTGCGTGCTCACGCCCGGGCTCCCGTTCGACCGCGGGCCACGGATCCACCGGGAAGACGGGCTGGCCCTCCGGGTACAGCGGGCACAGGGTCTTGAAGTCGCAGAACCGGCAGTTCGCGTAGGGGTTCGGCGGGTAGACCTCCGTCTCGTTCAGGGCCTTCTTCACGCGGATCAGCTCGGCGAGGCGCTCGCGCATCGCGGCCTGGTACTCGGCCTCGTCGCGTTCGTTGATGGGCATCTTGCGGAAGTCGATGTCGGGGCTCTTCCAGTTCCCGCGCAGGAACGCGAGCTCCACGGTGCGGACGGGCTTGTACGTCGGCGAGCCCCTCGGACTCCTGCACGGCCAGGTAGTAGATGCCCAGCTGCAGGCTGTCCTTCGGCGGGCCGGCGTTGTCGCTCTTGCCGGTCTTGAAGTCGGTGATGCGTGGTGCCGTCCTTCACCGACGGCGCCGATGCGGTCGATGTAGCCGATCACGTTCACGCCCTCGAACTCGAACTCGAAGTACTGCTCGATCGCGAGGGCGGGCCGCTCGCCGTAGGTCTCGTACCAGTTGCGGAGCATGTGGCTCGCGCGCGAGCTCGCGGAACGCCTCGGAGACGGCGATGCTGAGGGAATTCCTGCGGCCGCCACCGTCGGTCGAGCTCCTCGACCATGGCTCGCGGCTCCTTCGAGATCTCGCCGCGCTCGACCTCTTCGATCAGCTTGTGCACGGTCTTGCCCACCCATGCGTGGTACCCACCCGGCCGTCCGAGCCCCAGCTCGTCCCCCAGCACGTGCATGAGCTGGCAGGCCTCGAGGTTGGACAGCCGCGAGTACGAGACCCGGATGGTCTCGTGGAGCGGTCGGCCCGTGTCGGTCCAGTCGTGCTGGAACCACCAGCGTCCCGGGTCCACGCCCAGGGCCACGAGCCCCTCGAGCGCGGCCAGGCGGCGCCAGGCCGGCACGTCGGGAGCCCGCCAACTGGCGCCGCCACACCGCGGTGGCCTCCCGCACGGAGACGGGCTCGTCGTAGGGACCCGAGGGAGCGGGATCCCAGGCCAGCCCGCGCTGGGTCACGAACCGCGACCGCACGGTGAGCTCGTCCCGGTCCGGGTGATCATCGGCGCACGTGAGCACGACTCGCCGGCGCGCCCGGGCGATGACCGACTCGAAGAGCCGGCGCTCGTCCTGCAGGCGCTCGCGGTTGCGCTCGGCGTTCGTCACCACGCGGTCCAGCACGGCCAGATCGAACATCGGCTCGGGCCGCTGGACGCTCGGGAAGTTCCCCTCCGTCACCCCGGTCACGATCACCGCGTCGAACTCCCGTCCCACGGCCCCGTGCGCGGTCAGGACCCTGACGGCGTCGGGTCGCGTGCGCTCCCACGCCGAGCGTCCTGGGCCGTGCTCGCCGGCGTCGAGCGCCTCGAGGAACCCTTCCACGCTCTTGTCGGCCCCGTCCTCGGATTCGGCGACGGCGTAGGCGAACGTGACCAGCATGTCGAGCTCGCGCCGCTCGGCGGAGCCGGCGCCGCCCGCCTCCACGAGCCGTCGCGAGCACGGCAGCTCCTCCCACAGCACGCGGAAGGCGTCCTGGACGGACATACCCGCGAACAGCGAAGCCTTCGCGAGAGCCTCGCGCGCAGCGGCCACCTGCGCGGCCTCCTCCGGCGTCAGTCCCTCATCCACGTCCAGCGCGTTGGCGACCGAGCCCGTTCGCGTGCGCGCCGCGCGGAGCAGGCCGCGCGTGGCGGCGGGGGACAGGCCCACGACGTCGGACGTCAGGAGCGTCTCGGCCAGCTCCTCGCGACGGGGCACGTCTGCGACGAGCCAGCGGAGCGCAAGTACGTAGGGACGCGTGGCGGGCTCGGCCGTGAGCGAGAGCCCGCGCTCCGGCACCGACCGCGGGATGCGGGCGTCGTCCAGCGCGCGCAGCAGCCCGCCCAGATGGGCGCCCTGCCGGCGGACGACCACCGCCATCGCGTCCCAGGCCGTGCCGTCCTCCACCCGGAGGCGACGGAGCTCACGGGCGACCGACGCGTGTTCCTCGGACGCGTGCGGCGTCACCCACGCCACGACCTCGGGCGGCTCCGACGACCGGTGGCGCACGCTGAGCTCCACGGTCGTGGTCCCCGGGAAGGTGTCACCGAACCGCTCGAGCGGAGCCCGCGACATCCCCTGGAACGAGAACAGGTGCGCCTCCGGATCCGCCGCCGCGACCAGATCGGGTGCGCGGACCGCCGTGAGGATGGCCTCGGCCGCGATCGTCGTGTCCTGCAGATCGTCGACCAGCACGTGGTCGAAGCGCGGCTCGCTGCTGGCCGCGACCGCTGCCGCGCGCTGCAACAGCGCTCCGAAGTCCACGAGGTTGAGGTCGTCCATCACCGTGCGGTAGCGCTCCCAGAAGGCCGCGAGCTCCACCCATCCGGTGAGGCCGCGGCGCTCGGCGGCCTCGGTCACCGACTCGGGCGTCCGCATCTCCTCCTGCGCGCGCACGAGGAACTGGCGCACCTCGTCTACGAAGCCACGGAGGTGGAGCAGTGCCCCGTAGGCGGGCCAGTCCGCGGGGTCCTCGCCCTCCAGAAGCTCCCGTACCCTGGCGAATTGCTCGGCGGCGCTCAGGACCTGTGGCGGCTCCGCGTACCCCAGGACCGCGTGGCCCTCCCGCAGGATCCGGTTCGCGAGGCCGTGGACGGTGACCACCTGGAGACCGGGGAGCGAGGCCGGGAGCCGGTCGAGCAGGGCGGTGCGGGCGACGTCGCGCGCGCCCACGGACCCGACCACCAGCGCCACGCGCTCGGGGTCGGCGCCGCCTTCGATCAGCCGAGCGAACCGCTCGCGCAGGACCGCGCTCTTGCCGGTGCCCGCGCCGCCGGTTACGAGCAGCGGGCCCGACGTGTGGTCCAGGACGCGCTGTTGATCGACGTCGGGGGAGAACAGGGGGGCCACCACGTTCGGGATGCTACTGCGCGCCACCGACAGCGGCCCGCCGGTCGCGCGTCGTCCGGCTCAGTGCAGGTCCGGCCGCGGCGGGGTCGGACCCGTCACCCCCGCCGGCTGAGGCTCGTGGCGGCCCTCCACCACCCGTCGGTACCAGCGTTCCACGTCGCCCGGGCCCAGCGCGCCCATCAGACGCCCGTCGTCCACCACCAGGGCGTCGCGCCCCGCGAGCCACTCGGTGGCGTCCGCCAGGTTCTCGCCGGAGCTCACCACGACGGTCTGTCCCAGGGGCGTGATGGCATCGCGCGCCTGACGCAGCGGGTCGCGCGCACCGAGCCTCCGAGCCGACGACAGCGAGATCGTGCCCAAGACCGTGCCGTCGAGATCCTGGACCGGGAACGCGTCGTTCGGGTTGGCTCGCAGCACCTGATCGAGGGCCTGCGTGAGTGTCCAGGACGCGGGCACCACGGGTGGCGCGGCGCGCATCGCCTCGGCGACCGTGCCGCGCGCGAGCTGATCCCTCAGGGCGACCCTTCGCTCCATCCCGGTGCCCGAGGCGATCAGGACGAACGCCAGGTAACCCAGGAACAGCCACCATCCGCTGCCGTTCGTGAAGGACCAGATGGCCGCGGCGCCCATGACGATCCCGACGCCGCGTCCCACCACGCCCGCCACCCGGAGGCCCGTCTGACGATCCTTCGTGATGCCCCAGACCGCGGCCACCAGCATCCGTCCTCCGTCCAGGGGGAACCCGGGGAGCGCGTTGAGGCCCGCGAACAGCACGCTCAGCCCGGCGAGCCAGCGGACCTGCTCCGCCGCCAAGCCGTTGATCGCGAGCGAGGCCACGTAGAAGATCCCCGCGAGCACGAGGGTGGTCGCCGGACCCACCATGGCCACCAGGAACTCGGCCATCGGACCCTTCGCATTCGCCCGAGTCTCCGTGGCTCCACCCCAGAAGACGAGCGTGATACCCGCCACCGGTAGATCCAGCGAGCGTGCCATCACGGCGTGGGCCGCCTCGTGTACCAGCACCGATCCGAAGAAGAGCAGTGCGGTGACCACCGCCAGCAGGGTCGCCTCCCCCGAGGTGACGCCGAAGCTGCTCTGGGTGATCACCAAGTATTGGGAGTAGACGACCAGCACCGCGAAGAAGAGCCAGGATGAGCTCACGTAGAGCGGGATGCCCCGGATCGTCACCACCTTCCAGCGCTGGTTCATGGCACCGAGCGTACTGCGCCGCACGTCCAGAACGGTCTGAACGTTGCCGCCTCTCATGGCGTTCATGGTGGTGATGGGAGAGGCTGCGAGCGTGACGGGGACCACGGAACCGACGGAACGATCGGCGGTTGACGCGGACGTGCTGCCCTTCGAGGAGTTCTTCCAGGCCGAACAGCTCCGCCTGCAGCGCGCGATCTACCTGCTGACGGGCAACCGACAGGAGGCCGAGGAGGTCACGCAGGACGCCTTCCTCGCCCTGTGGGAGAGGTGGGACCGCGTCGGCGCCATGGACGATCCCACCGGCTATCTCTACCGCACCGCGATGAACCGCCACCGTTCCAAGGTGCGCCGCGTGACGCGGGCCGCGAAACGCATCGTGGGCGCGGCCGAGTCCGGTGACGCCTTCGCCGCCGCCGATGAGCGCGACGCCGTAGCCCGGGCCCTCGCCGCGCTGACACCCAGACAGCGAGCCGCTGTGATCCTCACCGAGATGCTCGGCTATGGGGCCGAGGACGCGGCCGTGATCCTCGGGGTGCAGCCCCCGACCGTCCGATCGTTGGCGTCACAGGGCCGCGCCGCCATGAGAGAGGTGCTCAACGATGCCCGACCCTGACCTCATGCCACGGCTCGCCCGTCTCGCCGAACGGATCCATCCCTCCCCGCACGCCTTCGACCGGTTGACGCAGGCGCGCGCCCATCGGGTCCGGACGCGCCGCGTCGGGACCATCGGGCTGGCCCTGGTGATCGCGGTTGCCGGCAGTTGGGGAGCGCTGGCGGCCCTCGGCGGCGGAGGTGGCGCGGGGCCTGTCGGCCAACCATCTCCCACACCATCAAGCCCATGCGACGCGCCGTCCTCAGTCCAGCTCCGGCTGTCCGTGTCGGGTTTGGAGTGGGACACGACCTGTTGGAACGCTCCCGCCGATGTGTCACTCATCATGCACGTAACGAACAAAGACGCCGGCGTCCCGATGAACGTGGCCGTCGTGCCGGCCGAGGCGTGCCCAGGCCTCCTAACGGCTCCACCCTGCCCATTGGATGCTTACACCTCCGTGAGCTCGGTCGGACCTGGCACCACGACGATCGAGATCCCGGGGCTGTCAGCCGGCGCCTTCGTCGTGATCGACAAGATCCATCCCGACACGGGGCACGGGATGCTCTACGTCGGGGACGGTCCTTTCTCGAGCCCCAGCGTCGTGCCGATCCCGACGGTGACGCCCACATCCGGCCCGACTGCGAACCAGGGGACATCCACTCCGTCGGCCTCGGCGCTGCCGCCAACATGCCCGGGCGCCCCCATGGACACGGTCACGATCGTGGCCAAGAACCTCGCTTGGGATCTGGATTGCTGGGCCGCTCCATCGGGTCGAGCGTTGACGGTCCACTTCGACAACCGCCAACCCAACGTGCCGGCGGGCGTGCGGATCGTCGCAGCGGAGTCCTGCGCCGCCGCCGACGTGCTCGGATCGCCGGGGATGCCTGCGTCAAGATGCAGCCCTCCTTCGTGGGGGATCCGATCATCGGTCCGGGCACCGCCACGTTCGATCTGGGGCCTTTGTCCGCAGGCACGTACGTGATGTTCGATCCGGTGCATCCGACGACATCGAGGGCCGTCCTCACGGTCGGGTGACTTCCTCAGCCTCGATACTGACTCGGTGCGCAGGACGGCTCGGTTCACATCGATGATCGTGGTCGCCGGATGCGCGGTCGCGTGCGCCGGACCGGCGTCGTCGCCGTCGCCGAGTGGGTCGTCGACCACACCGCCCACGCCATCACCGGGTTGTGCCCCCACCATCGTCAACCAGATCCGTGCGGTGTCGCTCTCGTTCGACCGCCCGTGCCTGGCGGTTCCCCCTGACACGCCGTCGACCCTCGCGTTCGCGAACGACGACGCCGGGGAGTCCCACAACGTCGCTGTCTATCCCCGCCGCAGCTGCCTCGCGCGCGCCGCGATGAAGGGCCGACAGCCCCGCTGTGCGGATCCCCTCGGGCCGGCCCTCTTCCGTGGATCGATCATCGTGGGGGTGGACGGCGTCACCTACGATCTTCCCGCCCTGCCTTCCGGGCGATACGTCTTCCTCTGCGAGGTGCATCCCTACATGCACGGGATCCTGCGCGTCGGCTGAGCCAGGTTCACCTTCCGAGCGCTGCTGCGCTCTGTCAGGGTGGAGGGAGTTGACCGATACGCATGATTTCGACGCGATCTGGCGCGAGGCGGGCCCTATGATCTGGCGCGCGGTCTACGCGTACGCCGGGGCAGGCGTGACGTCGCGGACGACGCCGTTGCCGAGGCATTCGCGCGCGCCATGGCGCGCCCCGACACCGTTCGCGAGCCCGTCCCGTATCTGTATCGGGTCGCGTTCCGCATCGCTGCCGCCGACCTCAAACAGGGGAACCGTCAGAGCGACCTGCTGGAGACCGATCGCCCGGTCGAGGATCCCGAGCCGGTCGCCGACCTGATGGCCGCGCTGCGTCGGCTCACGCCATCGCAGCGCGCCGCCGTCTACCTCCACTACCGTGCCGACCTCCCGGTCCGCGAGGTCGCCCGGATCATGGGGACCTCGGCCGCCGCGGTGAAGGTTCACCTGATGCGGGGCCGCCGCCGCCTCGCCGAACTCCTCGCCGATCCCGAAGAGGTGGGGGCATGACCGAACCCTGGCGCGAGGCCCTCCGAGGTCTCGACGAGGTCGGCCCCGACGCCGCGGTCTACCGACGCGCCGGGGAGGGGCCCTCGCGCGACGAGCCTCCCGAGGGCCCGAGCCGCGGCAAGCGCATCATCGCCGGCGTCACGGCGGTCGCTGTCTTCGCGCTCGCGGCCGGCTTCGCGTGGCGTGCGTTCCGCCCCACGAGCACGTCGAACGCCGTCTCACCACCTCCGTCGCCGGGGTCCGTCGTCCCCCTGGGCGAGGACGGTTCCGTCCTGTGGCCGGAGAACACCAAGGCCGGTCTCCAAGCCACCCAGGCCCAAGCCGACGCCGGCGACGCGACCGTCGCCTGGAGGTTGGATCCGAGCCAGGTGGCGACGAAGTTCGCCGCGCAGGTCCTCGGCTGGGACGAGTCCTCGTACTCGATGACGGAGACCAGTACGGCGTTGATACCCGGCAACGGCAACATCACGGGGAAGAAGCTCGAGCTGTCGCGTTTGGTCGCGCCGTGTCCGACCCCGGTCGATGGACATGCACTCGGTGCCATGTGCTATGGCGGGACGGAGGACGTCGTACTCGCGCAACCTGTGTCGAGGGGCGGTGGCGGCATCTGGTCCGTGCTCTCGGTGAGCGCGCCGGACGCCTCGATCGACGCCCCGACAGGTCAGGTGGTCCGCAGCGGTGACTCGATCGATGCCCATATCTCGGTGCCCGACGGCCTCAACGGGAGTGCCGGGTTCAAGAGTTGCGGTGGTGCGTCTGGCGTAGGTGGGGTCTCGAGCGGCGACCAGTCGATCGAGGTGGACGCCGCCACAGGTTGTGGTCAGAGCTCCGCGGGATTCGTCTGGGTCGCTAGCTCGCCGGATCGCTTCGTCGATGCCTCGCTCTACGATCCGATGAACTCAGATGCAGCCTTCGTGTCGTTCACGGCGGTGCCGATCGTGGTCTCCATCCCTGAGAACGTGCCCACCGCGACCCCGGCCGCCTCCACGATGTCGCGCTACACCGACCCCTCGGGCTGGAGGGTCGCCTACCCCTCGGCCTGGACCGCCAGTCCGATCGACGTTCAGGAGAAAGTGAGCACGCGGGGCGTCGTCATCGCGAATGGTCCCAACGGGCTCGCATCTCCGAACTCAGCCACCCCCGGACCGATCGGGCCGGATCTCGGATCTGCCGCGTCAGATCTCGTGGCGCTGAGCATCATCACGACCTCGGGCGGGCCGCCGATCGGTCTGCCACCAGGCGACGACACCCCGCTGCCGCTCTCCGCCTCGGATCTCAAGGTGATGCCGGGCATCTGTACCACCTGCCCCGCATCCATGCGCTTCCGGTCGAACGGCGTCGGCTACGAGATCGATCTGTGGGCCGGACCCGACGCTTCCGCGGCGGACGTCGTCGCCGCCAAGTCGATCATCGAGTCGTTCCGGGGCGCTTCCCTCCATCCGGGCGCGGTGACCGAGGGCTGGACGGCGCTCTCCAAGCCAGCCGGCGGCTTCCCGGTCGGGGTAGGCACCCCCATCGCCCTGTCGGGGAGGCCGGAACTCCAGGTTCTCGGTGTGATGTTCGTGATGAGGCCCGCGTCCGGCCTCCCGATGTACGCGCTGGACCTGGTGCCGGACACGTGCGGCGAGGGTCAGGATCAGCGGTGGGATCCTGCCGGCTCAGCAGATCCGCATGACATGTCCCGACGGGACGGTCATCGCCTATGACGCCGAGGGTCGGCCCGATCCGGCCAATCCCAGCGCGTTCGACCGGCGGCTCGATGCCTATCCGGTGATCCGATCCTGGGACGGGCAGTTGCTGCTCGGTGTGGCGGTGCCGGTGATCATGCGACCCCAGTGGATGGCGGTCGGGACGCCCTCGACTTCGGCGGTGCCGCCCCCCTCGCCCTGACGCATAGCTTCGGGACCGGGTCGGACCCGCCTCCGCGCCTACGGTGAGTTGGTGACGGCCGTCGTCCTCTTCTCGCGTGACCTGCGGGTCTCTGACCATCCCGCGCTGACGGCCGCAACCCGCCGTGGCGAGCCGGTCGTCCCCTTGTTCGTGTTGGATCGCAGGCTGCTGGGTCGCTCGCCGAATCGGGACCGGTTCCTGCTCGAATGCCTCGCCGACCTGGACCGATCGCTCGTCCAGCGAGGCGGTCGCCTCATCACGCGTGCTGGAGACCCGGTCGAGGAAGCCGTGACCATGGCCCTTGCCGCCCGTTGCGACGCCGTGCATGTCTCCGCCGATGTGAGCTGGTACGCCCTGGCGCGTGAGCGGAAGCTGCGCGAAGCTCTGATCGCCCACGGCATCGCACTCCACGTTCATCCCGGCGTCACGGTGATCGAGCCCGGCGAGGTCGTGCCCGTAGGCAAGGAGGTCTACTCGGTCTTCACGCCGTTCTACCGGGCTTGGGCGCAGGCGCCGCGACGTGACCTGTTGCCCGCGCCTGTCCGAGTGATCGTTCCGCCGGGGATCGATCCCGGAGCGCGGCCGGCACCGGACTCCGTCCTGCCCGAGTCGATCGATCTGGCCCCCGGCGGGGAGACAGCCGGACGGAAGCATATGGAGTCGTACCTCGTTGGCAACGCGCGGCACTACGCCGACGTTCGCGACGACATGGCGGCCGACGGGACCTCCCGGCTCTCTCCCTACCTGAGGTTCGGCTGCCTCAGCGCGAGTGAACTCGTATCGGAGGCGCGAGCGGTCAGGGGCGCCGACGACCTGGTGCGTCAGCTCGCCTGGCGTGACTTCTACGCGCACCTTCTCGCCCACGACCCCGGGATCCAGTGGCGCGACTATCGCGAGCCGCCCGGCGATATCCCCGCAGACTCCTGAGCACGCCGGCGATCTCTTCGAGCGTTGGCAGATGGGCCGGACCGGGATCCCGCTGGTGGATGCCGGGATGCGACAGCTGCGGCGGGAGGCTTGGATGCACAACCGGGCGCGGATGGTGGTGGGCTCGTTCCTCACGCGCCGCCTCGGCATCCCGTGGCAGGAGGGGGCCGCGCACTTCATGCGCTGGCTCCTCGATGGGGACCCTGCGAACAACGCCGGCGGCTGGCAGTGGGTGGCTGGGACGGGCACCGACCCCAGGCGGTCGCGTTCGTTCAACCCGGTGCGTCAGGCGGAGCGGTTCGATCCCCAAGGAGCGTACGTTCGCCGCTACGTGCGGGAGCTTGCCGGCGCGCCGACCTCGCAGATCTTCGCGCCCTGGAAGTACCCGGAGTTGCTCCGCGCGACCGGGTACCCAGCGCCTGCGGTGGAGGTGCCGTCGCCAGGGCGGCCCGCCTCCACCGAACCGTCTGGTCCGGGCGTTCCCCCCTTCCAAGCGGGTGCGCCCGCGCGCCCGGGCCAGACTCAGCTCGTCATGCCCGACCCCACCCCCAGCTAGTCTGAGTCAGACTAGCTGCCCCTGGCCCCCCGCTTGCTCGTCGCCGTCCCCCGCGTCTTCGTCGCCGAGCGTGAGGTGCAGCATCCCGCCCAGTTCCCGGGCGTTACGCACGGCGAAGTCCCGATAGCAGTTGTTCATCAGTACGTGCGTCTCGCGGGCCTGCTCGGCGAGGGTCTCGATCTTCGGGACCCACCCTTGAAGCTCCCCGGACGGGTAGTCGTACTTGAACCGTTCCGAGGCGGTGTCGCCCTTGTGCTCCCACGCCAGGAGGTTCCGGCCGTGGAACCGCACCATCGCCAGGTCGTCCGCCGTGGCGGCGGTCACGGGCGGCACGCTCGACTCGAACCCCTGCGGCATGTCGACGCAGACGTAGGGCAGGTCGTGCGCCTCCAGGAACCCCAGGGTCTCTTCGGCGTTCTCCGGCGACATCCACGACCTGTGCCGGAACTCGACGGCCACGCGGAAGTCGCTGAGACGAGCCGCGCACTCCTCGATGTAGGCCTTGTTCGCGCGGCTGATCGTGAACCACTGGGGGAACTGGAACAGGACGGCCCCCAGCTTGCCCGCGGAGTGCAGCGGCATCAGGGCGTCGCGGAACCGCTGCCACACCTCGTCCTGCGCCCCCTGGGGCAACGCGTCGCGATACACGAACCGCTTCGCGAGGGCCGCTTCGGGCATCTCCGCCTTGATGTCGGCGTAGAGCGAGTCGGGGCGTGTGGGGTGGTTCGTGAGGAGCGAGTACGCCTTCACGTTGAAGGTGAAGTGCGGTGGGGTGCGTTCGATCCACAGGACGGAGTTCTTCTCCGACGGGGGGTAGTAGTAGGTGGAGTCGACCTCGACCAGCGGGAAGCGGGTCGCGTAGAAGCGGAGCCGGGCCTCGGCGGTCTTGGCCTTGGGCGGGTAGAAGCCGCCGTCCTTCACCAGCGTCGGGTCCGTCCAGGACGACGTCCCGATCAGGATCCGGCCGACCGCCGTGCCTCCTTCTTCGCGGCGCGTGCGTCCTTCTTCGCCACCGCCTTGTCCTTGGCGGCCGTCGCCACCTTGTGGGCGCGTTCCAGGAGCCGTCGCGCCCACACGTACTCCGTCGCCAGGATGCCGAGGCCGACGAAGATCAGCAACCAGCCTGGCAGGACCGGCAAGAGCAGGCCGGCCAGCCCGACCAGGAGCACCACGACCCCGGCGATCGTGACGGCGATCCGTTTGGCGTTGCGGCCGAGGAACAGCACGACGGCCTTGAAGGGCACGACCGCTGGGTGGTCGTGCCAGCGCCGGGCGAGGTCCCGGTCAGTCAGTTCGATCTCGGCGACGACCGCGTCGGCATCCCGCTCCTCCGGGTCGTCACCCCAGATCTCGTGGCGATGGAGAGGATCGCTCATGAGGACCCAATCCTCTCATGAGCTCGGGTGACGGTGTAGTCGGGCGCTACGCGTTGCTTGCGAGCGTCAGTCGTCGCCGCCGCCACCGCCACCGCCGTGGCCGTCGCCGGGCTCCGAGCCCGACCCACCCCCGTCAGGGTGCGGGGAGGAGGAGTGCGTGGGCGCGGAGGTGGGAGCCGGGGCAATGGTGGAGGTCGCTTGGCTCACCGGCGCCGACGAGGCCTCCCCCGGCTCGGGCGCCGGCGAGGCCTGATGCTTCTTCGTACCCTTCGAGTTCTTCGAGTTCTAGGGGCCTTCTCTTCCGCCGCCTTGGCCGGGACGGGGGATGCAGCGGCGGATACCGGTACGGGCTGCAGGGAGATCGAGTTGTCGCCGATCGTTCGACCCGCGAGGGCGTACGAGGTCACCGAGAGACCCACGGCGATCGCGATGCCGCCGACCGCGAAGAGTATGGCGGTCAGGATCCGTTTCATGAGCCGAGGCTACGCCTCGCCCGACTAAGGGCCGGTTAAGCGTGTGTGTCGATGGAGCGCCCTACCCGTGTCCCGGCGGTGGCTCGCCGGGCGCCTGGCCCGGACGCAGCGGGCGGGGCCAACGCTTGAGCTCGAAGAACTCGGGCCGCGCCGAGAGCCAGCGCACATGTTCCCACCAGACCAGGCCCTCCTCGCCGTCCGCTCCCACGGAGACGATCGGGCCGTACATGGGTAGCGCGCCGTCGACGGAGAGCGTCGGCACGCCGAAGACGCCGACGTCCCGAGCCGCCCGATGCTCCGCCATGACCTCCTCGCGCGAGGGTCGGATCTGCGAGGGCGCGCGACGGCAGATCCGCCATGCCGGCCGCGGCGGCCGCGGCCTCAAGTAGCTCGTCCGACATATCCTGTCGCTGTTCGTGCAGCCGACCGCCGATGGCCACGTACAGGCGCTCGAACCCAGCCCGGCCCTTCGCTCGCCGCGCCAGGGCGAGGCACGTCAGCGCCGACCCGTACCGCGCGGCCCCCTCCTCGAACGGCGCGTTCGGCTCCGAGGCGTTCATCTCGAGGCTGAAGAGCCTCCAGGTCGGAGCGATCACGCCCTGGGATCCGAGGTCGCGGAGCCAACGCGAGGTCTGCCAGGCCCAGGGACACGAGGGATCGGTCCAGACCACGACGGGGATCGGCGTCCGAGGTCCGTTGCGTGTCATGGGTTCCTCGGTTCGGCTGGGTCGGTTGGCGGCGGCTGGTCGGTCGCGGGGCGTAGACGGAGCTCTATCCGGGATCCCCCTCCGTCGGCGTCGGCGATCTCGAGGCTGCCGCCCCACTTCTCGCTCAGCTCCCGGGCGATAGCGAGCCCGAGGCCGGAGCCGCCGCTCGGCGCCCCCTTTCCACGGTAGAACCGTTCTGTCACGCGGGTTCGTTCCTCCGGCGGGATCCCCTTCCCATGATCGCGGACGGAGAGGAACACGCGTCCGGCCGTGTTGCCTGTCGCGAGCTCGATGGGTCCCGCTCCATAGGCGAGCGCGTTATCGATCAGGTTGTCGACGACTTGCTCGAGATCCGCAGGGTTGGCCAGTGTGTCGGCACGATCGCCGGTCGCCCCCACGACGGTCTCAGCACGTTCGGCCTGTTCCTGCCAGCGTTCGACCGCCTCGTCCGCCAAGATCCGCAGGTCCACCATCGTCGCGTCGCCGCGCTCGACCTCGCTCGCCATGACGAGCATCCGGTTGACGGTCTCAGCCATACGGTCGACCTCGGCGTCCGCAGCGGCGATCTGGCGCGAGAGATCCGGGTCGTCCGTCTCCGCCGCCGCCGACTCCAGGCGAAGCTTCATCCCTGTCAGGGGGGTTCGCAGCTGATGCGAGGCGTTGGCCACGAACTCCCGCTGCGAGCGGACGGTCCGCTCCACGCGTCCCGCCATCTCGTCGAAGGAGGTCGCGAGGTCTTTGATCTCGGTGGCCCCCCCGATGTCGCCCGCACGCGCGGACAGGTCGCCACCGCCGATCATCTTCGAGGTGGCGGCCAGCTTCGCCAATGGCCTGGAGAGCGACTCGGCGAGACCGAACGCGATGATGAGGCCCGCCAGCAAACCGAACAGGCCGACGATACCGATACCGATCGTGACGTTGCGGACCTGGTTGACGACGTCGGTCACGTCCTTCGTGAGTCGAACGGCACCGTACACGCGTCCTTCGTCCAGGATCGGGGCGGCTGCCGCCAAGAGCTGGGCGCCTACATCCGTGCTGTAGCGTAGGAGCGAGTCGGGTTGGGCGGGGATAGGCTGGCCGGCCGGCGTCTTGGCCATCCCGAGCGCGGTTCTCATCTCCGGGCGGAGGCGGTTCGCGTAGTCCTGGCCCACGGCATCGCCCTGGGAGTCGGCAAGGACCGTACCGTCGTCGTTCGTCACGATCACGCGGCCCCCCAATTGCGTCGCGTACGCGACGACCAGGTGGTTGAGCTTCTGCCCCGCCTTCACGTTCTCTCGGCCGATGCCCGCGGCGATGGTCTGTGCGCTGAGGAGCGCGGTCTTCTCGGCCTCGGTGCGCGCACGGCCTCGCAGGTTCAGCGCGAGTGGGACCGTAAGCGCGACGATGACCACCAGCAGGATGTAGGTGAAGGCCAGCACGAGCCGGGTTCGGACCTTCGTGGTGACCTCCTTCCGGCCTTGGCGGACGTGCTCGGCGGACGCCGAGAGCTCAGACCAGATCCTCCGGCGCGGCGAAACGGAACCCGACGCCGCGCACGGTCGAGATGTAGACGGGGTTCGAGGGGTCGTCCTCGATCTTCTTACGGAGCCAGGAGATATGGACGTCGAGCGTCTTCGTCGGCCCGAACCAGTGTGGATCCCAGACCTCGTCCATGATCTCCTCTCGCTTCACCACCTGGCCGGCGTTGGCGATCAGCATGTGCAGGAGGTCGAATTCCTTCGCCGCGAGCTCGATCGGCTCTCCGGACTTCATGACCGTGCGAGCGGCCGGGTCGAGCGCGATCTCACCGACCTCGACGGGCCCCTTGCGACTGGTCGCCCGTCCGCGTCGCATGATGGCCCGCATCCTGGCGACCAGCTCTCCGGCGCTGAAAGGCTTGACGACGTAGTCATCGGCTCCGAGCTCCAGCCCGACGATCTTGTCGACCTCCTCTCCGCGTGCGGTGAGCATGATGATCGGGACGTCGGAGGTGTGCCGGATCTCTCGGCAGAGGTCGCGACCGTCCCCGTCCGGCAGCATCACGTCGAGCAGAACGAGGTCGGGGGCCTGGCGCCGGAAGGCTTCCCCACCCGCCTCGAGCGTGCCCGTCACCTCTGGATCGAACCCCTCGCGCGTGAGGTGCTCCGCTAGCGCGTCGGCGATGGTGCTCTCGTCTTCCACGACCAGGATGCGTTGCTTCATGGCTGGATGGTAACGCCCGGGCGGGGCGCCTCCCCGACTTTGTCGTTCTTGCAGCGGGTCGGTGGGGTTGGGTAGAACTAGCCACTCTGTGGAGAACGGGCCGTCGCTGGAGGGGCGATGCGATCCATCGAGTGGGGGGAGGGGCAAGATGTCGGCAACTGCAGCAACCGCTCATCTAGGTAGGAGGACACGAGATCGTCGTCATGTCGTATCTCCTTGAGGCGGCGGTGGTCGCCGCCGACTTGATCATCTTGCTATGGGGGTAGTGCGCGGTGAGGTGCCCTTCGGCCAATCGGGCGGGAGCCTGCTTGCCTGGACAGCCTTGGTCGCTTTGTCTCAAGTCGTCCCACTGGCCGCGTCGGCGAACCTTTCATGGAGCCTTGACTTACCCCTGCTTCTGGGACTGGGGCTCGTGTTCGGGCCGGTTGCTGCGGGTCTCGTAGCGGTCGTCGGGACGGTTGACCCGCGCGAGTTTGGCGGCCAGATAACGTTTGGGCGGGCCTGCTTCAACAGAGCGCAGGTCTCGCTGAGCGCCATGAGCGGTGTTGCGGCTTTCGATCTGCTCGGAGTAGGACTGCAGAACTGGCCATGGACAGCAATCGCTGGGCTGGTTGCCGTCTCAGTCGACATATTTGTGAACTACGTCCTAGTTGCTTCATTCTGGGCTCTGAAGGATCAGGTGAGGCTCGGCTGACGTAGTGCAGCACATGAGCTTCGGGTCACCTGGCTCATTCGTTCCTCTCTACGCATGCTTTGGGTTCCTCGGCGTGCTTGTTGCGGAGGCGTTTGGTGAGATTGGTTTCCTGGGAGTTCTTGCCTTCACTGCTCCGCTCCTTCTGGCTCAGCAGGCTTTCCGCCACCGCCAGGTGGCTGAGGAGCGAGCACGCGCGTTGGAGTCAACGTCCAGGGCACTCAAGGCGGCGGGCGACGTCATTGCTATCGAGAGACGCGACGAGAGGTTAGTTATCGCAGGGGAACTTCACGATGAGGTCTTGCCCGCTCTGTTTCAGGTGCATCTTATGGGTCAGGTCATCAAACAGGATCTAAGCAATGGACGCTTGTTGGAGCTGTAGATCAGGACGTACTCGACTTGCTCGCAGCGGGGGAGGTAGCGCAAGCAGCTATTCGACTGATCATCCACTCGCTCAGAAATCGACCATAGGTACTGCAGGCCTTGGAGAAGCGATCAGGGTGCAGGGCAACTCGGCTTGAGGGAGCCGGGAGCCCCAATATCGCGTTAAGCCTCGATGAGGTTGGCGGAAGAGCACCCGAGCAGCTACTTGCCTACCAAGTTGCGAGAGAGGCGATGAACAACGCAGCGCGGCATTCTCGGGCATCGGAAATCCGAGTGAGTCTGAACTCAAGCGGACGACGCGCTGCTCATCACCGTCGAAGACGATGGCACTGGGTTCAATCGTGATGAGGTTGACGGCACCAAGCACTTCGGATTGCAGCTGATAGCCGACAGGATCAAGGCGGCAGACGGCTCCCTCATCGTAGATTCGCGGCTAGGCGTTGGAACCCACATTCATGCAGCGATTCCGTTGAAGTGAGGGCAAGCGAGTGCAGAACGATGAGTGGCTTGGTACAAAGCAGAAACCCGGCCTTCCGAGGCCGGGTTTCGACTTGTCAAGTCTTCAAGCTGTCAAATCTTGAAGTGGGCGCCGCCCGCGAGCATGACTGCCAGCAGCGTCCCGAGAGCCACGGCGATTCGCTTCGCGACCTTCATCTGCGTCCTCCTTCACCCTCGATCGGGTTACATCTTATGGGTAGCTGTATACCCCCTCTCGGGGGACACATGCAACTATCGGCCGACGGCCGGTAGGGGGACAAGCGCCTGTTGAGGCTACAACTGATGCAGTAGGGCTTCTGGACTCGGGGAATCGGGGGGCTGGCTGCTTCAAGAGGCCGCTAATTAGGGCGAAGATGAACAGGTGGAACCGAAGGCTTCCGTCAATCCCACGCAGTGTCACGCTTGCCAGCCGATCTGCAGCGGGTATCTTCGCGGCGGCGGTCGTCTTGCCCACCATGATGGGCTGGCTTGGTACGTCCTGCACGACTGGACATCTCTCAACCGGGAGTTCTTCATATGGCTCGCCATCGTCGCCGCTGTCGAGCTCCTGCCAGCTCCCGCCTGGGGAGGCATCCAGGTCAGTCTCGGGTTCCCGATCCTGACGGCTGTTGCCATCATCTACCCGCCTGGCGCGGCGGCTCTTCTCGCCTTCGTAGGATCTTCCGACCCAAGGGAACTGCGCCGCGACATCAACCCTCTACGGACCTTGTTCAATCGGAGCCAGGTAGCGATTGCAGTCCTGGCGGCAAGCGCGACATTCCATGCGCTTGGCTTCATCCGAGGACCCGTTGAGGGTCTATGATTCCGGCCGCCCTTGTCGCCACCGTGGTCGACTACGCGATCAACATCACCCTCGTTGTCGTCGCGGCATCACTGATCTACCGCTTGCGCCCCTTCTCGGTCCTGCGCCAGCTCTCTAGAGGGCCAGGAGTTCTTGGTCAGCTACATCGGTCTAGGACTGGTCGGAACGGTGCTCGCGAAGCTCTTCCTGCTGCCGGAAGTGCGGTTCTGGTCAGTCTTGGTCGTCTTGGCTCCCCTGCTGTTCGCGCGGCAGATGTTCATCCGATCGCAGGCCTTGGAGGAGGCACACAAGGAGCTTCAGGAGCGCGAGCAGGTGCTTCGAGCCCTGTCGAACGCGATGGCCGAGGAGCGCGCGGACGAGCGGCTCCAGATCGCCGGCTACCTCCACGACGATCTCGCTCAGGTGCTGTTCCGTCTCTCGATCCAGGTCGACGTCGCTCGCAAGCTCATGGAGAAGCACGACTACCAGCAGGTCAACGATCAGCTGGAGAAGATCCGTGAATCCAAGCAGGAGACCAGCGACCGAATCCGCGCACTGATCCGCGACCTGCATCGGTCGCCTCTGGGTGCGAAGGGGCTGGCGGAGGCACTCGAGTCGTTCACCGACGAGGTCGGACGGGACAGCGGCGTCCGGTTCCACCGCGACGTCGAGGACATCGAACTGCCAGCTCCGATCGCGCTCCTCGTCTATCACATCGCCAGAGAGGGTGTGATGAACGCCCTGAAGCATGCCCAGGCCTCCGACATGTGGATCGCCGTGCGCGAACGCGACGCCTTCATCGAGCTCGAACTCAAGGACAACGGACGTGGCTTCGACACGAGCGCGCCGGGTCCAGAGGGTCACTTCGGCATGGCGATGATGAAGGAGCGTGCGCAGGTCGGTGGCGGTCAGCTCGAGGTCGAAAGCGCGCCCGGCGACGGCACCGTGATCACGGTCAGATTCCCGATCGCCCTGCTACAGCAGGAACCCTCGGAGGGGTCGAACGGATCCGGTAGCGGCGAGCCAGGCGCTGCTCCGGCGGCAGGTGCTTCCCCCGATACCGCAGGAGCCACCGAGCAGGCGGGCGACGATTCTCGCCAGATCGTCCGAGCATGACCAGCACGAGGAAGCTGGCCACCCCCGCGTAGAGCAGCACGTCGCCGACCGACAGCACGTCCCCGAGCGGAGGCGGCACGGGGATGACGTCCCCCAACGGCCGGAGCACGTCGGCGTCGGTCATGGGGTGGTGCTTCGCATCGGTCCCGATCGCCGGGAGCGATGAGCTGCCGCCGCTTGCGATCTCTGCGGCCCGGACGTTCACCGGCATGCCGGCGTTGGGTCCCGCCACCGCGAGGTTGAGGAGCAGTCCGGCGAGCACCAGCGGCGCGGCCGGGAGACGACGGTTCACCCACACGAAGGCGATCAGCAGCACGTAGGAGGCGACGATCATCGCGATGATCGCGGAGCGGCTCTCGTTGGGGAGCGGGATCCGTGGCAGCAGGAGTCCCGCGAACGCGACGCCCCACCAGTGGATCCGCACGCCCTCGAACCGTCGCAGGCTCCCGCCGACCGCGTAGCCGGCGGCGATGGAGACAAGCACGATGGCGAGGATCAACAACAGGGTCGGTCGGCTCCAGGTCGGGACGGGATTCTCCCGCCGGGTTCGAGTGAAGTCCAGCGTGGCGACTAGCATCCGGCTCATGGCACGGATGGTCCCCTTCCCGATGCTGCCGACCGAGAGCACGGCCGAACGGCGGCTCTACGAGGGGTTCATGGAACAGCTCGACGAGTCCTATGTCGTCTATCACTCCGTGGACTGGGTGCTGAATGGGCGACATGACGCCCCGGAGCAGGGGGAGGCCGACTTCGTCATCGCGCAGCCGGACCTCGGCGTGCTGGTCGTCGAGGCGAAGGGCGGTCAGCTCAGGTACGAACCGGACAGCAGGCGCTGGTACCAGCGTGGGCGCGGCGGAGAGCACGCGCTCCGAGAGGACCCGTTCCATCAGGCGCGGTCGGAGATGCACTCGCTGATGAGGATCCTCGAGGCCCAGCGCGGATGGACGCGGTGGCGTCCGTCGATCGGATGTGGGGTGGCGCTGCCCGACGCCATGTACGAGCACGATGCACATCCGGGGGCACCGGCAGCCGACGTGATCGACCACGACGATCTGGATCGTCTCGGTGAACGGGTCTCGGAGATCATGCGGCGTTGGCGCCGCCCCGAGCGTTCGTTCGGCGGCGAGGGGATGAACGCGTTGTCCATGGCGCTCGGCTATCAGACGGAGTACCGGACGCCACTTCGACTGGTCTTCAACGAGGAGGACCGGCGGATCATCGAGCTCACCGAGGAGCAGGCATACCTCCGATCGTTCGTCCTGCATCGCAAGCGCGCGGCGGTCACCGGTCCGCCCGGCGCCGGCAAGACCGTCCTGGCCATCGGGGTGGCCGAGCACCTCGCCGACGGTGGCAAGCGCACCTTGCTTACATGCTTCAACCGGCGGCTCGCCGAGCACCTCGCCGCTTCCGTGGGGGATCGACCGGGGCTACACGTCGCCCACTTCCACGGGCTCTGCATGGAGATGGCCCGCGAGGCCGGGCTCGACGCCACCCCGCCTACGGATGGAACGCCCGACCGCGAGTGGTTCGAACAGCGTCTGCCAGATCTGCTCGAGGAGGCGGCCCGCGCGCTCGGCCCTCGGTTCGAGGCGATCGTGGTGGACGAGGCGCAGGACTTCCGCGGCTGGTGGTGGCCCGCCCTGCTGGCGCTCCACGAGGACCCGGATGGCGGCGTGCTCTACTTGTTCGCGGACGACAGCCAGAACCTTTACGCCGGTGGCGAGCTCCCGGTCGGGCCCGAGGACGTGTTGCCGCCTCTGACGTCGAACCTGAGGAACACGCAGGCCATCCATGGGTTCGTCTCGGTGTTCTTCGAGGCGGAGGGGCGCGATGCGGGGACGGCCAAGGGGCCGTCGGGTCGTCCTGTCGAGGTTCTCGACTACCGGGATGAGGACGAGCTGATCCGTCTCCTCGACGTGGTGCTGGCCAACCTTCTGGACGAGGAGGAGGTGCCGCCCGGCGACGTCGTGGTCTTGACGCCGCCTGGACGAGAGAAGAGCCGGGTGTGGGCCCGGCGCTCCGAGCTCACCCACGCCAGGCTTTCCGACGAGCCCGAGGAGGGTGCCGTCATGTGGTCGAGTGTGCACGCCTTCAAAGGCCTGGAGCGTGCCGCGGTGATCCTGGCCGAAGTTGGCGATCGGCACACCGAGGATCTGGACCCCTATCTCCGCGTGGGAGCGACACGCGCACGGAATCAGCTCGTGGTGCTCGCGGCAGCGCCGGTGGCCGCCGACATCAGGCGCCGCACGAAGCGTGCGGCGCGCAGAGGTTCCCGGACCTCATAGGTACTCGCCGAACGTACCTTGTAGTCATGGACACCGGTCGTGACGAGGGGTACTTCGGGCCCGACAGCGTCAGCTGGCAGGTCCACAAGGAGGTGACCGTCCTGTTCGGCGGGGCACGTGCGCTGCTGATGCAGGCGGCGCACCCGCTGGTCGTCGCCGGCGCGAACCAGACGGGGATGTACGAACGGAACCCCTGGAAACGCCTGCAGCGCACGCTCATCCTTACCTACACGATGACGTTCGGCACCCGGACGGAGGCTGATGCCGCAGCCGCGAAGATCAACGAGGTCCACACGCGCATCAACGGCATCGACCGTGTGACAGGCAAGCCGTACGACGCCCTGGATCCCGAGCTTCTGCTCTACGTGCACGCCTGTCTGGTCGACTCAGCGCTCCGGTTCGAGCAGCTGACGATCGGCCGGCTCGATGACGCCGGTCGCCAGCGGTTCCACGAGGAGCAGATGTTGGCGGCGGAGTTGTGTCTGGTCCCGCGCGATGCGATCCCTCCGACCGTTCCCGGCTTGCGTGCGTGGCTGGCTGACTTCGATGACCGTGGCGAGATCCAGGTGACCGAGGGGGCACGCCGGGTTCTCGAGCTCTTCCTGGAGCCGCCAGCGGAAGCGGAGTGGCGACCCATCCTCAAGGGCGTCTCACGACTGGCGTTCGCCACCCTGCCGCCGACGCTCCAGGAGCAGTACGGGCTCCCGTTCGGCCCTCTCAAGCGGGCCTCCGCGGCAGCGACGTTCCCGCTGATCCAAGCCGCCCATGGCCTCATCCCGCCGAAGTACCGGTACATCGCCCCCTACCAGGAGTTCATGCTGCGGCAGCGGGGGATCGATCCTCCGAGCGACGTTGAGCAGGCGCGGCGCAAGGTCGGGATCAGACTCGACATCTGAGGTCGTGCGAGACTTCGCAGCATGAGCGGAGTCCTGCGTGAAGTGGATGCCTTGCTGCTGGATATCGACGGCGTGCTCGCGGTGTCGTGGCAGCCGATCCCAGGCTCGATCGACGCCATGGCGTGGTTCCGAGAGCAGGCGATCCCCTTCCGGCTCATCACGAACACCACCACGCACACGCGGGCTGACCTGTCGGACGTGCTCGGTCGCGCGGGGTTCGACGTGACGGCTGGCGAGATCGTCACGGCCGTCGACCGCCACCGCGTCCTACCTCCGTGCGAACCACCCTGAGGCCCGCGTGGCGGTGCTGACCGACGGCGACGCGCGCGAGGACCTCGAAGGCGTGGACCTCGTCTCGATGGCCGAGGAGCCCGAGGTGGTCGTGCTGGGCGGCGCATGCGATGCGTTCTCCTACGCCTCGGTGAACAGGGTGTTCCAACGACTCATGGACGGCGCCGCCCTCGTCGGCATGCACAGGAACCTCTACTGGCGTACCGCGGAGGGGTGGCAGTTGGACGGCGGCGCGTACCTCTCCGGCCTTGAGGCGGCGGCCGGGACTACCGCCGTCATCTGCGGCAAGCCCGCCCCCGCCTACTTCCGCGCCGTGCTCGATGACCTCGGCGTTGCGCCCGAGCGGGCCGTCATGGTGGGCGACGACATCGTGAACGACATCGGGGGGGCTCAGGCCGCCGGGGTCCGCGGCGTGCTCGTTCGCACCGGCAAGTTCCAGGAGCGCGATCTCACGAAGGGCGCGCCGGATCTCGTGGTCGCGTCGCTGGGCGTCGTGCCCAACGCCCTCGGTGCCTGAGATGGAACGCGCGAACGGATCCGACCGCGAAGCGGCACCCACGATCTTCACGGGGATCGCCCCGCAGTACTCATGGATGGGAGCCATCTGGTCGTTCGGCCAAGATGGTGCGTGGCGGCGCGCCATGGTGGAGGCCGTGAACGTGATGCCCGGTGCGCTGGTGCTGGACGTCGCAGCCGGCACGGGTCTGGTCTCCCGCGAGCTCGCCGCGCGTCGCCGCTTCCGCGTGGTCTCCCTCGACCCGAGCGAGCCGATGCTTCGCGCCGGGATCCCGGCGAACGAGGCCGCAGGACTCGCCGGGCGGATCGATCCCGTGCTCGGTCGCGCGGAGGCGCTCCCGTTCGCCGACGCGACGTTCGACGCGGTGACGTTCACGTACCTGCTGCGCTACGTCGACGATCCCGAGGCCACGCTGGGGGAGCTGGCCCGGGTGCTGCGCCCCGGCGGGATCATGGCGTCGCTCGAGTTCCACCTGCCGGACGATGCTCGTCCTGCGCGCCGGGTGGCGGGCCTACACGCGCACGCTCATGCCGGTGGTCGGCCGGATGGTCTCGCCCTCCTGGTTCGCGACCGGCAGGTTCCTGGGGCCGAGCATCGAGCGCTTCTATCGCCGCGCGCCGCTGCCGGAGCAGGTGCGTTGGTGGCAGGGGGCCGGGCTCCGCCACGTCCGGACGCGGGTGATGTCCCTGGGCTCCGGCGTCGTCGATCTGGGCGGTGAAGGACGGACCCCGTGTCCCATGATGGCGGCGGAGACGCGGCGGCCTTCTACGCCCTGCCGCCTGGAGGCGTGCGCGACTACTGGACGCTGCTGCACCCCCCCTACACCCTTTGGCACCTGTCGTACGTCGCGATCGGCGCGGCGCTGGCGCCCGTCCTCCAGGTCCGCTGGTGGCTCGAGACGGTGCTCGCGTTCTTCCTGGCTATGGGGGTGGCCGCGCACGCGCTCGACGAGCTCCACGGACGCCCGCTCGGTACGCGGATCCCGACCGGGGATCCTGAAGGCGCTGGGCGCGGTCGGTCTGCTGGGCGCGGCGGCGCTCGGGATCCAGGGTGCGATCGAGGTCACGCGGTGGATCGCGGTCGTCGATCCCGATCGGGGTGTTCCTGGTCCTGGCGTACGACCTCGAGCTGTTCGGCGGCGCCTTCCACTCCGACCTCTGGTTCGCGCTCGCTTGGGGTGGGTTCCCGGTGCTGGTGGCCTACCTCGCGCAGACCGGGACCATCGACGGGGTCGCGCTGGCAGCGGCCGTGGGCTGCGTGGCCCTGTCTGCGGCCCAACGCGCGCTCTCGACCCCTGTACGCCGGCTGCGCCGCCACGCCGTCTCGGTCGAGGGCGCGGTCAGGTTCGACGACGGTAGTTCGGAACCGATCGCGCCGGCGTCGTTGCGCTCGGCCCCCGAGTCGGCGCTTCGGCTCCTCTGCGTGGCGGTGCCGGCGTTGGCCGCAGCCATGGTCCTCGCGAACCTGACGTGATGGCTCAGCTGCCGAGGACCGCCAGGAGTTCGTCAGCGTAGCGGTCGAGCTTCGCGGGTCCGATGCCGGGGATCGCGGCGAGGTCCTCGCGGTCGTGCGGCTGCCGATCGGCGATCTCCGCCAGCGTCTTGTCGTGGAAGACCACGTAGGCCGGAACGCCATCGGTTGCGGCCCGCGTACGCCGCCACTCCTTGAGCCGGTCGAAGAGGGGGCCGGCGGCGGGCGCCGCGACCGCGGGGCCGCGTGGTCGCTTGCCCACCGGGGGCCGGTCGGGGATCCGCACCCCGAGCTCTGCGAGGAAAGGGCTGGGCTCCGTGCGTGGTTCGTTCGGCCACGAGAGGTAGAGATACACGCGGGCGCGCGTGATCCCGACGTAGAGCAGGCGGCGCTCCTCTACCGGATCGGCCGCCGAGCGTTGCGAGCGGAAGGGCAGCTCCTTGTCGAGGAGTCGCGGGAGGAACACGGCGTCGAACTCCAGTCCCTTCGCGCGGTGGTAGGTGAGCAGGTTGACACCTCGACCGCTCGACTCCGTGCTGAAGCGTCGGGTGAGCTCCTCGAGGAAGGCGGTGACGTCGGCCTCTGGATGGGCCGCGGCGAACTCGCCCGCCAGCGCCCGCAGCCGGGAGAGATCGGCCTGGCGCGTCACCTCCTCCGTGTCGTCGGGCGCCGCGTCGGGATCGAAGCCGAGGCTGGTCGTGGCGGCATCCACGGCAGCGATCACGCTTGCCTCGCGAGCCTTCCGCAACTGGCCGGTGACCGCACGAGCGGCCGGCCGCCGGAGGAAGGCGGCGTCGCGGACCTGGTAGGGGATGCCGGCATCCGCGAACGCCTCTTCGTACGCCTCCGACCGAGCGTTGATGCGGTAGATCACGGCCATCTCCTCGTATGCCGTCCCGAGCGCGTGGAGCTTCCCAACCTCCTCGAGCACGAACGCCACCTCCGCCTGCGACGTGACCAGGCCGCGAGCGGTCGGGTTGGGTCCGTCACCCGCGGTGGGCCGCAGCTGCTTCTCGAAGCCGCCCAGGTGCAGCGCCAACCCGTTGGCGACGGCCAGGACCTGAGGGGTCGAGCGGTAGTTCTCCTCCAACCGGACGATGCGCGCTGAGGGGAAGCGCTCCGGGAATCCGAGGAGGTACTCGGGCGAGGCGCCGGTGAACGAGTAGATGGTCTGGTAGTCGTCGCCCACGACGCAGAGCTCCTGGCGGTCACCCAGGAGGCGCTCAAGGAACGCCTGCTGCAGGGGGTTCACGTCCTGGTATTCGTCGACCGTGAACGAGCCGAACCTCCGGCGCGTCTCCTCGGCGGCCTCGGGGAACCGATCCAGCAGGTCGACCGCCCTCAACAGCATGTCTTCGAAGTCGATCTGGCCCGTCCGCTGGCGCCGGCGCTCGTAGCCCTGGTAGATCCCCGCCATCAGCTCCGCAGGGATCGGCGGCTGATGACCGGTGCGCTCGATCGCCTCGAGGTAGCGGTTCCAGGGGATCATGCGATTCTTCGCCCACTCGATCTCACCGGCTAACTCCGCTCGCGGCATGAACCTGTGCGGCGGCGGCAGCGCGTTGGCGAGCGATGCGATCAGCGGGGCCTTCGATCCGAGGATCTGGGGGAGCGGTCCCTCGAAGAACCGTTCGCCGGTGCGCCGCAGGAGCGCGAGCGCGGCCGCGTGGAACGTGCGGGCCTCGACACCGCGGACCCCGAGGCCCGCGAGACGCTCGCGGAGCTCACCGGCGGCTTTCTCCGTGAACGTCACCGCGAGGATCTGGGCGGCCGGGACCGCGCCCGATGCCACCTGGAAGGCGATCCGCCGCGTGATGGTGGTGGTCTTGCCCGTGCCGGCCCCCGCGAGGATGGCCACGGGACCGGTGACGGCTTCGGCCGCGTCCCGCTGCGAGGGGTTCAGGCCGGCCAGGATGGAGGCGGGATCGGCCATTGCCGGACCCTACCAGCGCCGAGGGACACGACGTAGCGGTTCAGAACGCGGCGCCGGCGGCCGATAGGGTTCGCATGGCGATCGTGGAGTTCCGGCCCACCGCCGATGTGATGGGCCGCACGCAACTGCATTACGCGGCGCTGTTCGGGGACCTGCATGGAGCTCGGGCGTTGATCGAGGCGGGTGCCGGCATCGCGATGTTGGATCGGGACGGACAGACCCCACTGCATTACGCCGCGCAGGGCAATGCGGCCGCCGTGGCTGAGCTCCTGCTCGATCTCGGTGCTCCGGTGGATGCCGAGGATCTCGACGGCAACACCCCGCTGTGGCACGCTACGATCCGGACGCGTGGCGAGGGCGCCTGCGTTCTCCTCCTGTTGGAGCGAGGCGCGGATCCTCATCATCGGAACCACCAGGGGCGAACGTCCGTCGAGCTAGCCCAGGCCTTGGGCGGCGACTGGCCGAGCCGGCCACGTCTCGTCTGAGTCGCTCCGCGCCCGCCTTATCTGCGAGCGCCGTTAGGCTGATGAGATGTCTTCTCAGCCCTCGACGATCGGCGAGTTGCGAGCGGCCGGTTACGCCCCGCGCACCGTCAAGCAGGAGCTCCGCGAGAACCTCCTGCGGAAGCTGGAGGCCGGCGAGGAGCTGTTCCCGGGTGTGATCGGGTTCGAGGGGTCCGTGCTGCCCGCTCTGGAGCGGGGGATCCTCGCCGGGCACGACCTGATCCTGTTGGGCGAGCGAGGACAGGCCAAGACTCGCCTCGTCCGGGCGCTCGTCGCACTCCTCGACCAAGAGGTGCCGGCCATCGAAGGGTGCGAGATCCACGACGACCCCCTGGCGCCGATCTGCGCGGCCTGCCGGACGCGCGTCGACACGGAGGGCGACGCGGTGCCGATCCGGTGGCTCGAGCGGGAAGCGCGCTACGCGGAGAAGCTGGCGACGCCCGACACCAGCGTGGGGGACCTGATCGGCGACGTCGACCCCATCAAGGTGGCCGAGGGCCGATACCTGGGTGATGAGCTCACGATCCACTACGGGATGATCCCGCGCACCCACCGCGGCATCGTGGCCATCAACGAACTCCCCGATCTTCCGGAGCGGATCCAGGTCAGCCTGTTCAACATCTTGGAGGAGCGCGACATCCAGATCCGTGGATACCGGATCAGGCTCCCTCTGGATCTCTTGGTGGTCGCGACAGCGAACCCGGACGATTACACACACCGGGGGCGCATCGTCTCGCCGCTCAAGGATCGCTTCGGTACGCAGGTTCGCACGCACTATCCGGAGACCCTCGGCGAGGAGATCCGGATCATGGACCAGGAGGCCGACGCCTCGGTCACGCACGTGCCCCTGCGGATCCCGATGTTCATGAAGGAGATCGTGGCGGCGCTCACGGCCGAGCTGCGCCGTTCGCCACAGATCAACCATCGCAGCGGCGTCAGCGTGCGCTACTCCATCGGCAATCTCGAGACCCTCCGTGCGGCCGCTATCCGTCGTGCCGCCCGCACCGGGGAGACCGAGGCGGTTCCGCGCGTCTGCGATCTCGCCTCCGTGCTCGCGTCGTCCGAGGGCAGGGTGGAGTTCGACACGATCGAAGAGGGTCGCGAGCACGACATCCTCACCCGGGCGCTTCGCACCGCCGAGCTGGAGGTGTTTCGCCGGCACCTGTCCGGGTTCGACTTCACCCCGATCCTCTCCCGATTCGAGGAAGGATTCGTGGCCCAGACGTCCGAGCTCACGTCCGCCGCGGAGCTCCTGGAGCAGTTCGGGGAACTTCCCGGGCTGGGCAAGATGATGGAGCGACTCGGGGTCCAGGAGGAGAGCCCGGGCGCCGCGGCGAGCGCCTTGGAGTTCGCGATGGAGGGGTTGTTCCTCTCACGTCGACTGAACAAGGACGGCGCCGAGGGCTCGGCACGGTACTCGGGACCCTCCGGATCGTAGGATCTCCCGCACATGCCTGAGATCCACAAGTACATCGGCTTCGCCGTGGTCGCGATCTTCTCCGTGGGATGGATCTGGGGCCTGGGCACGTGGATCCTGCGCAAGAGCGAGCCCGGCGACGGGTTCTGGATCTGGCTCGCCGTGGCGCAGATCGTGGCGGGTATCCAGGCGCTCGCCGGCATCTTGCTCCTCGTCCTCGGGTACCGGCCCGACAAGTGGCTCCACATCGTCTACGGGCTGCTCCCGTTGGGCGTCCTGGCCCTGGCGCACTGGCTCGCGCGAGAGGGGCAGAAGGTCAAGCAGGGGGCGAACCCGTTCCCGCCCTGGACCTGGTTCGCCGGCGCCTCGTTCATATGCTTCGGGCTCGCGCTCCGCGCGTTGATGACAGGCCTCGGGATCGGCTGAGCGGCCGAGGCGGCTCAAGTCGCCGGTCTGTCCGGCCGAACGTCCGGTATGTCTGGAACACGCGAGGGTGGGCGCGCTGCCCCTGCCACCGGCGCCGGCGCCGTGGTCGCCGCGCTCAAGAGTCTCGATCCATTCAGCTTCTGGGTGGTCCCCACGGCTGCGGGTGACACCGTGGTGGCCGGGACAACCGGTGTGTTCCTCGTGCGCGCCGAGAGCGTGGAGGGCGTGGTGGTCTCGACCGACGCGGCGGTTCGGGTCGGCGGTCGCCGCTTCCGGAGTCGAAGGATCCGCGCTGCCGCAGGTTCCGTCGGCAGGACCATGGCGCGTGCCTCTGTGGCGACTTCGGTCGAACCGGTGGTCTGCTTCACCCGGGCCATGGCAGGACCCCCTGCGACGGTGCGCGGGATCCGCTACGCGGCCGCGAAGGATCTCGCCGGCGATCTCGCTGGGCGTCGAGCCACGCTGTCCGCGGGAGCGGGCACAGCGCGCGGCGCGCGCCCTCGGCATGGAGATCGCGGGCGACAAGCACCGTCACTTCTCGCCGAGCTGACCTTAGGCGCGCACGCCCGCGTCACCCGTTCGCGAGGACCCGCGTACGCTGGTCGCATGAGCGTGCGCTACTCCGCCTGGGACGGGTCGCAAGACCCGTTCGGTCCGGACATCCCGGCGGCTGAACTTCTCGACGCGATCTCGGACGAGGTCTTGATGGGGGGCACGGCGGAGGGCGCGCTCGAACGACTCATGCGGCGGGGTATGCAGGGGCGCTTCGGTGGCATGGAGGCGCTCAGGGAACGCCTACGCCGACGCCGGGAGGAAGAGCAGGCCGCCCTCGATCTGGCGGCCCCACTGGAGGGCGTGCACGAGGCGCTCGAGGAGATCCTCGATCGCGAGCGGACGACCCTGTCTTTCAGCGACGAACCCGAGGCCCGAGAGCGAGAGGCGATGCTCGATCTGCTCCCTCCCGACGCGCCGGGCCAGATCCGCGAGCTGCAGGACTATCGATTCATGGACCCTGAAGCTCAGCGCGCGTTCGACGAGCTGATGGAGCGGCTCCGCCAGGACATCCTCGGCGCGCACCTCCAACGGATCACCGAGGGGATGAAGCAGGTCACTCCCGAGGACATGGCCCGCATGCGGGACATGCTCGCGGATCTGAACGCCCTGATCGAGCAGCGCTCCCGGGGGGAGGATACGCAGGAGGACTTCGACCGGTTCATGGAGCGTCACGGCGATCTCTTCCCCGATCGCCCTCGCAACCTGGACGAGCTCCTGGAGCAGATGGCGCGCCGGATGGCTGCGATGAGCCGGCTCATGGCCTCGCTCTCCCCGGAGCAGCGGCGCGAGCTGAGGGAGCTGGCCGAGCAGCTGATGCAGGACATGGACCTGGCGTTCGAGATGGACCGTCTCGGCGCGAACCTCGCGGGCGCTTTCCCCGACATGCCTTGGGGCGACCCCGTGGAGGACGGATCGGGGGAAGGACCGATGTCGATGTCGGCGACGGTCGACGCCATGCAGCGCCTCCACGACTACGAGGAGCTGGACCGCGCGCTCGCGGGCGACTACCCGGGTGCCTCGCTCGACGACGTGGACGAGGACGCCGTGCGCCGCACGCTCGGAGAGCCCGCGGCCGTCGATCTGCGGCGGCTCAAGCAGATCGAGCGCATGTTGGAGGAGGCGGGCCTCGTGGAGCGGCATCGTGGCCGTCTCGAGCTCACTCCTCGGGGTGCGCGTCAGATGGGCGAGCGTGCCCTGACGCAGGTGTTCGAGACGCTGACCCGAGACCGTGAGGGGACCCACGACGCGCGCGATGCCGGCGGGCTCGCCGAGCCCACCGGGGCGACGCGCCCCTGGGTCTTCGGCGACCATGGGCAGCTGGCCGTCCAGCGGACCGTCTTCAACGCGGTCGTGCGCTCGTCGCCGGGAGAGCCCGTGAGCCTGGTGCCCGATGACTTCGAGATGGTCGAGGCAGAGCAGCGCACGGAGGTCGCGACCGCGCTCCTGCTCGATCTCAGCTTCTCGATGCCTCTGCGGGGCCACCTCGTGCACGCGAAGAAGATGGCGTTGGCCCTGCACACGCTCATCGAAGGACGCTACCCGCACGACACGCTGTACCTGATCGGGTTCAGTGACTACGCCCGCCGCCTCGCGCCGCAGGACCTCACCGTCCCGGGCATCGAGCGGACCTACGGGACGAACATGCAGCACGCATTCATGTTGGCGGGCCGCCTCCTGTCACAGCACCCACGGGCCTCACGGCAGGTCATCATGGTCACCGACGGCGAGCCCACGGCCCACCTTGAAGGGGATTACGCGACGTTCGCGTGGCCGCCGGAGCCCGAGACGATCCGGCTCACCCTCGCAGAGGCGATGCGACTGGCGAAGGCGGGGATCCAGCTCAACATCTTCATGATCGAGGAATCCGAAGGACTCACCAGATTCATGGAGCGCCTCGCCCGCCTGACGCACGGCCGCGTCTTCCTGATGGACGACGACCGAGTGGGGGCATTCGTGGTCCGGGACTACGTGGCCGGCCGCGCCCGGTAGGCTCGACCCCGTGCGACGGGGCGTGAAGGTCGTGGTGTGGATCGCCGCGTTCGCGGCCTGCGCCGGCGTCGGCGCGTTCATCGCCTCGAAGACGAACCCGTTCCCGCCAGGCGTCGAGGACCCGGGTGCCCGCCCCACGCCGAGCACCTCGCCGACGTCCGAGCCCACCGGCTCGGCGGGACAGCCCTGGGGAGGGACCGCATCGGTGCGCTCGTACCACGACCTCTTCGTCGGGGGCAGGTGTGCCACCGATTGGCGAGTCTCGCTCTCGTACCATGTCACGGACGCTGGCGCGATCAGTGGCAAGGGTGTCGCACGGCTACGAGGCGATCTCCGCTGCGACTTCCAGACGGCCCAGGTTCAGGTCGAGACGGTCGACCTCGGTATCGAAGGACGCGTGCGGGGCCGGTTCCAGGTGCTGCACCTTTCCGTGACGCAGACGTCACCTGCCGGCGGCGACGACTACGGCGGGTTCCTCCGCACGCTGGATCGCTTCCCGGCTCTCCGGATCACGCTGGAGGCGGCCAGCGCTCGCAAGGTCATCGAGGTCCCCGACGCCGACCAAGGTACGTTCGGGGCTGCGTATCGTGTCGATACCGGCTGCTTGACCTGCTGACCGGGCTTCGGTCCTGGCTAGGGCCGCACGTCCCACCACAGCGTCACGACGGCCCGTTCCGCGGGGCCGGCGGACCAGAGTCCGTTCTGCTCGTGGAGGCGGTCGCCGAGCGCCGCGATCAGCGCCTGATCCTGGTCCGGCCTCAGGCAGAGGCGTCGGCGGATCATCGCCACGCAGTCCTCGCGGCGGATGAACCCGCCCGACTCCCGCGTCCGGACATCGACCTCCCGGACGGCGGCGTGACCCCGTTCGAGGATCACGGCAACGGCGTCCAGGTCGCTTGGCGTGTCGGGGCGGTCGAGTCCGTGGAAGGTCTTCCACAGATCGTTCATCCAGCTGAGGGGGTGGTGCTCGGTCAGCTCGATCACCACGCGTCGGGAGGCATGGTCAGCCAACGCGTCCACGAACGGTCCCAGCTCCGGCACGTTGTAGAGCACGTGGCCGCAGACGACCACGTCGGCGGCAGGCGTCGCCTCCGCGACCTCTGGCCAGCGTCCGAGCACCGTGGAGGAATCCACCCCCAGGGCCGTCGTGGCCTCGGAGAAGACTTCGAGCATGTCGGCCTGTCCGTCGACCGCCGTGAGGTGCGACGCCATGAGCGCAAGCGGGAGCGACATCGCGCCCCCACCCGCCCCCACGTCCAGGACGGTTCCGCCCTGGGGGAGTGCCTCGGCGGCCCGGCGGGTGGTCGGGGTCTCCCGGCGATCGGGGGCGGACGCCGCCCGTGACCGGAACAGTTCGGAGGGGAACCCCCAGGGCGACTCGGGAGCGGCATCGATCAATGCCTGGGGGATCGCCCAGGACGCGAGCGCCTCGGCCCAGCGCTCCTCCGTGGAAGTCACGAGAGCCTCTCGAGGATCTCGGCGGTTTGCTGGCCCAGGACCGGCGGGGGGAGGCGGGTCGGCAGGGGCTGCCCGTCGAACCGCAGCGGGTCCCGTACCAGGCGTAGCACGGAGCCGCGGGCCGGATCCTGCACCTCCTCAACCGTCGCGGCGCCTTCGGGCGACGCGAACACCTCATCCATGGAGCGGATCGGGGCGCACGGGACCGACGCGGCTTCCAGTGCGTCCAACCACGTCGTCGCCTCCCGCCCGGCGAACGCGTCGGCCAGCCTCGCGACGAGATCCTCACGGTTCGCGACGCGCGCCTCGTTCGTGGCGAACGCCGGGTCTTCCGCCCATGCGGCGTGCCCGACGACCTCGCAGGTCCTGCGGAAGATCCGGTCGTTTCCCGCCGCGAGGATGAACGGTCGATCCGACGCATGGAACACCTGGTAGGGCACGATGTTGGGGTGCTGGCTCCCCATCGCCCGCGGGACGATGCCGCCGACGAGGAAGTTCGATGCCTGGTTCACCATCGCGGCCACGCTCGCATCGAAGAGCGAAACGCCGACGTGGCGCCCTCGACCCGTACGGTCGCGTTCCTGCAGGGCTGCCAGGATCCCGATCGCCGCATAGAGACCGGTGATGACGTCCAACAGTGCCACTCCGGCCTTCGTGGGCTCTCCTTCGCTTTCGCCGGTGACGCTCATGAGGCCGGACAGCGCTTGGACGATGATGTCGTAGCCGGGGCGCGCGGTCGCCACGGGTGCGTCTTCAGCGAAGGCCGTGAGGGAGCAGGTGATCAGCCGGGGGTTGGTCGCCCTCAGGTCGTCCAGCCCCAGGCCGAGGGAGGACATCAAGCCGGGACGGAAGTTCTCGATCAGGACATCGGCGTCGGCCGCGAGCTGCCGGACGGCCCCGGCCCCTTCGGGCGTCTTGAGATCGAGGGCAGCCGAGCGCTTGTTCCGATTGAGACCGAGGAAGTACGCGGCGTCCCCACCGGAGAAGGGCGGCCCCCAATGCCGCGTGTCGTCGCCCTCGCCGGGGCGCTCGACCTTGATGACGTCGGCACCGAGGTCCCCCAGCGTCATCGTGGCCAAAGGGCCAGCGAGGACACGCGACAGATCGACGACACGGATGCCTTCGAGCGGCTCGGTAGCGGGGCTCATGGCGGGCAGCCTACCCCCACCTAGGGCTGGCGGCCGGGCCGTCCGCTCAGGCATGATGGTGGGCGATGAACGACGAAAGCCTTTCTCGCGTCAACGAGTTCTTGGCGGCCGCTGCCGCCAGGACCGCCGTGGGGGACGTGATGACGATGACCCCGGCGGAGATCGGCCGGGAACTGGGGTTCCCGGACGCACTCTCCACGGCTCGTGCGGTGCGGGCTCTGATCGCACGCCGCCGGCTCGAGGCGGCGCAGGGCTCCTATCGCCTGCTGGATGCGACAGCGGTCTCCGCCGAGGAGAAGGAGTCGATCGCGCGCCCACCGAGGAAGCGGCGTGCATCTCAGCATGCCGCCTCTCGCGAACCGGCAGCCAGCCGCGCGACCGGTGATCTCAGATACTCCGATGTGGGGCGCGCAGCGGTCGATCGTTTGATCGACGTCGGCCGGGAGGCGGCAGCGCTCCGGTCGGGGTTGCGTCAGGCTCGGGAGGACGTCCGGGAGGCCAGGCGGGCACGCGACGAAGCCGAACATCGGGCACGGGCGATGGCCGAGCGGATCCACGACCTCGAGGCGCGCGCCGAGATGGCGGAGTCCAACCTCCGGACGTTGCTCGCGTCGGCCCGTGCCAACGGCGGCGCGGTCACGTCGACGACGGTCTCTGACTCCGAGATGGAGGCGATCCTCGGCGTGCTCAAGGGTGGGGAGGACGTACCCGTGGAGGACGATCCGGCGCAGGAGTGATCGCCATGCCGCCCGAGGCCGTCGAAGCCCTCTAGCAGACGAGTGATAGCAGGGGGTTCGGATCGACGGCGACCCCGTCGTCGGGGTGCCACTCGAAGTGGTCGTGAGGAGCGGTGGCATCCCCCGTGCTCCCCACGTAGCCGACCACCTCGCCGATGTGCACGGGGCCCAGATGGCCGAGCTCTGAGAGATGAGCGTTGTAGACGTAGCCGCCGCGGCCCTGCACCCGTACCTCGAGCCCACCGAGCACGCTTCTGCTCGTGGTCGCGTAACCCTTGAACGGCGCGACGATGGGCGTCCCTGTCGCTGCTCCGATGTCATCACCCATGTGACGATGCACCGGAACACCGGGCAGCCGCACCATGATCCCGAAGTTGTCGGCAACCTGGTTCGGGCCGGCGACGGGGCAGCGACGGAAGACGGCCCATCGTCCGATCCAGGCCTGGAGGGCGTCGCGCCGGTGAACGAGGTCGCTTCGCAGGTTCGCGGCGTAACGCCGGAACCGGGCGAGTCGCACATCGATGGCGTGGATCGCCCTCCGGAGGTGTCGATGCGCGGTCCACCAGCGTCCTCGGATCACCGACGGCGCGGCCAGGCTCTCCAGGCGCTGCTCCACCAGGCGACGTTCTGCCGTCAGGTAACGGACGTTGCGTGCACGGGTCCCCTCCAGCCGCACCAGCGCATGACCCACGTGCCGGTGCGCCTTCAGGTGCTGTTGGACCGGGGGGGCGGCCGACGCCACAGATGTGCACGAGGCGACCAGCACCCCCACGGCGAAGATCCGGGGGGCGAGGCGGCGCGCAGACGCGGCTGCGCGCGGACGACGTTCCCGACGAGCCCTCACCGTGCCACCGTGTATCGGTGCCCGGGCGCGGGTCCTTGACCGCCATCACGGCGGCGGGATCAGATGCGGGGTCCAGCCCCTGGTGTCACGACTGGGCGGTCGGCGGCGATGTAGGTGTCTGGGGCAGCTCGAGTGCGGACTTGTGGCAGGCCGCGAGCCAGCCGTTACCGTAGTCTTCCAGCGCAAGGTCGGTTCCCTTGCAGGCGTCCTCGATCCCAAGCTGCGCGGCCTCACCCGTCGCCACGACCGGGCATCGCGGGTGGAAACGACACCCCGTCGGGATCCTGGTGGGGTCCGGGGGCTCGCCTTGGAGGATCGGCCGATCGAGGCCGCCGATCTCCGGGACGACGTCGAGCAGGGCCTTGGTATAGGGATGGTGCGGCTGAAGGAGCACGTCTTCGGTCCGGCCGATCTCGACGATCCGGCCCAGGTACATGATCGCGACGCGATCAGCGACGGTCCAGGCGAGACCGAGGTCGTGGGTGACGATGATGATGGTGAGCTCGAAGTCCTCGCGGAGCTTCATCAGCAGCTGCAGGATCTCGCCCCGTACCGACGCGTCGAGGTTGGAGACGGGCTCGTCGGCCACGATGATCTCCGGATCCAGGGCTAGGGCGCCCGCGATCACCACGCGCTGTCGCTGGCCGCCCGACAGCTCGTGCGGGTAACGCTGGAAGAGCTTCTCGGGGGGCCTCAGGCCCGCTCGCGAGAGGGCGCTGGCCACGAGCCTCTCCTCGGTCTCGCCGTTGGGACCCGAGTGGATGCCGTGGATGCGCAATCCCTCCGCCACGATCTCGTAGACGGTGTGCCGGGGATTCAGGGTGCCGGTCGGGTCCTGGAAGACCATCTGCACCTTCCGGCGGTACTCGCGAAGGTTGCCCAGCGGTTCCCCGCGGTACAGGATCTGACCGCCGTTCACCGCCTGCAGTCCCATGATGGCGCGCGCGGTCGTGGTCTTGCCACACCCGGACTCGCCGGCCAAGGCCAGCACCTCGCCCTTCTTCAGCTCGAAGCTCACGCCGTCTACGGCACGGGCCTGGGTCGCCTTCTTCCCGCCAATCCGGAGAAGAGGCCCACGCGCCCCTCGAACGTCACGTGCAGATCGCGGACCTCGATCACCGTCTCTTCGGATACGGCGGCATCGAAGGTCTCCGGAGGCGTGCTCACGAGGACACCCCCTGAGCCACCGTGGCGGCTCCGTCGACCAGCAGGCAGGAGGCCGTCCTGCCTGGTCCCGCGGGGGAGAGGATCGGCTCGACGGTCGAGCAGCGCTCCATCACGAGCGGGCAACGTGGGTGGAAGGAGCACCCGCCCGGGATGTTCTGCGGATCCGGGGGGTCACCGCCCAGGCCGGAGGGGCTCCGCCGGAAGCGGTCGTCGCCTATCTCGGGGAACGCGGCCGCCAACGCCGAGGTGTACGGGTGCTTCGGATCGTGGAAGACCTCCTGCGCGGGGCCCTCCTCCACGATCTTGCCGGCGTACATGATCGCCAGCCGATCCGAGACCTCGACCAGTACGGAAAGGTCGTGCGTGATGAAGATCATGGACAGCCCGAGTTCGTTCTGGAGTTCCTTCATGAGCCGGAGCACCTGGGCCTGGACCATGACGTCCAGCGCGGTCGTGGGTTCGTCCGCGAGCACGATGGACGGGTTGCAGGCGAGCGCCATCGCGATCATCACGCGCTGCTTCTGCCCCCCCGAGAGCTCGTGCGGATAGTCCTCCATGCGCCGGGCCGGTAGCCCGACCTGTTCCAGGAGCGCGCCCACCTGGATCTGCGCTTCCTTCTCCCCGGCCTGTCCGTGGATCACGATCGCTTCCGCGATCTGGTCGCCGATCCGCCGGACCGGGTTCAGCGAGTGCAGCGCGCCCTGGAAGACCATGGAGGCCCCTGCCCATCGGATCGCGCGCAGCCGGCCCGGCTTCATGGTGAGGATGTCCTCACCGTCCAGCAGGATCTTGCCCTCGATCTTGGTCTGCGCGGGGTGCAGGCGCATGATGGCACCGGCGATCGTGGACTTCCCGCAGCCGGACTCGCCGGCGAGTCCGAGCACCTCTCCCTTGCTCACCTCGAGGTTCACACCCCTGACGGCGGGCACGGGCCCGCCCTGCGTCTGGTACGTGATGCGGAGATCTTGGATCGAAAGCAGGCTCATCGGGACCTCAGTTTCGGGTTGAGGATGTCGTCGAGGGCTTGGCCGATCATGGTGAACGATAAGACTACGAGGACGATGCACAGGCCGGGAGGGAGGATCCACCACCAGTCCCCGGCGAAGGTCGCTCCCCCTCCGAACGCATCCTCCAGCAGCTTGCCCCACGAGGCGTGGAGAGGGTCCCCGAGCCCGAGGAACGACAACGTCGACTCGGACAGGATCACGACCGCCACGATCAGCACGGTGTTGGCGAAGATGAGCGGCCCGACGTTGGGGAGGATGTGCCGGACGACGAGCGAGCGGTCCCTGGCCCCGAGGGCGCGGGACCGTTCGACGTAGCCTCGAGTCTTCAGGGACAGCACCTCCGCCCGGATGATACGGGCCGTGCTCGGCCAGGAGGTAACGGCGAGCACGAAGATGATGGTGGTGAACGACGGCCCGAGCAGCGCCGCGAGGACGATGGCCAGCGGCAGGAACGGCAGCACCAGGAACCAGTCGGTGAGGCGCATCAGCACGCTCTCGCGCATCCCGCCGTAGTACCCGGCGATCAACCCGATGGCGCTCCCGATCACCATCGTCATGAACGTGCCGAGGAATCCCACGAGGAGCGATACCTGCGCCCCGTAGACGACCAGGGCGAGGACGGGGCGGCCGAGGTTGTCGGTGCCGAACCAGAACGGGTAGTTGGGCGTCGGGGGGTGCAGCTGCGGCCCGGTCCCCGGGCAGGTCGGATCGAGGTAGCACCGGCTGACCAGCACCGGAGCCAGGACTGCGATCGCCACGAAGAGGACGAGGATGATGAGGCCGGCCATCCCGAGGCGGTTATTCCGGAACTGCCGCCACATGCGGCGGCGCGAATCGCGGCGCCGCTTCCGCGCGATGGCCTTCGGCGAGGGGGTCGAGCCCTCCTCGGGGGCTTTGCTGATCTCCGTCGACATCAGCCCGCCCTCACCCGTGGGTCGAGGTACGAGTACATGAGATCCGCGACCAGGTTCGCAACGATGACCGAGGCGCTGAACAGGAGGAAGAGGCCCTGGAGCATGGGGTAGTCACGGTTGTCCGCGGCCTGCGCCGTGAGCAGGCCGAGGCCGGGCCAGTTGAAGATGAGTTCGATCGTGATGGCACCGGAGATGACGAATCCCAACGACAGGATCGTGACGGTGAGGGTGGGCAGGAGGGCGTTGGGCACGGCGTGGCGCCGTCGAACCGCCTTGTCTCTGAGCCCCTTCGCCCTGGCCAGCTGGACGTAATCCTCACTCAGCGTCTCCAGGAGGGAGGACCGCATGATCAGCGAGTACTCACCGAGGTAGGAGACGGTCAAGACGAAGAAGGGCAGCACCATATGGTTCAGGACGTCTGCGACGTGCGCCATGCCCGTGTAGGTCGCCCGGATGTCCGAATATCCGCCGGTGGGGAAGATGCCCGGGAAGGGTCCGACCCCCACGGCGAAGGCCATGATCATCAGCATCCCGAACCAGAACTCCGGCATGGAGTAGGTGAACAGCGTGAAGACGAGCATGTTCTGGTCGTAAGCCGTTCCACGGCGCCATCCCTGTGCGATGCCGATCCACACTCCCAGGACGATCGACGCGATCGTCGACGAACCGATGAGCAGGATCGTGGGCCAGATCGCGTCTCGGATGGCCGTGCTCACCGGCTGCTGGTTCACGAACGAGTACCCGAGGTTCCCCTGCAGGGTCTGTCCGATGTAGTGGATGAACTGTTGAGGGAGCGGGAGATCGAGACCCAGTTCCTTCTGGAGTTGTGCGACGGCCTGGCGGGACGCTCCGGCGCCTCCGCGGAGCAGCTGGGTCGCCGGATCCCCGATCCCGCGGAAGAGGAAGAAGTTGAACGCCAGGACGAAGAACAGGGTGAGGAACGCCTGCGCGATCTTCGACAGGAGATACCGGCGTGTCCCCACCCCGCTCTACCCCTCGCTTCTGAACTTGGCTACCGGCAGCCGGCGGCCTAGGCCTCGTCCTCGTCGTTGCGGCGGCGGCGAGAGAGCATGATCCAGCCGCCGATCAGCAGGAGCGCGGCCACCAAGGCGATCAGCCAGATCGTCGCGGAGCTGCTGGTCGACGCCGTCTCGGAGCCGGCCGAAACCGGGTGGATGCTGATGAACGAGAACGGGCCGTAGGTAGCCAGCACGTCGCCGCCCGGCTGAGGCTGCGACGTGAAGCCCGTGACGCGATCGCTGCCCCACGCTTCCAGCACCTGACTGTTGTAGAGCATGATGTACGGCTGATCCTGCCAGAGGATCTCCTGCATCTTGTGGACGGTGTCGACCCGCTCCTGCGGGTCCGTGGCCGTGAGCTGCTTCTGGTACAGCTGGTCGTAGGTTGGGTTGCAGTAGTAGCTGTCGTTGTTCCCGTACACGCCGGGCCTGGGCGCGCGCTCGTCGCAGGTGAAGACGCCGAGGATGTAGTTCGGGTCGGGGTTGGGGTACCAACCCCACGCGAACAGGTCGTACGTCCCGGCCTCGATGATGCTGCTCAACTTGCCGCTGCTGACCGCGGTGATCGTGACGCCCACCCCGATCTGCTTCAGCCACGACTTCACGTACGGCGCCGTGCTAACCGTGTTCTGATCCGAGCTCCTGATGTAGTAGTTCAGCACCACGTCCTTGCCGGTCGTCGGATCGTTGACGATGTCGTTGCCGTCGGTGTCGGTGTAGCCGGCATCGCTAAGCGCCTTCTTCGCATTGTCGAGATTGAAGTTCAGCGAGTCGTTCGGGGGATCCCACTTACCGGTGGTCGCGTCCGGCTGGACCGGGGATACGGCCGGGGTCCCGTACCCGAGCAGGACCTTGTCGACGACCGTCTGGCTGTTCACCGCCATCCGTATCGCTCGTCGGAAGGCGGGGTCGGCGGCGGCGTGACTCCCGTCGCCGTGGGGTTTGAAACCCCCGGCCGGGTTCGTCTGGAACGCGGATCCGGTGTTGAATCCCAGCTCGTCGAACGACGGCACCGTGGCGCCGTGGGTCTCGATCCCGGGTGTTCCCTTGAGCGTGTTCAGGATGTTGGCCGAGTCGAAGTAGCCTAGGTCCAGCTCACCCTTCTGCAGGGCAGCTGCCTCCTGGTTCTCGTCGTTGTAGTTCTGGTAGATGATCGTGTCGTAGTGGGGGGTGAGGCCGACGTCCAGGCCCCAGTAGTACGGGTTCCGCTTCAGGGTCACGGCCTGCCCCTGCTTGTAGGACTCGATCGTGTAGGGGCCGGAGCCCACGGCGGGGACGTTGGAGAACTTCTTCGGCTGGTCGAGCTTGCTCCAGATGTGCTCAGGCAGGATGTAGTCGTACATGAAGACCGTGGCCCCGCCGTAGATCGAGGTGGGCTGGGTCGAGTGGATCTCGAAGTGCGTGTCGTCCACGACGGTGACGTCCTTCACCAAGGCGAGGTCGGACGCGTAGTTCGAGATGTTGTGTTGCTTGTAGTAGTTGAGGGTCCAGGCGACGTCGTTGGCCGTGAACGGTTGTCCGTCCGACCACTTCATCCCGCTGCGCATCGTGTAGGTGAACGTCATCGAGTCCGCGCTGGTGTCGACCGCGGTGACGATGGAGTGTTGGAGGTCCGGGCTGAAGTCCTTGGGCGAGAAGTTGATCGGGATGTCGTAGCTCATCGCCCACAAGACGTAGTCGGTACCGAGATACCCGACCATCGGATTGATGGAGCTCGGTTCGCTCGTGTCTCCGTAGATGAACGTCGAGCCGTTCCCCGATGTCGTGCTAGGGCTCTGCGATGTCTGCGCCAACGCGGTGCCGGCCAGGGTCAACCCCGCGAGTAGAGCGATCGTTCCGACGCCCGCCACACTCCGCCGTAGCCACTTCATGAGCCGCTCCCCTTCCGATTCGATCCCTCGTGTGGGTCTACGAGACCGATACCGCTCCCGGACGGTCGATGGTCAGCGTTCTTGCCCCCGCGTCCAGGGTAGCCGCCACCCCGAGTGGGATCGTAGCCAGATGCTTCCCATGGCCCAGCGGAAGCTTGTATAGCACGGGGACCCCCAGCGGGCCTAGGCAGAGCTCGAGGACGTCTTCCAGCGAACGCGTCCGGGGAGCCTCGGGGCGCTGCTCGCTCCAATCGCAGCCCTTCATCTCCGCGACCACGATCCCCGCCACATCCTCGAGGGCTCCGCTCATCACCAGTTGCCGCAGATGCACCTCGATGACGTAGGGAGGTTCGTCCACCTCCTCGATCAGCAGGATCGCCCCGTCGAAGACCGGCGACCACGGGGTTCCGATGAGATGGACGAACGTGAACAGGTTCCCACCCACGATCGGAGCCGTGACGTGTCCGGGCGCGATCGTTCGCACATAAGGGTCGTCGGGATCCCGCGGTACCGGCCCCGCTCCCCCGCCCGTGAACCCCGCGAGCGCCGAGTTCCAGGTGAACTCGGTGCGCTCCGGGATACCCATCGAACCCAGCCCGGGACCGTGGAACGTCGCGAGGCCGGCGTCCTGGCGCAGCGCGACATGTAGGTTCGTGATGTCGGAGTAGCCCATCAGCGCCTTCGGATTCGCTGCGACCAGGTCCATGTCGAGATGCGGGAGGACGGCGTTCGCACCGGTGCCGCCCCACAACACCTGGATCACATCCACCTCGGGGTCGACGAAGAGGGCGTGGAGATCGGCGGCTCGCTGCTCGGGTAGGCCCGCAACGTAGTCGTCCTTCGCCCAGACGCCGTCGGTGAGCTTCACGCGGTAGCCCTTGGACTCCCACCACTCGACGGGACGCAGGACGTCGCTCCGGTTGAAGTACGGACCCGACGGCGCACACACGCCGATGGTCCCGCCGGGGGGGAGGAGTCGACCGAACCTGGTGGCGGCGACCTGCGTCATCGGCGGTGCTCCGGACGCCGTGCAGACGCGCGATCGTCTCCCGTGCTCTTGCGTGCAGGTCGGATCATCCGCGCAGCGCACCTCCTTCAGCCTCGACCAGCAGCACGCAGGCGGCTCGATGCCCGTCGGGCCCCACGGTGGCGAGCGACGGGTCGAGCCTGCGACACCGATCCTCGGCCACCGGGCAACGTGGATGGAACCGGCACCCGGATGGGATGTCGATGGGGTTGGGCGTCTCGCCTGTAAGGATCTGGGGATGGCTCCGGTGGCGGGGGTCTCGTTGCGGCACCACGGACATCAACGCGATCGTGTACGGATGTTTCGGGTGGCGAACCACCTCGCGAGCCGGGCCCTCTTCAACGATGCGGCCGAGATACATCACGGCGATCCGGTCGGCGAAGTGTGCGGCCGTCGACAGATCGTGCGTGATCATCAGGATGCCCATGTTGCCGTCGCGCCGGAGTCCATCCAGCAGGGACAGGATGCCCGCACGAACCGAGACGTCGAGCATGGACACCGGCTCGTCGGCGACGAGGAGCGCGGGGTCGAGGACGAGGCTCGCCGCGATCGCCACCCGTTGGCGCTGTCCTCCCGACAGTTCGTGCGGATAGCGGTCGAGGTAGAGGTCCGCGGGGGTCAGGCCGGCGCGATCCATCGCCTCGACGGCTCGGCGCCTGCGCTCCGCCTGCGAGTCTCCCACGCCGTGGATGACGAGCGGCTCCTCCACGGCCCTGCGCACGCGGAACCGGGGATCTAGCGACTCATATGGATCTTGGTAGACCATCTGGAGCCGCTCTCGGACCGGGCGCAGGGACGATGCGGAGGCGTGGGTGATGTCTCGGCCGTCGAACGTGATGGATCCCTCGTGCGTCTCGACCATCCGGAGGACGGCCTGCGCGGTGCTCGTCTTCCCACAACCCGACTCTCCCACGAGGGCGACCATCTCGCCCGGTTGAACGTCGAGCGTAACGCCGTCCACGGCTCGGACCCATCTCCGGGGCGTCCGCCGGATGGCGCCCAGCAAGCCACGGCGAACCGGGTAGCGGACGTGGAGGTCCTCAACCTGGAGCAGCGGTCCACTCACGACATGGCCCGCGCTTCCACCCCGCGGATGAAGTCCGACTTGCCCTGCACGTAGCGCACGATGTCCCGCGGGTGGGCGGCGGCTAGCTCGCGCTTCAGGGCAGCGTAGGCGGCGGCGGTGTCGGGTTCGGCCCGCAGGGCGTCGCGGAAGGCGAGGTGACGGCGCTCCCAGTCGCTTCCTGCGTAAGTGATGTGGAGGTTCACCACGCGCACGGTCCCGTCGTCGAGGCTGAGGAACTCATGGTCGTCGTCGTGCCCGTCGGGGGCCCAGCGGTAGCCCAACTCGACGAGCGGATCGACGTAGGCGTCTCGCGGCACCAGCGAGGTGAGCGACAGCTGGATGTCGATGAACGGCTTCGCGGGCAGATCCGGCACCGATGTCGAGCCGATGTGGTCGATCCGCACGACGAGCCGGTCGGGGAGGGCCGCCACGATCGCGGCCGCCTCCTCCTGGAACCGGGCGGGCCACGACGGATCGGGCTCGGTGAGCCCGTACGGGCGGCCGCGACCCTCGGGCTCGCCCGGGCGTGCGCGCTTCCCACGCCAACGCGCGAGCCCGACCAGCACGTCGAAGAGGACCTGCTGGGCCCGGTCCTCGGCCGCGGTCTCCTCCGGATGCCACTGGACGCCCATCATCCATGTCGTGTGCTCGACGTCGTTCCCGTCGGCTCCGGGCAGCTCGATCGCCTCCACCAGGCCGTCGGGACTGCGACCGCTCACCACGAGCTCGCCGCCGACCCGATCGACCCCTTGGTGATGGTGGGAGGCTCCCATCAGCGCCCCGGCCTTCGTGGTGGCCGACAGGAGCGTTCCCGGTGCCGGCACGATCTCGTGCAGGGTCTGCGTGTTCTCGATCGGCACGCCGTGCTGGATCAGTCCTGGCATCCCGGGCAGGTGCTGGTGGAGCGAACCGCCCCACGCAACGTTCATGACCTGCATCCCCCTGCAGATACACAGCGTGGGGAGATGGAGCCGGTCGGCCGCCCGCAGCAGGTCGATCTCGAAGGCGTCACGGTCGGGCTCGACCCCGTAGTTGTGCTCCGTGTCGGGCTCTGCCCCGTACCGGGCCGGATCGATGTCGCCGCCGCCCACCAGGAGGAGTCCGTCGAACGGCTCCAGCAGCTCCTCGGGGTCGCCTTCCTCGCCCGGCGAGAGGATCGCGGTCCTGGCGCCCGCTCGGCGGAGCGCACCGACGTAGGGAGCGGGCACACCGTAGCCGCCATCGGGCCAGCGGGCGACCCTGCTCCCGTCGAGGTGGTACGCGACGACGGCGACCAGTGCGCGGTACGGGCGCGACTCGGTCGGGCTCATGTTTGCTCGATCACGTGGTCCCGGCCGCGATGCGCGCGAAGCGTCGGAACATCTCGGCGCCCTTCGCTTCGTGACTCGCCATGTAGCGTGTGGCCTCGGCGCGGATCGCGTGGGCGGACTTGCCCCAGACCTCCTGCAGGTCCATGAAGCTGGAGGCCTCTTCGAGCCAGAGCTCGACCTCGGCAGCGTCCACCTCGAAGTGGAACTGGGTTGCCCACGCGGAGGGGCCCATCCGGAAGGCTTGGACGGTCACCCGGTCGCCGGTAGCCAGAGGTTCGGCACCCGGCGGAAGGTCCATCGTGTCCTGGTGCCACTGGAAGACCATGTCGCCGTCCTCCCAGACCCCGAGGAGCGGGTCGGTGGCGGCTGTGGCGAGCGGGCGGATCGGTTCGAAGCCCACCTCCTTGACGGGGGCGCGCCGCACCGGGGTGTCCATCGCCCGGGCCAGGATCTGGGCCCCCAGGCAGATCCCGAGGTACGGAACGCCGCGATCAACCGCCTCGCGTGTGAGATCGCGGTTCTCCTTCAGGAAGGGATGGTCATCGACCTCGTCGACGTTCATCGTTCCGCCCAGCATCACGACGCCGGAGAGTTCATCGAGCGAGGGCCTGGATGCGTCGGGATCCGCGGCCTCCAGGATCCGCACCTGGGCGCCGCCCTCGACCAACGAACGCTCGGCGAGGCCGAAGGTCTCGACCGGGTCGTTCTTCACCAGCAGGATCGGACGCATCAGATGAGTTTAGCCTCGCCTGGGCGGCTGCAGGAGCCGACGTCGCAGCCGCGGCGGCCGGATGCTACGGTCGGACGATGAGCGAGCTAACCCCTCTCGACCCCCTCGACCTCCTCCAGCTCGACGTCTTGCTGAGCGACGATGAACGCGCGGTTCGCGATGCGGCGCGAGAATGGATCCGCAGGCGGATCCTCCCCGAGGTCGAGGACTGGTACGAGCGCGGCGAGTTCCCCGCCCGTGAGCTCGCCAAGGAGCTCGGCGAGATGGGGTTCCTGGGCATGCAGTTGCATGGCGAGGGTTTCCTGGGTCTCGGGGCCGTGGCCTACGGGTTGGTCGAGCTGGAGCTGGAGGCGGGGGACTCGGGCTTGCGGAGCTTCGTCTCCGTGACCAGCGCGCTCGCGATGTGGGCGATCCACACGTACGGAAGCGACGAGCAGCGCGCGGCGTGGTTGCCGCGCCTGGCCTCGGGCGAGGCGATCGGATGCTTCGGCCTGTCGGAGCCCGACGCCGGGAGCGATCCCGGGCAGCATGCGGACCTTCGCGAAGCGCGATGGCGACGACTGGGTGCTGTCGGGCACCAAGATGTGGATCACGAACGGCAGCGTCTCCGATGTCGCCATCGTGTGGGCGCATACGGACGAGGGCGTCAGAGGGTTCGTGGTGCCGTGCGACTCCCGCGGGTTCAGCGCACCCGACATCCACAGGAAGATGTCGCTGCGTGCATCCGTGACGTCCGAGCTGGTGATGGACGAGGTTCGACTACCGGCCGACGCGGTCCTCCCCGGGGTCGAGGGTCTGAAGGGGCCTCTGTCGTGCCTCAACGAGGCGCGGTTCGGGATCGTCTGGGGAGTCATGGGCGCCGCGCGTTCCTGCCTGGAGACTGCGATCGACTACGCGAAGACGCGCGTGCAGTTCGGCAAACCGATCGGTTCGTTCCAGCTCACGCAGAAGAAGCTCGCCGACATGTCGCTCGAGTTGGAGAAGGGGACGCTGCTCGCCCATCACCTCGGCCGCATGAAGGAGGCGGGGATCCTGCGTCCCGAACACGTGTCGATCGGCAAACTCAACAACACGCGCGAGGCCCTCAAGATCGCGCGTACCTCGCGGTCGATCCTGGGAGCGAACGGCATCACGCTCGAGTACCCGATCATGCGGCACATGACGAACCTCGAGTCCGTCCTCACCTACGAGGGAACCGAGGAGGTCCACACGCTCGTGGTGGGCAACGCCCTCACCGGGCTGCGGGCGTTCGTCTGAGGCGATCGCTGAGGCTGTTCACTCGCCGAGGTCGTTGGCCTCGGCCAGGAGCGTGGCGACGTCTGCCACCCGCACCCCGTCATCGCTCGCCTTCGCCGCGTCGTCCAGCATGACGAGGCAGTAGGGGCACGCGGTCGCCACGATCTCGGCCCCGGTGCCCGCGGCCTCGGCGAAGCGGGTGTCGTTGATGCGGGGCGTCCCCTCCAACTCCTCCATCCACATGCGGGCGCCGCCAGCCCCGCAGCAGAAGGAGTTCTCGCGAGCCCTCGGCATCTCGATGGTGGTCGTCGTCGCGGCGCCCAGTACCTCGCGGGGCGCATCGAACACGCCGTTGTGGCGACCCAGGTAGCAGGGGTCGTGGAGCGTGGCGGTGCCGGCGCCCGCATGGGGATCCAGGCGGCCGGCCCGGATCAGTTCCGCCAGCAGATCCGTGTGATGCACCACCTCGTACGTGCCGCCCAGGTCCGGATACTCGTTGGCGAGGGTGTTGAAGCAATGGGCGCAGCTCGCCACGATCTTGGTGATCTGCGCCTCGCCAAGCGCTGCGACGTTCTGCTCGGCCAGCGACTGGAAGAGGTACTCGTGTCCCATCCGCCGGGCCGGGTCGCCCGTGCATCGCTCACGTGGGCCGAGCACCGCGAAATCCGTGCCGGTGGCCTCCAGCAGCCGTGCGATGGAGCGGGTGGCCTCCCGTGCTCGCTCGTCGAAGGCGCCGGCACAGCCGACCCAGAACAGATACTCGGGTGGCGGGTCTCCCGGCTGCAGGACGCGGATGTTGAGTCCCTCGGCCCAGTCCAGGCGCGCCGATGCGGGCTGCGCCCATGGGTTCTCCGTCGGCCCCTCGATCCCGCGAAGCATCGTGCCCGCCTCGGCCGGGAACCGGCTCTCGGCCATCACGAGGTGCCGCCGCAGATCCACGATCGTGTCGACGTGCTCGATGTCGACCGGGCACGCTCGGACGCAGGCGCCACACGTCACGCAGTCCCAGACGACCTCGTCTTGGACCGCCGAGGGGACGAGTGGCTGGAGCTCGACCGTGCCCGAGTCGCCGGCGGCCAGGAGCGCGGGAGCCTCGGCCATCATGTGGTCGCGCAGCCCCATGATGAGCAGCTTCGGACTGAGCGGCTTCCCGGTGGCCCACGCCGGGCAGACTTCCTGACATCGCCCGCATTCGGTGCAGCTGAGCAGATCGAGCACCTGTTTCCGCGAGAGGTCCGCGGCGGTCGCGGCCCCGAACCGGAGCTCTCCTTCCGGGGCGTCCAGGTCGATCACCAGTCGCTCCAGCCGCCCGCTCGGCCCCGTCTTCGCGAGCCAGACGTTGGGTGCCGCGGTGAGGATGTGGAGATGCTTGGACGCCGGAAGGTACGCGAGGAAGCCGAGCACCAGCAGGAGGTGGGTCCAGACGAGGATCCGTTCGGCGATCTCGGTCGAGCGCCCGCCCGAGAACAGACCTGAGAGTGCGTCGGAGATCGGGGCGGCGGAAGGGTGCGCCGCGTAGCCCAGCGCGATCCGCGACGCGTTCCAGAGCAGGAGAGAGATCACGATCGCCGCGATCGCGATGAGGATCCCGTCGGCCTCGCCCAGGTGGCTGCCCCGGAACCGCGCGGGGCGCTGCACCTTCCTGATCACGACCGCGATCACGACGCCCGTGAGCACCAGGGCCGCGAACAGATCGACGACGAACGCGAACCACGCCGCGTGCCCGAGGTAGGGGAGCGTCCACGCGGGATCGATCACCGCCAGCATCGCCTCGACGATGGTGGGGAGAAGTACCAGGAAGCCCCAGAAGATGAAGGCGTGCATGAGACCCGGCGCCGCCTTCTGGAACAGCTTGCGCTGGCCGAGGACCTGTGAGAGCTCCCGCGCGACCTTGGTGCCCGCTGGGAGCGTACGGTCCGTCGAGCGTGCGCGCCGGACGGTCGCGGCACGGAGGCGTGCTCTGCGTAGGAACAGGAGACACGCCGCCGCGAGGACGGCCCCGAGGGCCGCGGCCGCTACGATCCGGTCCGTCGGCGGATCCCTTCGGCGAGCGCCGGCACCACGTTCCGCAGATCTCCGATCAGTCCCAGGTCGGCCATCTTCATGATGGGCGCCTCCGGATCCTTGTTCACAGCGAGGATCCGACCCGCGCCGCGGATACCGACCACGTGCTGGAGCGCACCGCTGATACCGACGGCAAGGTAGATCTCGGGCTTCACGGTCTTGCCGGTCTGTCCGATCTGGTAGGCGTACGGGACCCAGCCCGCATCGACGGCGGCCCGCGACGCACCGACGGCGGCCCCGCCGATCGCCGCCGCGAGATCGTCCAGCATGGAGAACCCTTCCGGTCCGCCCAGGCCCCGGCCCCCCGCCACGATGACCTTCGCGTCATCGAGGGACGGGCCGCTCGCGGCCTGATCGTGGCGTTCCAGGACCCGCACTTCGCGCAGACCCTCCGGGACCTCAGCCTCGACCTCGACGACCTCCGGGGTCACCGGCGCCTCCTCGGCCTCCGTAGCGTGCGGCTTGAGCAGGAGGAGGGCGGGCGCTGGCCCTGCGAGCCCAACCTCCACGAAGAGCGACCCACCCAGGATCTCGGTGCGTGCCCGATCCGGGCTCAGCACGCCGGTGGCGTTGGCCATGAGGGTGGATCCCAGCCGGGCCTGCGCGCGTGCCGCCAGGTCCCGACCCTCGTACGTGCCGGGGAAGAGGATCAGATCGGGGCGGTGCTCACGCACCAACCGCTCGAGCACGAAGGCAGCGGCGCGCGATGCTCCGGTGACGACGTTGTCGTTGCAGGCATAGACGCGCGAGGCGCCGAAGCGGCCGAGAACCGACGCGGCGTCGTTCGCACCGGGGCCGAAGGCGACGGCGGCCACCTCGTCCCCGATGGCGCGCGCGCTGGTCAGCAGCTCTCCGGCCGAAGGGCTCGGCCCTTCCGGAGTGAGCTCGGCGAGTGTCCAGATGGTCGTCACGTTCAGATGACCTTCGCTTCCACGAGGAGATCGATGGCACGCTCGATCCCAGCCTCGTCAGCGGCCACGATCTCGCCTCCCGCCTTCGCGGGCGCCGGGACCACGTCCATCACGGTCTGACTCGGGGCCACCATCCCGGGCTCGAGTCCGAGGTCGGCGATCGTTCGGCGGTCGAGGGGTTTCGATCGTGCGGCCATCGTGCCCTTGAGGCTCGGGAACCTGGGCTCGTTGGCGCCTGCCGTGAGCGTGACGAGCGCCGGAAGATCGCAGGCCACGACCTCGTAGCCCGTCGGCGTCTGGCGTTCGGCCCTGATCGCGTCACCGTCGGCTTCCAGCCTCGTTACGAAGGACACCGCCGGGAGATCCAGCAGCTCTGCGACCGTGACCGGTACGGTTCCGGTGTAGCCGTCGGTGGACTCCACGGCGGCGATGACGAGGTCGGGTTCCGCCTCGCGCGCAACCGCCGCCAGCACCCGCGCCGTCGCGAGTGCGTCGGCGCCCGCCAGGAGCTCGTCGGTGATCAAGATGCCTCGATCGGCCCCCATCGCCAGAGCGCGCTGCAGAGCACCCAGCGCCACCTCGGGGCCCATCGACACCACGACCACTTCACCTCCCTGTGCCTCGGATAGCTGCAGGGCGGCTTCGACGCCGTACTCGTCACCGGGGTCGAGAGCTCCCTCGACCCCCTCGCGCAGGAGGCGATGGTCGGGTCCCAGCTCAGGGGTACCCTCGGGTGCGGGCACCCATTTCACGAAGACCACGATGCGCATATGACCCTCCGGCGTGCGTACGGCGTTCGTTCCGCCGCACACCCTAGCGGGCCCGAGGGTGCAGCGGACGTCTCAGCCGCGTTCGAAGTACCGCGCCATCTCCCAGTCGGTGACGCACGTGTTGTCGAAGATGGTCTGCTCCTGGACCGCCGTGTTGAGGAGGTGTTCGAACACGAAGTCCCCGAACGCCGCCCGCGCCAGCTTGCTCTTTCGGAAGGTATCGATCGCCTCGTGGAGCGAGTAGGGGACCCGCGGTACCCGCTTCGCCTCATACGCATTACCGACGAACATCTCCGGCGGCTCGATCTTGTTCTCGATGCCCCACAGGCCGCTCGCGATCGTGGCCGCGTACCCGAGGTAGGGGTTCACGTCGGCGCCGGGGATGCGGCACTCCACTCGTGACCCGGTGTGCTCGCCCACGGTCCGGAACCCGCAGGTCCGGTTGTCGCGGCTCCATACGATCGCGGTCGGGGCCCACGAGCCGAGCTGATACCGCTTGTAGGAGTTCACGAAGGGCGCGAACATCCACGCCATCTCGCGCGCGGAGCTCATAAGGCCACCGAGGTACCAACGGTACGTGTCCGACAGATGGTGCTGGCCATCCTCGTCCCACATCAGGGACTTCTTCCCGTTCTTGTCCCACACGCTGGAATGCATGTGGCAGGACGACCCTGCCTCGGCCATCGTCCACTTCGCCATGAACGTGGCTGCGACGCCGTTCGCGGCGCAGATCTCCTTGACGCCGTGTTTGTACAGGACGTGGTGGTCGGCGTTCGACAGGGCGTCGGAGTACGTGATGTTGATCTCGTGCTGGCCCTTGCCGAACTCTCCCTTGGAGAACTCGACGGGCAGTCCGGCGCCCAGCATCCCGTTGCGGATCTGCCTGATCACCCACTCGTCCTTGGTCGTCTGCAGCATGTGGTAGTCCATGATGTAGGTGGAGCTGGGACGCAGGTCTCGGTAGCCACCGTCCGCGATGTCGTCGTAGGAATCGCGGAAGAGGTAGAACTCGAGCTCGGACCCCGTCTTGATGGTGAATCCGGCCTTCCGCGCCCGCTCGATCTGCCGCTTCAGGATCTGGCGGGGCGCGACCTCGACGGGTTCTCCGGTCTCCTCGTCCGCGATGTCGCAGATGACCATGGCGGTCTTCTCGAGCCAGGGGCAGAGGCGCAGCGTCGATAGATCCGGGACCATCCGGAAATCCCCGTACCCCGTCTCCCAGCTCGCGTACTTGTAGCCGGGGAGCGGCTCCATCTCCATGTCGACGGCGAGCAGGTACAGGCACGCGTGCAACCCTTCCTCGCCGAGGATCTCGTCGAAGAAGAAGTGGGGCACGACCCGCTTGCCCACGAAGCGGCCCTGCAGATCGGTGAACATGCACAGGACGGTGTCGATGTCTCCGGCCTTCGACAGCTCCTCCAGCTGCTCGACCGCCAGTAGTCCTTGGACCTCCATGCGAACCTCCTTCGAACGCAGGAGCGGCGGGCACCCGTGCCCGCCGCTCCTCCCATGTTCGGTCGCTATCGCGCGACCCCGTCGCTACTACTTCTTCATCTCGTCCACGCGCATGCCGCCGAGCCCTTCCTTCTCCGGGTCACCCATCTCCCCAGCGGTCAGCGCGAACTCCTCCTCGGGCGAGAGCACGAGGCGGTGCCGGCCGGCGAACGCGAAGTAGATGATCCCGATGATGAAGTAGACGAGGGTGCCGTAGACGCCCGGCCGATAGTCCTCGTTCGAGAAGAGCGAGATCAGCGACACCAGGGCGATGACGCCGGCGATCCCCGCCCCGATCGAGCCGACCGGGCTCCGGTACGGGCGCTCGATGTTCGGCAGCTTCCGCCGCAGCATGATGAACGAGAGCGACTGCATCGAGTAGGAGATCACCGCGCCGAAGACGGCCATGTAGAGCAGTGCCCCGACGATCTGCCCGGCGAACTTACCCGAGGACTTGCCCAGCTCGTAGATCAGCAGGCTAAGCAGGTACCCGACGACCGCGCCGGAGATCAAGGCGACATGGGGCGTCTTGCGGGTGCCGTGCGTCACCGAGAGCACCTTCGGGAAGTATCCCGCCCGCGAGAGCGAGTAGGTGTTCCGTCCGTAGGCATAGATGATCGTGAAGAAGCTGGCGATCAGCCCGGTGAGTCCGAGGAGACCGAGGAGTTCGGCGCTCGTGCCCGACCCGAACACCTTGATGAAGCCGTCGAACAACGGCGTGGCCGAGTCGCCCAAGGGCGTGGCGCCCACGACACCCGTGTTCAGGACCAGCGTGAGCGCCGCCGTGATCAGCAGCGTCGTCATGCCCCACATCGTGGCCCGAGGGATGTCGCGCTTCGGATCGTGGGACTCCTCGGCGGCGAGCGGCAGTTCCTCGATCGCGAGGAAGAACCAGATCGCGAACGGGATCGCCGGGAAGATCCCCGAGATGCCCTTCGGCAGGAACGTGGTCTTCCCCGGATCCGGCACGATGTTGGTCAGGAGTGAAGAGTCGAACTTTCCGGACACCAACACCGAGACGAAGAAGAAGCCCAGGATCGCGAGGGCGAGGATGTTGATGACGACCGTGAACCGCATGGTCGCTTCGATGCCCACGATGTTGAGCCCCACGAAGATCACGTAGAAGACCAGTGTCCAGGTGACGTAGCTGTTCCAGAACGGTTCCCCAGCGACGTTGAGCAACCCCTTCATCACGTCGTGCATCAAGAAGCCCATCGCGCCCACGACGACCGCGGGCGTGATCACGTACTCCATGTTCTCCGCGAGTCCCGTGATGAAGCCTCCCCACGGCCCCATCGCCGAGCGGGCGAACGAATACGCACCACCGGTGTGCGGGAGCGCGGGCGACATCTCCGAGATGCTGAAGCACAGCCCGTAGTACATGATCGCGACCACTACGGTGGCGATGAGCAGGCCGCCGAAACCACCGGCGGTCAGACCCGCGTTCCAGCCGTAGAAGTCACCGGAGATGACCGCCGCCACCCCGAGCGACCACAGCGACCAGAACGCGGCGTGACGCTTCAGCCCTCGCTTCTGGAAGTAGTCCTCTTCTACCTCCGTGTAGGTGACCGACCCCACCTTGCGCTCGGACATGAGCACCTCCCCTCCCGGGCCGACGCAGCGGCTCCTGGCGCGTATCCATGCACACCGAGCATATGTCTGTCAAACGCCCCCGCGGCGTGCTTCCTGCGGCGGGCGCCGGCGGTAGAGGATGACACACGCCCAGACGAGCACGATGGGCGCGAGGACGGATGCGACGCCCCAGCGGTGGATCGCTGTAGCGAACAGGGGTCCCGCCGCGATCGTGGCGATCACCACGGCGACTCCGAGCCGCAAACGCATCGTGCCGAGCAGAAGGACGAGCGCGCAGACCATCCCGACGAACGGCCACCAGTCCCAGCTCGTTGAGGGATGCGGCCAACCCGGATACCCGAGGGCGAGCGGTGTCATCGACCCATCGTAGGCCCGGGCTGCCGATACCGCCCGTTCCCATGCGCGGATCGTCGTTTGACGACCTTTGTCTGACAAAGCTAGCATCGATCGTGTGGGTGGCGGCGGCAAGGGCGGCGGCAGGGGAGGTGATAGCCATCAGCGTGAAGAAGCGGCTGTCGTTCAGCGTTCGCGAAGAGTTGGCGTCGCGCATCTCGAGCGGGCGGCATCGCGCCCGGCGCGAAGTTGCCCGCCGAGCCGGAGCTGGCGAGCGAACTCGGGGTGTCCAGGGCCACGCTTCGTGAGGCGCTGCGTTCCCTGGAGGAGGACGGGTTCGTCACGCGGACCCGCGGGACCGGGACCTACGCGACGCACCGCCCCAGGCTCCGCAACAATCTCGATGTCAATTTCGGTGTGACGGAGGCGATCCGCGCCTCCGGGATGAAGCCCGGCACCACGGACAGCGCCGTCCGGGCGGTCAAGGCATCCGTCGACCAGGCTGAGTCCCTCGGTCTGGCAGCCGGCGCGCCCGTCGTCATCCTCGAGCGGGTCAGGACGGCGGACGGCCGGGCGGTCGTGTTCTCGCGGGACGTGGTCTCGGCGGACTTCGTCTCGCTCGCAGAGCTCGGCACGATGTCGATCGACGGTTCTCTCTACGGCGTGCTCGATCGCCTCGGCCATCCGGTTGCCCGAGGAGTCGTCACGGTCAGCCCCCTGCGGGCGAACAGGTCGCTGGCACGGCGGCTCGAGGTGAAGGGCGGTGTGTTGTTGCTACATCTCCACCAGGTCGACTACGGGGCGGACGGCAGACCGCTCCTGTTGTCGGACGAGTACCACCTGGCGGACGCGTTCGATTTCACGGTGGTCCGACGAGGACCAGGGAAGGAGACGGCATGACGACCAGCGTGGGTAAGGCGATGCGGCTCAAGCGGGTGATCGACCCCGACGGTGTGTCGGTGATCTGCGCGCTCGATCACGGGATGACTTCGCCGACATTCCTGGAGCCGTTGGCGGATATCGCCGAGCGCACGCGTGAGGCGGTGGCCGGCGGCGCGAACGTCATCATGATGAGCAAGGGGATGATCCGCGTGGCGCAGGGTGGCTTCGATCCACTGACGTCGCTGGCCCTCTTGCTGTCCGCCAGCGCATCCCCAGACGGCGACCGGCCGCAGATCGTGCGGATCGCCGACATCGAGGAGGCGCTGACGCTCGGGGCGGACGCGGTCGTGCTGTTCACCGCACTCGGCGGCGATACGGAGGCCGGCATGATCGAGATCCTCGCCGACGTCGGTCGCGAGTGCGCAGCGCTGGGGATGCCGTTCATCGCGGAGGCGGAGTTCCCGACCACCTACGCCACCGTGGAGGAACTGAAACAGCAGTACGGGTTCGAATATCTGCGCAGGAACGTGCGGCTCTGCGCCGAGCTCGGGGCGGACATCGTGAAGACCAACTGGCCGGGCGATCAGGAGTCCTTCGGGCGATGCGTCGAAGCGGCGAACGGCATCCCGGTCGTCCTCGCCGGTGGATCTCGACTCACGGACGACGAGCTGCTCAAGCGGATGGAAGAGGCCATGGCCGCGGGCGCGATCGGTTGTTCGGTGGGTCGGAACATCTTCATGCATCCGCGGCCGGAGGCGATCACCCGAGCGCTCTCCCGCGTCATCCGCGAGCGGTGGCCGGCCGCCAAGGCGCTCGATGCGATGCAGGAGGAGACCTCGTGATGCGGGCCGCCTTCATGACCGAGGTCGACACCGTCGAGATCCGCGATGACGCGCCGGAGCCTGAGGCCGACCGCGAAGGTGCGATCTTGCGCGTCGAGGCGTGCGGTATCTGTGGAACCGACGCGCGAACGTTCTTCAACGGTGACCCGAAGGCTCCGCCCCCGTGGCAACTCGGCCACGAACCGGTCGGCGTGCTCACGGACGTCGGCTCTGACGCCGTGCTACCTCCGGGGATCTCGGAGGGCGACCGCGTGTTCCTCGGGTCGATCCTGACCTGCGGTACGTGCCGATGGTGCCTCGAGGGGTTCCAGAACCTCTGCGAGCATCACCTCCTCTACGGCTACGACCCGTTCCCGGGTGCCTACGCTGAGCTCGCCGCCGTGCCGCCGATCGCCATGAAGAACCTCATACCCCTGCCTCCCGAGCTGCCGTCGGATCTCGCGACGGTCGCCGATCCCTTCGCGTGCGCCCTGAACGGGATCGAGCAGCTCGACGTCCGGCTGGGGGACACGGTGGTGATCTTCGGCACGGGTCCGATCGGCTGTTGGCAGGCGATGATGGCGAGGGACCGCGGCGCCAGCCGGGTGTTCATGACGGACGTCTCTGGCGAGCGGCTGAAGATCGCCCTCGACGCGATCGGGCAAGCCGTGGACGACGCTTGGGTGGCCGGCGACGACAACGGGGTCGAGGAGGTGATGGCCCGGACCGGCGGCCAGGGAGCGGAGCGGGTCAGCGTCGCCGCGCCTGCCAAGGCGGCCCAGCAAGCCGCGCTCGAGGTGGCCGCGAAGCGCGCCAAGGTCGTGTACTTCGCCGGGTTGCCGAAGCACGATCCGGTCAGCCCGCTCGACATGAACGAGCTCCACTACAAGGAGCTCGATATCCGCGGCGCGTACGGGGCCACCCACCGGCAGTACCGCATCACGATGGACTACCTGGATCGGCGGCAGGAGGAGCTGGCTCGTGTGGTCACGCACCGTTTCCCGTTGGAGCAGATCGCGGACGCGTTCGAGACGATCAGATCCGGGACCGGCCTGAAGATAGTGATCCTCCCATGAGCGATGCCTTCGTCATCGGATGCGACGTCGGAAGCCAGGGAACGAACGCGGCGCTCTACGGGGACGACGGCACGCTGGTCGCATCCGCCTACGAGACGTACGATCTCTCGTTCCCGCATCCGACCTGGGCCGAGCAGGACCCCGGCGACTGGACCGAGGCGGTCGAGCGGGCATGCCGGCGACTCGTCGACGCGTGCCCCGCGGGTGCCGAGGCAATCCGCGGGCTGTCCTTCGGCTCGCAGCTGGACGGGATGGTGGCCTGCTCGGCGGATGGGCATGCGGTGCGTCCGGCGATGATCTGGATGGACCGGCGTGCCGAGGCACAAGCGGCCGAGCTCGCCAGCCGGCTCTCACCGCAGGAGTTCTACGCGGCGGTCGGCGCGAACCTGGATTCATCCCACGCCGTGTTCAAAGCCCTCTGGGTGCGGGACGAGGAGCCGGAGGCCTGGTCTCGCGTCGCCAGCCTTCAGTCGCCGGGAACCTACGTCGTGAGACACGTCACGGGCGAGCTGGTGGTCGACTACTCGAACGCATCGTCGTTCGCCCTGCTGGACCCGAGGACCCGCTCCTGGTCGACCGAGGTACTCGAGGCGACGGGCATCGACCCCGCGACACTGCCGGCCGTTGCCGCGGGGACGAGTCCGATCGCTGGTCTCACGGCTTCGTTCGCCGAGGCCAGCGGCCTGGCTCCATCCACCACGGTGGCGGTGGGCTGCGGCGACGAGATGGCCGCGACGCTGGGAGCGGGTGTGTTCGCGCCCGGCGACGTCTGCGATGTGGTGGGAACCGCGGAGCCCGTCTGCGCGGCGAGCGACGAGCCCCGGGAGGATCCGACGATGCTCGTCGAGTGCCATCCTCACGCCGATCCCGACGTCTGGCTCCTGGAGAACCCAGGATTCGTCTCCGGTGGGAACCTGCGGTGGTGGCGGGACCAGTTCGCGCCGATCGAGCGTGACGCCGAGGCGGTCGGGCTGGGCGACGCGTACGACTTCCTCTCGACGGAGGCTGGGCACGTAGCGCCGGGTGCGGAGGGACTCGTGTTCCTCCCGTGCATGCAGGGGGCGATGGCGCCGGAGTGGAACGGGGCGGCCCGCGGTGTGTTCTACGGGCTCACGCTCGCCCATACGCGCGACCACATGACCCGCGCGATCCTCGAAGGCAGCGCATTCGCGCTGAGAGACATCCTGCAGGCCATGCTGGACGCAGGGTTGGGCGTCACGCGGCTCACCATCGTGGGCGGGGGTGCGAAGGGGCCGTTGTGGCGGCAGATCAAGTCCGACGTCACCGGTCTGCCGGTTCGCGTGCCCGCGTCCGTGGAGACGACGGCGACAGGGGCCGCGATCCTGGCGGCCGTCGCATCGGAGATGCACGCATCGGTCGCGGACGCCGTCGATGCGTTCGTCGCGTTCCGCCCTGAGATCCACGAACCCGACGCGGCCGTTCACGACACGTACGAGGAAGCGTACGAACGCTACCGAGCCGTGTACGCGGCGCTGCGTCCCGTGTTCGGACGCTGAAGCCGACGTGGACGTCGGCGCCTTCCTCGCGTCGCATCCTCCGTTCGACGCGATGGAGCGCGCCCGCGTGGACCGCCTCGCCCACGATGCGGAGCGGAAGCGCGCGCACCCCGGGGCGCTGATCCTGAGCGTCGAGGGTCCTCCCGCGGACGCGGTCTTCGTGGTCCTCGATGGGCAGGTCGAATTCCGTCGCGGCGAGGAGGTGTTCGACTTCTTGGGACCGGGAGAGGTCTTCGGGTTCCCTTCCCTGCTCAGCGGCGATCGCCCTATGTTCGACGTCTGGGCGCGGACGGAGGTCTCCTACCTGCACATCCCTCGTGCGGCCGCCGAGGCCGTCTTCGAGGAGCCCGCAGGGCTTCGGTTCCTGGCGTCGGGACTCCGGGAGCGCGCAGAGCTCCTCGCGATGGGGTCGGAGGACCCCACCGGGCTGGCGGCCGGCGCCGCACGGGCCGACTCGTACGCCGACCTCGTCCGCGTCGGCAGGGAGATCCCGGACTCGGTGGCCAAGATCCGCTCGCTTGGCCTCGGCGCCTCGGCGATCGGCCGTGCCCTCGCCGGGGTCATAGACAGGATCACCGCACGTACCCTCGATCTGGCCATCGCCGAATCCGGCGAACCGGGAGCGCCCTGGGCGTGGCTCGCCTTCGGCAGCGTGGCACGTCGCGAGCCGGGTCTGACGCCCGATCAGGATCACACCGTCGTCTGGGAGGGTCCGGACGATCTCGACCCGGCCTTCTCCCGGGTGGCGGTCCGCGTGGTGGATGTCCTCTCGAGGGCCGGGCTGCCGCCCTGTCCCTCGGGCGTGCTCGCCACCACCCAGGGGTGGCGAGGGCCGGCGGATCGCTGGATCTCGCACGTGCTGACCCCCGTTCCGAGCGAGGTGCGCGAGGCGTTCCGGTCCACGATCGCCCTGGATCTGAGGAGGGTTTCAGGCCCGTTGGACACATCCGAGCTGCGGCGACGCCTGCGGGAGGGGGTCAGGGCGGACGGCCGGCTGGGCTGGCACGTGACGCGGCTAGCGCTGGAGATCCGTCCACCGACCGGGCATCTCGGGGGTATCGCGACCCAGCGACTGCCCGACGGCCGTAGGGTGGTGGACGTCAAGTCAGGCGGGCTGTTGCCGGTGACCGATCTGGCCCGCCTCCTCGATCTTCGCGGCGGTGGGGGCGCGACCGGTACGCGTGAGCGACTGCGCCGAGCGGCCTCCCGGGGAGCCATCGGCCAGGGCTCGGCAGAGGCGCTCGAGGCGGCGTTCGAGACCTTCCAGGAGGTTCGCCTCGATCACGAACTTCAGCTCGTCGGCGAGGGCAGGCCGGTCGACCATCTCGTCGACCCGTCCGAGTTGGAGCCGGTCACGCGGGGCCGACTGAGACAGGCGTTCCGCATCGTGGCTGATATCCAGGAGGGGTTCCGAGCGGAGCTCGGTGGAAGCCGGCTCGCCTGAACCCGTCAGTCCTCGGGCGTCACGTAGGCGGCCGTGATCCCCCCGTCGACGACGAGCGACGCTCCCGTCATGTACGAGGCGTCGTCGCTCGCGAGGAAGAGCGCGGCCTTGGCGAGTTCCTCGGCCCGCCCGAGCCGTCCGATCGGGATGTGCACCAGTCGGCGTTGGCGCTGCGCCGGGTCGGCGAGTAGCTCCGCCAGGAGCGGCGTGTCGATCGGGCCGGGGCACAGGGCGTTGCAGCGGATGCCTTGCCGCGCGTACTCCACCGCGATCTCCCGAGTCATGGCGAGCACGGCGCCTTTGGACGCCGTGTAGGCGGTCTGCGAGGTGGCGGCCCCCACCCACGCGACGAACGAGGCGACGTTGATGATGGATCCTCCGCCGGACTCGATCATGGCCGGGATGCCGTACTTGCAGCCGAACGCGACACCCTTGATGTTGACCGCCAGCGTCAAGTCCCAGATCCGCTCGTCCATCGTGTGCACCGAGCTATCGGCTCCGAGCATGACGCCCGCGTTGTTGTACAGGACGTCCAGGCGACGGTAGGTCGATACCGCAGTCTCAACCATCGCTTGCACGTCCGACTCTCGCGAGACGTCCGCGTGAACGTGGATCGCGTCGCCCCCGGCCTCGACGATCGCTGATGCCGTGGCCTGAGCCGAGGCGTCGTCGACGTCGGCGAGCACCACCCGCGCTCCCTCCTCGGCGAACAGCCGGGAGGCGTGCATGCCCATCCCGCTCCCGCCGCCCGTGATGAGTGCGACCTTGCCCTGCAGACGCATGGCTACCCTCCTGCTCCGGAACGCGGCGAAACACTACCGCGGTCTCCCGCATCGTCGCCGAAGTCCCTACGATGTGACCCATGGTGGACCTGCTGGTACTCGGAGGGGAGCGGAGCGAGGCGGCGGACGGCTCGACGTTCGAGGTGCTCGAACCCGCTACCGCGGACCCCATGGCCCAGGTTGCTCGAGGCGGGACCGAGGATGCGCGGCGAGCGGTGGACGTGGCGACCCAGGCCTTCGAGGAAGGGCCATGGCCAAGGATGAGTGCCCGGGAGCGCGGCCGACTCCTCATGGAAGCGTCGTTCCTGATCCGCTCTCGCCAGGAGACGCTCGCCAGGCTCGAGGCGCGCAACGGCGGGAAACCGATCAGCGCGGCCCGCGGGGAGATCGACCTGGTGGCGAACGTCTTCGAGTACTGGGGCGGCGCGGCCAACAAGATCTTCGGCGAGACGATCCCGGTCGTGCCGCCGGGGATCGACGTCACGCTCCGGGAACCCGTGGGCGTCTGTGTCCTGATCACCCCGTGGAACTTCCCCGCGGTGATCGCCTCGTGGAAGATCGCCCCGGCCCTCGCATGCGGGAACACGGCCGTGGTCAAACCGGCGTCCCAGACACCGCTGACTGCGCTCGCCATCGCGGAGATCCTGTATGAGGTGGGCCTCCCCGAGGGCACGCTCAGCGTCGTGCCAGGTCCTGGATCCGTCGTCGCCAGCGCCTTGATCGCGGATCCACGGGTGGGCAAGATCTCGTTCACCGGCTCGACCGAGGTAGGGACGGGGGTGATGCAGGCGGCGGCGCCGAACATCACCCGCGTCTCGCTGGAGCTCGGCGGCAAGTCCGCCAACGTGGTCTTCGACGACGCCGATCTGGAGGGGTGCATCGAGAAGTCGGTGTGGTCAGTGTTCGACAACGCGGGCCAGGATTGTTGCTCGCGGTCCCGGTCGCTCGTGCAGCGCAGCGTGTACGACGAGTACCTCGAGCGGTTCGCGGCGCGCGTGGCCACGATCCGGGTGGGCCAGCCACTCGACGAGACGACCGAGATGGGACCGTTGATCTCCGCGGGCCAGCGTCAGACGTCACTGGACTACCTCGCGCTCGGCATCGACGAGGGAGCACGGCATGTCACGGGCGGCGACGTGCCCGACGATCCCGGATACTTCCTGCGCCCTGCCGTCCTGGCCGACGTGCGCAACGAGATGCGGGTCGCGCGGGAGGAGATCTTCGGACCGGTCGCCTGCGTGATCCCGTTCGACACGGAGGAGGAGGCCGTGCGGATCGCCAACGACTCGCCGTACGGCCTCTCCGGTTCCATCTGGACGCGCGACCTCGGCCGTGCGATCCGCGTCGCCAAAGGGATCCGGACGGGGAATCTGAGCGTGAACTCGTCGTCCAGCGTGTTCACAGAGGCTCCCTTCGGAGGGTACAAGCGGAGCGGGATGGGGCGAGAGATGGGGATGCACGCCGCCTCGCTCTACACGGAGACCAAGAACGTCTACTTCAGCGAGGAGTGATTCGCGTCGCCGAACGCTCCGCGGTCGTGCCGCCCGCCGGCCCCGATAGACTGCGCGCATGGTCGAACTTCCCGAGGAACTGAAGAGTCGCCCACCCCGGAAGCCGGGCCAGGAGCCCACAGCCGTCCTCACGCTCGACGCCTACCTCCGGATCAAAGCGGAGCTGGCTGAGCTGACCACGACGGGCCGCGAGCAGATCACCGAGAAGATCAAGATCGCTCGCGAGCACGGCGACCTGAAGGAGAACGCCGAGTACCACGCGGCGAAGGACGAACAGGGGCTCATGGAGTCGAAGATCCGGAAGCTCCAGCACATGCTGCGCGATCCGGAGATCGTCGAGGCGCCGGTGGGTGCCACGCAGGTTGGACCGGGGATGCTCGTCACGATCCGGCCGCTGGACGAGGACGACCCGGATGACGAGACCTATCTGCTCGCCGAACACGCGGAGGAGAGAGCCCCCGGAGCCCGCACCGTGACCACGACCTCTCCGTTGGGGGCCGCGCTCCTGGGGACCGCCGAGGGAGACGAGGTCGTCTACGCCGCCCCCGCCGGCAACTTCCGTTACGTGGTCGTCGGCTTCGAGCCGCATCTCGGCTGAGCGTCTGGGCCGAACCGTGACCTCAGCGAGAGACCGCGCCGAGCGGGAACCCGCCCGCGTCCGTGATATGCCGGCCCCGCGGAAGAACGAGAGCGCCGCAGGCGGGACGATGCAGCGCGTCTTCGCCTGGCCCTACCGCGGCATCCTCGCCTTCCTGATCTGGACCGGCGTCAGGCCGTGGCAGCTGACCCTGCTGTCCCTACTGATGAACGTCGCGTCGGGGTGGCAGATCCTCGTGGGCAACTGGTTCGTGGCGGGGGTCCTGCTGTTCTTCGCCGGGCTCGCAGACGTGTTCGACGGGTCGGTCGCCCGGCATCGGGGGGAGGCGCGGAGGTCGGGCGCGTTCATGGACTCGGTCCTCGATCGCGTCTCGGACATGATCCTGTTCTCCTGCCTGTTCTGGAACCTGGCGGCGAAGGGCGAGACCCTCCAGGCAGCGCTCGCCCTGGTCACGCTGATCGTCAGTCTGTCGGTCAGCCATATCCGAGCCGAGGCCGAGGCCGTGGGCGTCACGCTCAGCGAGGGGCTGTTCCAGCGGCTGGAGCGGTTCTTGGCGCTCCTCGCCGGCCTCCTGATCCCCGGCGCCATGCCCTACGTCCTCGTGCTGCTCGCGGTCTTGGGCGCGTTCACCGTCATCCAACGAGGGTTCTCGGCGCTCTCGCGCGCCTGAGCGGCGCGGGACAGCGGGTAGGCTCGAACTCCGGGTCCCAGGAGGTGTGCGGTGGAGTTCATCCGAGTCGGGTCGCTGGCGGAGATCCCTGAGGGGGAGGTTCGGGCCTTCGATCTCCCGAGCGGGAAGGTTGCCGTGGCACACGTGGAACACCAGCTTTACGCGTTCGGCGACGAGTGCACGCATATGGGGTGCTCGCTCGCAGAGACTGGATCGTTCGACGACCGCGCCGCCGAGGTGGAGTGCTCGTGCCACGGCAGCGTCTTCGACGTGGAGACGGGCGAGCCGACGAACGGACCCGCCGAGGACGCGCTCGCTGTGTTCTCCGCGCGGATCGTGGACGGCTGGGTCGAGGTGGCCTCGCAACCGGGGAGGGAGCTTTGATCGCCGATCAGCCGTCGATGCCGTGCCACGCAGGTACGAGCACGAACCGGTGCCCCGGGCGTCCCCGCAGGAAGATCCGGCGGTAACTGATGTCGTTCGTCCTGATCCGCTTCGTAGAGGACGCCCTTCGGATTCGCCTGCACCTCCACGTAGTACCGGCCGTTCGGTAGGCCCGTGACGTCGAAGGATTGGCCGGGGAGGGACTGGTAGTACGTGTCGCCCCAGCCTGCCGGCAGCACCTCTCGTGTCCAGATCGAGTTCTGTGAGCCACAGACGGTGCCGCCGAAGCCCAGCGGTCCTGGGTTCCAAACCGCGCGGGGCGCCAACATGTCGATGGCGTCGGTCGGGGCCAGGCAGAAGGCCTCCTTGTGGCTCTTCACGACGCGCTGCCTCGCCCCGTCGAGCAGGAGGTATCGGGCGAACTGCTCGAAATGCCAGTGTTCGTGACCCGGACGCGTGTCGTACTCGAAGCTCCCGACCGGGGCCTTCCCGACGATCGCGCCCGTGGCGTCGGTGAAGTACTGCCACGCATCCATCGTGGTCGAGTCGGCAGGACGGAACCCCTCGACCTGGAGACCGGCGGGGCCGCGGTTCCAGACGGTCGCGCCGAAGATCAATTCGTCCCGTCCGCTATTCCGATCGTGGGCCACGAACATGTTGGAGCTCGGCAGGGGGATCAGGTCTGGCAGGGTCGAGGGGTCCGGACCGGTGTCGATAGGGACGTCCGGAGTTCGGACGCCCTTGCGCCGAGTCGCCGAGGGCCCAGGCTGCGAGCCCGCTGGCTCGGCGCACGGTGCGCAGCGCTGCCGCTGCGTCTGCAGATGCAGCGTCACGCTGCGGGTCGCGTCGCCCGGCGAGATCCCGAAGGCTTGGACGGCGGCATGGTCGATGCTGAACGTCACGGTGTAGGTGCCGTCCCGACCAGCGAATCGTCCGGCTGAGCCTCCGGGTCCGCCGTAGGGGGAGACGAGGTTGACCGCCCAGCCCGAGTCGATCCCCCACACCGCCCCCAGCGTGAACGGGTTCGCGTTGCAGCCCAGCGACGGGAAGGTGGGAACCGCAGGTCCGCTGTCGTCGATCCGCGCTCGATCGTAGGAGGCGGGACACAGATCGACCGTCTCCCGTGAAACGGTCTCGCCGAGCGCGTTCACAACCCGGATATGGCCGAATCGCGCGAGACCGTAGAAGCCGTCGAGCAGGTCCGGTGGCAGTGGCACGGCGGTGGCCCCGTCGGTCACCTGGTCGACCTGGATGGGGTTGGCGTAGTCCTGGCGGTAGACATCGAGCTGCATCGATCCGCCCACCGGCGCCACGTAGACGCCGAGATCCAGCAACACGGGGTATTGCCGACTCCTGATGATGGTGACGTCAGACCGTGAGGCGATCAGACGGAGCGAGGGCGGTGCCGCCGTTGCGTGTACGACGCCGGCGGACCATGCGTTCCCCAGCAGGACCGCACCCGCGATCGCTCCACGGAACCAGACTCTCCTCGTGCTCACTCCGCCTCCTCGGTCGTTCGCGAGCCCTATCAAGGACCTCGCCCCGTCGTAACGCAACAGCATCCCGGTTGCCTTCCTCGACTCGAAGGGCTGGCGCGTCACCCCGCCTCCGGCTAGGCTCGCGCCTCCGACGGCTCTGAAGGAGGCGACCCATGACCGACCCCGTAACCCGCTTCGATCTCGGCCCCGACGATCTGCCGACCGCATGGTTCAACCTCGTTCCCGACATGGTGGCGGCGGGCATGCCCCCGCTCCCGCCGCTCAGCCCACAGACCATGGAGCCCGTGGGCCCGCCCGACCTAGCGCCGATCTTCCCCGAGGCGCTGATCATGCAGGAGGTCTCGGCCGAGCCGTGGATCGACATCCCAGGTGAGGTGCTCGATATCTATCGCCTGTGGCGCACCACCCCGCTCTTCCGAGCGACCCGACTGGAGCAGGCTCTGCGTACGCCTGCACACATCTACTTCAAGTATGAGGGAGTGTCGCCGGCCGGCTCGCACAAGCCCAACACCGCGGTGCCCCAGGCGTACTTCAACAAGGCGGCGGGGATCCGACGCATCGCCACGGAGACCGGCGCCGGCCAGTGGGGCTCGGCGATGGCCATGGCGTGCAGCATGTTCGGCCTGGAGTGCGACGTGTACATGGTCAAGGCCTCGTACGAGCAGAAGCCCTATCGACGGGTGTTCATGGAGACGTTCGGTGCCTCGGTGGTGGCCTCACCGTCGGACAAGACCAACAGCGGGCGCGCGATCCGAGCCGAGCATCCTGATTCGACCGGCTCACTGGGTATCGCCATCAGCGAGGCCGTGGAGGACGCAGCCACCCATGAGGACACCAACTACGCGCTCGGAAGCGTCCTGGGCCACGTCCTGTTGCACCAGTCGGTGATCGGGCTGGAGGCTCAGAAGCAGATGTCCATGGCCGGTGAGGAGCCCGACGTCATCATCGGGTGCGTCGGAGGCGGATCGAACTACGCAGGGATCGCCTATCCCTTCATGGCCGAGAAGCTCCGCGGCAACGCGACGACACGGTTCCTCGCGACGGAGCCAGCGGCGTGCCCGACCCTTACGAAGGGACGGTTCGCCTACGACTACGGCGACACCGCGAAGATCGCCCCGGTGGTCCCCATGTACACGCTCGGCCACGACTTCGTGCCGGCGCCCGTTCACGCGGGCGGACTGCGGTACCACGGCGATGCTCCCTCGCTCAGCATGCTCGTGCGCGAAGGGCACATGCAGGCCAGGGCCTACACGCAGAACGAGATCTTCGAAGCGGCCGTGCTGTTCGCGAAGACCCAGGGGATCATCCCGGCGCCCGAGCCGAGCCACGCGATCAAGGGCGCGATCGACGAGGCGATCGAGGCTCGTGAGGCGGGCGAGGAGCGGGTCATCCTGTTCAACCTCTGCGGTCACGGCCACTTCGACATGCAGGCCTACGACGACTACCTCAACGGACGTCTTCCGGACTTCGAGTTCGACGCGGCCGATGAGGAGGCCGCCCTGGCGAACCTCCCGCAGGTGTCGATCGAGATCTGAGCCGGAACTCAGCCGCCGCTCGTCATGACCTTCGGGGTCAGGTGGAACGCGTCCACGGCGGCCTGAACCACCGACTGGGCGACCAGCTCGTAGCCCGTGCCGTTGAAATGGATGCCGTCGGACTCCCGGATCAGCTCCACCTTGCCGCCCTCGTGGTAGAAGGGCGTGTAGCCGCCGTCGGGCGCCGCGAAGCGGTCCCAGGTGTCCACGTACGCGATGTTCGGCTCGCTCTTCGCTACGCGTTCGAAGATGTCGTTCTGCCGCTGGAAGAGCGTCCACCGCTCCTTCTGCGACACGATGGGCAGGCCGACCCAGACCACGTGCGCGCCCGCGTCGACCGCGATCTTCGCGAAGCTCCGGACGCGCTCTGCGTAGGCCTTGGGCCACTGGAACGTGCCGATCTGCGTCTGGACCTGACCCCCCGGAGTCTGCAGCGGCTGGTTGTCGTTCACCCCCAGCATCACGACCACGAGATCCGGGTGATACCCGTCCATTATCTGTTTGAGCGCTGCCGGCCAGTTGAAGTAGTCCGGTCGCGCGAGACCCGTGGAGATGCGGCCCTGCTTCGTGACGCGTGTGAGCGTCGGACGAAGCACCCGCTCCATGTAGACGCCCAGGCCCGCCGCCAGCGAGTCCCCGACCACCGCGACTCGCAGCTCGTCCGTCGGCGTGGGGGTCCGGATCTTCGTCGTCTTCTTGGGCGGCTTCTGTGGCGTGGGCGAGCCTGTCGGTCCGCCGGTCGGAAGCACGTCGGGCGGTGGGGCGACGGCGCCTCCCGGCGCGGCATTGGGGTCTTTGCCCAGCGTGTTCGACGCGGCGTCGGTGAGTCGGGTGAGCTGGAGCGCGTTGCTGATCGACGGCGAGCGGCTTGAGGATCCACAGCGACACCGTGCGTCGCGTCCCCAGGGGTTGGGCCTCGGAGGATCGCTCCAGCGATGGGGCGTAGAGGAGCCCCCAGACGATCAGGGCGACGAGGATCACGACGAGCCCCTTGCCCGCGGGCATCGTCGCACGCCCGGGGGGCACGGGCACCCGCGCGCGGCCGGGTCGTGAGGTGTCGGGATCGTTCCGCTGATCGGTCATGGGTTCAGAACTGGAAGTAGATGAAGGGCGCCACGCCCTGAGGACCCATGGTAGCGATGACGAACAGCGCGACGGCGAACGCGAGCCCCATCACGACCGGACTCAGTCGCGAGACCCGGGCCTGGAGCAGCTCGGCCGGCCGGTGGGGCAGATGCTGCAGCATCAGCATCCCGAAGATGACGAAGAGCACGAGGGGAGTCACCAGGTCGACGGGCGTGCCCCACCCGGTCACGAGGCGCTCCAGCATGGACAGAGCCGTGCCCAACCCGTCGGCGCGGAAGAAGATCCATCCGACGCACACCAGGTTGAAGGTCACGATGCGCTGGCCCCATATCCACGCCGGCGTCTCCGGCCTCGCGGGCAGATGCAAGCGCTTCCAGGTGCCGATCACCTGGCCCGCCCCCTGGTAGGCGCCCCAGATGACGAAGGTCCATGCCGCTCCGTGCCAGAGACCGCCCAGCACCATCGTGAGCATGATGTTGATGTAGGTGCGAACCTCCCCCTTCTTGGATCCTCCGAGCGGGATGTATAGGTAGTCGCGGAGCCATCGAGACAGCGTGATGTGCCAACGACGCCAGAAGTCCTGGAGCGATCGCGCGCTGTAGGGACGGTCGAAGTTCTGGGGGAACTGGAAGCCCAGCAGCTTCGCCAGACCGATGGCGATGTCGGTGTAGCCGCTGAAGTCGGCGTAGATCTGGATCGCGTAGGCCCAGGCGGCGACGATCACGGTCACCGCGCTGTGGCGTCCCGGATCTCCGAAGGTGGGGTCGACGATCGCGGTCGCGAGATAGCTGGATACCACGACCTTCTTGAACAACCCGCCGAGGATCAGGTACGCGGCGCCCGTCATGTCGACGTGGCGCGGATCGCGGCGCACGTCCAGCTGGGGGATCAGCTCATTGGGGCGAACGATGGGGCCGGCGACCAGATGGGGGAAGAACGACAGGTAGAGGAAGACGTCGATCCACGAGGCCACCTCCGTATGCCGCCGGAAGACGTCGACGACGTAGGCGACCGCCATGAAGCTGAAGAACGAGATACCGACGGGGAGGAGGACCTGGATCGGCTGAAATCCGAGGTGGAGGCCGAGCGAGTCCGCGGCGTTCAGCGCGTTGACCGAGAAGAAGCCGTAGTACTTGAAATACGCGAGTGGAGCCAGAGTGAGTCCCACACCGATCCCCATCGTCCACCTGCGGCCCCGCTCATCCTCCCGTCTCGCCACCGCAAGCGCGCTCACCTGGGCGATCACGGATATGCCGGCGAGGAGGATCACGTACCTCGGGTTCCACCAGGCGTAGAACACGTAGCTCGCGGCGATCATGAACAGCTTCCATCGCACGGGCCTGGGGTTGAGCAGCCAGTGCCCCAGGTAGACGATGGCGAAGAAGACCGCGAAGTCGATGGTGGGGAAGAGCATGTTCGGGCAACTCTAGCGTTCGGGCGCCGGGTGGGGCGGCCTGACGCTAGCTTGCCGATGCCGTCCTGCTGGCGGTGAGACGCTCCGATAGGAAGGCGCGCTCGGCCGGATTCGTTGCGAGCTCGAGGGCTCGCGCATAGGCCTCGGCGGCTTCACGGTGCCGGTCGAGCCTTCGCAGCAGGTCGGCGCGGGATGCGTGGAACAGGTGGTAGGCATCCAGGCGCGACGCGAGCGCGTCGACACGTGAGAGGCCCGCCGCAGGTCCGTCCGCCATGGCGACGGCGACGGCGGCGTTGAGGGCAACGACCGGTGAGGGGTCCATCTCCTCGAGTGCACGGTACAAGCTGGCGATCTGCGGCCAGTCGGTGTCTTCGGGTCGCGGCGCGCGCGCGTGCATCGCAGCGATGGCGGCTTGGAGCTGGTAGGGGCCGGGACGATGCGCCGCCATCGCACGGTCCAGCGCCGCAACGCCCTCGTCGATCATGTCGTGGTCCCAGCGAGCCCGATCCTGGTCCTCCATCAGCACGAGCCCGCCATCGGCATCCAGGCGGGCGTCGCGCCGTGAGTGCTGCAGCAGCATCAAGGCGAGCAGACCCTGCGGTTCGGGTTCCTCGGGCAGGAGCCGGGCCACCACCCTCGTCATCCAGATCGCCTCGTCGCAGATATCCGGGCGGACGAGGTCACCCTCCGTCGCTGCATAGCCTTCGTTGAAGATGAGGTAGAGAACCGCGAGCACGCCCGTGGTGCGTTCCCCGAGGAGCTCCTTCGGCGGCACCCGATAGGGGATCGCGGCGTCCCGGATCTTACGTTTCGCGCGCACCAGCCGTTGCGCGACGGTTGGCTCCGGTTGCAGGAACGCGCGTGCGATCTCGCGCGTCGACAGACCGCCAACCGTTCGGAGGGTGAGCGCCACGCGTGCCTCGAGTGGAAGGGCCGGGTGGCAGCAGGTGAAGATCAGCCGAAGGCGGTCGTCGGGGATCTCTCGCATGTCGTCGCCCATCGCCTCCAGTTCGGCGAGCTGTCCCAGCGTCTCGGTCTTCTCGCGCAGCTTCGCGGCCCGGCGCAGCCGATCGATCGCGCGATGGCGGGCGGTCGTCGTGATCCACGCCCCCGGGTTGTCGGGAACCCCCGATCGGGGCCACCGCTCGAGCGCCACCGCGAACGCGTCCTGCACGGACTCCTCAGCGAGGTCGAAGTCGCCCAAGACGCGGATCAGGGTGGCCACGGCGCGACCCGATTCGCGCCGGAACGCCTGTTCGACCGCCGACGCGGTCGACGCGGTCGCCTGGTTCTCGGGCGTCGACCCCGCGGGGTTCACGTCGGCATGATCGGACGGATCTCCATCGTGCCACGCGCTGCCCCCGGACACCGTGCCGCGGCCTCGATCGCGTCGTCGAGGTGCTCGGTCTCGATCAGGTAGTAGCCGCCGAGCTGCTCCTTCGTCTCCGCGAACGGCCCATCGACGACCACACGTTCGCCGTCGCGGACCCGAACGCTCGTCGCTTGATCCGTCCCATGCAGGGCGTCGCCCCCGCGCATCCACCCCTGCGCCGCGAGCCACTGCGTGTACTCGCCGTAGGCTCGCATCATCTCGGTCATGTCGTCCGGCGATGCGCTCGCCGATCCGGACTCGTCCTCGTAGATCAACAGGAGATACTGGGTCATGTCGGGTCTCCTCGCTGCACGATCGATCGTCGCGCTCCACCCTATCGACGAACCGCCCTCCGTGGATATCGACATCCGCCAGAGGAACCCGCCGGTGCAGAGAGACCCGTCCGACCTTCGCACCGCGCGCCTGAGCCCACCTCAGGTAGCCTGACCTGACCGACCCACACCCGACGATCCGGAGGTTCAGATGTCCCGCGAGAACGACCTGCACGTGTTCGAGAAGGCCGTGGAGATCACGGCATCCGCTGTGCGCGGCGCGATGGACGGTCGAGACGACCAGAAAGCTGCATTCGTCGGCGACGTGTTCCGCGAGGTGTATGCCGCACTGCGCGAGACCATGGATCAGCTCCCCAGCCGGGAGCAGCGGGCCGGGTTCGCTTCGTCGTGACCCGTGGCCGGCGGGATCTAACCCTGCAGCGAACGGGTGAGGTCTCGCATCGACACCACGCCGACCACGGAGGCGCCGTCCATCACGGGCAGGTGTCGGAAGCCGAAGGCCAACATCGCGGAGAGCGCCTCATGCGCGTCCTCGTCGACACGGGCCGTATGCGGGTCGGACGTCATGAACTCCGACACAGCGTGGTGCTCCGCATCGAAGTGAGACCCGACCGCTCGAAGCACGTCGCGCTCGGTGAAGATGCCGACCAACACGGACCCGTCCATCACGAGCGCGGACCCCACCTGCTGCGTCCCCATCATGGTCGCCGCCTCGGCGACCGTGGTTCCAGGAGTCACCTTCACCAACTCGGTACTCATCACGTCGCGGACCGTCGCCATGGGCTCCCCCCTCTCGCGCGAGCGTAGTCGCCCGTTGCCACGGCGGGAACCCCCGCCCGCGGTGCGCGCCGCCGTCCACGCATGGTTCGCTCGTGAGGATCCCGATTACCCGTGGCGACGCATCGAACACGATCCCTACGCCGTGTGGATCTCGGAGGTCATGTTGCAGCAGACGCAGGCTGCGCGTGTCGCCGAGGTGTTCCCGAGGTTCCTCTCGGAGTTCCCGACCGCGGATATCTTGGCGGCGGCCTCGTTGGCCGACGTGCTGCGAGCGTGGGCGGGTATGGGGTACCACCGGAGGGCGGTCGCCTTGCACGAGGCGGCGCGGATCCTGGTCCGCGACCGCGACGGGGTCCTTCCCGCGCAGCCGGACGAGCTGAAGGCCCTTCCGGGGATCGGCCCGTACACATCCGCCGCGATCGCCTCGATCGCCTTCGGCGTACCTGTGGCGACCGTCGACACGAACGTCCGGAAGGTGATGGCCCGCCTGGAATTCGGCGCGGAGCGGGATGAGATCGCGCCCGCACCGGTCGGGCAAGCCGCGGAGCGATGGCTCGATCGTGAACGTCCGGGGGACTGGAACCAGGCGCTGATGACCTTGGGCCGGCAGGTGTGCCGGACCCAGCCGCGCTGCCACGTCTGCCCCCTGGCGCCCGCGTGTCGGTTCCGGTCCGCGGGGCGCCGGGGCCGTCCGTCCGTCCGTCGTCAGCCGCCGTTCGAGGGATCGATCCGCCAGGTCCGTGGCGCGATCGTGGCGGCGCTTCGCGATCGTTCCAGCCTGAGCGTGTCGCGACTCGTCGCGATCACCCGAGCGGATATCACGCGTGTCGTGGAGGCCATCTCGGGGCTGGCGTCGGACGGGATCGTCGTGGCTTCACCAGCGGCCCTCGCAGGGCGTCCGAAGGGTCGCATCCGGCTGCCGTCGTGAGGAGGCGCGCCGGGACCCTGCTTGACGGGCCGGCACCCTAGGATCTAACCTCCTCCAGATATGAGAACTATTCTCATTCTCGGAACGACTGGGGGCACGGACTGATGGAGGCTGCGCACCAGGCACCGGCGCCCGGGACCGTTCTGCTCGAAGCCGACCACCTTCGCTTCGGCTACGCGCGCACGGCGGTGCTCGAGGACGTGTCCTTGAGCGTGCGGTCCGGCGAGTTCGTCGCCTTGGTGGGTCCAAACGGCTCGGGCAAGTCGACCCTGCTCAAGCTCCTGCTCGGTGCCCTGCATCCGCAGGCGGGAACCGTTCGGCTGTTCGGGGGTCCACCGGAGGGCTTCCGAGATCGTTGGCGGCTCGGCTACGTTCCGCAGCGGCCGAGCCTGGCCTCCGAGGTGCCGGCAACGGTTGCGGAGATCGTTGCGACGGGGCGGCTGAAGCATCGAGGATGGTGGCGCGCCCCATCGAACGACGACCGTGCCGCCGTCGTGCACGCGCTGGCCTCGGTGGATCTCGCCGACCTGGCCACGCGCCCGATCAACGAGCTCTCGGGCGGGCAGCAGCAACGCGCCTTCATCGCCCGTGCGTTCGCCAGCGAGCCAGATCTCCTCGTCCTGGACGAGCCGATCGCAGGCGTGGACGCGGAGTCGCAGCATCGCTTCCGTGATTCCCTGGTGCACCTCATCGACGCACACGGCTCGGGCGTGCTCCTCGTGTCCCACGAGCTCTCGGCGGTGGCCCACGATGTGGACCGGGTCGTCGTGCTGAAGCAGCGCGTGGTCTTCGACGGCACCCCCGCTGAGCTCGCGGCGTCGGGCGTGTCGTTGGGGGTGCACCCGGAGGATCTCCCCCTATGGTTGGAAGGGCTCCGTTGATCGCCGCCCTACCGCTCCCGTACCCGTTCGACACGGTGGTGATGCAGCGCGCCCTAGTCGCATGCGTCGCGATCGGAGTGTTCGCGCCCATGATCGGCACCTTCCTGGTGCAGAAGCGCCTATCGCTCATGGGCGACGGCGTCGGCCACGTTGCGTTCGCCGGTGTGGGTGCGGGCCTGCTCCTGAGCGTCTGGCCGGTCTGGACCGCTCTGGGATTCGCGGTCGTCGGAGCCGTAGGCGTCGAGTGGCTCCGGTCCAAGCGGCGCGCGTCCGGTGATCTGGCGCTCGCGCTCTTCTTCTATTCCGGCATCGCGATCGGCGCGGTCTTCGCGAGCCGGGTCGGGGAGCTCGACTTCGAGACGCTCCCGTACCTGTTCGGCGATCCGTACGCGGTCACCCACGAAGGGGTACTGGCGATCCTGGCCGTGGGTGTCGCGGTGGTGATCGGACTCGTCCTCACGCGTCGGGTGCTGTTCGCCATCGTCACCGACGAAGACTGGGCTCGCGTCGCAGGACTACCCGTCGTCCCCGTCAACCTCGTCCTCGCAGGCGTGACCGCGGCCGTGGTAGTAGCGGGGATGAAGATCGTGGGCATCCTGCTGATCGCGGCGTTGATGGTGTTGCCTGTGGCGTCCGCCCAGCTCCTGGCCAACTCATTCCGCAACACGATCCGCCTCGCCGTGGTGATCGGTGCGGTGTCCGCTGTCGTGGGGCTGGCCCTCGGGCGGATGTTGAACGTATCGCCGGGCGGGGCGATCGTGCTGTTCGCTGCGGGGGTCTTCGCCGTCGTGGCGATCGCGAAGCGTACGGCGCCGCGGAGCCTCGCGGAGGCGGCGCAGGGATGAGCGCCGATCTGCACGCCACCGTCGAATCACGGCTGCGGGCCAGCGGCCAGCGGTACACGGGCCAGCGACGCCGACTGGTAGACATCCTGGCGGATGCCGCGCACCCGCTCGCGATCCCTGACATCCTGCGCGGCCGCTACGACCTCGCCCAATCGTCCGTCTACCGCAACCTGAGCGGACTGGAACACGCCGGCGTGGTACGCCGGGTGAATACGGACGACGAGCACGGGCGCTACGAACTGGCGGAAGATCTCACAGGTCATCACCATCACCTGATCTGTCAGCGATGCGGCCAGGTTCGGGATCTCCCGCTACCGACCAGGGTTCGAGCGCTCGCTCGACCGCGCGCTGGACCGGGTGGCGGCCGACGCCGGGTTCGCGGAGGTCGAGCACCGTCTGGATCTCATCGGGGTATGCGGCGACTGCGCCGCGCGGTAGGTCGCGTCCCGGCTCCGCCACTCAGGGGGTGAGGTACGGGTGCTGTGGCGCGTCGATCGGCACGACGCTGCTGGCGTCGATCAGGACGTCCCCGCCCAGCGGATAGATCCTCCCACTGACCCGAACCCACTCGTTGTCCGCAAGCTGACCGGGCGGAGCGTCGACGACCTTGACCTGCGCGATCGTCGCATCGGCCACGCAGCACGTGATGATGAAGCGCGTCAGCAGGAACTCTCCCGCGCCGCCTCCCGCCTCGTTCGTGACGAGACCGTCGAACACCACCTGAGCGCCCGCGTGTCGCACCAGCGCCGCCTGCCCCTCCTTGGAGGCTTGCGCGGCCGCAACGTCGATCAGCGTGATGGTCCCCGAGTCCAGCGATCCGGCCGAGGCGCTCACGCCGGACCCCACGAACCCACTGCGTCGCCCGGCCGCGTACGTCCCCAGGGTGGCAGGCGGCATCGCGAGGAGGATCACGACCGGCAGCGCCACCACTCCGAGCATCCAGCTCTCTCGGATGCTCAACCACTGCGCGCGGGTCGTCCTGGCCGAGGCCAGTCGCAGCGCTGCCGCCGCGGTCGCCAGGCACGCCCCCAACGGCACCACCCAGGCCGTGCGGGTGGAGAGGTACAGTCCGGTCCGCCCATCGATCAAGATGAACCAGAAGAGTCCGGCCCATGCCGCCATCACGAGGCCGCTCCAGATGCGTGCGGGGCTCCACACCCGCGCCGTCGCCTCGGATGACGTAGACGAAGGCGCACGGGTCACCACGTCGCCTCTCATCCCCAGATCACCTGGACCCACATCGTGAGCACCAACGTCGTGGCGAAGATCGCGATCATCGCGGTGGTCAGGAAGCCTCGCCGGTAGGTTCCGAGGTACAACGCGCCGAGCTTCATGTCGATCATCGGCCCACTCACGAGGAAGGCCAGCTGGGCGGCGGGACCGAAGGCGACGAACGATGCGGCGACGAACGCATCCGACTCGCTGCAGAGCGACATGAGGAACGCCAGGGCCATCATCGCGACGAGGCTGAGGATCGGCAGGTTCGCCACGCGATCGACGATGGACTGCGGGATGAACGTCTGGACGGCCGCCGCGATCGCCGCCCCGATCACGAGGAACCGTCCCATGAAGATCACGTCGCCGGTGAGGTGGTCGGCGAACCGGCTCCACCGCGGCTCACCGACCTCGATGTCGTGGCCCGTCGCATCGCCCGGCCGCGGTCGGAGGAGCTCGCCCGCGCTGGTCGCCCCGATCACCCAGCCCACCACCATCGCCACCACGAAGCCGAGCACCAATCGTCCACCCACCATGATCCCGAGCGTGCTACGGCCTCGGTACGCGACGAACGTCGACGCGATCACGACCGGATTCACGATCGGCGCGGCGAGCATGAAGGTGATCGCGGCGCTCGGCGCGAGCCCTTTGGACGCGAGCCTGCGTGCCACCGGGACGGAGCCGCACTCGCAGACCGGGAACGCCATGCCGGCGGCGGCCGCGGCCGGGAGTTGCAGCGGCCGTGGGAGCAGCCCCAGCTTGGCGAACGCGCTCGAGGGCACCAGCACCTCGATCGCGGCTGAGACGGCTGCGCCGAGGAGGATGAACGGCATCGCCTCGACGAGCAGCGACCCGAACACGATCAACAGGTTCTGGAGCCAGGCGATCCGGCCGGGGTCGAGCACGCGGATGCCGACGGCCACCAGCGCCAGCGATCCAAGCACGATCCCGGCGGTCCGCGCGGAGGCCGAGGGTCGTGGGACCTCGAAGCGTGGCCGGGCGACGTCGAGCGCCATCAGCAGTACCTCGCGAACGCGACCGAGAAGCCAGGGTAGGAATCCGCGAACAGTGGCGTGCCGTCGGGGCCGGAGAGCCCGCGCACCGCCTGCACCACGGCGTCGGCTGAGAGACCGTCCGCCTCGAGGGCCGCAGGGTCCAGGAAGAGGCCACCCGACGTCTGAGCCGCCACCGGATCCTGGGTGGCCGCCACCTCGCGAGCCGCACGCTTCGCCACGGTCGCCCCGCTGGCGGCATGGGAGGCCGTGGCGCCCGCCGCCGCGAGGCTGCCGGTCGCCGTGACGGCGATCGTCGCCTCCGGGTCGTGCGCTCGTACGGCGTCGATGATGGCGGCGGTGCGCCGATCGAGTTCCTTCACCGAGCCCTCCAGTACCACGCCCAGCAGGTCGGTCGTCCCGTGCGTTCCGTAGCCATGGTCGAGCATGGCGGCCACCGTCGTCACGGGGTCGGCCGGTCCCAGCACGACCTGATCACGGTCCGCACCCAGATACCAGCCGTCGCCGATCAGCCCCAGGTCGGTGCGCGCGGGTGCGACCAACCCCACCGAGGCCTTCTCGTTCTGAAGGTGGTCGACGTCGTCGGCGAGGGTCGTGATCACCGACGTCGGAGCGCGCCGGCTCCACGCAGCCACCACGCCGCCGGACTCCGCGCGGATCAACGTTCCCGTGATGCCGTGTTGGTAGGGGAGGCCCCCGGTCCCGATCGTGGTCTCCACCGCTGCCGGATCGATCGGCTGGGAGCCAACCGTACCCGCGAGCGTGACGGCTCCGGCCTGCAGACGGGCCGCGGTGGCTTTCGGTAGGTGACCGTGGAGGTCGGGAGTCCCGATCCCCTTCCAGACGATCTCGACGCCGAGGCGGCTCGAGGCCCCTGTGGTCGCGGACACGAGTCCGGGAACCGCCGTGCCGGCCGCGACCTCCGGGTGCGGCCGCGCCACGCCCAGCGCTTCAGCCAACGTGGGGGCCACCTGATCGAGGCCCGTCCCAGCGGGCAACGTTCCAGCACGGATCCCCGGGCCGACGAAGGCGATGGGCACGCGCAGGCTCACCTCGGTGGCAGGCCAGGGGACTTCCTGTCCGGCGGCGCGTGTGAGGACGGGGGTCCCGCCCGCGGCCGCCAGCACGTCGGGCGAGCGGCCCTGGCGGAACCCGGCCGCGATCTCCCTACGTAGCGCCGCCGGCAGGGGGCAGAACGGGACCTCGGCCGCCGCCGCGTCCTGGGAACAGGCGTTCCCTGCGCAGGCCAGCCGCAGGGCGATCGCGGGCACGGCGAGGATCCCGAGTACCACGAGCACGACCACGATGCGGCGGCCGGTGGAGGAGGTGTTCACGGCGGCCACGCTACCGCTTGGGTTGTCGTTCCGCCCGACATCTTGTTTCGTAGGGCGACCATGTCAACCTCCCCGCGTCGTCGTGCGCTCATCCCGTTCCTCGTGCTGGTGCTGGTCGCAGGCGCTCTCCTCGCCCGTCCCGCGGAGCCCGCGCGGGCGCAGGCGTCGAACCAGGACCTCATCAAGGCGGCCTGCGCCCTGCCCCACCAGTGGTTGCTGCGGACCTGGCGAGGCTGGCGGCCCGATCGGGGGGCCCAGATCAGCTGGGTGCCCAAGGAGCCGAACTTCGTCGGCTCCGGGCTGCCGCACGTCGGGCCCTGGGGTTACGTCCAGGATGTCCCCATGCTCTGGTACGGGCCCGGTTACATCAAGGCCCAGCCTCCGATCCAGCGGCCGGTCACGCTCGCGGGTATCGCACCGACCCAAGGTCTCATCACCGGGTATCCGTTCAAGGCCGTCGACGAAGGGGCCATGTCGGAGGCGGTGATCCCGGCGGCGGACCGCTCGAACCCGAAGCCACCGAAGCTCCTGGTGACCCTGGTCTGGGACGCCGGCGGCATGGACACCCTGCAGGCACACCCCTCGGCCTGGCCCTACCTGAGGTCGCTGATGGACAAGGGCACGTTCTATGCCCACGCCACGGTCGGGTCCTCGCCCACCTCCACGGCTCAGGATCATGCGATCATCGGCACGGGCGCGTTCCCGGATCATCACGGCCTCGTCGGACACCACATGGAGATCGGCAACAAGCTCACGACGCCCTGGAACGACGGTCCCGCGTACCTGATCCTTCCGACGTTCGCCGACCTGTTCGATCAGGCGTACGGGAACAAGCCGGTGGTCGGCGTGGTGGGGACGGTGGACATCCACTTCGGCATGTTGGGGCACGGCGCCTTCATGGGCGGAGGCGACCGCGACATCGCGCTCACCAGGTCGGTGATCGGCGGCAGCACCCTCACCGACGAGGGGTTCGAGTGGAACCTCCCGATCCGCGAGGCTCCCTACTACAAGCTCCCCACCTACGCGAACGACGTGCCCGGGCTGAAGACCGACATCCGCAAGCTCGACCAGCAGGACGGGAAGCTGGACGGCAAGTGGAGGGACAACGACATCCAGCAGCTCCTCCAGGGCTTCGACACGCCCGCGCGCACGCCCTACCAGGAGCGCGTCGTGGAGACCGTGATCAAACGCGAGGGCTTCGGCAAGGACGACATGACCGATCTCCTGTTCCTCAACTTCAAGGAGATCGACTACGTGAGCCACGTCTGGTCCATGAACTCGCCGGAGATGCAGGACGCGGTCGTGGCCCAGGACGACGCGCTGAAGCGGTTCGTCTACTTCCTGAACCAGCAGGTCGGTGAGGGGAACTGGGCCATGGTGCTCACCGCCGACCACGGCGCCATGCCCGATCCGGCCGTCTCCGGAGGGTTCCAGATCTCCACGGCTCCGATCCAGAACGGCATCAACGAGACCTTCGATACCAACGGGGACAACGTCCCGATCGTCGAGCTCGCCCAGCCGAGTCAGGTGTTCATCAACACCGACGAGCTCGCCAAGAACGGCTACACGCTGGACGACGTCTCCCGATACGTGGCGGGATTGACGCAGGCGCAGACCGCGGCCGGCGGCGTGACCCCGATCCCGGGCCACGAGAACGACAAGGTCTTCCAGGCGGTATTCCCGTCGGCCCTGATGCAGGATCTGCCCTGCCTGCCGGAGGCGCGCAAGTAGGACATCCCGGGCCGGGCGACGCCTCCCGAGATGCCCGGCGGTCGTCGCGTATCCTGGGGCCCGTCTCCGCCAGGTCCGCCCGGCGGATCGACCACGAACGCACGGAAGGGACACACGGATCGGCATGGCAGCAACCCAGCAGGTGAGCCCCGAGGCGAGCTCCGACGAGCGGTCCGAGGTTGGGGGCCGCTGGCTCGCCTCATGGTGGGCGATCGGAGGTGCCGCCCTCCTCCTCCTCTTGATCCTCGGCTGGGGACTGATCCTGCACCCCACCTGGACGGCACCTACGCGGGACCCCGCCTGGTACACGTGGCGCTCCAACGTCATCCTGCAGGCCGACCCCGGCTCCATCGCGCGGGAGTGGGGCCCGGGTTCGGTCTTCTCCGGCGGCTATCGAGTCACGGTGCCGCTGGCGGGCGCGCTGCTGCAGCGTGTCGCCGGGATCAGCCGATACAGCTTCAGCGCCTTCCTGATGGTCGGCATCCCGGTCTTGGCGGGCATGGCGCTGGGCGTGGGCGCCTTCCGCGAGCGCAAGGACGCCCTGGCGATGATCCTGACGATGCTGGCCTCCGCCGCGCTCTTCCTCACGACGCCATACGTCGGGTATCTCGACAACATCACGGTCCTGTTCCTCCTGTCACTGATCGTGGGGTTCTCCACCGCGGCCCGAACCTCGTGGGGTGCCAGGGTGGCCGTCTTCTTCATCGCGACGGCCGTCGCGTTCACGCACCCCACGACCGCCGTGCTGTTCGGACTCACCCTCATGGGGATGTTCGGGTTCCATTTCCTGACCAGCCGGTTCTCGCTCGGCGCCGCCCTCAAGGCCGACGGGCCACTCCTCATGTCTACCGGGTTCGGCATGATCTTCGGACTGTCCTTCTGGGTCGTGGGGATCTGGGGTCCAACCGCGAAGTTCGCCGACGCCGCTCTGCCGCCCCCGTACACGAAGCAGTTCTTCATCGAGCGGCTCACGGGCTGGTTCGCCTCGCTCCAGCCACTGATCACGGTGCCGCTGATCCTGATCGCGATCGGATCCTCCGATCCTGTGGTCGCGTCGCGACGAAGCGGCCGGTGGGCGAGTACACGATGCTCTCGACGTGGTGGCTCTTCCCCTTCCTGGGCATCCTCACCGTCCTGACGGGCTCGCAGTACCAGCACGCCGGCGACCCCGGTTCCTCGGTGGTGCCCTACTACCGATTCATGAATGCGACGGCGGCCCCGATCGCGCTCGTGGGCCTCGGTGCCTTCGTGGCCGTGCGGTTCTTCCTGCGGTGGGGGCGCCGGCGAGCCGGCAGCGGCGCTGCATCGGACGGCGCGGGTCTCCGACGGGTGGTGGCGGCCATCGCCGCCCTGGCGGTGATCCTCTCGCTCGGGTGGGTCTTGGTGGACGGGTTGAACCATCGATGGGTCAGCGAGAAGAGCCAGTGGGTCGATGAAGCCGCTCGCACCTCGCTCGCCGCGGTGCATGTGGTCTCCGAGGCTGCGGGTGAGCGCCCCAACATCCTCGTCATGAACTACAACGACCAGGACGACAACACCCAGAGCAACACGGCCTACGGATGGGCGAAGACCTTCACGAACGTGTTCCGCACGGGGCTGCCGGGCACGTCCGCAGCAGTACGCCGCGACCTATATGGGCACGGTTGAGAACTTCAAGGCCGGCCGGCCCACCACGAGCGCGAGCACCGGCTACACCACCTGGGCGCGCAAGTACTTCAACGACACGCAGGCACGTAGCAGGGAGTTCCCGCAGCCGCCGGTCGCGTTCCTGGTGGGGCAGTTCTACAAGGGCAGCGGGGACCTCCAGACCGCCACCGCCGGCGCGGTCGAGGTGGGTCCCGACGTCTGGGTGCTCCAGGGCGACGGCCTGTGGACGCCCCCAGCCGAGGTGGTCCAGCAGGCGCAGGCGGCCGCCGCGGCGCAGAAGGAGCTGTTCGATTCCCATCCCGGGCCGCTCGGTGCCCCGCTGCACACGCTCCGCGTGCTGTTCGGCCTGCTCCTCCTGGCCGTGCTCCCGGGGCTGCTCGCCGCGCCGTTCTTCGAGCTGGACGACGTCCCGAGCCGGATGGCGTTGATCCCGGGTATGTCGATCGTGATGTCGCTGCTGGCCGGCATCGCGGTGCTGGCCGTGTGGCGGGGGCCGCTCACCTCGGCCAAGGGATGGACGGTGGTCGTCGTGGCCGTCGGCCTCGGCGCCGTCCTGCGCGTGGCGCGGCAGCCGGTGACCGGCGTCCTGCTCTCGTTCGGGAATTTCTTCAACAAGCTGTTCTCGGTCTTCTCCAACCGCGACTACGCGGTGCTCATGGGCGTGCAGTTCATGGCGCAGGCGGGACAAGGGGTGATCCAGGGCGCCATCGGGAAGTCCATCGCGTTCGGTGGCGAGAAGGGCTTCGACGTCTCCACCGTCCCGTCGGCCGACTACCTGCTGAAGGTCGTGCTCGCGCTCTACGTCCCGTACACGCTGATCTCGCCGTTCATCGGCGTCTTCATCGACCGTTTCGCCCGACGCAAGGTCGTCGCGTGGACCAACGTGATCGTGGCCGCCGTCGTGACCGGGGTGGCGGTGCTCGTGATGCTGCCGCTCGGCAAGGCCACGTCGGAGGGCAACGTGGGTGCGACGTTCGGTCTGATCCTTGCGCTGCTGGCGGCGCAGGGCTGTGTGCGGGTGGTGCTGGCCGTGAAGTCGGCGGCGATCCCGGACGTGCTCGTAGGGAAGGATCTCCTCCAGGGCAACGGATTGTCCCAGGCGGGCGGCGCGCTGTTCCAGGTGTTCGGGATCGCCTTCGCCCTGGGCGCCGGCGCGGTGCTTCCCGCGTGGCTGGTGGTCGTGGGCGGCGCGGGAGTTCTGGTTGTGGCGACCTTCATCGCGCGCCAGATGCGACACGCTGAGGCCCATCGCCACGAGACCACCTTCGCCCAGGAGGCCTCGCGAGTGATCCACAACGTCGTCGCGGGGATCAAGGAGGTGGCCGAGCGCAAGCCGGCCGCACTCGGTCTGACCTCGTTCCAGATGCTCCGCTACCAGTTCTGGGGGTTCGGCCTGTTCACCTTCGCGCTCTATGCGAAGAACCTCGTTCAGGGCGGTGACGCAAGCAACCTCGCGCTCGCTGTCTCGGGCGGCGGGGGCATGGTGGGTGGTGCCATCGGCCTCGTCCTCGCGCAGAAGCTCAAGGACAGGGTGGCGCCGATCCGTCTGCTGCTGGTGTCGATGTTCCTGCTGGGCGGCGGCACGCTCGTCTTCGGAGCCTTCGTGTCGCTCCCCGGGTTCACCGCCATGCTCTTCGTGGGGTTCTTCTCGTTCTTCGTAGGCAAGATCTCGGCGGACACGATCATGCAGCAGTCGATGCCCGACGACTTCCGCGGCCGCGCGTTCGCGTTGTTCGACATCGCCTACAACCTCGGGTTCATCATCCCGGCGTTCATCCTTTCGTTCATCTGGATCGAGAACGATCCCACGCGCACCCGGTGGATCCTCATCGTCTCGGGCGCGGTCTTCCTGGGACTCACGGCGCTCGTGGCAGCATGGGCTCGGAGGATCCGCGACCAGTTCGCACCGCAGGACGACCTGATAGAGATCGAGGGCGAGATCCCGGTGCCCGCCGGCGAAGCCTAGGACGCTCCCGGTCGCGCTCGACCGCGTCGTAGGCTGCCGCATCGATGGCACGTGAACCCGCGCAGGTCGCCCCGAACGGTGATCGCCGCGCCGCTGACCGGCGCGGGGAACTGACCGGCGCCGGCCTCTCCGCGCTCATGGCGGTGCTCTTCGCCTTCGTCGTGATCCTGGGCAAACAGGTGCAGGCAGGGGATCTTCCGTTCGTCATGCTGGCTATCCGGTTCGTGGGGCAGTCGGTGATCCTGTTCGCGTTCGTACTCCTGCTGGGCCGTCCGCGCGTTCCGGAACGAGGCGAACGGCTCGCCCTGGCGCTCGCGGGCACGATCGGCTACGGCTCGGAGGCCGCCTTCTACTTCGCGGCGCTGAACCATGGGAGCGCAGCGGCCGTAACCCTGCTGTTCTACACCTATCCCGTGTGGGTGATGCTGGCCACGATCGCGCTGGATCGCAAGGGGCCGCCGGCGATGCTCTTCGTGGCCCTGGCGCTCGCGGTGGCGGGCAGCGCGTGCGTCGTGCTGGGGGGCGGCAGCACGGACATCACCTCGCTCGGCATCCTGCTCGCTCTCTGCACCTCCGTCGCGTACACGGCGTACCTGATCGGCACCGACCGCAACGTGAAGCGCACCGATCCGCTGACCGCGGCCGCATGGCTGGGCGTCGGTGCCGCCGTCGCGAACATCGTGTACGCACTGGCGTTCCACGCCGTGACCTTCCCGGCCGCGTCGTCATGGTGGCGGCTGGCCGGGATGATGGTGGCATCGTCAGCGGCCTTCGCCGCGATGCTGGGCGGACTCCAGCGCGTCGGGGCGGTCCGCAACGCGATCATCGGCGTCATGGAACCGATGACGGTCGCCGTGCTCGCGTACTACCTGCTGGACGAGCCCATAACCGCGGCGATCGCGATCGGCGGCACGCTCATCCTGGTCGGCGCGGTGATCGCCTCGGTGATCCGCACCACGACGACCGCCGAGCCGATCGTCTGAGGTAGTGTCACCGGGTGCGTCGTGCCCTCGTGTTCTTGAGTGCCTTGCTCCTTCTGGTCGCCGCACCGGCCGCACCGGTGCATGCTCGGGCATCACTGACCACGGCCGACCGCGCCGCGATCTACACCCGGGTGATCGGGCATCGACCCTCGGCCATCCAGATCCTCGGCCGAGCCTGTGCCAACCCGCGGGCCGCGCGAGGGTGCGAGCGGATCCCCGACATCCTCCGCTCCCAGATCGAGGCGGGCACATCGACACCGATCTCGTGGGTCCACCGTATGTGGCCCCACGCGGGGATCTTCTGGGTGCTCGGACCCATCCGAGCGGCCGGCGGTCGGGCTCACCTGACCAGCGTCTGGACCGACCCTTCACGGAACGGCTGCAACGGCGGCTCCCACCTGATGTTCCGACGGCGGACCGACGGGTCGTGGAAGCGCAGCGGAGGAAGTGGGTGGGGCGGCTGTCCGTGACCGTGGGGCTATCGGACACAGCCTGTTCGCCTGCGGTAGCGTCGCGCGCATGACCGAGGAACTCTGCAGCCACGACGCGTACCTCGCGACATGCGACGCAACCGTGGTCGACGTACGTGATGAGGGCGTCGTGCTCGACCGCACCGTCTTCTACGCGCGCGGGGGCGGGCAGCCGGGGGACATGGGCACGCTGACCTGGGAGGGCGGCGTATGCCGCATCACGGACACCACCAAGTCCCGTGAGGACGGCGAGATCCTCCACGCGGTGGATCCGGAAACGTCACCCCCGGCGGTGGGCACCCAGGTGACCGCCGCCATCGACTGGGACCGGCGCTATCTCCACATGCGCACCCACACCGCGCTGCACGCGCTCTCCGGCGTGGTCTTCGCCGACTACGGCGCGAAGGTCACCGGCGGGAACATGGACTCAACCGGCTCGGCGCGGATGGACTTCGAGCTCGACGGCATCACGCAAGAGTTCGGGCGTGAGGTCGAGGAGAAGCTCAACGCGCGCCTGGCCGAGGACGTGCCGGTCCAGGTGGGCTTCCTACCGCGGTCCGAGGCCTTCGCGGACCCGGACCTGATCCGCACCAAGGTCTCGTTGATCCCGGAGCACGTCGACCCGATCCGTGTGATCGACATCAGCGGGATCGACAAGCAGGCCGACGGCGGGACGCACGTCCGGTCCACGGCCGAGGTCGGTCGCGTCCGCGTGGTCAAGACCGAGTCGAAGGGCAAGGCCAACAAGCGGATGCGGATCGAGCTCGAGGACCACGGCTCCGCCGGCTCCTAACCGTCACGGGCCGTCTAACCGCCCAGGATCGCCGCGAGCCCCGTGATCAGCACGCACGCTACGGCGCCGCCCACCACCAGCATGAGCCGCAGCTGCCGGGGGATCGGCGAGTGTCCGAAGGCGAAGTAGAGGATCGGCCCGAAGAGCGGCACGAGTATCACGATCGCCATCCACCGAGCTCGGAAGGAGATGGGCGCGGACTCCTGACGGATCAGGTCCCAGAGCGCGATCGTGAGCCAGGCGGCGTAGAGGAACCCCGGCAGGACGTAGCCGTACAGACCGATGAGCAGGCTCCACCACGACGTCGCGAGCGGGACTCCGTACACCGTCATCTCCTTCTGGATGTGAGGGCCGGATGCCGTGGCGATGTCGCTCACCGCGCGGATCCGGTAGGGCTGGGGGACCGTCTGGTCGGGGATCGCGGGCTGGGGGGGAGCGGTCTCGGGCGCCGGCATCTGCGGTTGGGGAGGCGGAGCGGGCTGCGTCCGCCAGTCGCCGTGGGGGAACATGCGGTCGAGCGCATCCAGGAACCGGGTCCCGAGGTTGATGGTCGGGGCCGGGTCGCCGCCCCCGCCACGCGTCCACCAGTGGCCGCATCCGCGGAGCAGTTCGATGGCCGGGGGCAGGCTCGTGGCGAACGTGTTGCCCGAGAAGCAGTCGCCGCCCGCGGAGGGCGCGCCGAGCGCGAGGTCGGCACGGCCCGAATCGCGCACGACGTTGTCCTCGACCCGGTTCCCCGACGAGGGCCAGAGGCGGGCGTCGAGGTTCGGCATCACGGCGATCCCGTAACCGCGCTGGCGCTCCACCAGGTTCCCGTTGACGAGATCGTCCCTGCCCCCCGCCAAGACGATGCCGTTGCCGAACGTGGGGTACTCGAGGTTCTTCGTGTCCGCCGTCGTCGAGTTGTTGTCGTGCACGTAGTTGCCGGCGATCAGCACATCGCGCTGCGGCGCCAGCTTCTCCGAGTCCAGGGTGTTCGGGACGATGCCGGCCATGTTGTCGCGCCACTCGCTGTTGACCAGCGCGAGGTCTCCTCCAGCGTTCGTGCCGCTGTAGCCCATCGCGTTGTGTTCGGCCAGGGAGTTCGTGATCACCGCGTGGCACGGCTGGCACTGACCGATGTAGATCCCGGAGTCGGGCGATCCGCTCGCGTAGACATGGTCGAACTGCCCCCAGTCCGAGGCATAGGCGTAGACGCCGTAGTCGCCGTTGTCGTACGCGGTGAGGTAGGAGCCCCAGAAGCCATGGACGCCCGACCAGTAGAACCCGTTCAGGGCGTAGTGCCTGGCCGTCATGTTCTGCACGGTCACGCCGTCGGCCTCCACGACGTAGATCCCGTTCGCATCCTTGAACCGCCCGTCGAGGACGACGCGGTTCCGGTCGGTACCCCGGATGGTGATGTAGGGCGTGGTGACCGTGACGGTCTCCCGATACACGCCGGGCGAGACGAGCACCATGCCGCCGGGGTGGGCCCGATCCACGGCCGCCTGGATCGTGGGCGCCTGCTGGGGAACCCGGATCGTGGCGGCGAACCCTGACGGGGGTGGCTCCCGGCCGGGTCCCACCCCGCCCGAGGAGCTCGGCAGCGGCACGTCGCCCACGACGATGGTTCCGGCCATGCCTGCGCCGGGTCGACCGTGATACCTGCAGTAGAAGGAGTACACGCCTGGCTGGTCGAACGTGTGGCCGAACAGCGCTCCTGGGTCGAGGTTGCCCGAGTCCCACGAGCCGTCGTCCGCCGTCACCGTGTGCGCTCCGTGGCCGTCGTTCGACCACTCCACGGTCTGCCCGGGCTGGATGCGCACGACGCCGGGGTCGTATGCGTTGTCGATGGCGCTGACCTTCACATCGGAGGTGGTGGCTCGGGCGGCTACCGGGAGCCAGAGGGCTCCGAGGACGACGAGGGCGAACAACGTGGCCTCACGGCGTGGCATCGCGCGGACGGTAGCATCCCGAGTCCCCCGCGTCCGACGGACGGTAGGGTCTGCGCCATGGCCCCCGAGCGCCTCTCCAGCCTGGACGCGAGCTTCCTCTACCTCGAGCGTCCCGCGATGCACATGCACGTGGCCGGCGTCTCGGTCTTCGAGCCGCGGGCGGATGGCCCCCTCACCTACGAGGACGTGAGCCGGGTGGTCAAGGCACGGCTCCATCTCGCCCCTCGCCTGCGCCAACGGGTGCTCCGCGTCCCCTTCGGCCTCGCCCGACCGCTGTGGGTCGACGACGAGCGGTTCGATCTCGACTTCCACCTGCGCCGTGCCGCGATCCCCGCGCCGGGAGGTCGGCTCCAACTGGAGCGAGCGGTGGGGCGCGTGCTGTCGCGCCAGCTGGATCCATCGAAGCCCTTGTGGGAGCTCTACGTGTTCGAGGGGCTGTCGGAGAGCCGGTCCGCGGTGCTCCTGAAGCTCCACCATGCCCTGGCGGATGGCATCAGCGGGATGTTGGTCGCCTCGGCTCTGTTCGATCTGGATGCCGACGCGCCGGTCGGCCCGCCGCCGAAGGAGCGATGGGTTCCGATCGAGGCGCCCGGTCCCCAGGCGTTGATGCGCGACGCCGTCGAGGATCTGGTCCTGCATCCGCTCCAGGGACTGGGTCGTGCCGCCGAGGCCCCGGCCCGCGGCTCTGACCGAGGTCCGCGACACGTTGATGGGCCTCGGGCACCTGGCGGGGATGGGCGCCGCCTCCCAGCGGGCCGTTCGACGTGGAGGTGGGTCCGGCCCGCCGTTTCGCCACCACGGAGACTCCGTTCGAGCGCATCCGCGCCATCAAGAACGCGTTGGGAGGCACCGTCAACGACGTCGTCCTCACCGCTGTAGCCGGAGGTCTCTACGATCTGTTGCGGTCTCGGGGTGAGGCGACCCAGGGCCGGACCCTGCGCGTGATGGTGCCGGTATCGGTGCGCTCCAAGGCCGAGGAGGGAGACGTGGGCAACCGCGTGGCGCCCGCTGTCGTCGACGTCCCGGTCGGCAACCTGGCCCCCAGGACGCGGCTGCGCCGTGTCAGGGCTGCGACCCAGGAACTGAAGGCGTCGGGGCTCGCGGTGAGCGCGGACTCGATCATCGCGCTCGGGGCATACGCGCCTCCCGCCCTCCACGCGATGGCCGCACGGTTGGTCTCACGCGGCCAGTGGTTCAACCTCGTGGTGTCGAACATCCCCGCGCCTCAGATCCCGCTCTATCTCGCCGGCGCCAGGCTGATCGAGAGCTACCCGGCGATGCCGTTGGGGGAGAGCTGCGCGCTCTCGATCGCCTGTACGTCGCTGGGTGGCACGATGGCGTTCGGGCTCACGGCCGACTGGGATGCCCTGCGGGACCTCAACGTGCTCGCCGCGGGGATCTCCTCGGCGATGGACGATCTCGCCGAGGCCGCCGGCACCTGATCCTCAGCATCGACCCGCCGACTCCGTCGGCGCTACCCCATGGCCCCCGGATACCAGTCCGCGACCTCACTCAGCCAGCGTCCCGGCGCCTCCAGCATCGGCAGGTGGCCCACGCGTGGCAGGAAACGTCCTCGCCAGCCGGGGTGCCGTTGGAGTTCGGCAGCGGCGAACTCGGCCGGGACCAAGTGGTCCTCCCGGCCGTGGATCACCAGCACGGGGCACCTCACGTTGTCCAGCGCACGACGGGCGGCGTCGCGGTGCGCCCCCAGCCGCATCAACGATCTCGCCGCTTCCATGAACGCCGGGATGGCGTCGGGGTCGCCGGATCGGACCCGAAGCTGGTCTTCGTGGAGCTGGATGACGTCCGCCGGGATCGCACCGGGATCCGAGGTGGTGAGGCGGAATCCGAGCTGGACCGCGCGTTCGGGGCTGAGGACGGCCGAGCGCGCCATCGCCACCTCCTCGCCCAGCCCTGGGAGTCGGTAGGCCGCGAACGACGCCATCACCATGGGATGCGGTACCCCCCCTCGGACCCATGGGAACACGGAACCCGTGAGGACGATGCCGTCGACGCTCGCCGGGGCGACCGCCGCCTGCAGGATGGAGATCCCGCCGCCCATCGAGTTGCCGCACAGGACGGTGGTGCCTTCCGCGGTCTCCTCGATGAACCGTGAGAGCGTCCTGCGCAGGTCCATCATCTTCGAGCCGCGCCCAGCCCGGGGGCTGGATCCGAACCCGGGGAGGTCGATCGCGACCACGCGGCCCAACCCCGAGAGTCCGGGCGCGACCCGCACCCAGTTGATCGAGGCGCCGCCGAGTCCGTGGACGAGGACGAAGGTGGTCTCGCTCGGCCCTTCCCACACACGGTGGGCGATGGGTCCGCCGAGGTCGATCATGCGCGTCTCTGGGAGCTCGGGCGTCATCGCAGGCAGCCTAGCGGCCGCGCGCACCCCGGCGCATCGTGAAGTCGGGTCCCGCGTTCGGGGAATGGGGGAACCGCGGGCGCATCTGCGGCGAAGGATTGCCAGGAGTGCCCGTGTTCGGGGAAGGTTCCCACCCCGGATAGGGTTGCTATCTATAGGAAGGGGATCGGTCGGCTCCAGGGAGGGTGGCGAACACGCAACGTAGATCCTGCGCCCGGGACCATGTGAATGTCTTCACAAGACCTTCACACGGGCTCTTCTTTACAAACCCGCAGGTGGGGACCTACGATGGCAGCGAGCGGCCGCCCGGCATGTCCCTTCAGCATGGACCGGGCCCCCCGAGCCGCCGACCGAGGAATCGAGTGCTCGACACCGTTACGCCTGCCCAGCGTGGCCGGCGCCGGCGAGCAAGGAGCGTGATACGAAGTGCCCGAGCCAGCGCGTCCCCTGGGGACCGACGACGCCGATGACCTTCGCCTCTACCTGGAGGCGGCGGCCCGTGAGCCGCTGCTCACCAAGGAGGAAGAGGTCGAGCTCGCCATGACGATCGAGCGCGGCAAGGAAGCGGAGGATCGGCTCCGCGCCGGCCGTTTGCGCTCCGAGAAGAGCATCGCGAAGGCCCGCCGCGACGTGCGGGAGGCGGAGGCCGCCCGCCAGCGGTTCATCATGGCCAACCTCCGCCTGGTCGTGTCGGTGGCCCGCAAGTACCAGGGCCAGGGCCTCCCTCTCCTCGACCTGATCCAGGAGGGCAACATCGGCCTGATGCGCGCCGTCGAGCTGTTCGACTGGCGCCGCGGATTCAAGTTCTCGACCTACGCCACGTGGTGGATCCGTCAAGGCATCACGCGGGCCATCGCGGACCGCTCGCGCTCGATCCGTCTGCCCGTCCACATCCACGACCGGCTGCGCAAGCTGAACCGCACGCGGTTCCAGTTCGCGCAGTCCATGGGCCGCGAGCCCTCCCGCGAGGAGCTGGCGAAGGCGCTCGACACCACGGTCGAGGAGATCGACGACCTTACCGAGATGGGCCGTCGCGAGCCCCTGTCGCTGCAGTCGCCTGTGGGCGAGGACACCGAACTGGGTGACCTCATCGAGGAGGTCGACTCCGACGCCGCGTTCAACGAGGTCGAGGACGCCCTGCTCCGCGAGGAGATCGGCGACGCCGTCGACCGCGTGCTGGACGAGCGCGAGCGCCACGTCGTGGCACTGCGTTACGGACTGGAGAACGGCCAGCCGCTCAGCCTGCGTGAGACCGGCAAGGTGCTCGGCCTCTCCGGCGAGCGCGTTCGGCTCATCGAGCGTGAAGCCCTGCGGAAGCTGCGCGACTCGAACCTGATCAACGCGGTGGCGCTGGGTTAAGCGCCAGCGGGCTTCGCGCCCGTTAAGGAAGGCCGGCCCTTCGGCCGGCCTTCCGCGTTGCCGGGTACCATCGCCCCATGCCGGACGACAGCCTCATCGATGCGGTGCGCGCCGCGGTGATCGGCGAGGACGAGGCGATCGCAACGCCGTTCGGGCTCCGCAGGGTCACCTACGCCGACTACACGGCATCCGGACGCTCGCTGACGTTCGTGGAGGACTTCATCCGGGACACCGTGCTCCCGCTCTACGCGAACACCCACACGGAGTCCAGCGGCACCGGCCTCCAGACCACGCGGTTCCGGGAGGACGCCCGTGCGATCATCCGGTCGTCCATCGGAGCTACCGCCGAGGAGCACGCCGTGATCTTCTGCGGTTCCGGCTCGACCGGCGCGATCGACAAGCTGATCGACTGTCTCGAGCTCCGGGTGCCGGCGGGCCTCGATGACGCCTACGAACTGATCGAGCGTATCCCGCCCCGGGAACGTCCGGTCGTCTTCATCGGACCGTACGAGCATCACTCGAACGAGCTGCCCTGGCGGGAGTCGATCGCCGATCTGGTCACGGTGCCGGAGGATAGCGACGGCCGGATCGATCTGGAGGCCCTCGAGCGCGAGCTCAACGCCCACGCCGACCGCCCTCTGAAGATCGGCAGTTTCTCCGCGGCTTCGAACGTCACAGGCATCCTGAGCGATGTGAGCGCGATCTCGGTGCTGCTCCATCGCTACGGTGCGCTCTCCTGCTGGGACTTCGCGGCCGCAGCCCCGTACGTCGACGTCGCGATGTCCCCGCGGCGGGGACCCGGGGAGGCGCCGTTGGACTACAAAGACGCCGTCTTCATCTCGCCGCACAAGTTCGTGGGCGGTCCCGGTACGCCCGGGGTACTGGTGGCGCGGCGCGAGCTGTTCCACAACCGCGTGCCGAGCGTGCCGGGGGGTGGCACGGTGGCCTACGTCAATCCGACCGAGCACCGGTACCTGGACGACATCGAGGCAAGGGAGGAAGGGGGCACGCCCTCCATCATCGGCTCCATCCGAGCGGGCCTGGTCTTCCAGCTGAAGGAGGCGGTGGGCACCGACGCGATCGGCAGGCGCGAGGAGTCGTTCGTGCATCGGGCGATGCACCGCTGGGAGGAGAACCACGACATCGAGATCCTGGGCAGCCATGAACTGCCCCGGCTCTCGATCGTGTCGTTCGTGGTTCGGCACGAGGGGCGGTACCTGCACCACAACTACGTGGTAGCGCTGCTCAACGATCTGTTCGGGATCCAGGCGCGCGGTGGTTGCTCCTGCGCGGGACCCTACGGGCACCGGCTGCTGGGGATCGACCTCGAGCGCTCCCACGAGTTCGAACGCGAGATCGCGAAGGGTTGCGAGGGCATCAAGCCCGGCTGGGTCCGGGTCAACTTCAACTACTTCTTCACCGAGGCCGTGTTCGAGTACGTGTTGGACGCGGTGGACCTGGTGGCGACCGAGGGCTGGAGGCTCCTTCCGCGGTATAGGTTCGATGCGCCGAGCGGCATGTGGCGCCATCTCGACGGCCAGCCCGAGCCTCCGATGTCGTTGCATGATGTCCGATACCGGGAGGGCACGATGGTGTTCCATGGACATCGGCACCAAGCCCCTGAGAGCGCGCTGGCGGGGTACCTGGACGAGGCGCGCCGGTTACTGGCGGAGCCCCCGGCGACCGTGGCATCGGTGCCGCTGGACGTGAGCGACGACTTCGAGCACCTGCGCTGGTTCTGGCTCCCGCAGGAGGTGGGCGCGACGGTCTAGCCCGACGACGTCGTGCGCCGCCTGGCGACCGCGAGGAGCGCCGCTTGGCTCATGACGTCGTGGATCTCGCCGCGCTCCACCATCGTCAAGGCCTCGTCGAGCGGAACCCATCGCAGTACGAGCTCCTCGGTGGCATCGGGCGTCGCCACTCCGGGGGCCAGGCCGGTCGCAACGAATATCGCACCCTCCTCGTCCGTGACGGAATTCGACAGCGTGAAGCGGAACAGCTCCTCCCACGTTTCGGACACGTAGCCGGTTTCCTCCGCGAGCTCGCGGCGGGCTCCTTCGAGAAGATCCTCGTCCCATGGACTGCCGCCCTCCGGGATCTCCCAGCTGTACCGGTCGAGCGTGTAGCGGAACTGGCCAACGAGCAGAACGCGGTCTTCGTCATCGAGTGCGACCACGCCGACGGCGCGCGTGCGGAAATGGACCACCCCGTAGATGCCGGGCGCGCCGTCGGGTCTCGTGACCTCGTCGTGCCACACCTCGATCCATGGGTTCTCGTACACGGTCGAGCGGTCCCGCCGCGTCCAGGGGTTGCGTGATCCGTCGGCACCCGATCCTTCGCTCACGGTGGATCTCCGCAGATCGTCCGCGCCCGCAGGATCTGCTCTTGCATCGTGACGCGCACGTGATCGCGGAACTCACCCGGCGACTCGGCGCTGCCGTGCGCCGGCGGCTGCATCGGAGGACCGTACACGAGCGCGACCCTCGGTCGTCTGAGCAGCTCCCGGAGCTGAAGGCCCGCCGGGCTGGGCCAGCTGCAGCCTGGGTGCCCCAGATCGCGACGGGGATCACCGGCACCCCGGTGGGGATCGCGAGCCGGGTCAGCCCCGAGCGCAGACGCTGCAGGCCCGCGTAGGGGTCGTCGCTCACGCGGCCCTCCGGGAAAGATCCCCGCACAGGCGCCGCCGCGGATCGCCTCAACGGCCGTCTCGAGCGCCCGGATGTCGCCCATGCCTCGGTTGATCGGGATCTGGCGAGCCTCCCGGAGGATGAACCCCCAGAACAGGTCGAACACCTCGGAGGCGATCAGGAACCTGGTGGCACGCCGTCGTTCAGCACCGGTGACGGCGGCCAGTGCGGGACCGTCCAGGACGCTGATGTGGTTGCAGGCCAAGATCGCGGGCCCGTTCCGCGGAACGTGGTGCGCCCCTTCGACCGTCACGCGGAAGAAGACGGCCATCAGGAACCGGACGAGCGGTGCCCCTATCGCCCACACCCAGTTCATCTCTCTCTCGCTCGCCACGAGCCGGATGCTACCCCGGGCGGTTCTGCTCGGTCCCCGGTGAGTGCTACCGTCCCGCGCATGGACGCTCTCTCGCTTCGCGACATCGCAGCCGGCCTCTACGACGGGTTCACCGAGGCGCTCGAACGGATGGTCAACGTCGACTGCGGTTCCTACTCGCCGGAGGGCGTCAACGAGATCGCGGATCTCTGCGAGGCTCGGTTCCGGGCGCACGGCTGGGATGTCGAACGTCGCACCCACCGCCCGGTGCCCGGCGAGCCTCAGCTCGGCGATCTGGTGATCGGGTCGCTGAAGGCGAACGGTGGTCCCAGGATCCTGCTCGTCGGGCACACCGATACCGTCTTCGACGACGGAACCGTGGCCGAACGCCCGTACCGCGTCGAAGGTGACATCGCCCGCGGCCCCGGGGTCTCCGACATGAAGGCGGGTCTCCTCACGGGCTTCTTCGCCGTCCAGGTGCTCCAGGCGTCGGGGTTCAACCGGTTCTCGCGGATCACTTACGTCTGCAATCCGGACGAGGAGATCGGGTCGCCGTTCAGCGGGCCGATCATCAAGGAACTGGCGCCCGAGCACGACGTAGCGTTCGTGCTCGAGGGAGCTCGGGCCAACGGCGACATCGTCAGCGCCCGGAAGGGGATCACCGACTACACGATCACGGTCGAGGGTCGGGCGGCCCACGCGGGGGTGGAGCCGGAGAAGGGCCGCAACGCCCTCCTGGAGGCCGCGCACAAGATCATCGAGCTGCAGGAGTTGAACGGACGGTGGCCCGGCGTCTCGGTCAACGTGGGCGTGGCCCGTGGTGGGACCCGCTCGAACGTCGTCGCCGAGCGATGCGAGCTCCACGTCGATCTGCGATCGCCCGAGCTCGAGACGCTCGAGGCCGCCGAGGCGGAGATCGACCGCATCTGCGCCACCACGATCGTCCCCGACGTGCGCGTGCGCGTGCACGCGAACAGCTGGCATCGTCCCATGGAGAAGAAGGAGGGAGGAGCTCGCCTCGCCGAGCTGGCCATCGCTGTGGCGGCAGAGCTCGGGTTCGAACTGCACGACGCGGCCACCGGCGGGGCATCCGACGCCAACACGACGAGCGCGGCCGGCACCCCCACGATCGACGGCCTCGGTCCGGTCGGTGGGGACGATCATGCCCCCGCGGAGTGGGTGGACCTGCGCAGCGTCGTCCCGCGGGTGGCACTGTTGGCCGGGATCATCAGCAGGCTCTGATGGACGAGGCTTCGGCGGCGATCTTCTACGAAGAGCGCCTCGACGATGGATCCATCCGCTTCCACGGTGGACCGAGCGCCGTCGGCTCCTTGGGCGACGCGTCCGAGGGATGGGGGACATCCTGGGACCGCTGGTTCCTCCGGCTCCACCCCGACGATGCCGAGCGAGTTCGAGACGAGCATCGGCAGAGCGCCGGGAGCGGGGCCCCCTTCCGCTCGGAGTACCGGATGCTGACGGAGGATGGACAGGTCGTGTGGGTTCGCGACGAGGCCCTGCAGGTCCGTGAGGTGGGTGACGACGGGGAGCCCCGTGACGTACGGCGTGGCGTCATCCTGGATATCACGGCCCACCGAGAGGCCGAGGAGCGTCTTCGATGGAGCCTGGACGTGCTTCGACGCACGGTCCAGCAACGGCGAGAGCTGGCGCAACGGCTGGAGAGCGCCCGGGAGGAGGAACGGCGCCGCATCGCGGCCGACATCCATGACGATCCGATCCAGACGATGAGCGCGGTCGACCTTCGGCTGCAGATGCTCGTGGGGGACCGGAGGCCGCCGCCCGTGGAGGTGCTGGAGGAGCTGCAGACGACGGTACGCGCCGCCGTGGAACGGCTGCGATCTCTGCTGTTCGAGCTCCGTCCCGCCGTGCTCGATACCGAGGGGCTCGTCCCGGCCCTTCGGCTCTACCTCGACCACACCGCAACCGAAGCAGGCTGGCGACCGGTGCTGCGCGAGAAGCTGGTGGTGGAGCCGCCTCCGGACGTGCGTGCCCTGATCTACCGAACCGTGCAGGAGGCGTTGACAAACGTCCGGAAGCATGCCAACGCGGCCACGTCGAGGTGGACGTGGCGAGCGCTGATGGCGGCGTCTCGGTGCGGGTCCGTGACGACGGGGACGGGTTCCAGGTGGCGGAGGCCCTCGTGCCCCGCCCGGGCCACCTGGGCATAAGCACGATGGTCGAACGCGCCGAACTCCTCGGGGGGTGGTGCCGCGTACGGAGCGCGCCCGCGGCGGGCAGCACCATCGAATGCTGGTTCCCCACCGACCCGGGGGAGGACCCGGCGGTCGACCCCTAGGTGGCGCGATCGGCGTCCGCCCTTAGGCGGTGGCCTCCGCGGTCATCGGGACGGCCGCCCCGGAACCCACGGCGAGGCCCGACTGGGGGTCGAAGTAGTGGAAGCGCGTCGGATCCACGGATAGGCGGATCGAGTCACCTGGTCGACAGTGCGTGCGGGCGTCCACGCGGGCACAGAAGCGGCATCGTGACTCGTCCTCGGCCAGCAGCGGGATGTTGTCGTGATCCGCCTCGTCGCTCGCGGCCGCGATCGTGTCCTCCGTCATGACCGGCGGGGCGTCGACCTTGAAGATGATGTTGACCTCTGAGCCGAGTTCCTCGGTCACCTCCGCCGCCACCTCGATCTGGGGAAGCGACTCGTTGTGCCAGACCGCACAGTCCTCTAGATCGGAGGGTCGGATGCCGAGGATCACCGTTCGACCCTCGTATCCCTGGAGACCGGCGTCGGTCGGGAGCGGCATCTCGATCCCCCCGAAGGACAGGTTGCCGGGACCCACCGTCGCCTCGACCATGTTCATAGGCGGGCTGCCGATGAAGGCGGCCACGAAGAGGTTGGCGGGGTGGTTGTAGAGGTTCTGGGGCGTGTCCACCTGCTGCAGCACCCCGTCCTTGAGGACCGCCACCCGCTGACCCAGCGTCATGGCCTCGACCTGATCGTGCGTGACGTAGATCGTGGTCGTGGCCAGGCGTTCGTGCAGCCGGGCGAGCTCGGCCCGCATCTGGACGCGGAGCTTGGCGTCGAGGTTGGACAGCGGCTCGTCCATCAGGAACGCGAGGGGTTCGCGCACCATCGCCCGGCCCATGGCCACGCGCTGTCGCTGACCGCCCGAGAGCTCGGCAGGCTTGCGCTTCATCAGGGGCTCGAGACCGAGGATCCTGCGACACGTCGCGCCACGCGGCGCCGTGATTCGTCCTTGGGCATCTTCCGCAGCCTCAGTCCGAACCCAAGGTTCTGCTCGACCGTCATGTGCGGATACAGCGCGTAGTTCTGGAAGACCATCGCGACGTCGCGATCCTTCGGCTGCAGGTCGGTCACCTGCCGATCCCCGATGAAGATCTCCCCCGCCGTGACCTCTTCCAGCCCCGCGAGGATCCGAAGGATGGTGGACTTCCCGCAGCCCGACGGACCCACCAGCACCATGAACTCCCCGTCGCCGATCTCCAGGGAGACGTCGTTGACGGCCACGACAGCGCTACCGAACACCTTGCTGACGCCGTCCAGGACGATCTTCGCCATGTGCCCTACCCCTTCCGTCGAGAGCGAGTCTGCGGTGCGAGGCGTTCGTGGGTCAAGGCGGCCGCGCCCGTCGCTCCGCCGGCCCGGGGCGCCCCGAGGTCGATCGAGACCGATCAGAGCGGCGCCGATCACCGGGGGGCGGTGAGGCGCCGGGATCCTGACCGCGGGCGCGACCTCGCGAAGCCCGGCCTCGATCCGTTCGAAGAACGCCGGGTCCTCGGCGCGGAAGATCCCGCCGCCCAGGACGATGTCGACGTCGAGCTTCGTCATGTGGAGGCGGCGGATGGCGGTGCCCGCCATCGCGACCACCTCGTCGGCCTGTCGGTCGACGATGCCGCGCGCGACCGCGTCGCCGGCCACCGCGTCGGCGAAGACCACCGGCGGGAGCTCGGGCGATCATCCCCGGGTCGAGCCGGCGGTAGTACAGGCCCTCCAGAACCTGACGCGGCCGCTTCAGGCCGAACGCGGCCGGTACCGAGCGAGCCAGCGATGTCCGGGCGCCGCGGCCGTCCTCGGCACGGATCGCGTACCACAGGGCCGCCTCGCCGATCTCCGCGCCGCCACCCCAGTCGCCCGAGACGACGCCCGACGGCGGGGAACCGGGTGACCCGTCCGTCCGGGGCGACGCCGGAGCAGTTGATCCCGTACCCGCACACGACGCCGACGCCCCACGGTCGGTCGGTACCGGCCCGCAGCACCGCGAAGGTGTCGTTACGAACGATGTCGCGGGCGCTGAGGCCTTCCCGCTTGAGCCAGCGCCCGATCTTGCGGTCGTCCGCCGGCAGATCCGCGCCGGCGAGGCAGTAGACGCCGAGGTCGGCGACGGGGCGACGCCCGGGTCGATGTCCGCCTCCTCGCACGCCGCCTCGACCGCGCCCAGCACGAGCGTCATGTGCCGCTCGCCACCGTTCTCGTCGAACCCCTCGGTCGGAGTGCGAGCCGCGCCGAGTACGGTCCCATCCCTGCGGAGGAGGGCGACATCCATCTTGGAGCCGCCGCCGTCGACCGCGAGCACCGCGGGTCGACGCGTCACGGGAGAACCTCGAGCTCGCCGACCGTGACGAAGGACGCTCCGGCGGCGCGGAGCCCGTCGATCATCGGGCCGATCCCCTCGCCGGTACCCCCTGGCCAGCTGTGCATCAGCACCACGGCGCCATCCCCGTGATCGCGCACGCCGGCGATGGCGTCTGCCACCAGGAGCTCGCCCGTGCGCCACGGCTCCCAATCCTCGAGCTCGACGTCCCAGTGCACGTTGCGGTACCCGAGCTCCTCCAGGGTGCCGAGTACGCGTGGGTCGTCGGCGCCGGCACCGAACGGGCAGCGGAACCATGGACGGGGATCATGGCCGGTGAAGCGCGTGACGGCCTCCCTTCCGTCGGAGAGGTCGGCGCGGAGCCCCTCGTCCGAGAGCAAGGGCATGCGCGTGTGGTAGTGGGAGTGATGCCCCACCAGGTGGCCTTCGTCGCCGATCCGGCGGGCCGCGGCTGGCTGGGACTCGGCCCATCGTCCCTGTACGAAGAAGGTGGCGGGGACGCCGCGGTCTGCGAGCGTGTCGAGGATCCGTTCGGCGTTGCCGGGTGGGCACCACGGGCGATCTGGGTGCTCCGCGTCGAAGGTGAGCGCCACACGCAGGGGACCCTTCACTCACGCGTCGTCACCTTCGAGGCCCGGTAGTAGGCGCCCGGCTTCCGGCCTCGCAGGACCGAGAGCCGCCAGGCCAGCAGCTGTGAGGGCAGGATGGACACCGCCGGCGACAGCGCCCGATCCATCTCGCCGATCGTCGACCCCCAGCGTGCCCGGGACGGCATCCTCGCCGGGCCGTTGCGTCACGGACAGTACGGCGGCGCCCGTCCCGACGAGCTCCCGGGCCAGCCCGAGATCCAGGGCCTCGGTCTCGGGCTCGGTGGCGATCAGGATCGCCGCCAGGTCGGGGCCGGCGAGCTCGAGCGGTCCGTGACGGAACTGGGCCGTCTGCAGGGACTCGACAGGGATGCCGACGGCCTCCTTGATCGTCAGGGCGCCCATCTCCGCGGCTGCACGCGCGGGGCCTCGGCCCAGGATCACGAGCGTGCGCGCGATCCCCGAGCCAGGACGCGAGCGCGTCGGGGAGCTCTGCGTCGCTCAGCGTTCGCTCGATCGATGCGGCCGCGAGATCGGCGCCGCCGCGGAGCCCGTCAACCACCGCGACCGGCGGTGTACCCGCGATCACGCGTCCGATCGCCGCCACCGCGACCAACGCCCCCGCGAACGTCATGGTGGAGGGGCCCGCCTCGGCCCCGACCCGGGTGTCGAGGGCGACGTCGGCCATCCCGCTCAGCGTGTTCACGTGACCGTTCGTGACGGCGACCACGACGGGAGGGGATGCGGCGTCGCCGTGGATGGCCTCCAGCGCCCGGACCACCTCCGCGCTCTCACCGGATTGGCTCACGGCGACCAGCAGCGTGGACGGCCCGATCATGCCGGTCCGGAAGTGGAGCAGTTCGGCGGAGTCCAGCATCACGGCGGCGATGCCCGCCCGAGCGAGCTCGGTGACGGCCGGGTAGCAGGCGTCGTAGGAGCTGCCCATCCCGGTGAACACCACGGTTCGGTTCGCGGCGAGTGCCGCGATGTCGGTGAGCGCCGCTGGCTGGTCCGCGAGCCCCTCGGCCGCCCGCCGCAACGCATCGGGCTGCCCCGAGATCTCCGCGATGAATGGGTCAGGAAACTTTCCTAACGATTTCATCGACGCGAGTGTACGATGCGGAAGAGTCGGCTGTGAAGGTGGTGGCGATGGGTGTGAAGGTGGCGGTGGTCGGGGGCGGGAGTACCTACACGCCCGAGCTGGTGGAGGGTTTCGTCACCCGCGGCGATCGGTTGCCCATGGATGAACTCGTGCTCCTGGACATCGATCCGTGAGCGGCTCGAGGTGGTCGGGGCGCTCGCGGAACGGATGATGCGGAGGGCCGGTTGGCAGGGCAGGCTCCGCCTCACCGGCGACCGCACCGAAGCCATCGAGGGCGCGGATTTCGTGATCGTGCAGCTGCGGGTCGGCGGCCAGGCCGCACGGTTCAAGGATGAGACGATCCCGCTGAAGTACGGCTGTATCGGGCAGGAGACCACGGGGCCGGGGGGATTCGCGAAGGCCCTGCGAACGGTGCCGATCGTGCTGGAGCTCGCCGAGCTCACCGCCGAGCGCGCCGCCGGCGGCGCGTGGTTCGTGGACTTCACGAACCCGACGGGGCTGGTGACCCAGGCGCTGCTCGACCACGGGCATCGGGCGATCGGTCTGTGCAACGTCGCCATCGGGTTCCAGCGGGAGTTCGCCAAGCACTTCGGCGTGAGCCCCGAGCGGGTGCAACTCGAGCACGTGGGGCTGAACCATCTGACGTGGGAACGGAAGGTCTTCGTCGATGGGATCGATCGCCTCCCGGAGATCCTGCACGACGCGATGGACATGGTGGCCGAGGAGACGGACATGCCGGCCGACCTGATCCGCGCTCTTGGTGCGATCCCCAGCTACTACCTGCACTACTACTACCTGAACGGCCGGGTGCTCGCCGCCCAACAGGCCGAGGGCGCCGTCACGCGCGCTGAGGAGGTCATGGAGATCGAGGCAGGGCTCATGGAGCTCTACCGTGACCCTGGGCTCGACACGAAGCCGAAGCTGCTGGAGGAGCGGGGCGGCGCGTACTACTCGGACGCCGCGGCGGCGCTCGTGGCATCGCTGCATGCCGGGACCGAGGACGTCCAGGTGGTCAACGTTCGGAACGGGGGTGCGATCCCCAACCTGCCCGACGACGCCGTCGTGGAGGTCGCGGCCACCGTGGATCGCGACGGGGCGCACCCTCTGCCCGTAGGCCCGCTGGCGCCCGACATGCTGGGGCTCGTCGAGCACGCGAAGGCATACGAGCTCCTCGCCGCGGAGGCCGCCGTGACGGGAGACCGGGACATCGCGCTCAAGGCCCTCATGACCAACCCCCTGGTCGGCGACTACGAGCGAGCCGGACCGATGCTCGTCGACCTGCTGGAACGGAACCGCGAGCTCCTTCCTCGCTTCTTCCCTGCGGGCTGAGGGTGTTGCCCGCCCTCCCGGGGCCGTTTGACCCCTCGGGACACTTCTCGCGAGTCCCACCATGGAGGTGATGAGCGAGGGGGCGAGGTGAACATGCCGTACGACGTGAAGGTCAAGGAGGTCCCGCCGCAGCACGTGGCCGAGGTGCGGCGCCACACCAGCGTCGATCTGCTGGGGCCGACGATCGACGAGGCGTTCCGCACGCTCATGGCCTCGCTGGGGCGTGCCCATGACCATCCGACCGGTGCGCCTCTGATCGTCTACGACCGGATGGATCTTCCGGGGCGGCGCCCGAGATCGAGGTCTGCGTCCCGGTGGGCTATCGGTACATGGGTGACGACGACGTTGGGATCGAGGAGCTCAGGGGCTGCGCGATGGCCTCTACGATGCACCGTGGTCCCTACGATGCCGTCGGGGCTGCGTACGAGGCCCTGAGGGAGTGGATCCGCGACAACGCGATGGTCGTTGACGGACCGCCGCGCGAGATCTACCTCACGGACCCAGGCGAGACCCCCGACCCGGCAGACCTCGTGACCGAGATCGAGTTCCCGATCAGGTGACCGTCACGGTTGGCCGGAACGCGGGGCCGGCTGGTCGCACGGCCCCGCGCACCGACATCTCATCCGCCGCTCGGGAGCTCCGCGGCGTTGCGCTGGATCTTCGCGAGCGCCTCGGCGGCGTCGGCGATGCCGCGTTCGCCGTCGCGGAACACGGTCTCCATGAAGTAGACGGACTCGCGTTGACCCGCCGCCTCGGCGACCGGGAACGACATCTTCGCGGGATCGAGGCGGTCGGCGTATTCCACCGCCACCGGGAGCCGTGACAGCGACGGCTGGAAGAGCTCGTATCTGTTCATCGATGGGTACTGCACTTCGGCCGGGATACCCTCGGCCTCCATAGCGGCGCAGACGATCTCGTTCGTGGCGCCACCGAAGGCTTCCGGATCGATGGCGAGGATGTAGTTGTAGAAGCTCCACCGCGTGATCCGCTCGTCGTGTGGCATCACGCGCACCCCCGGGATCTGGGCTGCCATGGCTTCGAAGGCCTTGCCCGCATTCTCGCGGGCTGCCTGCTGGTCCGGGAACCGCGCCATGGCCACGACCAGGAGCGCCGCGTTCAACTCGCTGAGACGGTAGTTGGCGCCGAACGTGAAGTCTTTCTCGTCGGGATCCTTCGCACGACCGCAGTCGATGATCGAATGTGCGCGGCGTGCCAGGGTCTCGTCGCCGGTGAGCAGGGTGCCGCCCTCGCCTGAGGTGAGGATCTTCGAGGACTGGTGGCTGAACGACCCGAAGTCGCCGATGCAGCCAGCGCCCTGCCCCCGCCACTGCTGGCCGTGCGCATGCGCGCAGTCCTCGATGACCGCGAGGCCGTGGCGCCGCGCGATCTCCATGATCCGGTCCATATCGGCCATCTGGTGACCGAGATGCACCGGCAGGATGGCCTTGGTGCGATCCGTGATCGCGGCCTCGACCTGATCGGGATCGACGCACCACGTCTCGGGGAGCACATCCACGAAGACCGGGAGCGCACCTGCCGCCATGGGTGCGTAGGCCGTCGCCGCGAACGTCAGGGCGGGCACGATGACCTCGTCACCCCAGCCGATGTCCAGGGCCTTGCAGGCAACCTCCATGGTCACGGTGCCGTTCATCATCAAGATCCCGTGTGCGGCGCCCTGATAGGCCGCGAAGGCTTCCTCGAACTTCGCCCCGTTGCGACCTGGCTCGGGGAATCCACCCCAATCACCGCTGCGTACGACCTCGGCCACCGCGGCGACGTACTCGTCGTCGGGTGCCGGCCAGGCGGGGTATGCGGTCGGGCGGACCGGCGCCCCGCCGTTGATCGCGAGCTCAGGCATCGTCGTTCACTCCTTCCAGGCGATAGCGTGCTCTCCATGGGAGCGCGCGTGGTCGTGATCGGCGGAGGGTCCGCCTACATGCCGGGGATCGCGTTCGCGTTCGCTCATGCGCGCGAGGCTTTCGCCGACGCGACCCTGGTGCTGCAGGACATCGATCGCGATGCCATGGATCTGCAGCGGCGCCTGAGTGAGGGGATCCTCCGCTCGCGGGGCGCCGGGGACGTCCGCGTGGAGGCGCAGGAGCTCCGCCTGCGAGCGATGGAGGGGGCCGACGTGGTGCTCGCCGCGTTCCGTCCGGGCGGGCTCGAAGCCCGTCACCTCGACGAGAAGATCGCGATCGATCACGGGATCATCGGCCAGGAGACCGCGGGTCCGGGAGGGTTCGCGATGGCGCTGCGGTCGGTGCCTGTGGTGCTGGAGATCGCCGAGGAACTCGCACGCGTGGGCGCCGCCGGCGCGGTGTTGCTCAATTACACGAACCCCGTGCAGATAGTGAGCGAGGCCATGCATCGCTTCGGTCCGGACGTGCCGTACCTGGGGTTGTGCGATCAGACCGCGGGTGAGGAGGCGTTCATCGCACGGTTGCTGGACGTGCCCGCGGAGGCCGTCGAGCTCGACACACGCGGAACGAACCACATGACGTTCACGCAGCGGGTCCGCGTCGACGGGACGGAGGTCACCGGGCGGCTGTGGGAGCTGTTGACCACCCTCGAGCTCGCCGACCTGGAGTCGGACGAGGAGCGCCGGATCGTGCGGCTCTTCCGGCTGCTCGGGTGCCTGCCCAGCGAGTACCTGCAGTACTTCCTCTGCCACGACGAGGTGCTTGCCGAGCAGCGCGCGAAGGGGCGCACGCGAGCCGAGGAGGTCATGGCCGTCCTCCCCGACGTCCTCGAGAGCTACCGGCGGGAGGCCGCCGCTGCGACGCCGCACCCCTCGATGGCGCGCGCCAGCGAGGACCACGGGGATTTCGCGATCGAGATCGCCGCCACGATCTGGACCGGCGACGAACGCAGGTTCATCCTCAACCTGCCGAACGACGGGCAGGTGGAGGATCTGCCCTCGGGCGCGATCGTCGAGACGCCGGCGCTGCTGCGTGGGCGTGTGACCGAGCCGGTGCCGCAGGGCCCACTTCCCTTCGAGGTGAGCGGGCTGGTACGCCAGGTGGCGGCCCACGCGGCGCTCGCCGCCGAGGCCGCTCTGGCGGGCGATCGCGAGCTCGCGGTACGGGCTATGGCCCTGCATCCGCTGGTTCGCGGCCTCGAGCAGGCGGCGTCGCTGGTCGAGGCCTACCTCACGGCACACGCGGCGTTCCTCCCTCGATTCGCCGGGTCCTAGGACGCAGAGGACGTCGCCTTGACCCGCTCCCGATCGGGAGCGTAGCATCCGTCAGAATAGTTAGGAAAGTTTCCTTCACAGCCGTTGATGAGCGGGCGGGCACGACTGGAGGGGCATCACGGGCGCGGACACGACCTTCGCCGCAGGTACGCCGAGCCTGCTGCGCGCCATCAACGAGCGCACCGTCCTCGAGTTCATCCGGCAGGGTGGCCCCGCATCCCGGGCCCAGATCGCTCGTGGGTCGGGCCTGTCGAAACCCACCGTGTCGCAGGCGCTGACCGCCCTGGAGGCCGCCAGGCTGGTCCGCGAGGCGGGTCGCACCTCGGGCGGCAAGGGGCCGACCGCTGTCCTTTACGAGATGAACCCCACCGCCGGTTGGGTGGTCGGGCTGGACGTCGGTCGGGATCGCGTCCGGGGCGCCATCGCCGACCTCACGGGTGAGATCGCCGCGCATCGCGACGAGCGCGCCCGTCCGAAGAGCGCGGCATCGCTGATCGCGCAACTCGGTGAGATCGCGCACGGGCTGGCCGCCGAGGCCGGCATCGGGTGGCGGCAGGTCACCGTGGCGGTGGTGGGCAGTCCGGGGTCTTCGAGCCCAGCCGCGGGAAGGTGACGCTGGCACACAACCTGCCCGGCTGGGGCCGCGTGGGGCTCGTCGAGTCTCTCCAGGCGGAGCTCGGGACCAAGGTCGACTTCGAGAACGACGTGAACCTCGCCACGCTGGGTGAGCGCTGGCGGGGCCTGGGCCGCGACGTCGACGATTTCGTTTACCTCCATGTGGGGACCGGCGTAGGGATGGGCTTGGTGCTCGGTGGAGAGCTGTACCGGGGCGCCACCGGGATCGCGGGCGAGGTGGGGTACCTTCCCCTGGCCGCCGATCCCCATGAGCTGCGGAACCGCCGCCAGGGGGCGCTCGAGAGCGCCCTGGGCGCCAAGGCGGTGATCGCCGCGGCCCGTGCAGAGGGGATGCCATCGGCGCAGTCGCCCGCGCGGATCTTCGCGGCCGCGCGAAGGGGCGACGAACGTGCGCTCCGCGTCGTCGGAACGGTCGCGGAGCGGATCGCACTTGCGCTGGCGGCCGTGATCCCGGTGGTCGATCCGGCGCTCGTGATCCTGGGCGGGGGGGTTGGGCGCAACGGCGACCTGCTGCTCGAGCCGGTCCGCAGGGAGCTCGCCGAGCTCTCGCCGTTCCATCCGGACGTCGAAGTGTCGGCGCTCGGGGAGGATGCCGAGTTGGTGGGCGCCGTGTCCATGGCCCTCCGCGCGGCGCAGGACCGGCTCTTCAGTCGGTCATCCGGACGAGGCGGCATCGCCGTATGAGCCGGGTAGGGGCCGGCGACGTAGCCGACCCGGGGCAGCGATGTAGTTGTGAGGCCGGCGACCACGTGTCGCAGAGGGAGGGAGGACCCGGATGAGAAGGATCATGATCGGACTGGCTGCGTTCGCGCTGTTGGCGGGTGCGTGTAGCGGCGGGGGAGGAACCGAATCAGCGAGCGCCATCAATACGGAGTCCGGCGCTTCTCACGCTCCCGTCGAGATCCAGATCTGGACCGCGTGGACGGGACGCGAGTTCAAGCAGTTCAGCGCGATCTTCCCCAACTTCGAGAAGCAGTATCCGTGGATCACCGTGAAGCCTGTCCCCGGTGTCGATGACACGAAGATGCAGGCGGCCATCAACTCGGGGACACCCCCTGATGCGGTGCTCTCGTTCGGGCTGGACAACGTCGGCAAGTACTGCCAGTCAGGCGCGTGGCAAGACCTCACGCCCTACATCGCGAGCACGAATCCGAACCCCGATGAGTTCACCGCGCAGTTCCCCGAGTCGGTCTTCAAGTACACGAGCTTCGCCGGGAGCCAATGCGCCCTGCCGTTCCTCACCGACGCCTACGGCCTGTATTACAACAAGGACCTGTTCGCGAAGGCGAACATCAGCTCGCCGCCGAAGACCCTCTCCGAGCTCACGGCCGACGCCAAGAAGCTCACGGTCTTCAACCCGGACGGCTCGGTGAAGGTCATGGGGCTCGTGCCCTTCATGGGCTACTACGAGACGAACCCCGTCACTTACGGCGTGCCCTTCGGCGCGAGCTGGTATTCCTCGGACGGTTCGACCTCGGCGATCGCCACGGATCCCGCCTGGAAGGACCTCGCGAACTGGCAGAAGAGCCTGATCGACTTCTACGGTGGCCCCGACGTGGTGACGAAGTTCGTGGCCGCGCAGGGCGACGAGTTCTCTAGCTCGCAGGACTTCGAGACCGGACGCATCGCCATGAACATGGACGGCGAGTGGCGCACGGCCTTCATCGCGGACGAGACGCCGAACCTCAACTACGGGACGGCGCCGTTCCCGGTGCCCGACGCGAACGCCTCGCAGTACGGCATCGGGCAGATCGGCGGGACGATCATCGGGATCCCCAAGGGTTCGCCGCATCCGCAGGAGGCCTGGCTCCTGGATCAATGGATGGCGACGGACACGGCCACCCTGGTCTACATGGCGAATAACGTCCGCAACGTCCCGACGACATTCGCGTCGCTGGACTCGCCTGACCTGGATGTCACGCCGCAGTTCAAGACCTTCCTCGACATCTTCAAGAACCCGGGGTCTCACGACAAGGAGACGTCGGCGATCGGCGCGCAGGACCAGGATCTGTTCGGCAACTTCCTGGAGAAGTGGCAGGCCGGAAAGGTGGCGGACCTTCAGGCCGGGCTGGATCAGACCGCACAGCAGATCAACGACGCTCTGCAGCAGGCGCAGGCGCCGTAGCGAGAGGAGTCCGCGATAGCCACTCCGCAGCTCGCTGGCGTCGCCGTCGGGGCCGGGACCCGCAAGACCCGGCCCCGACGGCGTACGCCATGGGTCATGGTGCTGCTGTTCATGTCGCCGTGGATCGTCGGCTTCACGGCCCTGATCCTGTATCCGATGATCGCGAGCCTCTATTACTCATTCACGCACTACGACCTGCTGTCCACCCCCCACTGGATCGGCCTGGCGAACTATCGCTTCATGTTCACGAAGGACCCGTTCTTCTGGTTGTCCGTGAGGAACACGATCTGGATCATCGTCGTCGGGGTGCCCCTGCAGATCGTCTTCGCCATCGCCACGGCCACGCTGCTCACGAGGCCGCGCAAGGCGATCAAGAGTTACCGGACCATGTACTTCCTGCCCTCGATGGCGCCCCCGGTTGCAGCAGCCCTTGGCTTCGTCTACCTGTTCAACCCTGCGTTCGGTCCGGTCAACCAGGTGTTGTCCGCGTTGGGCATGAAGAACCCGCCGCTATGGTTCCTCTCACCCTCGACGTCGAAGTGGGGGCTGGTGATCCTGGGGCTCTGGGGCATCGGGGACGCCATGATCATCTTCTTGGCCGGGTTGTTAGACGTCCCGCGACAGCTGTACGAAGCGGCGGACATCGAGGGAGCGAAAGCCTGGCAGAAGTTCCGGTACGTGACGCTGCCCATGATCACGCCGGTGATCTTCTTCACGCTCGTGACCGGCATCATCTACGGGTTCCAGTACTTCACGCAGGCCTACGTCACCGCGACCACGAGCGCTGCGGATCCGACGAGCCTCGGCTATCCGGAGGGGTCGCTCCTGTTCTACTCGACCTACCTGTACCAGCAGGGCTTCTCGTACTTCAAGATGGGGTACGCCTCCGCGCTGGCGTGGGTGCTCTTCTTCATCACGATGGTCTGCACCCTGATCCTGATCCGCACCTCGAACCGTTGGGTGCACTACCAGGGCGGAGGGATGTTCAAGTGAGCTCCCGGATGGGGATCCCCAAGGGGGGTGAGGGGCTGGCGATCACCGATGCTTTCGCGATCGAAGCTCGTCCCATCCCGGCGGGGGTTCGCCGCCATCGCGTACTGGGCTCGGTGATCGACAACACGCTGTTGATCGTCGTCGCGGCGATGTTCATGGTGCCGCTCACCTTCATCGTCCTGACGTCGCTCATGACGGATCGGCAGTCCCTGTCGGCGCATGTGTGGCCGAACCCGTTCGTGTGGCACAACTACGTCGATATCTTCCAGCAGATCCCGCTGCTGCGGTACACGTGGAACACGGTGCAGATCGCCGTGCTGTCCACCGTCGGAACGGTGGTCAGCTGCATCCCAGTCGCCTATGCGCTCAGTCGCATGGAGTGGCGCGGACGGCAGGCTTCCTTCGTGGTGGTCCTGTCGACGATGATGCTGCCCTTCCAGGTCACGATCATCCCCCTGTACGTGGTCTTCGTGCGCTGGCACTGGATCGGGCACCTGACGCCGCTGATCGCGCCGTCGTTCTTCGGGGACGCGTTCTCGATCTTCCTGCTCCGGCAGTTCTTCATGTCGATCCCGGAGGATCTGTCGGACGCGGCGCGGGTGGACGGGGCGAGCGAGTGGCAGATCATGACCCGGGTGATCGTGCCCCTGGCGAAGCCGGCCATCGCCGCCGTGGCGCTCTTCAACTTCCTCTACGCCTGGAACGATTTCTTCGCGCCCTTGCTGTTCCTGGGGAACAACCCGAACCTCTATACGCTGCAGCTCGGCCTGCTGGAGTTCCGCGGGATGCACCACGTGCAGTGGAACCTCACGATGGCGGCCTCCGTCGTGGTGATGATCCCCCTGATCATCCTGTTCTTCCTCGCCCAGCGGGTCTTCATCGAAGGGGTCACGCTCACCGGCGTGAAAGGGTGACGCCGTGACGTTCCGTGCGTGCGAGTTGCACTACTTCCGCGTACCGCGCGATCTCTGGGAGCTCTACCTCCTGAGGGCTGGCCAGCTGGGCGTGGATACGATCAGCACCTACATCCCCTGGTTCTGGCACGAGCCCGAGCCGGGCACGTTCGATCTCACCGGGGCAACCGATGAGCGACGTGACCTCCAGGGGTTCGTGGATCTGATCCAGGGATTCGGGTACGGGTTCATAGCGAAGCCGGGGCCGTTCATCGACGCGGAGACGATCGGGGGCGGGGTACCACCGTGGCTGTTCCGCGACCACCCGGAGATCGTCGCCAAGCGGTTCAACGGCGATCCGTTCCGCCACTGGGACTCGCACGAGGTGCGCGCGACGTACGGCATCCGGCCTACGTGGAGGCCGTCGGTCGCTGGTTCGACGCCGTGACGCCGATCCTGTGCGCCGTCCAGGATCGAGGTGGGCTCACCGCCGTGCAGGTCGACAACGAGTGTCCGGGCGACGGCATGTGGTCCTACGAGATGGATCCACCATCGCCGAACCGTGCCGACTTCAATGAGCCCTGGACCGACCGGGCGTTCTCCATGCCTCGGGCGTGGCCCTCGCCGCCACCTTCGTCCCTCGAGGAGCTCGAGCCCTTCGTCGAGCTGGAGCGCTACGCCGACGAGCAGATGACCGGCGGGGTGGCGATCTTCGCGCAGCAGCTTCGGGAGCGCGGGATCGTTGCGCCGCTCTTCCACGACATGAACTGCGGGCGCTGGGAGATCAGCCCGATGCTCTGCGACATGGGCAAGCTGTCGCGAGCCGTCGGCGGCTGGCTGGGTTCCAACGTCTACGCGGAGGACGTGCGCGACGCGTTCGTCGCTACGGGGGAGTACCGCTACTCCTTCGAGGAGTACGTGCATTTCGGGCACTGGCGACCGCGGCTGATGCGGTCCTACGCGCCGGAGCATCCGGTCTTCTCCCCGGAGATCGCCTCGGTGGGAGACGTGTATCTCCATGCCCCGATGATGGGCGGCACGGAGGCCTGGTGCATCTACATGCTCCACCAGGTGCCGGATGACCCGCCCGACGTCGGCGCCTATCCCTCGTGGGCGATGGAGGCGCCGATGACCCGCGAGGGCGAGCCCACCGAACACTTCTGGGACGCCAAGACGCTGTTCACCTACCTGGGCGCCGTCATGCCGGGGATGCGCTCGGCGTCGTTACCCGCGGACGTCGTCCTCACCTACGACCGGACGCCGGAGCTCGCGGCCTCCTGGGCCGAGATCGACGGCGCCGGCTGGCCCGAGGGCGACCCCTTCGGGGCCGAGGTGCGCTCGATGAACCATGGGCGGCGGTCCCAGGAGCTGGCGCAGGAACTGGTGAGGCGCCAGGTCGAGTTCGATGTCGTGGATGTGCGGTATGCCGAGGAGGGATGGGCATCCCGCTACCGGCACGTGCTCGAGCCCGGGGACCGCGTACCCGACGATCCCGGGCTGCGGCATGCGTGGACAGACGCAGAGGGCGTGGACGTGACCCCGCGGTTCGGCGTCGGGGGCGCACATCTACCTCACGTTCCTCAACCGGACGCAGGAACGGCGCGAGGGGATCGCGACCTGGCGCGGGGGTGGGGAGATCACGTTCGCGATGGATGGCCCGAAGCTCTGCGCCGCCCACCTCTCGGCGTCGGGCGAGGTCCGCTCAGCGATCCTGGGCGGGCCGGGCGTCGCTGGGCGCCGTGTGGTTCACGGGCCGGCTGGGCGCGGTCGTCGATGTCGAGGGCTCCTACCGATGACGTCGACCGATGAGGAGTGTTCCACGTCCCGTGCGGGGGCGGCCGGTCACCGCCTCACGTGCAACGGCGCGCTGCACCCCTGGAGCGAGGCCGAGGGCGACACCGTGCAGTACGTGAGGTGGACGGCGACGGTCGCACGGACTGCTCTTCGTGGGCGACTCCCCGAACGGCACGCCGCGCGCGTCGACACCTTCCGCTAGTCTCATGGCCGAGCGCATCGGCGGGGATACCGACTGGGACGCGCTCCAGCGGGCGTTCGTGCTCTCGCGCGGGTGGTGGGCGATCTCGCCACCGCCGAGGATCTCGGAATGTTGGCTCGTGCGGCTCGCGACCTCGGCAGCTCACGATCGCCGACCGCGAACGCGCTCGAGGCGATCAGGGGTGAGTCCCCTCCGGCTTCCCGGAGGGGTTCCTGTGGGGTGCGGCGACGGCCGCCTACCAGATCGAGGGTGCCTGGGATGAGGATGGGAAGGGACCGTCCGTGTGGGACACGTTCGCCCACACCCCCGGGAAGATCGCGAACGGCGACACGGGCGACATCGCGTGCGACCATTACCACCGTTACCGTGAGGACGTTGCTCTCATGCGGGAGCTCGGGCTTCGCGCCTACCGATTCAGCGTCTCGTGGCCGCGCGTGCTGACCGGGCGGCGGCGGCCGCGTGAGCGAGGCGTATCTCGATTCTACGGTCCGGCGCTTCGCCGGGCTGATGGCCGAGCGGCTGGCATCGTGCCGGAGATCACCCTGTGCCACTGGGACCTGCCCGAGGCGCTGCAGGAGCGAGGGGGGTGGGGGAACCGGGCGACCATCGACGCCTTCGTGGCCTATGCCGACGTGGTCTCGCGTCGTCTCGCCGACCGCGTGCCGCTTTGGATCACCCACAACGAACCCGCAGCGTCATCGCCGTGGACGGCCACGTCGTTGGGGAGCACGCGCCGGGTCTCCGCGACCATCGCCTCGGGACTCTAGGTCGCCCACCATCTGCTGGTCTCCCACGGCGAGGCGGTGCCCGCGCTCCGCGCGAACGGCGCGAAGGACGTCGGCATCACGATCAACGTCTGGCCTCAGGTCGCGGCGACCGATGACCCAGGCGGCGTGGCGGCGGCGGAACGGCAGTCCGCGGCGGAGGCGGCTTGGTACCTGGATCGACTGTACGGCAAGGGGTATCCGCAGGACGTCATGTCGATCTACGCGGCGCGAGGTTGGGCTCCTGAGGTCCGGCCCGGCGATATGGAGCGCATCGCGACGCCGACGGATTTCCTGGGGCTCAACTACTACTCACGCTCGATGGTGCGCGACGATCCGGCCTCCGCGCCCCTCGGCGTGGCCGGGGTGGACGAACCCGGGGAGTACACCGAGACGGGGTGGCTGGTTCACCCCGGGGGGCTCCGCGATCTGCTCACCCGCGTGCATCGCGACCACCGAGGCCCGCCCCGCATGTTCGTGACGGAGAACGGCGCCGCGTTCCTCGATGTGGTGGCACCCGACGGCGCCGTGCACGACGATCGGCGCGTGGCCTACCTGCCGCGACCACTTCGAGGCCGCCGCGCAAGGCGCATCGAGCGACGGCGTTGCGCCTCACTGGCAACTTCGTCTGCCCGCTGATGGACAACTCCGAGTGGGCGCGGGGAGGTCCGCGAAGACGCTCCGGTATCGCGCGGGTCGACCTCGAGACGAAGGAGCGGACGATGAAGGCTTCCGGTTGGGTCTACGGGACACGATCGCGGCGAACGGGCCGGGGAGGGAGGCGACGGGAGGGATGACCAGGGTGGCGTTGTTCGGATGCGGATGGATCCAGGACTTCCACGCGCGCGGCGTCCTGGCGCACGGGGACCAGCTCGTCGCGGTCGCGAACCACCGCGAGGAGACCGCGGTCGCGTTCGCGAGCGGTACGGCATCCCGCGGGTCACGACCGACTGGGAGGCGCTCGCGGCCGACCCGGAGGTGGATGCCGCCGTCGTTCGACGCCGAACGCGCTGCACGCTCCGCAGGCGATCGCGCTCCTTCGAGCCGGCTAAGCACGTGCTCGTGGAGAAGCCGATGGCCACGAGCGTGTCCGAAGCCGACGCCATGATCGAGGCCGCCCGACGCTCGGGCGCATCGCTGATGGTGGCGCACTGCTGGCGGTTCCGCGAGGAGGTCATCGCCATGCGTGATCGGATCGCGGCGGGCGAGTTCGGTGAGGTCGTCAAGACTCGCGGCTACGGGGTCCATGCGGACTGGGGTCCGAGCGGTTGGTTCACCGATGCGATGCTGGCGGGAGGGGGCGCCCTGGTGGATATGGGCGTGCACGCGATCGATACGGCGCGGTTCCTCCTCGGCGACCCGGAGCCGACGCGGGTGTGCGCCGCTGTGGGCACCCGTTACGCTGAGGGGCGCTACGCGGTCGACGACGACGGCATCCTGCTGATCGGATGGTCGAACGGGACGAACAGCCTGGTTGAGTCAGGGTGGTGGCAGCCGCACCTCGGAGGGCTGGAGGCCGACACGGAGGTGTACGGCACCGGGGGCTACGCGCGGATCTGGCCGCCCGAGGATCCCGGCGAGGGCTACGAACACTGCACACAGCCGATGTACTCGGCGCAGGTCGCCGAGTTCCTGGACGCCATCCGGGACGGGCGCCAGCCTCGGCCCTCGGGCGAGGACGGCCGCGTGGTGATGCGCATCGTCGAGGACGCGTACGCTAGCGCGGCGGGGGAGGCGTGACCGTCGTGCTCGGCGTCGACGGAGGCGGCACCAAGACCCACGCGACGGTGGCCGACGAGCGGGGATGCTTGCTGGGGTTCGGCGTGAGCGGGCCGTCCAACTGGGAGGACGACGGGGTTCGGAGATGGCCACGGCCGCGCTCACAGGCAGCGGTGCGCGAGGCGTCTGAGCGCGGCCGGGGTGGGGCACCCGAACGTGTCGACGGGATCGATCTTCGGGCTGGCGGGGATCGACTTCCCGTCGGACGTCGTGAGCGATTCGAACGGCGTGTGTCCCGGCTGCGATCGGGATGCGGCGGACCCCACCGCGTCGTCAACGACTCGTTCGTGGCATTGCGAGCGGGCACGAACCATCCGTGGGGCGTGGTGGTGATCTCCGGCACCGGGTCGGTCGTAGCCGGGCGGAACCCAGCCGGCGAGACGTTCCGCACGCTCGGGGCTGGGTCGCGCTGTTCGGCGACGACGGGGAGCGCTTCCGAGATATCGGCAGGCGGCGCTCGGGCGCCGTCGCGGCCGAAGCTGCCTCGGACGCGGACCGCACGACCGCTGATGACCGATCTGCTCTGTTCGCATGGCGGGAACGGACGGGCCGATGGAGCTGATCGAGGGTGTCGCGCGCGGCCGGATCGCGGACGCGTCCGGTTCGCGGCCGCGGTCGATGGAGGCCGCCGAGGCGCGGCGATCTGGCGGCCCGGAGGATCCTGGAGCAGGCGGGTGCCTCCCTCGGCGACCTCGCGGGGCACGTCGCGCGGCGCCTCAGCTTGGATGGGTCGAGAGTTCGAATTGGTGCTCGCGGGTTCGATGTTCCGCGACGGTAACCGGATCATGCGCGCGCCGATCGAGGTCAACGATGGACGGCAAGGATGCGACACGACGGCGCGAAGTTCCCGCTGACGATGGACGTCGGGGCCGCTGAGGCCCGGCTCCGCGAGCTCGCCGCCACGTCGATCGTCTGCACGATGGCCGAACCGTGGGCGCTGGTGGAGGGGAAGGTGCCTGAGCCGCTCGCTCGGATCGAGGCGGGCAACGTCGAGCTCACGCACCTGGCCGAGATAGCGGCCATCTCGCCAGAGGGCGCGACCCATGTGATCGGCCTGGGCGGGGGGTCGTCGATCGACACGGCGAAGTACCTCGCGGAGGCACGCTCGCTCCCGCTGGTACAGATCCCCTCGATCATCTCCGTGGACGCGGCGTTCACGGCTCCCTACGGCTACCGGGACGGCTCGCGCGTCCGCTATGCGGGCGACCTGCGTCCGATCGAGGTCATCGCGGATCCGGCACTGATCCGTCGAGCGCCCCCCGAGCTCAACCGAGCGGGCGTGGGTGATCTCCTGAGCTGCTTCACCGGCCTGTACGACTGGCGGTTGGCCGTGGAGGGCGGCCGGGGCGACATCCCGTGGGACGAGGATGCGGCCGCCCTGAGCAGGTCGGTGATCGATCAGTTGGAGGCGGCCGCCGCCGAGATCGCGGCCGTCTCGGACGAAGGGGTCCGTTTCCTGGCCCGGATCCACCAGGAGGTGGGGGCGGGCTGCATCACCTACGGTCCCCGCTTCGAGGAGGGCAGCGAGCACTTCCTGGCCTACGCGTTCGAGTGGCTCACGAACGAGCATCGCGTTCACGGGCAGCTGATCAGCTGCTGCGTCCTGGCGATGTCCGCGATCCAGGGCAACGACCCCGAGCGCGCGGCACGGATCGTTCGGACGTCGAAGGTCGACGCCCGCCCCTCGCATCTGGGGATCGACGCGGCGCTCTTCACGAGGATGCTTATGGAGCTCCCCGGCTACACCGCGCGCGAGGGCCTGTGGCCGAGCGTCGTCGAGACGGTCGAGATGACGCCCGAGCTGATCTCGGCCACCTGGACCCACCTGATCGATGCCTCGGGGGACCGCGGCTGATCCGGACCCGACCGACGGATGATCACCTCGATGACGCCTCCCCGTTTCCTCGCGGGGTTCCAGGGCGACCGGCGGGCGACGCACGTCCACCGCGATCTGTGGGTCCGGACGGTGGCGGTCCGTGAGGGCGACGGACGCCCATCCGTTCTCGCCGTGAGCGACCTGATCGGTATCGTGCGTGAAGATACGGTCGCCATCCGCCGGGCCGTCGCCGATCTCGATGCGGATGTCGTGGTTGCGGCAACGCACACGCACTCAGGTCCCGACACGATCGGGCTGTGGGGACCCGACCCGAGCACCCGGGGGGGTCGACGAGGCGTACCTCGCGGAGGTCAGGGGCAGGGTCGAGGCGTCGATCCGCGGCGCCGTCGCGACGCTCGAGCCCGCGGTGATCGCCGCTTGTGCGGGCGAGATCGACGGCGTGATCCAGAACTACCAGTGACCCTGGAGCACCCTCGATCGGCACGGTGGGGGTGTGGTGACGTTCGATCGGACCGAGGGCGGCCTCGATCGCGACGCTCGTCAACGTGGGGGTCCATCCGGAGGTGCTCGACGGGCTCGAGCTACGTGTCGCCCGACCTCGCCGGCGCCGTTTGCCTCGCGGTCGAGGAGACCCGGGGCGGTGTCGCCGTATGGGCTAGCGGTGACCTCGGTGGTATGCAGTCCCCGGCGGAGGGTCCGAGGACGCCGGCGGAGGTGGATCGGAAGGCTGCCCTGGTCGCCGACGTTGTGACCTCGATACTCGAAGGCAGGCGGGAGGGCGACGGTCGGGTGGACTTCCGCGCCGCGGAGGTGTCACTTCCCCTGTGGAACCCGCGCTTCCGCCTCCACCTCGAGAGCGGGCTGCTCAGGGGCGATCTCCGACCGAACGGGACCCTCGTGACCGAGGTCGCGGCGGTGGATCTGGGCCTTGCGATCTTGGCGTGCTGGCCCGGCGAGGTCCTCCCCCGCACTGGGCATGACATCGAAGCTCGGGTTCGGAGACCGGGTTCCGATCCTGGTGGGCCTGGCCAACGACGAGCTCGGATACATCCTCCCGGAGGAGGTCTTCCGTGAGCCCCGGGACTGGGACGACCCCGGTGATCGCTACGAGGAAAGCATGAGCGTCGGCCCCCGAGCTGGCCTCCTGCTGCTCCGAGCCTTCGAAGCGCTGGTCGGCGGGCCCGAGGTTCCCGCAGGGCTCGTCCTAGCTGGTCGGCGTCGCGGGGCGAGCGTCGGAGCCTCCGCCTCGTTGGCGACCACCAGCAGCGGGGTGCCGAAGATGCGCCGGAAGCGGTCGGCGATCCCCCGTGGGTGCCACCCGGCCGGCACCGGTGCAACGACCTCGAACCCCGCGCGGAGCCAGTTGCAGGACAGCGGCGCGGACCGACCCGGCGGGATGCGCCGATTCAACTCATCGGCCAGCGTGAGGACCGCGGCCGCCTTCAGGACGGCCTGGCGGTCGGCCGGTTCGATCATCCTGCCGAAAGGACCGAGCCGCGTGTCGTCGTCGGCCTGCAGCAGGATCGCCGTGAGCGCACCGAGGTCGGCGTGGGCGAACCCTGCCAGGTCGGCGGCGGTCACGATCATCGCCGCGTGTTCGTAGCGAGCGTAGTAGTCGATCGCGCGCCCCACATCGAGCAGCGTGGAGGCGTGCTGCAGCATCTCTCGGACGGCGGACGGAGCCTCCGGATCGAGCACCTCGTGCAGGTGCGTGGCGATCGTGGCCCGGCGATCGGCGGCCGACGCGTTCCATGTGGCGAAACGCGCCGCCAGCGTGTTGACGGAGATCGTGCGGACCCAGCCGGGATCGGGAACGCTCCCGCCCTCGTTGCCAAGGGCCAGCCCCTCACGCAGTCCCCGGCTGGAGACCACGAGCTTGGAGGCCCCGACATGCCGCATCACGCCGTGCACCACGAGCGCGCCGCCGACGATGGTGTCGGCTCGGTCCGGGTTGAGCCCGCGCACCCGTGCGCGCCGCTTCATCGTCCGGACCGCGATGTCGTCGATCAGCGAGGCGAGCCGGTCCTCCTTCAGGAAGTACCCGTGGAGCAGCGGCAATGGGTACTCGGCGGCCTTGAGATCGGCTTTGGCCAGGTTGCGGACCGTGCCGCCGATCCCCACGAGCGCCCCGTCGCGTTCGAGCTCGTCGATCTCGGCGTCCTGGAGCGCCGCCTTCACGAAGCGGCGGAGCGCACCTAGCTCCTTGTCGGTCGGTGGGTCGGTGGTGAGGAACCGGTCGCTCATGCGGAGCGACCCCAGCTGCATCGACCACGACCGTTCGATCCTCCGGCCCCGGAACCGCACCAGTTCCACGCTCCCTCCGCCGACGTCCATGGTGAGGCCGTGCTCCACCGGGAGGTCGTGGACGGCTCCGAGGAAGCCGAGCCGGGCCTCGTGGTCCCCGTCGATCGTCTGCAGCGGCACGCCGAGACGGTGGGCCCGCTCCATCAACACGTGGCCGTCGGCCGCGTCGCGCACCGCGGATGTCGCGACCGCGATCATGCGTGTGGCGCCGGCTCCTTTCGCCACCGCGAGGAAGTCGCGGAGCGCCTCGACGGTTCGCTCGATGGCCTCGGCACCCAGCTCGTCGCCATGCTTGAGGTGGCGGGCCAACCGCAGTGGGGCGCGCGCGTCCTCGATCACGTCGAGGTGCTCCCCCGCGCGGAGCCTGAAGACGATCATCCGGCCCGAGTTCGAGCCGATGTCCACGACCGCGAAAGGGCGATCGTCCGGGGCGAGGTTCGGCGCGGCGCGCATCCACCTGGATGCTCCCACACGACGGTGTTCCGCGCGTGAACTCGGTTCGGCTCGACGCGACGCCCGACTTGCTTCAGGCTCTCGACCGGGCGCCCAGCACTCGGTGGTTCACGGGCGCCTCGAGGACCTCTGATGACACGACCGACCACGACATCCGTGTACCTGACCTACATGGCCGCCGACGGCTTCCTCTTCCGTCTGATGGCGACGATCTACAGCGCGTTCCTGATCATCCGGCTCGGCCTCGACCCGTTCCAACTGCTGCTGCTGGGCACCGTGCTCGAGGCCACCTACCTGATCTTCGAGATCCCCACCGGGGTGGTGGCGGACTCCGTGAGCCGTCGGCTTTCGGTCGTCATCGGGTTGATCGGGGTTGGGGTCGCCTTCGTCGTGCTGGCCGCGGCAGGGTCGTTCGCGGTCGTCGTCCTCTCGCAGTTCCTCTACGGCGTCTTCGCCACCTTCACGAGTGGGGCGGACGTCGCCTGGCTCACGGACGAGATCGGGGAGGCGCATGCGCGGCCGCTGTACCTACGCAGCGGTCAGCTCTGGAACGCCGGCGCGATGGCCGGCATCGTGACGAGCGTGGTACTGGCGTCGATCGATCTCCGTCTCCCGATCATGGCGTCGGGTGTCGGGCTGATGGGGCTGGGCGTCGCGATGGCCGTTTCGATGCGCGAAGAGGGCTTCTCGCCCGGCAGAGCGTGACGGTGGACTCGGCAGGTCGTTCGTCGACACCCTGAAGCGCGGGGCGAGGGAGGTGCGCGCGCACCATGTGCTGCTGCTGATCCTCGCGACCGCCGCGCTGCACGGGGCATCGACGGAGGGGTTCGATCGCCTCGCCGATTTCCACCTTCTGCGGGATATCGGACTGCCGCCCCTGGGCAACCTCGACCGCATCGTCTGGTTCGGCATCATGGATGGAGTCGCGCTGCTGCTCGGCATCGGGCTGCTCGGATGGCTCAAGCGGCGAGCGCATCTGGAGGGCCACGCGGCGGTGGCCCGGATCCTCGCCGGCGTGGACGTCTTCCTGATCCTGGCCGTGGTGGCGTTCGGCCTCCTGGGGTCGTTCTGGCCGGCGCTGATCGCCTTCTGGATCGTCGGGGCTTTGCGGAGCGTCCGCGAGCCGGTCTTCACCGCCTGGCTGAACCAGGGTTTGGACCCCGCGACGCGCGCGACCATGAACTCGCTCGGCGGTCAGGCGGATGCGTTGGGGCAGGCCGCCGGCGGTCCGCCGCTGGGCGTGGTCGCCACGCGGGTCTCGGTCCCGGGAGCGCTGGTGGTGTCGGGCCTCCTGCGCGCCCCCGCGCTGCTGCTCTACGTCGCGGGCGATCCGGCGCGGCTCGGTGGGCACGCTGGCGCCGGACGAGGTGGCGCGCCCACCTGGTGATCGAGGAGTAGCGTCGGCTACGGGGCCGGTGGGACGTCCACGACGGGCCCGCGTGTCTCCGACTCCTGCGAGCGCTCCCAATCGCGGATGGCCTCGGCGAGCTTGATGATCAGGGCGGTGCCGCCGAAGACCTCGACCGCGCGACCGTAAGGGGAGTTCCGCAGCCCAGGGATGCGCATGACGAGCGGAACGGAGAAGATCAGCCCGGTCGCGGCCATCGCGCGCAGGCGGCGGCCCGCGGGCGATCCCAGGAACTCGAGGAACTCGTCCAGGGTCATCTCGGCGCGATCGGCGAGCTCCCGGAACCGTGCCATGTCGAAGCGTCGCTGTGGGGTGGCCGGCCTGCTCATGCCACGATGCTAGCGCCCCGATCCGTGAGCGACGAACCTCGGCTCCGGATGTGGGGGGCGCACGTGTACGCGCGCGTCGATGACCGCGGCACCACGGTCGAACACGCCGACGGGGTTGCAGTCCATCTCGACGATGGCCGGGTGTGTGGAGGCGAGGCCGGCGATCCGCAGCACGACGTCCTCGAGCGCATGGACGTCCTTCCGCGTGGCCCCTCGGAACCCGTCCAGCAGCGGGTACGTGGCCAGCGAGCGGATCATCCTGCCCGCGTCCAGATCGGTGAGGGGCGCCACTCCGACGGCCACATCCCGCGTGAGCTCCACCGTCACCCCGCCCGCACCGACCGCGATCACCGGTCCGAACACCGGGTCAGCCGCCGAGCCCACGAGCATCTCCACCCCACCGTGGAGGTGTTCCTGGAGGAGGAAGCCCTCGAACGGCTCCCCGGCGTCGTTCAGTCGCGCCGCCATCGCCGCGGCCTCGCGTTCGACCTCGATGGGCTGCAGCCCCAGGCGGACAGCGTCGGCATCCGTCTTGTGGAGGGGGCCGAGCGCCTTGAGCACCACCTGACCGCTGAACCCGCCGGCGGCCTCACCGGCGGCCTCCGCCGTGGGCGCGAGCGCCTGCCGCGCCATCGGGATCCCGAAGCAATCGAACAGCCGCTCGATCTCATCCGGCAGCATCCAACCATCGCCGCGCTGCAGGGCCTCGGCGATCACCGCCGTCGCCTCGTCCTCACGGATCCCGGGGAACGCGGGTACCTCCCCCTCGGGGCGGGTCCGCCATGCTCCGAGCTCCGTGGCGTGGGCGAGGGCGATCGCCGCCTGCTCCGGGAAGGGATAGGAGGGGATCCGGACGTCGGCGGCCGAGAGCGCGTCGGGCAGCCCACGCGCCGACATGAAGCTCGTGAGGACGGGGATCCGTCCATCGAGCGAACCGATCGCCTCGACCATGTGCCGAGCGATCTCGGGCGCTGCGTCTTCCAGGGGCGGGATGTAGATGACGATCATCGCGTCGATGCCCGGATCGTCGGCCACCGTCCGGATCGCCCGTCCGTAATCCTCGCCACCGGCCGAGGCGATCATGTCGACGGGATTCCCCACACCCGCGGCCGGCGGCAGGAACGAGCGCAGGGCATCGACGGTGACGGACGACAGCTCGGGCACGTGGAGGCCCTTCGCCTCGCACATGTCGGCACACTGGATCCCAAGCCCGCCGGCGTTCGTCACGATGGCCACGTTCGTCCCCTTGGGTACCGGCTGATGCACCAGGAGCGTGGCGACGTCGAACATCTCTTCCAGCGTGTCCGTGCGGATCACGCCGAACTGCTTGAACAGCGCGTCGACGGTGCGATCCGACGCTGCGATCAAGGCTCCGGTGTGGGAGGAGGCGGCGCGCGCCCCCGCGGCGCTCCGTCCGCTCTTGACGGCGACGATCGGCTTGCGTCGACCGATCCGGCGGGCGAGCTGTCCGAACCGCTGGGGGTTCCCGAATGACTCGAGATAGAGCAGGATAACGTCGGTGTTCGGGTCCTCGTCCCAGTACGAGAGCAGGTCGTTGCCCGAGATGTCGGCCTTGTTCCCCACCGAGACGAACGATGAGAGTCCGGCGCCGAGCGCCGTGGCCATGTTGATCACGGCGATGCCCAACGCGCCAGATTGGGACATGAAGGCCATGCGCCCCGACGGGGGAGAGGCCTGGGCGAAGGTCGCGTTCATCATCACCTCGGGAGCGGTGTTGATCACGCCCATGCAGTTCGGGCCGATCAGGCGCATCCCCGACGAGCGGCACACGTCGACGAGCTGGCGCTGACGCTCCCGTCCCGTCTCGTCCGTCTCTCCGAACCCCGCCGAGATGACCACGACGGCCTTGACGCCGACGGCCGCGCACGCACGCGCGGACTCGACGACGACCGCGGCCGGCACCACGATCACCGCGAGGTCCACCGAGCCTGGGACCGCCTCGATCGACGGGTAGGCCGGGATGCCTTGGACGTGGGGCGCCGAGGGGTTCACCGGGTAGACCACCCCGGCGAAGGGCGCGCCCATGAGGTTACGGAGGAGGCGTCCACCGATCGACGCGGGATCGCGAGAGGCCCCGATCACCGCGATGGCGGACGGCTCCAGGAACCTGCGCACCGCGTTCGCGGCGGCGATGCGTTCGCGGTCCTCGTAGCGCTCCACGGTGTCATCGGTGATCTCCGTCGGGAACTCGACCTCCACCACCCCCGGCTTAGCCCGGATCGAAACGGAGAACCCGGTACGCCGGAAGACGTCGATCATCGTGTGGTTCTCCGGCAGCACCTCGGCGAAGAAGTAGCGGATCCCGGCATCGGCGGCGGCCTGGGCCAGGTGGGCGATGAGGAGCGACGCGAGACCCCGTCCCTGGAAATGGTCCGCCGTGCTCATGGCGATCTCGGCGCGCGCCGAGCCTGGGTCGCGGATGTACTGTGCCCCTCCGACGATCCGCTGGGTATCCGTTCCCTCGACGGCCACCAGGGTCAGGTGATCGACGTAGTCGATGTCGACGGCGCGCAGCGCCTGTTCTCCGACGTCGACCGAGGCCCCCCAGAACCGGAGACGTCGGCTCTCGTCGGACAACGCGATGAAGTAGTCCTCGAGCGGTTCCAGATCCCCCGGGACGGCCGGGCGGATGTGCACCGTGCTGCCGTCCCGCAACGCGAGATCGGTTTCGCGATGCACTGGGTATCCCGGGGGTCGTTCCACGGACGCATCGTATCCACGGCGCACGCGAACGCGCGGGCCCTTCGGCCCCTCACGGCGGAGGCGGACGGGAATCGAACCCGCCTGGGAGCTCGCGCCCCCACTACGGTGTTGAAGACCGCGGGGCCCACCAGGAACCCTGACGCCTCCGTCAGCGAGCATACGGCGGGTGCCTCCGGCCCGGACGGCCGGGATGATCCCTAGACCTGGTCGTAGCGGAAGCAGCGCGTCTCGTGATCGTTCACCATGCCGGTCGCCTGCATGAACGCGTAGCAGACCGTGGGGCCGACGAAGCGGAACCCCAGGCGCTTCAGATCCCTGCTCATGGCGTGGGATTCCGGTGTTTCGGAGGGGATGTCGTCGATGCTGCGGCGACGGTTGCGGATCGGGGTTCCGCCCACGAAGGTCCAGACGTAGGAGTCGAGCGAGCCGAACGCCTCGCGGACCGCAAGGACGGCACGCGCGTTGTCCACGGCCGAGGTCACCTTCAGTCGGTTCCGCACGATGGCGGGGTCGAGGAGGAGCCGTTCCACGCGCTTCGTTGAGAATCGCGCCACACGCTCGGCGTCGAAGTCGGCGAAGGCGCGACGGTAGCCCTCACGCTTGTGCAGGATCGTCTGCCACGAGAGACCTGCCTGCGCTCCCTCCAGCACGAGCATCTCGAACAGATGCCGCTCGTCGTGGGAGGGCACCCCCCACTCCACGTCGTGGTAGGTGAGCATCGGTCCCTCTGGCGCTCCAGCGATCCACCCACATCGACGAGGCCCCCGTTCAGGCATGCACGTGACGATACGACGGGGTGTGGCACCCGTGGGCGGTAGACTCGCTAGTCCATATCAGACTAGCTGAGGAGGAGCAGATGGCCGTGTCCCGTGTCGAGGTCGTGGTGCTGGGGTGTCTCGCCGAAGAGCCCCGCTACGGCTATGAGCTGCTGGACCGGATGCGGGCACGGAGCATGAGTTTCTGGGCCGAGGTTGGGAAGGCCTCGGTCTATCAGGCCCTCGCACGTCTCGAGACCCGCGGTCTGATAGCGGGCCGCGCACAGGAGGGCAGCGACGGACCCGACCGACGCGTCTACCGCATCACGAAGGCTGGAGGCGATCGCCTGCGCGAGGGACTCGATGAGCTGTTCGGAGCCTTGGCTCCCTACGAGACCGACGGTGGACTCGCGCTGGGCTTCGTCCATCTGCTCCCGGCCGCGGAGGCTCGCCGCGCCGTGGACGCTCGAGCCACGGCCATCCGGGATCTGCTCGACGCGGTGACCACCGAGCGGGACAGGACGGCCGGGGAGAAGGGGATCGGGCGCGCGATCGCGACGGCGATGCTGGACCGTCAGGAGGCCCTGGCGAAGGCGGAGTTGACATGGCTCGGGGCGTTCCGTTCGTCGCTCGGGAAGTCGCGGCATCGAGCGTCTGCGGCTGAACCTTAACCTGGCACGAACAGACGGTGACGCTCCCGGCTTGTGTGGGCGCTCGACCGTAGGATGAGAACGATGGAAGCCGCGTTCTTCGACCTCGACAAGACGATCATCTCGCGCTCGTCGTCCCTGGCGCTTTCCCGGCCTCTGTACCGGGCGGGCATGGTCTCGCGTTCGCAGCTCCTGCGCGGCGCGTACGCGCAGGTGGTCTACCTGCTCGTCGGCGCCGACGAGGACAAGATGGAGCGGCTCAAGGAGGGGATGCTCAGCCTCACGAGGGGCTGGGACCGTGGCCAGATCGAGCAGCTGGTGCGGGAGGTCATCTTCGACGTGATCGATCCCTACGTGTATCAGGAGGCGCTCGACCTCATGGCGCTGCATCGCAGCGAGGGGCGTCGGATCTACATCGTGTCGTCCTCGCCCGAAGAGGTCGTGCGTCCCCTCGCGCGCCATTTCGGCGTGAGCGGGGTGATCGCCACCCGAGCCCAGGTCGACGAGGAGGGCCGCTACACGGGGGAGCTGGCTTTCTACGCGTATGGGCAGCAGAAGGCGGAGGCCATCCGCGAGCTCGCCGAGCGGGTCGGGATCGACCTGGAGCGGTCGTACGCATACAGCGACTCGGTCACCGACCTGCCGATGCTGAAGGCCGTCGGCCACCCCGTGGCGGTCAACCCGGACAAGGAGCTTCGGCGCGAAGCCGACACGAGGGGTTGGCAGGTCCGGGACTTCCGTCGTCCCGTTCGACTGCGCACGAGGATCGCGCAGAACGTGCCCGCCCCCAAGGCCACCATCCCGGCGGTCGCGGTCGGCGTCGCGGCCGTCGCCGCGTTGCTCGTCTGGGTCGTCCTGCGTTCGCGTCTCGGTGACGGTGAACGCGGCTAGCTCGGTCGAGTGATCGGAGCACGCATCCGGACTCAGGTCACGCCGGAACCTGGCCCCGGCCGCCCGTGGTACGCGCCAACCGACCCGCCAGCCACTGCGCGGTCGAGGCACCCATGGCCGCTGGGCTGGGCTCCGCCCCATCTGCCAATCCATTCATGTAGAGGGACCAGCTGCCGGCCACGATCCGCCTGACCCCGGGGTACGTGAGGAGCCGTGCGGTCAGCGACGTGAGGCTGGGACGCCGAAGCATCGCCTCGTGCACGGCCGTCGCCCCTGCCATGAAGCCACCGAGGTGTCCTTGGAGCGCGGCCGCATAGGTCTCGCCGACCCGGATCGCCGGACCCCCCGACGTCTCCGACAGGATGGCCTCGGCCGCCAGCCGGCCGCTCGTCATCGCCTCCGCGATCCCCTCGCCCTGCAGCGGATTCACGAGACCGGCCGCGTCGCCGACTAGCAACACGTTGGTGTCCGCCACCCGCGAGCCGGCCCGGCCCATCCGGAGCCATCCGCCGGTCAGGGGTCCGAACGACGAGCCGGGCGGAAGATCTCCGGTTGTCCGCAGGCGATCGCGCAGGCCCGCGAGCTCCTCGCGCAGCCCGACCGGCGGTCGTTGTCGCCGTGGCAGCGCCAGGCCGATCCCGATGTTGGCACGCCCGGACGCGCCGGGGAAGAGCCATCCGTACCCCGGGAAGATCCGCCCGGGCTGCTCGTCCAGCAGAGCGAGCAGGGGAACCGGCACGTGGGCATCGAGATACCCCCTGATCGCGAAGCCCCAGAGCGCAGCCTCGGGATCGAGCAGGCCCGTGAGATGTGCGATCGGGCTCAAGGCACCGTCAGCACCGATCACGAAGCGCCCGCCGAGGCCCCCACCATCGTGCGCGAGGACTCGCGCGATCCCCCCGTCCCCGGTGCGCTCCACGTCGACGATCCGCGCGGCCACCGGCGTTGCGCCTGCCGAGATCGCTTCCGTCCGGAGAGCATCGTCGAAGCTCCGCCTCGGCACGATGATCCCGTGATCGGCATAGGTCCGTCCCGCGTGCGCGGGCAGACGCGCCCGCCTACCCGTCGGCCCGACGACGACCAGGTCGCTGCCCCGCCCGGCCTCCGGGACACGGATGCCGAGCCGCTGAAGCTCCCGCACGCCGCGAGGGCCGATCAGGTCGCCGCACGCTTTGTCTCGGGGGAACGCGGACCTGTCGACGAGGGCCACCCGAGCGCCGGCGCGGGCCAGCACGAGCGCCGCGACGCTCCCCGCAGGCCCGGCGCCCACGACGACAGCGTCCCAGGCGTTCCCGGGCCGCCCGCTATCTGCGCGCAGCGCCTGCATACCGACGGGTTGTCGCCATCACGTGCCCGAGCCTACGCGGCGGTACGGACCGCGGCCATCGGGTTGCGGCCGCTCGGCCGACGGGTGTACGTTCGAGGTGGTCGCCGAGAGGTGACCGCGAGGGGAGCAGAACCCACGCGCGAGTCATGCCGCGGGAGGCATGCTCAGGACCCGGGACGATCGGTTCCCGGCTCCCGAGCACGTGCAGACGAGACGCCTGATACCTGCTCCCCTCGCATCTTGCCTGGGGCCGGCCAACAGGACAGCTAAGGCGCGATCCCCGGCACCTCGTACTCGAAGTGCATGCCGTCGGGCACCGTCCAGCTTCCGCCCCAAGTGAACCCGTGGTCCGCCATGACGGCGACCAGACGCCGGTCCTCGTGCGGGGGTGCCCCGTAGGGGTTGGCGATCGAGTTGATGTCCACAGCGCCGCCCCACGTGTGGTGCGAGATGGGTCCGTTCGGGCGCCGCATCACCGTTCGGGCCGAGTAGCAGCCGGCGAAGTTGTGGATCAGCCCGGCCAGTCCGCGACGCCGGAGGTCGTTCATCGCTGCGATCAGGGCCGGGAGGACCGCCGTGTTGCACGTTGCCCGGCCGAGCAGCGGCACCGAGCGCGTGGCGAGGTGCTGGTGCGCGAAGGCGCCTGACATCTGGAGATAGCCGGGACGGCCCGGGAAAGGCCTGGCTGCGAACTCGCCGAACCCTTCTTTCATCAGGATCTGAGGCCAGGTGACGTCGGCCTGGCGGCGGAACCGCGCCGTGCCGGGCGCCTTCACGCTGATGGGATAGCCGGCGCCGGCCAGCCTCAGGACCCGAGCTGCCAGGGCTGAGCGCGTGGGCGACCCGGCCATCTGGAGGAGGGCGAACCGAGGCGTCGTGACGCCCAGGGCGACGCCGAGCGGCCGTGGAACCAGCAACTCGCTCCAGGACGCGACCTCGTCGGGGACGATGGCGCCCACGATCACCCGCGTGGGGCCGAACACCAGACGGTCGCCGACCTTGAGCCTGCGCAGGGTGGCGCTACGCCGCCCCAGGACCCCCTCACCCCTCGCCAAGGCGTGCAGCACGGCGTCTCGGTACGCGCGGGGGATGAACGGCACGTAGTCCCTGCCTTTGGCGGCCATCGTGTCGATCGGGATGTCGAACGGCGCCGGAGGGTCGTCCACCACCGTGCCGTTCCTGCGCACGGAGCGGGTCATCCAGGCTTCATCGCCCGCGACCACGACCGAGCGCTGGAGCCCCTGCATCGACGCGAGCTTGGACCCGATGCCCACGTGGAACCCGCCGGTGCGCCACACGAGGTAGGCGGGAGGCTGCCACAGGGTGCGCGGGGACGAGGCGTGCGCAACCCCCGGCGCGAACATCGTCGCGGACAGTGCGAGGGAGCAGAGGGCGACGACGATCCTGCGCATGACCGGGGATCCGTTCGGGTCGGAGACGGTGCAAGGGTACGACCAGGGCCCGGGAAGGTCACGGCGGGCCCGGTGGATCAGGCGAGCGCGGCCGGGTGCTCCAGCAGATCCGCCAGGCGCTCGGCCCGTTTCGCGGCGGCGGAGGGTCTTCCGGCGCTGACGTCGACGGCGATCCTCTGTAGCTCCGACTCCACGGAGGGAGACAGGCCTCGCCGCCCACGCACGAGGGGGTCGAGCCGCGCGATGGCCGACTCCAGCCGCTGGATCACGCCCCGGCTGGGATCGCGACGTTCCCGATACTCGTTGAGGGAGATCACCTGTGCCATGCCGCCACCATAGTGAGCCGGTCTGACACGCGAAGGTGGGAGATGCGAGTTAACGCCTTGTGCTGTTCGTTCCGGGTGTGCGCCCGGAGCATCTCCCGCCGCCGCCTCGCTAGGCCACGCGCACGCTCGTGACGGGTGCCAGACGCTCGTGGACGCTGAACCAATGGGCGCCGGCGTCCGCCGATCCGAACACATCGCCGCTGGTGGCCCCGAAGTACAGCCCGAGATCGGCCCCGGAGCCCTCACGGTCGAACGCTTGCCTCAGGACCGTGAGATAGGCCTCGTTCCCCGGAAGTCCCTCACCGAGACCCGCCCACGATGCTCCCGCGTCCCGGGTCGCGAACACCCGGACCTGTCCGTCGGGCGTCACGCGGTCGACGTCGGCAACGAGCGGGATCACGAATGCCGAGTCCGCGTCGGCCGGGTCGATCACCAGGGGGAAGCCGAAACCGCTCGGCAGGCCCTCCGCGATGTCGTTCCACGTGGCGCCGGCGTCATCGCTGCGGTACACGCTGCCGTGGAACTGCAGGAACATCCGCTCAGGCCTCTCCGGCGCCCGATGCATGTTGTGAACGCACAGGACGTTGGTCCCCTCCTGTGCCTCCTCCGGAAGGTAGCGGGGCACCAGACCCGGGTAGCCCGTGCGCCAGGTTCCCCCGCCATCCTCGGTGATCCAGACGCCCGCGGCGCTGATGCCGACCGCCAGCCGCTGTGGATCGCCGGGCCATGGGCAGATCGAATGGAGCGCGAGGCCCCCCGCGCCGGGCTGCCAGTCGCCCGCCACGCGCTCCTTCCACAGGGACTCGTTCAATGACCAGGACGCGCCGCCGTCCGTGCTCACGAACAACGAGGCGGGCGCGGCCCCCGCGTACAGCAGGCCTTCGGCCTCGCCAGGCTTGATGATCCAGATGCGATCGATCGAGGTGTCGGTCCCTTCCGGGAACGCCGGACCCTCCGCCTGCGTCCACTCGCCTTCCGGATCGTCGGTGAACAGGACGCGAGGTCCGTAGAAGCCCGAGGTCACGCTCGCGAAGTACCTGCCGTTGCGAGGATCGCGTACGGCGAACTCGACGACGTCGCCGGCGAAGGCGCGTGTGGCGATCTCGAACGGCGCCCCGCGCGCGGGGTCGCCCCGCAGTACGAACAGCCCCTTCTTCGTTCCGACCAGCAGCTCGGTCATGCAACTCCTCCAGAGATCGAGGGGAGGACCTGGACGATGTCGCCGTCTGCGAGCGGCGCGTTCTCCCCCATGCGTTCCCCGTTGACGAACACGTTGACGTGTGCCCTGATCCGTCCCCGCTCATCGAGGACCCAGCCCACGATGCCGGGGTGCCGCCGCTCGAGTTCGAGCAGCGCTTCGCCCACGGTGGCACCGGGGACGTCATGTCGTGCCTTCCCCCCGGCACGATCGCGGAGCGGCGCACGGAGCGTCACCACCGCCATGCCTCGAAGCCTACCCCGACCCGCCGACGAGGTTCTTCCGGCATGTTGCCTCCGCCTGGTACGGGCCCGTTCGTCCCCTATGGCTTCGCGGAGACCGCCCGCCGCAGGATCGTGCGCATGCGAGGCGGGCTCACACGGCTCGGGTCGCTTAGGTAGATCTCGTGGTGCTTGCCGACGGGCATCAGCCCGCGAGAGGCCATGAAGACCTGGAGCCGCTCCAACGTCCGGCGCTCCGTCTCCCAGGGCCCCGTATGCATCGCCTGGACCGCATGCCCCTCGGCGAACGTTTCGAAGCGGAGCCGCTCCAGCCCCGGGAGCGACCTGCGTTCAGCCGTGGCTGCGCAGACCTCCTCCACCAGCTCGGCCGCCTCCTGGGGTTGGCCGATCATCAGGGTCCAATCCCAGTCCGACTTGTCGTTGAAATCCCAGACGCGGGCGTTCGGGATCCACCAGAGCCCCTCGAGCGGCATCACGCGGTAGTCGATGCCCTCGAGCGCCTTGATCCGGGACTTCAGCCCGTACGCCATCGCGTAGAGCGCCTCGACCGCGTCGCGGAACGCCGGGACGCGATCCGGGTGGCCGTGACCGTCGATCATCAGGAAGTCGAGCTCGGGGACGTTGATCTCCGACGGGGACCGGTAGGCGCGGTACAGGTCGCCCAGCTCACGCTTCAGATCGACCTTCGTCGCGGTGCTGGCCATCGCGCACCTCCTTCGTCTCCCCCTAGCGTGCGCCCCGCGATGAGTGGGGACCGGGGGCCGGGGGTCCCGGTACGCCCGGGATGACCGGGACCGTTCGGCCCGCGGATCAGGCGGTGGGGTCCGGCGTGCCGTACTCGAAGTGCATGCCGTCGGGGATCAGGAAGTCCCCGCCCCAGATGAAGCCGTGCGCGCGGAAGATGCCGACGATGCGGGGATCCATCGTGGGCGTGGCTCCGTACGGGTTCTCAGGCGCGTTGATGTCGATCGCGGCTCCGTAAGCGTGCTGCGAAGGCGGGGCCGTCGGCGAGCGGGCGACCGTGCGGGCCGCGTAGCAGCCCGAGTCGGTGTGGATCAGGCTCGCCAGGCCCTGACGCTCGACGTCGCGAAGCGCGGCGATCAGCGCGGGGAACAGCACGCGGTTGCACGTGACGCGCCCCAACAGGGGAACGGTGAGGGTCTGGATGTGCTGGTCCACCCACGCGGGATACATGCTCAGGAGGGCCTCGTTCCCGCGTTGCGGGTAGGCGGCGAACTCCCCGAACACCTGCTTCATGACGACTGGGGGGTTCACGCCACTGGCCACCCGCATGTACTTGCTGCCCCCGGGGGCCACGACCCGGAGAGGGGTGTCCGCGGGGAGCAGGCTGGAGACCCCTGCGGTGAACGCCGCGCGGTTCGTCCCCGGGTCGGCCTGGGCGAGGAGGTATCGATCGTCGACGATGCCCAGCTTCGAACCCACCTCGCGTGAGACCAGGAGCTCGCTCCAGCCCACCGCCCGGTCGGGGACCACCATCCCGACTTCGACGGTGGTGCTGCCGAAGCTGATCGTCCCTCCCGGGCCGAGGCGACGTAGGGCCGCGCTGGATCGCCCGATGACAGCTTTGCCCGCCTCCAGGGCCTGCTCGACGTTCCGGCGCAGGTCCTCGGGTAGGAACGGCGCGTACTCCTTCGGATTGACCGCGAACGAGTCAAGCGGGAAGGCATAGGGCGGCGCGGGACGATCCACTACGTGGCCATGCGCGTCCACCGAGGCGGTCATCCATCGGGTGTCGCCGGCGACGACGACCGAGCGAGAGATCCCCGGGAGCGTGCGGACGTGGGCGCGGAAGTCCACCGGGAACCCGCCAGACTCCCAGGCCAGCCAGGCCGGGGGCATCGGGGAGGGGGCGCTCGGCGATGGCGTTTCGCGGGGACCTGCCGCGGCCTTGGAAGAGGGATCGCCATGCGGCGCGACCACCAGCACCACGCCCAGCACGGCTAGGAGCAGGGTCACCAGCGCGACGAAGGCGCGGCGACGACGCGCGGTGGGGAACGTCGATGGCGCCACGGCGCTTGAGCCTACGCCCTTGGGCCCGAAGCTGTGACCGCTGTCACAGCGTCCGAGCTCTCGCCGTGGCCAGATGTCCGCGTGGAACGGAGTCGAAGTGGACGGGCGAGATGGTGACGAAGGCGGCCAGGGTCGTGGTGGCGCTCGAAGCGGCCGATGTCGCCGAAGAGGTGATGCATTTCCTGGACCGAAGCGGCGTGGCCCGGGTGGTGGCCACGGCCTCCGACGACCGACAGCTGGAGGCCGCGACGCGGCAGACGGAGCCCGACGTCGTGGTGGCCCAGCCCCGGCTCGCCTCGGCGTTCGGCGCGCGTCTGAGGCCGTGGCTGGCGATCGACACCAGGGAGTCGGTGGCATCGCTCCGAGCGGCCGTGGCCGCCGGCGCCACCGGCTACTTCCTGTGGCCGGGCGAGCGCGAGGCGCTGCTTCAGGCAGTCGCAGCGCGCATCGCGCGCCAGGAACCGGCCCGTGGGCGGGCGAAGATCGTGGCGATCCACGCGGCCCGCGGCGGTGCCGGGACGACCTTCGTGGCCACGCACCTGGCGGCGGCGTTCGCTCGCTCGGAGATGGACTGCATCCTCTTGGATCTGGACCCGCTCCACGGCGATGTCGCGGCTGCCCTGGGCGTCCCCGACCAGGGGGTCCACACGCTCGGTGAACTGGTCCCACTCGGAGAAGAGCTCGATGTCGACCACCTGCGTGAGGCCCTGTGGAGCCACCCGGAGGGGTTCAGCACCCTGCCGCCGCCGCCGCCCCAAGAGGCTGCCTCGATCCCCGCAGAGGCACTGAGACCCGTCGTTGAGGCCGCCGCCGCGGGGTGCGAGATCCTCATCCTGCACATGCCCAGGACGGTGGGTGAGCTCGACGGGACGCTGGAGGTGGCCACGAGGATCCTCGAGGTGATCAGCCTCGACGTTCTGGCCTTCCGGGCGGCGTCCCGCGCGTTGGAGGCCGTCGACCCACTCGGCGCCCGCGAACGGGTGGCGTTCGTGGTGAACCGCGCGCAGCGCTCCGAGATCACCCCTGCGGACGTGGAGCGGGTCTTCGGGGTGCCTCCCCTGGGGGTGATCCCCTCCGACCGCACTGTGGTCCGAGCGCAGGATCACGGTCGGCTCGTTCCCGCGCGCAGCCGGGTCGGACGCGTTCTCTCCCGTCTGGCCGCCGCATCCATCGCGACGCCGGGTCCTGAGGTCGTCGCCCTCGCAGGTGGTCCGCCGCCCTGACGCCGCTGCCACACGGAACCATCGCGGTCCGGCGTTCCCTCTTCCTTCATCGCGCGCCTTCGGCGAGGATGCGAGGCTACGGCGAGTGAGAGTCGAGGTGGTCGATGGATCTGAACCTGATGATCACGGACGCACGGGTCCTCACGATGGACGGCGCCGGGGGCACCGCCGAGGCCGTGGGGATATCGGGCGAGCGCATCGTGTGGGTGGGTGGCGCGGAGGAGGCGAAGACGCGGATCGGGTCAGAGACGGAGGTGATCGCAGCGGGCGGCCAGACCCTCCTGCCCGGGTTCATCGACTCGCACAGCCACGTGCGCCTCGGCTCGAACCCCGACGAGGTCGATCTGGCGGGCGCAGGGACCCTCGAAGAGCTCCGGGCGCGGATCCGGGTCCACGCAGACGCCAGCCCCGACGCGGCCTGGATCGAGGGCGTCGGATGGAACTACGGCGCGATGCCGGGAGGGCGGCTTCCCACCTGGGCGGATCTCGAAGGGCTCACGGGGGGACGTCCCGCCTTCCTGCTCAGCTACGACGCCCACAACGTGTGGATGAACCGCGAGGCTATGGCGGCGTTCAACATCTCGCGCGACTCGGTGACGCTCCCGTTCGGTCGCGTGGAGCACGACGACGACGGCGAGCCCACCGGCTTCGTGACGGGCTTCGCGGTGATGGGGATCTCTCGGCGCGGCGAGGCCGCGCTCCAGGGGGTGCTCCCCGGTTACGCCCGCGAGCAGCAGTACGAGCGCACGATACAGAGTTTGGACATGGCGGCCGGCTACGGCATCACCACCGTGGTCGAGCCCCAGAACTCCCCGGACGATCTTTGGATCTTCGAGCGGGCCAGGGAAGAGGGCCGTCTCCGCTCGCGCCTGGTTGCCGCGATGTTCCACCCCGTGGGTACCTCCGGAGCCGAGATCGCCGAGTTCGAGGCGGCGCGCGCTCGTTTGAACGACGACCGCCTGCGCGTGGCGCCCATCAAGCTCTACATCGACGATGTGATCGAGCCCTGGACGGCCGCGATGCTCGAGCCCTACGCGAACCGTCCCTCGGAGCGTGGAGAGCTCTTCTGGGAGCCGGACGAGTTCGCGGATCTGCTGATCGACCTCGAGCGGCGCGGCTTCCAGTGCCACATCCACGGCACGGGTGATCGCGGCCTCCGGACGGCGCTGGATGCGATCCAGGCCGCACGCATCGCGAACGGACCCGCGGACCGTCGCCACCTGATGGTGCACACCGAGTGCCTCGACCCAGTGGATGTTCCGCGGTTCCGCGCGCTGGGCGTGATGCCCTGCATGCAACCGCGCCACTGCGCGCCCGAGATCGTTGCGGACTGGCGGAGCAACGTGGGCCCGGAGCGATGGCGCCATGCCTGGGCGTTCCGCAGCCTCCATGACGCGGGGGCCGAGCTCACGTTCTCTAGCGACTGGAACGTCGCCGAGATGGACCCGATGGTCGGGATCTACACAGCGCTCACGAGGGCGAACCTCGACGGTAGCGATTCCTGGATCCCCGAGGAGACGCTGGACCTCGAGACCACCCTTCGGGCCTACACGATGGGCGGCGCCCGGGCGTGCTTCGCCGAGGACGACCGCGGGTCGATCCAGGTGGGTAAGTACGCGGACCTGGTCCTGCTGAGCGCCGACCTGGAGCGCGAGAGCGCTGCCGACCCCCGCCGGATCCTCGACGTCCGGGCCGAGGCCACCGTCGTGGCAGGTGAGGTCGTCCATCGTACGTGACCGTGGGCGAGCCCGGTCGAGCGCTCGTACGGAAGGTCCCGAGTCCTGAGGGAGGTTCGGCTCCACGCGTCCCGTGAGGTTCTGTGGTACCCAACAACTGCGGAAGGAGCGCCTCGTGAGCGCACGCCTGCAGGAACTCGCCGAACACACCCCCGCGACCCGGGACCGATACGTCGACTTCCTCCGGGCTGCGTCGATCCTGGCCGTGGTGTGCGGGCACTGGATGATCGGCGTCATCTTCTGGGATCACGGGACCATCCGCGACGCAAGCGCGATCGGTCTGACTCCGGGCTTGTGGCTCGCCACCTGGGCCTTGCAGGTGATGCCGATCTTCTTCTTCGTCGGAGGGTTCGCGAACCTGCGGACCTACGACGCCTACCGTGCCCGCGGCGAGTCGGCCGGCGCCTTCGTGAAGAGCCGCGTCGACCGGCTGCTGAGGCCCTCGTTGGTGTTCCTCGGGGTATGGACCGTGGTGATGATCGTCCTCCACGTCGCCGACATCGGCGCGACGGCGGGCCCGCCTCTGTGGGGTGACACTCGGCTGCTCAGGGGCGTCCTTCCGCCGGGCCAGACGATCCCGTTCGGGCCGCTCTGGTTCCTCGCTGTCTACCTCGTCGTGGTGTCGGTTGCGCCGGGGACCATCTGGTTGCACCGTCGGTTCGGGCTGTGGGTTCCCGTCGTGATGGCGGCTGGCGCCCTGGCCTGCGACGTCATCGGCTTCATGGGGGGCCACCCCATCGCACGGTGGGGCAACGTGGCGTTCGTCCTGCTGTTCCCGCATCAGCTCGGGCACGCCTACGGCGACGGCAGCATGTTGCGCTGGCCCCGAGAGGCGTTCTGGGGGATGGTCATCGGCGGTCTCGCGGGGCTCGTCCTGCTGACCAATCCGCCGCTGTGGCAGCTGTTCGGTGACGTACGGCACACCTGGTTCCCGGGGATCGGGGCTTACCCGAAGAGCCTCCTGGGCACCGACGTCGAGGCAGTTTCGAACGCCTATCCGCCGACGGTTTGCTTCCTCCTGGGCGGGGTCTGGTCGATCGGAGCCGCCATGCTGCTGCGAGATCCCGCGAACCGCTGGCTCCAGCGTTCAAGGCCGTGGAGGTTCACGATCGCGGTCAACTCCGTGATCATGACCCTGTTCCTGTGGCACATGACCGCCTACCTGCTGGCGATCCTGCTGCTGTGGCCGCTGGGGTTCGGCCACGAGACCGACAGCACCTTGCGTTGGTGGCTCGAGCGGTTCGTGTGGGTAGCGGTGCCCGGCGCCATCCTGATCGGGCTGATCGCGATCTTCGGCCGGTTCGAACGGCCTCGTCGTGCGACTAGCGGCCGCGGAGCCGCGGGCTCAGGACCTCGTCGAGGGCATAGCCCACCATCGTGAACGACAGGGTGACGATCGAGATCGCGATGCCTGGAGGGATCAACCACCACCACTCACCGGCCGACAGAGCTCCGTTGGTGAAGGACTCCTCGATGATCCGTCCCCATGACATCGCGGTGGCGCTTCCGAGCCCGAGGATCGAAAGGGTCGTCTCCGACAGGATCGCCAACGCCACCATCAAGATCGCGTTCGCGAACAGGATCGGGAAGACGTTGGGCAGGATGTGACGCGTGATCATGTGCCAGTGCCCCGCCCCGAGCGCCCGCGAACGCTCGACGAACGGACGTTCTCGCACGCTCAGGGACTGCGCCCGCACGATCCTCGCGGTGCTGGCCCAGGACGTGATCGCGATCACGATGATCACGTTCGTCAGGGTAGGTCCGACGATGGAGGCGATCGCGATGGCCAGCGCGATCCAGGGCAGGACCAGGAACCAGTTCGTGAAGGCGTTCAGGACCGTGTCCACCCTCGAGCCACCGAAGTAGCCTGCCGTGATCCCCACCACAGCCCCGATCGCGATGGCGCCGAACGCGGCCAGGAAGCCCACCATCAGTGAGATGCGCGTGCCTACGATCATCAACGACAGCACCGACCGTCCGAAGTTGTCCGTGCCCAAGGGGTAGGCCCAGGACGGCGGGGCCAGGATCGGGCCCGTGGCGGCGGAGGGTTCGATCGCGTTCGGACCCACGATGAACGGCCCCACGAGCGCGATGAGGATGAAGACGGTGAGGATGATGAGCCCAGCCTTGCCCTGGCGGTTCTTCATGAACGTGCGCCAGTTCGCCTGCAGCGTCGCGCGGCGGCGAGCCCATCCGATAGACCGCGCCGAACCGGAGTCGACGGTCGCCATTTACGCCTCCCGTACCCGTGGGTCCATATAGCTGTAGGTCACGTCGGCGATGAGGTTGAACACGATCACGGCCACGCTGGAGAGCAGGAACACGGCCTGGATCACCGGGTAGTCGAGGGTCTGGATCGCGTCGTAGGTGAGCAATCCCAGGCCCGGCCATGAGAACACGGTCTCGATCACCACCGACCCGCCCAGGATGAACCCGAGGGAGAGGAAGATCAGCGTGAACGTCGGGAGGAAGGCGTTGGGAACGACGTGGCGACGCCGGACGTCGAGCGAGGGGAGCCCCTTCGCACGCGCGACGGTGACGTAGTCCTCGTTGACCGCCTCCAGCATCGAGGACCGCATGATGATCGCGTACTCGCCGATGTAGCCCAGGGTGAGGGTGAGCAGTGGAAGGAAGAGGTGGCGAGTGATGTCGACGACGCGTGTCATCCCCGAGAGGCCCCCCTGTTCGAGCCCGCCGGCCGGGAACCATCCCAGCATCCCCGAGAGCAGGATCAGCAGGAGCATGCCGAGCCACCCCTCCGGAACGGAATAGAGCACCAGCGATCCGTAGAGCGACGAGGTGTCGAACCGGCTGCCGCGCTCCCACCCGCCCTTGATCCCGATCAAGACGCCGAACACGGTCGCGAACAGCGTGCCCAATCCCACCAGCAGCACGGTCGGCGGGATGCGGGAGGCCACCACGGTGGTGACCGGGTCTCCCGTGTGGAGGGACACACCCAGGTCTCCCGTCAGCGTGCCCTTGACGTAGGTCACGTACTGCTGGGGGAGCGGCTGGTCCAGGCCAAGCGCGGCGCGCTGGGCCGCTACGTCCTCGGGGGTGAGGCGTTCGCTACGCGCCATGAGCGCAACGGGGTCACCCGGCAGGATCCGGAACAGGAAGAAATTGAAGGTCAGGACGAACAGCAGGGTCATGACGGCCTGCACCACCTTGCGGAAGAGGTAGCGTCGCTGCCGCATCCAGGCCCCCCTCGCCGGCCGCGCCGGTCAGATCTCGTCCAACGAGCGCCGCCGTCCACGCCGCACCAGCGCCCAGCTGAGGGCGACGATCGCGATGACGACGACGAGCAGGACCCAGGCGGGGATACCGGAGGAACCCGTGTTGGCCCCGCTGGCGGACACCGGATGCACCGTGAGGAGCGATTCGTAGTTGTATCCGGGCATCAGGTAGCCGTGCGGGCCGGGGGCAGGTGTCCATCCGGTGAAGCGATCGTTGCGGTAGGCCTCCAGCCATCCCGGGTAGGCGAGCACCACGCCCGGGACCTGCTCGTACAGCCGCCGCTGCGCCTCCTGCACGATCTTCAACCGAGCGGTCTGGTCGATCGTGCGTCGCTGCTCCTCGTAGAGCTTGTCGAAGGTGGGGTCCTTGTAGCAGCCGTCGCTCCACCCGCCGCACTCGCCCGAGGTGAACACGGAGAGCTGATAGTCGGGGTCGGGGTCACCGCCCCAGTACCAGATGTACGCATCGAAGTTGCCGGTGCCCCAGTAGTCGTTCATCTTGGCGTCGGTGACGGGGCGCAGGTCCACTGCGATCCCGATCGCCTTCAGGTACCCCACGATCAGCTGCCCCGCCTCGCTCGCGCCGGTGGTGTCGGTAGACGCGGGGATGAGCATCTTCAGGGGCTCGCCCGTGTTCGGATCCTCCCGGATGCCGTCGCCGTTCGTGTCCAGATAGCCGGCTTGGTCCAGCATCTTGTTCGCCTCATCCGGCGAGTAGGGGAACTCCTGATCGGCAGGGATGTCGAGATGCCAGTAGGTGGAGGCAGGGCGGATCACCGTATCGCCCGGGGTCGCCGTCCCCGCGTACACCTTCTCCGCGATCGTCTTCTTGTCGATCGCCATCTCGATGGCGCGGCGCACGGTGAGGTCCTGCAACGCGGGCAACGGGTGCGCGTCAGGGCCCTGGCCACCGAAGTTGAAGGCCAGGTTCAGCCACCAGTCCGAGATCACCTGCTGCACGGTGACGTGCGGCAGACTCTTCACGGAGGGGTCCAGTGACGGCTGCACGCCGTCGATGAAGTCGACCTGGCCGTTGCGGAGCGCCTGGATCATGGCCTCCTGGTTGGAGTAGAGGTGGTACTCGATCCGGTCGACGGTCGGAGCCGGTCCCCAGAAGTTCGGGTTGCGGTCCATCACCCATCCCCGGCCCTTGTCCCACGAGGTCAGCGTGAAGGGACCGGTGCCCACCGAAGGGACGTTCTTGACGGCCTTGATCGCCTGCAGTCCCTTGCCGTCCACGCTCTTCCAAAGGTTCTCCGGGACGATGTAGATCCACGGCGGCACGTTCGGCGCGAAGGTCGGCTCCTGCGCCCTCCAGATCAGCGTGTGGTCGTCGGGCGTCTCGAACGTCGGGTGGAACGGCAGGTAGTTCCGGTACTGCGGGATGTGGTTGTCGAGGGCGAAGCGGAACGTGAACGCGACGTCGCGCGCCGTCAACGGCGTGCCGTCGCTCCACTTCACGCCCTGGCGGATATCACATGTCCACGTCATCGCGTCGGTGCTCGAGGTGCATGATTTGGCGATCCCGGGCGCCGGCGTGAGATCGCCGCTCGAGAAGTTCTGCAAGAGGTCGTATTGGAGACCGGCGACGCCGTAGTCGGAGCCCGCCGCCACCCCGAAGGGGTTGGCCGTGATGAGATCTATCGTCGTCCCCACCCGCAGGACGACCGGCGCGGCGGTCGACGGGCTCGAAGACTGGGCGCCCGCAGCGGTCCCGGCGGCCAACATCAAGGCCACCGCCCCCAGGGCGACGATGCTCATACGGCGCGTGCGTCGGGGCTGCATAGCGGGCATCATCCTCCACTGACCTGGGCTCGGGCGGGTAGCCCGAGGCCGTCCAAGATCGCGTCGTGTACCTTGCCGTTGGATACGAGCAGATCCCCGCCATGGGTCGGGGGCGTGCCATCGAGCCTGGTCAGCGCCCCACCGGCCTCCCTGACGATGACGCCGGTGGCCGTCCAGTCCCAGGCGTAGCAGGGCTCGTGCTCCAGCAGGGCCTCGGCGGAACCCTGGGCGACCAGGAGGTGGCCCCAGGCGTCGGAGAGGCCCCTCGTCCCTCGGGCCCGCGTGGTCACGCGGATCAGATCCTGCTCCCGCCCACCCGAAGCCCACTCCCCTACGGGCGAGTGGAGCAGGAAGGCGTCGTCCAGGGTCTCCACGTCGGAGACCTTGAGGCGGCGATCGTGGCGCCAGGCCCCGCCGCCAACGGTCGCGTGGTACCGCTCGCCGAGAGCCGGCGCATCCGCCACGCCGAGCACGGGGCGGCCGTCGATCTCGAGGCCGATCAGCGTGGTCCACAGGGGGATGCCCTCGGCGTACAGCTTGGTGCCGTCCACGGGATCGAGGACCCATCGGCGTCCGGACGTCCCCTCGGTGGACCCGCCTTCCTCTCCCAGCACGGCGTCCTCCGGGTAGCGAGCCGCGATCGCCTCCCGCATGGTTCGTTCCGCCGCGAGATCGACCTCGGTGACCGGAGTGGCGTCCTCCTTGAGCTCGACAGGGAGCCGATGGCCGAACCATGACATCGTGACGTCGGCCGCCAGATCGGCGAGCGCGATCGCGAACGTGAGGTCGTCGCTCACAGCGGGTTCGTCCAGGCCTTGCGCCCGGCAGCGTCCTCGATCACCACACGCCGGTAGGGAAGGCCGGCCGGGGGCGTGAAGCGCACCCGCGTGATCAGGCCGTGGTCGTCACGCTCCAAGATCCGGGCGTCCTGCAGGAGCCCCCGCTGGTCGGCCCGGACCGCCCAGCCGTGCTCGCGATGCGAGGCGAGGGTCACCTGCCGCGCGGGGCTGCAGCGCACCTCCAGCGCCTCGCCGTCGTGCTCGACATCCAGGATCTGCGGGCCGTTCGTCGCGTACGTGTGTCCGCGACTGAGGGCCTCCAGCACGGCGTCCTCCGATCGCTCGGCCGAGCGGACCATCGTCCAGCCGTCGCCGATGTCGAACCCCGGGTAGTGGCTGTCGTCCGTCGCGAACCCCCACAGGCGGGGGCCGCGCTCGAGCGCCAGGTCCCACATGTACGAGGAGTCGCCGCGGGCGTTCTCGCGCTCGGAGCTCGCGTTCCACACCTCGAGTCCAACGGCCCCCTCGACCGCGATCAGGGTCTCCAGCGTCATGCCGCTCCAGTACGGATGGGCGATGAACGCGACGCCACCCTGACCGGTGATGTGCGCCGCTGCGGCGCTCAGGTCCGGGAACGTCTTGTAGTGGTAGTTGTCGACCGGTGCCCAGCGTCCCTTGTCCCCCCCGGATCCTCCGGGATGTCATGGATCCCGATCGCGAGGATCTCCGAGTCGTTGTCCATCCCGGGACCGGGGTCGGCCGCGAGCTCGGCGCCGGTGATCACCAGGCAGTGAGCGGTCGAGGGCTCGTTCGTGATCTTCCAGTGGTCGGTGATGGCGCACACGTCGAACCCCATCCACTCGTGATGACGGACGTGGGCCTCGGGCTCGAGGTCGCCGTCGGAGCGCAGCGTGTGGTTGTGCAGGGCCGTCTTCAGCCAGACACCCTCGACCTGGAACGGATCGCCGTCGACCACCGGTTCCTCCCCTGGGGCTCGCAGCCCGCGGGGCGGAACGGTGCCAGGTCGAGGGGGCGCCCACAACCCTTCCGTTGCCCTTAGGGCAACAGACGCGTACGCTTGGCTCGCGGTTCGCCGTCCGTCCACCTCTGCGTTGGAGATCCAAATCGATGCGCACGATCCACGCCACCGAACGCGTCGCCGAGGTCCTGGAGATGGTGGGCCGCGAGCCTCGCGGTCTCAGCGTCGGAGAGGTCGCTCGTCGGCTCCAGGTGCATCCCTCGACGGCGTCGAGGCTGCTGGCCACGCTCGCGGGCACGGGGCTGGTGGAGCGGGACGACCTCAGCGCCAGGTACCACCTGGGCGCGCTATTCGTGGGTCTTGCCGCCGGCGCTCTGACGCGCCTGCCGGTCGTGAGCCAGGCTCGGCCCGAGCTCGAGGCGCTCGCGGCGGTGTCGGCGGAGACCGTGAACCTGGCGGTGTTGGACGGGGTCCACGTCGTCTACGTCGACCAGGTGATGCCGGTGCAATCGGTCGTGATGGCCAGCTGGGTCGGGCGTCGCAGCCCTGCCCACGCCAGCTCCAGCGGGAAGGTGCTGCTGGCCCTTGGCGACCCCGGCGTGCGGGAGCGCGTGCTCCGGCGCCCGTTGGAGGCGCTGACCTCCAGGACGGTCACGGACCCCGATCATCTGCGTCGGCTTCTCGAGGAGGTCCGGCGACGTGGCTACGTCGTGAGCGACGGTGAGCTGGAGACCGGCCTCGTCACGATGGCGGCGCCCGTGGTGGTGGACGGCGTGGCCGTGGCCGCGGTCAGCCTCTCAGGTCCCGCGTTCCGGATACCGCCGGCGGACAGGCCGCGCCTCGTGGGGATGCTGCGGGACGCCGCCATCGCGGTGGGACATCGGATGGCGGGGCGTTCACGCTAGCCCTCTGGGCTCGCGGCGCCTCGTGACCTTCGTCGTCACGGACCGCCGGAGGCCGTGGGAGCCTGCGACGGCGAGCTGGGTGGTGGCGAGGTACTCGAGGAGTACGTTGCGCCCGGTGTGAAGGGCGGCGGCAGGAGCTGGGGCGGCACCGTCGGGACGTACGACGGTCCGCGGATCACGATCACGCCCGTCATGCCCAGCGACACATGGAATCGGCAGTAGAACGTGTAGACGCCCGGTCCGCCGAGCTTCTCCCCGAGCGCGTTGATCACGAACCCCTGGCCGGGCTTGATCGTGCGCGAGAATCCGAGCGCGGGGATCGTGACGTTGTGGCGCACCTGGCCCGCGTTCACCCAGGACACGGCTCGATCGGTGGTCAGCGCGATCGACGGGTGGGTGTCGTGGAAGTGGTAGTCGATGGCGGTCACGCCGAATGGAAGCGTCGGGTCGTCGGATCCCTGGACGATCACCGCGTGGAACGGCTTCGGGCCCCCGCTGCAGGCGACCATCGCGGTCAGTGCGAGGGCGAGGAGCGATCTGACGGGGCGGTTCATCGGATCACAGGATCTGTGAGAAGAACCGCTGCAGCCGATCCGACTCCGGGTGGGCGAACATCTCGCGCGGGTCCCCTTCCTCGATGATGACGCCTTCGTCCATGAATACCATCTGCGTGCCCACTTCGCGTGCGAACCCCATCTCATGGGTGACCACCATCATGGTCATCCCCTCGGCCGCGAGGTCCTTCATCACCTGGAGCACCTCACCTACCAGTTCGGGGTCGAGCGCGCTCGTCACCTCATCGAACAGCATGAGCTGCGGCTCCATCGCGAGGGCCCGCGCGATCGCGACGCGCTGCTGCTGGCCGCCGGAGAGGGAGCCCGGGTACTGATCGGCCTTCTCGTCCAGCCGCACCCGGACCAGCTGTTCGTGCGCTCGGGCGTTCGCCTCCTTGCCATCCATACGCAGAACCTTCACCAGCGGAAGCGTGATGTTCTGCAGCGCGGTCTTGTGCGGGAACAGGTTGAAGGACTGGAACACGATGCCGATGTGCGTCCTGACCTTGTTGATGTTCGTCCGGACGTCGGTGATGTCGTGCCCGTCGTACCAGACGCGTCCCTCCGTCGGTAGCTCCAGGAGGTTGACGCATCGAAGGAGGGTCGACTTCCCGCCGCCGGAGGGACCGATCACGACCTGGACGTCGCCCTGGTTCAGCGCGAAGTCGATCCCTCGCAGGACGTGATGGTCGCCGAACCACTTGTGGACCGACTCCAGCCGCACGATCGACCCGTCGGTGTTGGGCATCACGCACCGCCCTGCGTGACCGTCACGAGACCCGAACGGAGCCGGCGCTCGACCACGGTGACGATCCCGATCATCGGCAGGGTGATGATCAGATAGCCGATGGCAATGGCGACGAAGAACGTCGCGCTGAAGGTGGACGAATACCCGGACTGGGCCGCGGCGAACAGCTCGAGGCTCCCGAGGGTCTCGCCCAGGATGGTGACGAGCGACGTGTCTTTGATGAGGACCACGAACTCGTTCAGCAGTGGAGGGATGACCCGCCGGATCGCCTGAGGGACGATCGCGAAGCGCATCGCCTGCAGGTAGGTCATCCCCACGGAGCGGGCCGCCTCCATCTGCCCGCGCTCGATGGACTGGATACCGGCGCGGAACACCTCCGCGAGGTAGGCGCCCGCGTTGAGCCCCAGGATGATCAGCGCCACGGTGAGCGTGCCCGTATGCAGCCCCAGGCCGAGGTTGATCCCGAAGTAGCCGAACGAGAGCTGTACGAGGAGCGGCGTGCCGCGGAAGAGGTTGATGTAGACGCGCGCCGGCGCGCGCACGCCCCGCCGCTTGGAGATCGTCAGCAGCGATAGGAGGAGTCCGACGACGATCCCCAGGAGCTCGCTCCCGATCGGCCAGGAACAGGGTGATCCGCATCCCCGTGAGGATCGTCGAGCCGTACCCGCTCAGGGCCTGGATGTTGAAGTACTGGGAGACGGGCTTCTCCGGCTGTCCGGAAGCGAATACCAGCAGGAGCCCCCCGAATATCGGTGCCCTGGAGCCCGAGGACGGCTCCCGCGATCATCTGGTCGCGCCGTCGGCGCGTGTCCATCCGCCGGTAGAAGCCCCAGCCGAGCACGACGGAGACGACGCCGAGCGCGATCGCGACGATCCAGATGGTCGTCTGGACGCTCGAGGTGAGTCCCGTGACGATGTGGCATACGCCGAGCGCTCCCTGGCTCCCAGAGGCTGGACTGGTGGCCGTCCCCGGGGTGTACGGGATGATGCCGCGGTCGATGCACGCCTGGGAGACGGTCGTCCCGCCCCACAGGGCGTAGTAGGCCTGCACGGCAACCAGCCCGATCGTCGCGAGGCTCATCGAGACCGCGCCCAAGACGAACACGGAGATCGAGAACGGCGAACTCGACCCGCGGGTGTCGGGGGCGGTCGCGGGGAGCTCAACCTGCCCGGGCTCACCGTGGCGACGCATCAGCGCTATCACACGCTCCGGTACCTCCATCAGCGGGAGGGATCGGGTACGCGACGCTGATCCGCTCCTGGGGCCTCACGCCGACGGTGTCGAGGACGCTCCGCTTGCCTGGAACTCCGGCGGCACCGGCGTGCCCGGGAAGTACTTGTCGAAGATCGTCGCGTACTCACCGTCGTCGATGACCTGTTGCAGTCCCGTGTTCCACGCGTCCACGAGCGCGGTGTTCGTGGGGGCGAAGGCGAACGCGTACTTCTCGTTGGTGTCGATCGTCTGCACGACCTTCACGTCGGTCATGGTCGCCGCGATCGCGTACGAGGACGGCGCGTCGTTGATCACGCCCGTGACGTTGCCGGCGCTGAGGTCCCGGAACGCGTCCGTCGCCGAGGTGTACTCCTTGATGGAGATTCCCTTGGGCTGGAGGTTGTCGGCCGCCCACTGCGCGCCCGTGGTGCCCTTCTGCACGCCCACCGAGTCGCCCGACTTGAGCTGATCCGTGGTGGTGATGTCCGGCGTCTTCGCCGGGTTGACCGAGAGGGACTGCAGCGAGTTGAAGTAGAAGTCGGAGAAGGCCACCGTCTGGGCGCGCTTGGCCCCGGTATCTCCCGTCGCCGTCACCGCGGCGGCGACCATGTCGAACTGCCCGGAGGCGACCGCGGTGAAGATCGTGTTGAAGTTGGCCTTGACCCACTTCACGTGGCTCTTGTCGAAGCCCAGCTTCGCCGCGATCGCGTAGGTCATGTCGACGTCGAACCCCGTCGGGTTGCCGTTCTTCTGCACCGTCTCGAAGGGCGCGTAGTCGAGGCATGATCCCACGGAGAGCACCCCCGGCTGCAGCGTCGGTGAACGCCGGCGCGGTGGCCGAACCCCCGCTGGCGGGAGCCGTGCTGGGCGAATTCGAGTTGTTGCACGCAGCCGCCGAGCAGCGACAGGGCGGCGAGCAGAACGGCGAAGACCTCGGACCTTGCGCATCGGGCTGTCTCCCTCTCGTTAGCCGTGCGGACTCCGAACGGTTATCCGCTGACTATATGACGCCACCCCCTTCGGGGCAATGGACGTCGTCGAGCGGCGTGCGGCGGAGCGACGAGACACGGGTAGGGTCCCGGCATGGACGGTCGTCTCCGCGTCGTTGGTCAGGTCGCGCGCGATCCCAAACTGCTCCGGATCCAGCTGGCCTTCCTGGGGTTCAACGTGGCCGAGTACGGCAGTTGGATCGCCATGTTGGTGTACGCGTATGGGCGCGGGGGTGCTGGCGCGGTCGGGCTCATCTCCACCGTTCAGCTCCTGCCGGCCGGATTGATCGCGCCGTTCGGCGCGTTCGCGGCCGACCGCTTCAGGCGTGACCGCGTGCTGTTCGTCGCCTATCTGGTCCAGGCGGGGGCGATGGGCATGGTGGCGGCGGCGCTGGTGACCGACGCGCCCTTCGTGCTGGTCATGGTCGCGGCGGTCGCGTACTCCGTGAGCTTCACCTTCATCCGTCCGACCCAGGCGGCGATCCTGCCGAGCCTGGCGGAGACGACCGCTGAGTTGACCGCGGCCAACTCCGTGTCGACCTTCGCCGAAAGCGCGGGCGCCGTGGCTGGGCCGTTGATCGCGGGGCTCCTGCTGGGTATCTCCGGCCCGGCCCTCGTGTTCGGCGTCTTCGCGGGCCTGACCCTGGGTGAGGCGCTGCTGGTGGCACGGCCGTCGCTGCCACCCTCGGCCGTGCGGCCCGTCGCACCCATGGCGCCTCGTGACGTGTTGCACGCGTCGCTGGGTGGGTTCCGGGCCATCAACGACGAGCGGCGAGCCGGCACGCTCGTCCTGATGCTCTCGTTCAGCTACGGCGTGCTTTCGGCCCTGGAGGTCCTCTTCGTCGCGGTCGCGATCGATCTGCTGGGCAAGGGGGAGAGCTGGGCGGGCTACCTCAACGCGGCCGCCGGCGTGGGCGGGTTGGTGGGCGCGGTCGCCGCCGTGTCCCTGGTCGGCCGCCGCCGCCTGGTCCCCTATCTCGAGGGCGGCACGGTGCTGACCGGGTGCTTCCGTGGCGCTGGTAGGGGTGGCGTCGAGCGTCGTGGCGGCTCCCTTGCTCTTCGGTGCAGCGGGGGCGGGCGGCTCGATCAGCTGGACGGCAGGCAACACGCTGCTCCAGCGGGTGGCGCCCGACGAGGTGCTCGCGCGCGTGTTCGGGATCCTCGAAGGACTCGGCATGCTCGGGGCCGCGGTCGGGGCGACCGGTGCAGCGGCGCTGATCGGTCTGTTCGGAGTGAGGGCCACCCTGCTCGTGGTGGGCCTCCTGCTGGTAGCTGCCGTGGGTGCCCTGTGGTTCCCGCTCGCCGCCATCGACCGGGAGGCGTCGGCGCCGGAGGAGGAGGCGCTCCAGCTGGTCCGTTCGATGCCGGTGTTCGCGAGCCTGCCCCCGCCCGCTCTGGAGCGGATCGTGACCGACCTGATCGGCGTCGACCTGCCCGCCGGGCACGTCCTGATGCGCGAGGGGGACCCGGGCGACAGGTGCTACCTGATCGCCGAGGGTCGGGCGGAGATCGTCCGGGGCGGCGTCGTGGTGGACGAGAGTGGGAAGGGGGGCCTGATAGGGGAGATCGCACTACTCCGCGATGTGCCGCGCACGGCCACCGTCGTGGCGCTGACGCCTATCCGAGCCTTCACGCTGGAGCGCGAGCCCTTCCTCGCGGCCGTCACGGGCCACCCGCAGAGCCGTGAGCGCGCCGAGGCCCTGGCCGAGGCCCGAGTGCCACGCCGGCGACGCTGACCGCTGCATTTGCAGAGCCGACGGATGCGCGCCAAGGTAGTCGGATCTGCATCTCGGGAGGGCATCATGGACAACGGCATGGATAGCGGCAGGGAGACGGAAGAGCTCGACTACACGGGGTTGCACGCGTTCGTGTTCATCGACGCCGTGGATCCCGGCACCAACATCCGCGATGTGGTCGAGGCGTTGCGCGGGATGGGGCGGCCCGCCGTCTACTTCGCGGCGGAGATGGTGGGAAGCTACCTCGGGTTCGCGCACGTCCGCGCCGATTCGCTCGCCGACCTCCAGGAGCTGATCGTGGGAGAGCTGTGGGAGCGGGGGGCGCACTGCTCGCATTGCGTCGAGGCCGCGGTGGCGCGGGTCGGGCCTAAGATGAAGGGCGTGAAGCGGAGCACCCCCGAGGTGATCGCGTTGGTGCGTGTGCGGACGGGGCGAGGGCAACTCGACGCGGTGATGGAGGCGTTGGCGGACCCTGATGGTCCCCTCGCCGACACGTTCAAGGGTGCATCGGTGATCTTCGGGGACTTCGACATCCTCCTGCAGTTGGGCGCGGACTCGTTCGAGCGGGTCGCCGCGGCCGCATACGGGCCGCTGCAGTCGATCGATGGGATCGTGGCCACCGACACGGCCTTCACGGACGCGCGACGCTACGAGGACTGACGGCCGACCTCTGCCAGCCGCTTCCGCGTACGTTGCGCGCCGACCAACTGACCTTTGGCCTCGTAGACCGCGGCGGCTTCCCTGAGCCTCTCGATCGCGGGCTCTCGTCGCCCCAGCGCGGCCAGCACCTCGCCGGTCGTGCTGAGGGAGTCGGCTCGGAGCATCGTGAAACTCGCCCGGGCGAGGAGGGTATCCGCCTCCTCGATCATCGTGAGGGCCCGGTCCGGGTCGCCCCGAGCCGCGTGAACCCGCGCCATCGCGAGTCGCCATCCGACCTGCACCTCGATATCGGGCTCCGCTGCCACCGCGGCCGCCGCCAGGGCGAGCGACTCCGCTTCGTCCTCCCGTCCTAAGCGGGCGAGGATCTCGGCCAGATCGACCGCCACGAGCCCTGCGTTCGCCAGGTCCCCCATGGCACGGAAGCGATCGTAGGAGGACCGGAGCGCCCGCTCTGCCCCGTCGAGGTCGCCGCCCGCGTCGGCCACGATCGCGCGAACGGACTCGGCCGTGGCGAGATCCACAGCCACTCCCAGCTCCGTGAAGGTGTCGGCGGCGTCCTCGACGAGGCCCGCGGCCTCCACTCCGCGATCCAGGTAGGCCAGCATCTCCGCCTCGCCCAGGCGGATGTTCGCGAGCGCCCGCCTGCCGAGGTCGACGCCGTCGCGGATCGACCGGAGCTCCGCGATCGCGTCGTCGAGGGTCGTAGGCCCCCGAAGCAACGAGATCAAGACGTAGTCGATGGATCGGGCGATGAGGCGGGCATCGCCACATGCGATCGCGTCGTCGTAGGCCTGTCGGGCCCATCGTTCGAAGGCATCGGCGTCGGCTCTGATCCACGCGAGGGTCGCGAGCTGATAGTGGCACTCGGCCACGCCTTCGATATCCCCGAGCGATGCCAGCGTCGCGGCCTGGGCGCTCAGCCGGTCAGCCACCGCCTCTATCGGGTGGGTGCTGGGTGCCGTGAGCAACTCGTTGACGATCCTGAGGTGCTCGAAACGAGTACGCAGGCGTTCGTCGCCCGCCGCGACCGCGTCCGCGAGCCCGGTGTTCAGGGTCGCATCGAGGCCGCCGGCGTCCCCGGTATCGGCGTAGGCATTGCTCAACCGCAGCCGAACCGCCGCCCGGTGCAACGGGTCGCGGGTGAGGTCCGAGGCCCGGCTCAGGAGTCGGGCGCCGGCACGAGGGTCGCCTCGGCCGACCGCACGCGTTCCGGCGACGCTGAGCCGGCGGGCCGCTCGATCGGCCAGCTCGTCCGTGTGCTCGTCGCGCGCCCCCAGCTCGATGCGGAAGTCGTGCGCCTCCGCGAGGTGGTAGCCGGCCAGCTCGTCGAACTCCTCCGGGCGGTCGACGAGTGTCTGCTCCAGGTACCCGGCGAAACGCTCGTGCAGCGTGGCCCGTCGCGATTTCGGCAGGGAAGCGTAGGCAGCGTCGCGGAGCAGTTGATGCCGGAACTCGAAGGAGCCCGTGGTCGACCCTTGGGAGGGAACGATGAGGTCCTTATGGAGCAGCCGCTCTACGTCGCGGCTCACCTGATCCGTATCGATCAGTGCGGCGAGGTCCTCGTCGGTGAACGCTTTCCCGATCACCGAAGCCGCCACGAGCGTCTCGCGCTCGGCTTGAGGCAGACGAAGCAGACGCGCCGTGAGGAGTCCCGTGAGCGTGGGCGGTGTCGCGCCCAAGGACTCGAGATCGTCGGGGAGCCGCCACCGGCCCTCCTGGGGCAGGAGGATCCCGTCGTCGATCAGCATCGTGACGTACTCCTCCAGGAACAGCGGATTCCCGCCTGCCGTCGAGGCGATCCGGGCGGCCGCCGGATCGTCGAAATCGGCGGCTGCGGCCGCGTGACGAGCTAGCTCTATCCCCTCGTCGGTCGTGAGTGGCTCCAGCGAAACGGTTACGGCGTTCGCGGTCCCGCCCGCCCATCCGGGTCGCTGCTCGAACAACTCCGGTCGGGCCATCGCGATCACCAGCTCCGCCACGCCACGTGTGCGCTCGATGATCTGTTGAAGGAGATCCAAGAACGCCGGTTCGGCCCATTGCAGGTCGTCGAAGACGAGCACCAGGGCTCGGTCGGCCGCGAGGAGTTCGAAGAACCGCCGTATCGCCCAAAGGGTCTCCTCCGGTGCGGCGGGAGGCCCTCCGAGGCCGATCGCCTCGCTCACGCGGGCCGCGACCGTCGCCGCGTCGCGGGGCAAGATGGAGGTGACCTTGACCTGTGCCGATCCGGCGTCGTCGCCCCGGTCGATCCCCGCCGCTGCCGAGACGACCTCGCTGATGGGGAAGAACGTGATGCCCTCGCCGTAGGGGAGACACCGCCCACGCAGTACCCGCGGGTCGCCCTCGAGGCGAGCGACGGCTTCGTCCACCAGGCGGGTCTTGCCGATCCCAGGCTCCCCGAGGACCGTGGCGAGCTGTGGCTTCCGGTCCCTGACGGCCCGACGGTAGGCGAGATCCAGCAGGGCAAGCTCCTGCTCGCGCCCGACGAGCGGCGACCGCACCGCACTGGCGGGCCCCTCGTAGAGGCCGAGAGAGCGGAAGCACCGGATCGGCTCCTCGAACCCCTTGATCTCGATGGGCTCCACGCGTTCGGTGCGAACGTGGCCGCGAACCAGCCGCTCGGTATCGGGCGCGAGGAGGATCTCACCGGTTCCCGCCTCTGCCTGGAGCCGCGCGGCGAGGTTGGCGGGGCTTCCGAGCACGGCCGCGCCGCCTCCGGCCAGGACGTCTCCGGTCGCGACGCCGGTCCTCACCTCCAGCCGAACCTCCCAGCGCCTTGCCAGCTCGTCGTTCAACGCCGCCAGCGCCGCGTGCATCTCGTGGGCCGCGCGGACGGCGCGCAGCGCGTCGTCCTCGTGGATCTCGGGGGCTCCGAACGTCGCTACGACCGCGTCTCCTATGAACTTCTCGACCGCCCCGCCGTGGTGCTCGACCGCCCCGCGCATCGTCGCGTAGAACCGGTCCATGAGGCCCCCGAGGGTCTCGGCGTCGAGTCGCTCACCCAGTGCCGTGGATCCCACGAGGTCGGTGAAGACGACGGTGACGGGTCTGCGGGAACCCTGGGCGTCGCCCTGGGCGACGGATGCGCCGCACGAAGGACAGAACCGTGCCGCGACGGGCAGCGACGCCCCGCACGTCTGGCAGCTGGTCATCCCCGATGCACCCCTCGCTCGCGAACCCGCACGCTTGAGCATCGCACGAAGCTCGTGGCCTCAGGGTGCGCGCAGTCGGCCCGGATCCAGGTGAGATCATCGGCGAGTGCCGTCGGCCGTCGGTAGAGAGATGGATCCGGATGCGGTATCGCTGGAATCGTCCTACGGTGGTGGCGGAGCTGTTCGTCATGGAGCTCGGCGATCCTCTGGGTGATGCGCGAGGAGCTGCGTTCGATCCGGGAGCGCGCCGAGCGTGACCCGGCGGCGGCGCGGTTCGTGGCCGCCTAGGAAGGAGGCGTCGATGGGCGCTCGGGACGACGTGATGGGGACGATCGAGAAGGCCAAGGACGTCATGAGCGTCGGCAGGGTCTTCGGGGAGCCGATCGAGAAGGACGGCCTGATCATGGTGCCCGCGGCCAGGGTGCAGGGCGGTGCCGGCGGCGGTGCCGGCGAGGCGCCCGACGGAGAAGGCAGCGGCAGCGGAAGCGGGTTCGGCGTCAACGCGAGGCCCGTGGGTGCGTTCGTCATCAAGGGCGAGGACGTCGAGTGGCGCCCGGCGATCGACGTGAACAAGGTCATCATCGGCGGGCAGTTGATCGCGATCGCCGCTCTGCTGTTGGCGGGCGCCGTGGTGAGGGCACGTAAGGCGGTTCTCCTGCACCACGCTGGGTGATCTGGCGCAGCGCCGACTGGCCCGCCGTTCCCGTCACAGGCGTCGTTTCCGACTATGCCTTCTCGGCTCGGTCGCGCTCGATGGCCTCGATCTCGTGTTCGATCTGCGCCTGCGTCGGGAACGGACGGCGGTAGACGTCCCATCCGTTGAGCACCACGCCGATGCCCCAGCCGAGGATCACGAAGATCGGCCAGAAGAACCCGGTTCCCGTGGCGGCCCAGATGCCGATCAGCATCGCGTTCACCAGCACGTAGACCAGTAGATGGGTTCTGAAGTCCGACTTCTTCTTGAGCCGTTCCAGAGCGAGTTTGCGTACATCCTCGGTCTCGGGATCCGGCAACCGTGTGTCGTCCATGTCGTCACCTCCGATCCCATGCTGGCATCGCGTCGAGCCACGTCGCAGGGTCGTTCAGCCTTCCATCCGCGGTAGGCCTGTCACGTCGTTCGGATGCGCACCGCCATCCGCACCGCTCGTCGTCGGTCGGCGGGTCGGATCTCCTCCGCGTCTCCCTCGATCCATCCCCCGACAAGAAAGGGGGATCGGTCGGGCTGGGGATGGATTCGGGCCGACGCCCGCCGGTATCGTGCTGCTTCCCTCGGCATCGGCCATCGCCGCTGCCGCCTCTCCCTCGGAGGGACTTCCCCTCGTTCGACGACGTGTGAGGGAGTGCAGGTGGCACAGGTTCGGAGCAGGGAGCAGGTGCGCACGGATGTGCTCGCCGACGTCCGCCGCGAGCTCCGGGAGGAGCTGCTGCTGGTCTTCACGCTCGTTGACGAGCTGCTCGTTCGATGAGCTTCGCGATCGAACGCCGACTACGCGAGACGCGGAGTGGGGTAGGACGCGTGCCCGGCTCCGACTCCTCAGCCCAGCGTCACCGGGACACGCAGGCGGATCTGCGCCTTGGACGACTGGTCCGTCGCCCCGACCACCAGATCGAACTTCATCGTCCTGAGAGGGAGCGTCACGCTGTCGATCAAGAAGTCTCCGAACGCCGCGACGTGCGGGAGCATCTCGAAAGGCTCCGTGGTGTCTGCCGACGAGACGAACAGGAACCCGTGTCCGAGCTGACGTCCCGCGGCGTCGACGACCACGATGGGCTGATCCCAGGCCAGCGTCGACGATGTCCCGTTCGTGATCTTGACCCAGACGTCCACGTGGTGGGATTCGAGCTGAGCCCCGACTACCTTCACACGACACCCGAACGTGTCGCCTGCCCTGTGGCGTTCGGGAAGACTGCCGCTGCGGCGTCACGTGCGTCGCGTAGGTAGTTCGCGACCTTCCACCCACCCACCTCCTTGACCACGGAGACTGGCCCCGAGTACCGCGTCGTGTAGTTCGTCGCCGTCTGCATGGCGTCGAGATCGAAGGTAGCTTCCGTACTGCCCATCGTTACGACGGACATCGAGTTGATCGAGAACGTCCCTCGTTGTTCTTCGGGCGACGCGATCCCCTGCGTCACGAGCCAACCGGCGGCAGTCTTCAGCGGGCCCGTGGACAGCGCCGAGGCCTTCGCCCAGTCGCCGCCGCCGATCCCGTTCACGAAGTAGTCGGTCACGACCGCTGCGGCCTTAGCAGCGTTCCCCGACGATCCGTCCGAGGGCGGCGAACCGCCACCCGAGCATGATGACATCAACGCGGCGACGAACGCGACTGCGACGATTGGTGCGACTGCCTTGCGCACGGGGAGGGTTGGTGATCCGGAGCGCATCGGTCATGCCCCCGGGGGAGCGGGGGCCGAGGCACGGGTCGTGGTCACCGGCGCTGTGCCCGTTGTGGGCGCGATGCCGACGCCGGTCCCCCCCGTCGTCGTGCCCGACGTGACGATGACTCGGTCGCTCGATGGGACAACGATCACTTGGCGGTCGGCAGGTAGCACCGAAGTCGGGAGCCCCCGGATCGTGACCCAAGGAAGGGCGAAGCTCGCCGCTGCGGCCGCGCCAGCCGTGAGCATCAGTGAGCGTTTCGACATACGCTTCGGCTTCGTGCGCGGCTTCACGCCGTTCGGGGCCGGGGTCGTGCTCATCCGCCGTCTCCCTGCTGCGGGGGTGCGGTGATCGGAGCCGTTGCCACCGAACCGCCCGGCGCCACCTGAATCACGATCTGGGGACCTTGCTGAGGGGGCTGCTGGGTCAGGTCATGACCCACCACACCGGCCAGCATCCCCAGGACCAGCGCCCCAGCGGTGACCATCGCGGACTGCTTCGTCATGACGGATCGGCCTCCTCGACTCTCCCTCCTACGGTAGGTGCCGTGGACGGCTCGCCCGTCGGCGTCCGACCCTCGATCACCGGGTCACCCGGCGGAGCTCCAGGTGTCGGGTGCGTAAGGTTCATCCGCACCTCGCCGTCATCCAGGAAGATGATCGCTGGAAGCTCGTTCAGGATGGAAGGGCCGGCGAGCAATGCCCAGGTCGCCCGAACCTCGGCCTCGGCGCACGTCTCGCCCCACGCGGTTGCCTGGAGCACCCGGGTGAACGCCGGCCGCCCGGTCCGCGGATCGATGATGTGATGCAGCCGTGGCCCCCACGCACGGCGGGTGATCGACGACGTGGCCAGGGCGCCGAACGCCAGCCTCAACCGAACGACCTCCGAGCCCGGGACCAGCGGATCCTCTGTGGCGATGTCCAGCCCCCCTTCAGGGGGCGACCCTCCCACACGCAGATCGCCGCCGGCATCGATCACGACCCAGGGTAGTTCGCTCGCCTCGGCCACCGCGCGGTCCGCGGCCCAACCCTTCGCGATCCCGCCGAAGTCCAGCTCCACACCCTGCGGAAGCAGCACCCGACGGCCTTCCAACTCAACCTCGTTCCACCGGCGCGTCCACGCGCGGTTCGATGAAGCGGTGGGAGCCGAGGGCGCCAGTTCCGAGAAGTCCCGGTCGTAGCCAGCGGCCAAGAGCGCCGGAAGCATCGTCGGATCGAACAGCCCACCGCTCCGCCGGGCCCCGTCCAACGCCAGCGCCAGCAACTCGGCGAACTCCTCCGAGACCGAGGTAGACGCGCCGGCGTTCCGGTTCACCTCGGAGAGCTCGCTGTCGGCGAGGAAGCGGGAGAAGCGCCGCTCCGATCGTTCGAATCCCGCCCGAACCCGCGCGAAAGCGTCGTCGAAGCCGTGGGCATCCCGGGGGCCGATCAGGAACATCTCGGTGCCCATAGCGTGGAACGGCACGCGGATCGTGTCCGGTGCTCCCTCGAGCCGGGAAGCAGGTGCGGATCCCCGCATCGGATTAGCCATCGCCGACCGCGACGACCTCGTCCGCCACTCTGGCTCCACGCGAGGGGTCGACGACCGTTTCGGCGGGCCGTCGGCGGGCATCCACGGGCGGTGCCTTGCGCTCGGGCCGTTCGCCATAGGTGAACGCTCTGACGAACAACAGGAAGAGCACGACGGTACCGGTCCCGACGTAGGTCCACCAGAGCCAGGGTCGGGAGGCATCCGTCCCCGCGAAGATCCCGTGGACCATCGCCAGGATCAGGGCCGGCGTCGCGATGAGGTGGGTCGCCCGCCACCAAACGACGCCTATCCGCTTCTTTAGCCACGAGGTTGTGAGCACCACGAGCATGGCGTACATCGCCACCACACCGAACGCCACCGCAAGCGGGCGGAACGTGCTGTGCAGCGGCACTACGAGGTCGGTGACATGGAACGGGCGGAACTTGTCGATCAGCAGGAGGCCCAGGTGAACGGCGAGCAGGGGTAGCACTGCGACGCCCAGGTATTGGTGGATCGTGGTTGAGGTCACCTTCGACACCCGCTTGCCGAACACGCCAGTCGGTCCCACTAGCCCCCATGAGACCGCCAGGAACAGCATCAGATAGGCACCGATCCCTGCGGCCCGCAGCACCACCCAAGTTGTCATCTACTCGAGTATGGAATCAAAGATGGTTGGTATGCCGAGCGAACGACCCCTGGCGGACGTGTCGGTCGACTCCCCATGGCAACTCGTGTCAGGGCGCCATCGAGTCCCCTGAACCTGCCGAGGTTCATCCCCCGACAAGAAAGGGGAATCGGTCGGGCTGGGGATGGATTCGGGCCGACGCACGCCGGTATCGTGCTGCTTCCCTCGGCATCGGCCATTGCCGCTGCCGCCTCTCCCTCGGAGGGACTTCCCCCCGTTCGACGACGTGTGAGGGAGTGCGGGTGGCACAGGTCCGGAGCAGGGAGCAGGTGCGGACGGATGTGCTCGCCGACGTCCGCCGCGAGCTCCGGGAGGAGCTGCGTACCCGTGTGGATGCACGGGGCCTCGCGCGAGCACCCAGGGCCGAGCGGCGCGTTCGGGTGCGCGAGGAGGCGTTGGATCTGCTGCGAGCAGGCGGTGCGATCCTTCCTCACAGAGAGCTGACACACCTCGTCAACGAGGTGGCCGACGAGGTCGTCGGGTTCGGTGCGATCGAGTTCCTGCTGAAGGATCCGAGCGTGACCGAGGTCATGGTCAACGGACCCGACGACGTGTACGTGGAGCGAGAGGGGCGGATCGAGAGGGCGCCTGACGGGCTATTCGAGGGGGAGGAGTCCGTCCTGCATCTGATCGAACGGATCGTGGGGCCCTTGGGCCTCCGGGTCGACGAATCATCGCCTTGGGCGGATGCGCGACTTCCGGACGGTTCGCGGGTCCACGCGATCATCCCGCCTCTCTCGCTCCGCGGTCCTGCGCTGACCATCCGCAAGTTCTCCCAGGTGCCGTTGCGTGCCGAGGACTTGCGATCCGGCGGCAGCGTGGGACCGCGCACCCTGAGGTTCCTGGCCGCCTGCGTGCGGGGCCGTGCCAACGTGATCGTGAGCGGTGGTACCGGCTCAGGCAAGACCACGCTGCTGGGTGTGCTGAGCGGCTTCATCCCCGAGAACGAGCGCCTCATCACGATCGAGGACGCGGCCGAGCTACGCCTCGCGAAGCCGCACGTCGTGTCGCTTGAGGCGCGGCCCGCCAACGTCGAGGGCCGCGGCGAGGTCACCGTCCGTGACCTGGTCCGCAACGCGCTTCGCATGCGCCCGGATCGGATCATCGTGGGGGAGGTCCGCGGAGGCGAGGCCCTCGACATGCTCCAGGCCATGAACACGGGGCACGAGGGCTCGCTGTCCACCGCCCACGCGAACAGCGCGCGCCACCTGCTTTGGCGCCTCGAGACGATGGCCATGATGTCCGACGTCGATCTGCCGGCCGCTCACATCAGGAACCAGGTGGCCACGGCGGTCGACGTCGTGGTGCAGCTCGCGAGGCTCCGCGACGGCCGGCGTGTGATCTGGGAGGTTGCGGCCGTGGAGGGCACGCACCGAGGTGAGCCCGTCATCGCGACCTTGTTCCGCTTCCGCCCGCGCGCCGGTACCCGCGGCACGTTCGAGGCGACGGGATCGGTCCCGCAGCTCGCGGAGACATTGGTCGAGCGGGGCGAGGATGCGTTCCCGGACCTCTTCGAACCCGGGGAGGACGGGTGACCCCGCTGGCCGGCGGTCTCATAGCGATGACGCTGTGGTGCGGCACGCTCGCATTCGCGGCGGCGCGAGGTGCGGCGGCGTCGGGACGGCTCCCCGGCAAGTGGTCCATGTCGGAAGGTCCGTCAGCGAGGCGCGTCCTCGCACCCGGCGGTTCCCCGCCTCACTCCCGTGGATCCTCGGCGGCGCCGTCGCCGGCTGGGTCCTCATCTCGCCGCCAGCTGCACCGATCGGCGCGGCCGCCGGGTGGGTTGCGTCTCGTCGGCGCGTGCGGCGTGCCGCGAAGCGTGCGGCGGAGGCGAGGGATGGGCAACTCGCCGATGTCGTGGGCGCCGTCGCCGCTGCCATGCGATCGGGCCTGTCGATGCCGCAGGCTCTCGACTACGCGTCCGAGGAGAGTCCCGAGCCCATCGGGGGATCGATGCGAACGCTGGTGGGACGGGTCGATGCCGGTGAGCCGTTCGACCTTGCCGTCGACGACTGGGCCCACGACGTAGGTACGGACGACGCCCGGCTGCTCGCGGGGGTGCTGCGCCTGCATCGCCGGAGCGGTGGTGACCTGCCCGGGGTGCTCGATCAGGTGGGGACCACATTGCGTGACCGGCGCGCGGCCGCGCGCGAGGTCCGAGCGCTCACGGCACAGGCTCGGCTCTCGGGCACGATCCTCGGCTTCCTGCCGATCGGATTCTTCGGGTTCCTCTGGCTCACGTCTCGCAGCGATATCGAGGGGGCGTTCCGTACGCCCGCTGGGCTGGCGGCGATCGCGGTAGGTCTGTCGATGGAGGGGGTCGCGTTCGTCTGGATCCGTCACCTCCTGGCGGTACGCCCGTGAGCGGGCTCGTGACCCTCTGTGCGGGAGCCGCCGGGACGTGCCTGGCGGCGTCCGTTCGGTTGGCGAGCACGGATGGGGTGGCGATGCGGTTGCCCGCAGCGGCTCCGGATGTCCCGTCGCCTGCAGATCCCTGGACGCGGATCGGTGGGTGGCCGGTCGCGCGGCGACTCGACGGGCCTCGTGCGCGGACGGCGCTGGCGCGGTCGGGCTGGGCGATCGCGCCGCAACGGTTCGCGGGCGTGCGTGCGGCGGCACTGGTCGCGGGCCTGATCGCCGGGATGCTGCTGCCGGGCCCGCGCGTGCTGCTCGCCATGTTGCTGGCAGCGGCTGGTGCCGGGGTGCCGCCGTTCGCGGCGGCGCGCGCGGCCGCGAGGCGCAGCGCTGCGATCGACGCTGAGATCCCACAGCTGCTCGACCTGCTGGCGGCGGGTTCCTCGGCAGGTCTCGCCGCACCGCTCGCGCTTCGGCGCGCGGTCGACGGGCTCCAAGGACCGCTCGCTCTGGAGCTCACTCAGGCGCTGGACGCGGTCGAGCTAGGCGCGCGCTGGCGCGACCAGCTTCGCTCCCTCGCCGCCCGGCTGGATCTCACCGATCTCACCCGTGCTGTCGCCGTCATCACGCGCACGGAACGGCTGGGCTCCTCGCTCACTTCGGCCACGCGCGAGCTCGCGGAGGCGGTGCGTGCGTCGCGCCGAGCCGCCGTCACCGAGCGGGCCCGGACCGCGCCGGTGAAGATGCTCTTCCCCCTCGTGTTCCTCGTCCTCCCCGCCTTCCTCCTCCTCACGGTGGTGCCCGTGTTGCTCACCACCCTGCAGTCCATCCGATGAGGGAGGAAAGGAGGTGGAGTGGATGTTGTTCCTGCATGTCTTGTGGTTCCGAGCGTTCGGGATCCTGAGAAGGGAGGGCGGCCAGACCACGGCGGAGTATGCGCTCGTGATCCTGGCCGCTGCGGCGGTGGCCGTGGTGCTGATCGCCTGGGCTCACTCGTCAGGCAAACTGCCCGCGTTCTTCGATCAGGTGATCGACAGCGTCGTGGGGAACGCCAATGGCGCCTAGCTCACGCCGACGGCACCATGAACGAGGAACGGCGGCGGTCGAGTTCGCGCTCGTGCTCCCCTTGGTCTTGGTGATGGCGCTTGCGCTGGTCCAGATCGGGTTGCTGATCCGGGATCGTCTGGTGCTGGAGTCGGCCGTGCGCGCCGGGGCGCGCGCCGCCGCCCTGGAGCCCGATGACGCTGCGGCGCGCGCCGCCGCGATGCAGGCGGCGCCCTCGCTGGACGCGGCGGCGATCGATGTCGCCGTCGCACGCGAGGGTGCCCAGGGCGCTCCTGTCACGGTGAAGATCAGGTACACGTGCGCCGTCCGTGTTCCGCTCGTGCAGTGGCTGTTCGGGGCCTCGGTGGCCATGACCGCCGTGGCCACCGATCGCCAGGAATACGGATGAGGCCCGAAGCCATCGACGCCGGCGGGTTCCTCCGAGCGCGCCGTTCGCCCGCGCAGGCGGGCTCGGTCACCGTGGTGGTGGCGGCGGTCATGGCGCTCGCGCTGGTCATCACCATGGGTGCTGCCGACGTCGGAAAGGCCATGGTGGCCCGTGCTCATGCGCAGCAGGCCGCCGACGCGGCCGCGCTTGCGGCCGCCCAGGAGCAGGTGCTGCCCTCGGGCCGCACGCCGGTTGAGGTCGCGACCGACTTCGCCAGACGCAACGGTGCCGAGCTCATCGCCTGCTCATGCGCTGCCGGCGCCTCGGAGGCCGTCGTGCGCGTGGCCGTCGAGGCTGGACCGTTCCTGTTGATGCCAGGCGCCCGCACAGTCGTCGCGGGTGCCCGGGCCGTGGTGGGCTCGGGCCACTGAGCTCCGCCCCGCTACGTCTCGAGGCCCCCGTGGTCATGGTCCGTGGGGTCCACTGCTCGACGTGATGCGGGTCTGATGATCAGCAGTTCGCCGAGCTACTCCAGGTCTCGCGCCCGCGGATCCCGCCTCATAGGCGGCCGGTAGTCGGGTTCTGACCGCAGCACCAGGTACTCGATCGCGGCCCAGATGGCCTTGGAGTTGGGATAGAAGAGGATGGGGGCGCCGATCAACACGGCGAAGCTCGCAACCAATAGCTGGGCGACCGGTACGACCGGCACCGTGAGGATCATCCCGACCGCCAGCACCGCGATCCACAGTCCGATCGCCACCGCGTAGTTGATCGTCATCGCCCCGAGGTACCCGCCCGCCTCGCGTTCGAACCGCAGGTCGCACCGGGGACAGGTCGCGCGCAGGTGGAACCAGGAGGAGAAGATGCCGTGCACACCGCAGCGAGGGCACCGCTTCATCAGCCCACGCAGGAGGACCCGTGCGGTGCCGACCTCCGGGAACAGGGGCACCGGCGGACCCGGCCCCTCGGCGTCGCTCGGCTCCAGCCCGGCCCAGGGGTTCCTGCTCACGCGTCGTAGATCGCGAAGAACTTCACGATCGGCTCGCGGACGTGCCAGATGCCCCTCGACCCCTTGGGCGTGACGAGGACATCGCCCGCCCGAACGGGGATCGTCTGACCATCCTCGGTCTCGATGTCGGCACTGCCCTGGAGGATGATCGCGACTTCGTCGTAAGCCCGCTCGAACGGCCACGTGTCCGGATCCCGCTCCCACAGCCCGGTCGTAAACGTCCCGTCGCCGCTGCTGAAGATATCGAGCTCGCGCCATACCGAGGGGATCGTTCCCGGTGGGTCCTCGCGCTCGGTCCAGCCCTCACGCCCCGTCGTCCGCACGACCCGGATCTCACTCATCTTCGTCGCCCTCTCGCGGTCGATGGACACATGGATCGCACCCAAGGCCCCCAGGCTAACCTCACATGGTCCGAAGGGCGGAGGTCCGGGTTAGGCCATCGGTTGGGTCCCCCAGGTCGGGGACGGGGGGTACACTGCCCGGACCATGGCAGCCAAGCGCACACCGCTGAGGCGGAGCCGCCGCGCCGAACTGGGCGTGATCGACTACACGCTCGCCAAACGCGCGCTCCTGCGCGACGTCCAGGTCGGTGTGATCGGCTTCACGGACATCTGCGACGCGCATCCCGAGCTGATCCGCGCCGCGAAGCACGTGGGGGAGCCCACGAAGAACGACTGCCCGGTCTGCGGCAAGGTCAAGCTCGTCCTCCTCGCCTATGTCTACGGCGAGGGGCTGCGCGATCAGAACGGGCGCGTGTGGTCGATCGAGACCGGCCTCAAGATGACGGCGGCGCACCCGGGCGCGGCCTGCTACGTGGTGGAGGTCTGCACGGACTGCCAGTGGAACCATCTGCGAGAGTCCTTCACGGCGCGTCGCCAGGTCACCGCGACCGGCTGAGCCTACCGCGCCGCGCGCCACGCCACGTCGGAGAAAGCATCGCTTCGCCACACTTGCGTCGCGTTACGGACTGCCTCGGAACGGAACCCCGCCGGTAGGATAGGTTCCTCGTGGCCACCGATAGCGTTACCACCCCGGGGGACAAGCACGTCCCGAAACATGCTGCCCGCAAGGGGTCGGCGGTGAAGAAGGGCTTCTTCCGCCGCTTCTGGTGGGTCTTCGTGCTGGTCCCGGTACTGATGATCGCCACGGTGTTCGGCGCCCTGTACGTGGCGTACACGCGCATCCAGCTGCCCCAGACCCTCCCGCCCATCCGCACGTCCTATCTGTTCGACCGCGAGGGCCAGCCGCTTGCCTCCCTCCACGGCGCGGTCGACCGGACGATCGTGCCGCTGACGAAGATCTCGAAGAACCTGCAGGACGCCGTGATCGCCACCGAGGACGCGGGCTTCTACTCTCACCCAGGGATCGACGTGAAGGGCATCCTCCGGGCCGCGTATGCCGACCTCGTGAAGAGGCAGACCGTCCAGGGCGCCTCAACCCTCACCGAGCAGCTGGTGAAGAACGTCTACGCAGGCCAGTACGTGAAGAACCCCGACGGCACGACCGACTACATCGTCCCGCCGCGCTCGATCAAGGAGAAGATCCGCGAGGCGCTGCTGGCCATCAAGCTCGAGCAGTCCTATACAAAGGACCAGATCCTGGCGAAGTACCTCAACACGGTCTACTTCGGGCACGGCGCCTATGGCGCCGAGGCCGCGGCCGAGACCTACTTCAACAAGCACGCGAGCGAGCTCACGGTGCTCGAGTCAGCGTCGCTGGCCGGGCTCCTGCACGCGCCCACGCTCTACGACCCGATCGCGAGCCCGTACGACAACAAGTTCCGCCGTGACTACGCGCTGGATCAGATGGTGAGGTACGGGTACCTGGACGCCGCGAAGGAAGCGAAGCTCAAGGACGTCCCGTGCTGCGGCACCGTGAAGGATCCGGCCGGCAACATCCATTACAAGGCCGGCACCGGCTACTTCGTCGACTACACGAAGCAGTACCTCTTCAACAAGTACGGGAGCGCGCGCGTCTACGGCGGTGGCCTGCAGGTCACCACCTCGCTCGACATGACGATGCAGCGCGAGGCCTTGGCACGCCGTCAATAGCAACCTGCCCGACACACCCACCAACCCCGACGCGGCGCTCGTCGCCATCGACCCGACCACCGGTCAGATCCGCGCGATGGTGGGCGGGCGGAACTTCCACAAGTCGCAGCTCAACCTCGCCACGTTCCAGGGGGGAACCGGCCGGCAGGCCGGATCTGCGTTCAAGGCGTACACGCTGGCCGCCGCCCTCTCCCAGAACTACTGCCTCACGTGCAAGTACTGGCAGGGACCGTCCTCGATCACCATCCAGAATCCGATCTGCGATTCGGCGGGAGGTGTCCCGTGGCAGCCGGTCAACGCCGGCGACGGCGAGGCCGGCACGTTCAACCTGCTCGGGGCCACGGAGCACTCCGTCAACACGGTCTTCGCCCAGCTCGTGTCGCAGATCGGACCGCCGGCGGTCCAGGACATGGCGCACCGACTCGGGATCCGATCCAAGCTGCCCAACGCGTGCGCCATCACGCTGGGGAGCGTGGCCGTCAACCCGCTCGAGATGACGAACGCGTACGCGACGCTTGCCGCACAGGGCACACGACGCTGGGCCACGCCGCTGGTGCAGGTGGCGAACCCTCACGGGGCCGCGATCGGTGACGTCCGTTCGAAGGGCACGCAGGTCCTGGATCCCGTCTACGCGAATCAGGTCACGTACGCGCTCACCTACGTGGTCTCCGGTGGTACCGGCACGAGCGCGAGCCTCTACCCGCGTCCTGTGGCCGGCAAGACCGGTACCGCGAACCTCAACGTCGACGCCTGGTTCTGCGGCTACACGCCCCAGCTTGCCACCTGCGTCTGGGTGGGATACCCGAAGGGCGAGATCTCCCTGGTGAACGTCGAAGGCGTCCCTTCCGTCTACGGCGGGACCATCCCGGCGGCCATCTGGCACGACTTCATGATCGAGGCGATGAAGGACTACCCGGTGGAGACCTTCCCGTCGCCCACCTTCACCGGATCGCTCGGCCCTGCCGCACCCGTTGCCTCGCCGACGCCCTCCCCGACGCCGACGCCGAGCTCGACGCCGACGCCGAGTCCCTCGCCCAGTCCGTCGCCGAGCCCCTCGCCCAGTCCGTCGCCGAGCCCGTCGCCCTCGCCGAGCCCGTCGCCCTCGCCCAGCGCCTCCCCCAGCCCGCCGAAGGTGCCGTTCCTCGCGCGTCGGCAGTGACGCGCTAGGCGTCGTTGACGGCCAGCTCGCGTTCGATGGGCGCGACCTCGATCGGGAGCGTCGCCATGATGGTCGTGCCCCGCTGCGGCGAGGAACGCACCACGAACGTGCCGCTCGCCAGCTCGACGCGCTCGCGCATCGAGGCCAGCCCGACGCGCCCTTCACGCAGGTACTCCCGCGCTCGTCCGGCGTCGAATCCGGTGCCGTCGTCCTGGACCTCGATCCGGAGCTGGGTGTTGTCCGATTCCACCAGGACCGTGAGCATCGAGGCGCCGGCGTGCTTGGCGGCGTTCGAGAGCGACTCCTGCACGATGCGATAGGCGAGGGTCTCGAGGTCCTCGGGCAACGGCGAAGAAAGGCGACCGACGAATTCGGTGTGCGCGTTCTGATCGGATCCGAACCGGGTGACCATCTCCCGTAGTGCGGGCACCAGGCCGCGCTCCTCCAGGACGGGAGGGCGCAGACCCGACATGAGGTGGCGGAGGCCGTCGGCCTCCGCGGTCAACTCCTCCCGGATCCTCTCGAGGACCTCGATGCCGTGATCGACGTCGCCGGCCTTGATCATCAGGAGCGCTGCCTCCAGCGAGAGCGATGCCGCGCTCACACCTTGGACGGGCCCGTCATGCAGGTCACGGGCGATGCGGTTGCGCTCCGACTCGATGGCGGCGTTGGTACGGCGCAGCAGCCGGGAGCGGTCTTCGTCGCGATCTTGGAGGAACTGGAACAGCGACCGGATCGTCTGGTCGGCCACGCGTGCGGCCGTGACGTCTCGGACCAACATCAGGGTCCGTGGCGGCGAGGTAGGCAGCTGCGAAACGCGGGATTCCAGGTAGAGGGCCTGGCCGTCCCGTCGTCGGATCTCGGCCTCGCCGGCGCTCGGCAGTGCTGCGAACTCGGCCGAGGCACCCGTGATCGCAGCGGCCAGCGCGGTCCAGCGTTGCCCCTCGATCGCGCCACGATCCAGGTTGATCATCTGAGCGAAGGCCTCGTTGGTTCGCAGGACCGCGCCATCGCTGTCGAGCTCCACGACGCCGTCCACGGCGGTGTCGAATACCAGCCGCAGATGCTCCTCGGAATCACGCAGGGTCTCGTTCGCCTGGCGGACGCGCTCGAGTGCGTGATCGGCCTCGGCCAGGGCGGCTTCCTTGTCAGCTAGGGCCTGCCGCACGTCCCGCTGGGCCTGGGAACTCGCGATCTGGTTCGCGACGATCCGAGCCGCCACGGCCAGCCCGAGCAACCCGATGATCACCGCGGACTGTCCGTTGGTGAGGCCCCTGTTGTCGTCGAGGACGGCCACCAGGGCGAGTGCCGAACAGGCGGCCACGACCGCGATGCTGGTGAGCAGCGGCCTCGCCCAACGTCTCGCCTCGGCGATGTTGCTGACCTGGCGGTGCTCGGGGTGGGTAAGGGCGATCCCAGCGAATACGAGCGGGCGCGAGGATGAAGACCAGGTCCTCCCACCATATCGGCCCCGTGGTGGTGCGCCGGCACCACTGCCATCCCAAGCGCCGCCGTCGCCGCCCCCAGCGCGGTGAACGTCAGGGCCTGGGTGATGTGGGTCCGGTTCGGAAGCCACAGGACAGGCACGGTGTACGCCACGAGCTGGGTGGCGGCCAGGATCGCGAAGATGGCTGCTGTGAGCGAGATCTGCGGACCGGCTCCGGGCGGGCGGAGCATCACGTAGAGGATGGCGGTCAGCGACGCCGCGGTAAGGATCGCATCCACGCCGAGTTCCCGCCGTGCGCCGGGCTCGAAGTGCTGCCGGTACTCCGCGATGGCCAGCTCGACCAGCGGGAACAGCACGAGCAGGAACAGCGCGCCGGCGGCCTGGGGGGCTTGGCCCGTAGGCCGCAGGATCTCCGCGAGGAAGAGGAGCGCGCTGATCCCCCCGACCAACAGCAGGCCCCAGGAGAGCCAGATGACGCCCCGCCATCCACCCCGCGCCACCGTTTGCGCGATCATCACGCCGCCGATGAGACAGGTCACTGCGATCGACGCATCGGTCGCTACCGACTGCCCGTGCGAGCCCCAGGGCAGGGCGAGATAGACCGCCGTCGCCACGACGGCGACCACGGCGAGGAAGATCCCGCCGGTTCGGGAACCGGGTTGCGGAGACGCGTCGACCATGTCGTTCCATCATCGACGCTCGCGGGCCTCCGCTCCATCACCCGAGGAGGGGAACCAAGGGGCCGTATGGACTAACCCGTTCCGGGGACGAACGCGCCGTCCGGCTCACTCGATCAGGCGGCGGCGCAGCGCCTCCGGCTCACTCGATCAGGCGGCGGCGCAGCGCCTCCGGCTCACTCGATCAGGCGGCGGCGCAGCGCCTCCGGCTCACTCGATCAGGCGGCGGCGCAGCGCCTCCGCCACGGCCGCGGTGCGGTCCGAGGCGCCGAGCTTCTCGAAGATGTGCTCGAGGTGGGTCTTGACGGTGTCGGGCGAGATGTAGAGACGCTCGGCGATGTCACGGTTCGTGTGGCCGAAGGCCAGCAGCTGGAGCACCTCGATCTCCCGGGCCGTCAGGGTCTCGGCCTTGCGATCGCGTTCCTTCGCCGTGGAGAGCTCCTCGGCAAGGGCCACGACCAGTTGCGGGTCGATGACCATGTTGCCGCCCGCAACCAGCCGCACGGTCTGGATCAAGTGCTCGGCGTCGCGTGCCTTCAGCACGTACCCGCGGGCGCCGCTGCGCACCGCCTCGACGACGAACTGCCTGTCGTCGTAGGCGGTCAGCATGATCACGCCCACCTTCGGGTACTTGTCGCGCAACTCGCGGGCGGCTTCGAGGCCGTCCATCTCCGGCATCCGGATGTCGACCAGCGCGATGTCGGGCTCATCGGCGGTCGACCAGATCGAGAAGTTCCTTGCCGTTCGAGGCCTCGCCCACCACCTCGATCCCGTCGGCCATGTCCAGGTAGCGCCGTAGCCCTTGGCGAACCAACGAGTGATCGTCGGCGATGGCAACCCTGATCGTCACACGTCCTCCGGTAGCCGGTCGGTCTCGCACATCCTAAACGGTTGCAGGGCTCGGTTCAGAGGGTTCAGAAGATGTGCCACCAGTTGATGAACAGGAGCCCGGCGATCCCGTACCCGCCGGCGAAGACCCCGATGACCAGCGGCTCCGCCGATCGCCGCCGTTCGACGGCTCGGGCGATGACCCAGAACGCGGGGAAGATGACCGCCACGAACCGCGGCATGGAGAGCAACGGTCGCCCCTCCTCCGGGTAACAGAGGGGAACGATCAGACTCAGGGCCGCGTAGGTCAGGTACGTGGGTCGGAGCCACCGGATACCGGCCACGACGGCGATGACGACGATGCCCACCACGATGACGATCGAAGAGCCAGTAGGACTGGTATCGCCATGTGTACCGCCACGCGTTCTCCAGGGTGGCCCAGGGAGCTCCGAGGCTGCGCCTCCACGTGCGCTGTGCGGCCAGCGGCCCCCCGACGTCGTGGAAGTGCATGGCCCAGTACCCGAGGTAGGCGGCCGGTCCGATGACGGTGGCGGCCGCGGCGGCCAGGCGCGGTAGCAGCGCCCGCCCGTCGGCCCGCCACTGATGGATCGCTTCGATCGCCAGGGCGGGCAGGAGGAGGATGCCGATCGCCCTGGTGGACGCGGCCAGCGCCGCGGCGACGGGCGGCCCAACCCCATCGATCGCGGCGCGCGGCCCAGAACGACCAGAGCGAGAGGGCCAGGAACAGCGACTCCGAGTACGGCGCGAGGAAGAAGATGGCGGTCGGGAACACCGCCAGGAACATGACGCTTCGTCGAGCCATGGACGTGGAGCCGAACTCCAGACGCGTGAGCCCGTACAGGAGCAGCAGGGCGACCGCGAACGAGAGGTTCGAGACGAGGAGCGCCGCACCGAGCGGGCCGATGAACGGCAGCAACGTCACGGCGCGGATCGCCAGCGGGTACCCCGGGAAGAACGCGGCGCTGGCGTCGTCACGGCCGTAGCCCGCCGTGGCGATCCCCAGGAAGCGCGCGGCGTCCTGGCGTTCCGAGGCGGTGACGACGTTGTGCCACCCCACCGAGATCGGTGCGATCGGCCAGGTGGAGACGGCGGGGAGCTGGTCGCCGGATCCTGGCAGCGGTCTCGGCTGGATGATGCCGACGCCGACGACGCTCAGCAGGCTGAACGCGATCCGCACGGCGAGGAAGACCATGAGACATGTCCGGAGCCCATCCCTGAGCTGGACGGCTTCCTCGGCCGGGGTCGATCCGGCGTTCGCGCTCACGGCGTCCCGGTCTGCGGTGGCGACGTGGCGTCCAACATCGTCGAGCCGGCGGGCCTCGGGCGCGAGCTCGATCGGCAGGACCTGGTGCTCCTGCCGAACCCAGGCGATCACGCACCACACCAGGATCGCGGCCCGGAGCAAGACCATGGCCTCGAACCACGCCTGCGGCACCCCGAACCGTCCCGCCATCTTCCCGAAGAACCAGAAACGGGTCATGAAGACCGCGACGTCGGCGATCTCGAAGGCGATGAATCTACGGAGCCCCGGGAGCGCGACGGCGAACCAGGGCAGGAGCCACAGCCCGTACTGCGGCGAGTACACCTTGTTGGTCAGCAGGAACAGCACCAGGAGCGGGAGCCCGAGCGTCCACCGGGGGAAGTCGGGCCAGCGCCGAGCCTTCAGCCACCAAACGAGCGCCAGGGCCACGCCGAACAACGCCGCCGAACCCACGTCGATCGTCCGGGTCGACAGGCACGCCGCGTCCACGTGACGGCAGCCGATGTACCAGAGACTGTCGAAGTCGGCGGGCCGCTGTCCGTTGAACGTGAAGAATCGGGACCAACTCGCCGGCGAGGCCACCATGAAAGGCAGGTTCACGACGAACCACGCCCCGATCGTCGTCCAGCCGAGCGTGATGGCCGCGTCGGGGCGGCGCTCGCGCAAGCGGTGGGCGATGAAGCGGAACGACGAGCAGGCCCGGGTAGAACTTCGCCGCCGCGCCCAGCCCGAGCGACGGCCCCCGAGAGCACGTCCCGACGCCGCAGCAGGAAGTACAGCCCCGCCGTGGCGAACGAGCACCGCGAAGAGATCCCAGTTCATCGTCCCGTAGACCAGGAGCGTGGGCGCGAGCGCGAAGTAGAGCGACGTCGCCCACCGGCCATCGAGATAGAGGAACAAGGCGATAGCGACCGAGCAGCCCACCAACATCACCGCGTTCACGTAGTAGAACGCGCCGCAGTTGCCGCCCGAGATCCACGCCGCGACGCGCATGAAGTACATGGTGAGCACCGGGTACTCGTCGCAGTTCTGTCCCGGGACGGTGCGCGCAAGGATCGAAGAACGGCAGCCTCGCGCCGCCCTGGTCCTGGGGCGCTCGAGCTGCTCGGTGCCCAGCAGCGGCACGATGTCCGAGTAGCAGAGGAAGGTGTATTGCCGTCCGTCGCCCCAGGACCCGGCGGAACACGGCGCCTTCAGCGCGATCCCCAGCGCCATCGTCCCGACCACGCACCCCAGCACGACGGCGAGGCTGACGGCGGGTCGCGCGACGCGGCTCATCGGCCCGCATCGTCAGCCCCCCGGGCCGCGTTGGACCCTTCGAGCGAGCACTCGTAGAGTGGTCGGTCGTGAGGTACCGGGTGGAGCAGCTGCGCCGCGACCTGCGACGTGTCCGTGGACACGGTTCGCTACTACCAGTCTCGCGGGCTGCTTCCGCAGCCGTCCCGAGAGGGCCGCGTCGCCTGGTACGGGCCCGAGCACGTGAGCGGATCCGCGAGATCCGGAACCTCCAGACGAAGGGCCTGACCCTGGCGGCGATCCGCCGGGTGGTCACCGGCGAGCTCGGCCCGGCCGACGCCGACCTCGCCGCGGCGGTCGCCGCCGCTCGCGGCGAGGTCTTCGGCGAGCCCGAGCTGCTCAGCCTCGAGGCGTTCTCCGATCGCAGCGGGGTTCCGGCGTCGCTGATCCAGGCCGTCGAGCGCGAGGGGATCCGGCTGGGGCGCACGGTCGATGGCGCAGGAGCGGTACACGGCGACCGACATCGAGATGGTGCGCACCGCGCTGCGGCTGCTTGGAGTTCGGTCTGCCGCTCCCTGACCTCCTCGGGCTCGCGCGCGACGCCGACGCAGCCCTGCGGGGCCTCGCGGAGCAGGCCGTCGAGCTGTTCGACGAGCACGTGCGCAAGCCGATCCGCGACACCGCGGGCGAGGACGACGCCGCGGCCGCCGCGCAGCTGGTCGAGGCATTCGGGGAGCTGCTGCCGGCCGTGACCCGTCTGGTCGCGGACCACTTCCGCCGCGTGTTGCTCGAGTCCGCCGAGGCCCGGATCACCACGGAGGGGATCGCGTCGAGCGATCCCGGCCGCGGCGGGGCTGCCCGAGGGCGAGACCAAGCGTCGGGCCGTCCGCGATCTGTTCGACACGATCTCGGGCCGCTACGACCTCGTGAACCGCGTGATGACGTTCGGGATGGACGTGGGTTGGCGCCGGCGGGCGGTTCGGGAGCTGCGGCTCCCCGGACGCGCGCTCGTGCTCGATCTGGCGTGCGGCACGGGTGACTTCTGTCGAGAGCTGGGGCGACGCGGATACCGGGCGGTGGGGTTCGACTTCAGCCACGGGATGCTGGTGAACGCGCACCACGGATGCCTCGCTGGTGGAGGCCGACATCCTGCGGCTCCCCGTGCGTGACGGAGGCGCCGACGGCGTCACGTGCGGGTTCGCGCTGCGCAACGTCGTGTCGCTGGAGGCCTGCTTCGCGGAGCTGGCCCGCGTCGTTCGCCCCGGTGGTCGGATCGCACTGCTGGATGCCAGCCGGCCCGACAACGCCCTGATGCGCGCGGGCCACGGCGTCTACTTCAACCGGGCGGTGCCGATGATCGGCGGCCTGATCTCCGACCGCGACGCCTACGCCTACCTGCCGAGGTCGATGGCGTACCTGCCGGAGCCCGGCATCATGCTCGCCATGTTGCGTGACGCCGGCTTCCCTGATGTCGGGCGGATCCAGCTCTCCGGCGGCATCACCCAGCTCCTGGTGGGGACCCGGGAGTGAGCGACCTCACGGTGCGGGCCGAGCGGCTCGCCCCCTCGTTCGACCTGTTGGCGGCCTGCGCCGGCGAGGGCTCGACGAGCTTCCTGTTCGAGCGCGGCGGCCTGGGGGTGGCCTCGGCGCCCGACGGCGGCGGCATCGCGGTACGGGCCGATCTCGCGGCGGGCCGGGATGGGCTCCGAGGGCTCGCCGTGCGGGCCCTGGCGGAGCTGCGCGCCATCGGCGCTTCGACGGGAGGACCACCCGTGACCGGCGTCGGCGCCGCCCCGTTCGCCGGCATCGGCGAGGGCTATCTGGCTGTGCCTGGGCGCCTGGTACGCAGGACGGAGCGCGGGGCGACCTGGTTGCAGGAGGTCGAGGGAACCGACGGGGCCTTCGCACCTCTGCGCCCTGCGGCCGGGGCACCGCTGGAGCCCTTCTCGCCGGTGCAGCTCGCGCAACTGCCCGACGAGGAGGCCTACGCCGCCGCCGTGCGCGACGCGGTGGGGCGCATCCATGCCGGGGAGCTTCGGAAGGTGGTCCTCGCACGGACGATCGAGGTGGCCGCCGGCAGGCGGCTGGATCTCGTCGCCTTGACTCGCCGGCTGCGCGCGGTGGACGCCGACGCGTACGCGTTCCTCGCTCCGCTCGCCTGGCCCGCGGGCGCGGCCGCGGATGTCCCACCCGTGCTGGCGGGGGCCTCCCCCGAGCTGCTGGTCGCCCGCCGCGGCCTCCAGGTGCGCTCGACCCCCCTGGCGGGCTCGGCACCGCGCGGCGGCACGGCCGCGGAGGACGTAGCCAGCGGCGAGGCGCTCCGCGCCTCCGGCAAGAACCGTGAGGAGCACGCGATCGTGGTCGAGGCCATCGCTGAGGTCCTCGGCCGCTTCTGCCACGATCTGGCGTGGGACCGCGAGCCCGTGCTGCTGGCCACAGCGAACCTCTGGCACCTGGCCACACGCTTCACCGGCCATCTGCTCGACCCGGGTGTCACGGCGATGGACCTGGTCGCGGAGCTCCACCCCACGCCTGCGGTGTGCGGCACCCCGCGCGCCGAGGCGCTCCGTCTGATCGGGGAACTGGAGCCCTTCGCGCGAGGTCACTACGCGGGACCCGTCGGATGGATGGACGCGACGGGTGACGGCGAGTGGGCGATCGCCCTGCGGTGCGCCGAGCTCTCGGACGACACCGCCCGGCTCTTCGCCGGCGCCGGCATCGTCGGGGATTCGGATCCCCAGGGCGAGGTCGACGAGACCGACCGCAAGTTCCGTGCGTTCCTGGATTCGCTGCGCTGGGGTTGAGCGCGCTAGGCGTCCCTCGCGCGCTCTCGCTCGACCAGCACGCGGCGCAGGATCTTGCCCGACATGGAGCGGGGGATCTCCTCCACGAACTCCACCCGGCGCACCTTCTTGTAGGACGGGACCCGCTCCGACACGTACGACATGACCTCGCCCTCGGTGAGCTCCACCCCGGGGGCCCTCACGACGAACGCCTTCGGTACCTCGCCCGCGTTGGCGTCGGGGGCCGGCACCACCGCCGCGTCCGCGATGCCGGGATGCCCCAACAGGATCGCCTCCAGCTCGGCGGGTGGGACCTGGAAGCCCCGGTACTTGATCAGCTCCTTGAGCCGATCCACCACGTAGAGGTAGCCGTCGGCGTCCACGTGGCCGATGTCGCCGGTGCGGAGCCACCCCTGTCCCGGGAAGATCCACGCGTCGGCGTCGGGGTCGTCGAGGTAGCCCGCCATCACCTGGGGACCTCGCGCCCAGATCTCGCCGTCTTCGTCCATGGCCGGCTCGGCCGCCTCCTCCTCCAGGGCCACGACCCGGATCTCGGTGTTCGGCACGATCAGACCCGTCGAGGCCGGGCGCGCGAGGGCGGCATCGCGCGTCGGGGCCGACAGCACCGGGCTCGTCTCGGTCAGGCCGTACCCCTGCTGGACCTGACATCCCAGCCGGGCGGCGGCGGCCCGGCCAACACCCGGGTCCAGCGGCGCCGCCCCGCTGATCACGTACTCCAGCGCCGAGAGGTCGAAGCGCTCGACGTCGGGGTGCTTGGCCAGCGCCAGCACGATGGGCGGCACCAGGCAGGCGTAGGTCACGCGGTGGTCCTGCATCAGCCGAAGGAACGGCTCCAGCTCGAAGCGAGGCATCGTCACGACGGTGGCCCCCCGCCAGAGGGCGAGGCTCATCAGCACGGTCATCCCGTAGATGTGGAAGAACGGGAGGATGCCGATCATCACGTCGCGTTCGGTGAGCTGGATGGCGGCACTCGACTGGATCGTGTTGGCCACGACGTTGCGGTGCGTGAGTTGCACGACCTTCGGGAAGCCCGTCGTCCCGCTGGACATGGGCAGCGCGACCACATGCGTGGCGGGCTCGATCGCGGGCGAGGGGGCGGCGGCCGGGTTGCCGAAGAGGGCTCCGAAGGGGGCGGTGCCCGGGATCGGGTCGGTCGCGAGGAGGAACACCGTCTCGACGCCTGCCTGCGCTGCCGCGGGCAGTGCTCTGTCGCAGAAGGGCTCCACCGTGAGCAGGAACCGGGCGCCGGTGGCCCGCAGCTGTCCCGCGATGTCCTCGATCGACCCCATCGAGTTGATCGTGGTCACGGCCCCCCCGGCCGCGGCCACGCCGTGGAACGCCACGGCGTACTCGGGCACGTTGGGGGCGAAGATCGCGAAGACGTCCCGGTCGCCGAAGCCGTTGGCATGGAGGCCGGCCGCCAGCGCTCGGGCGCGCCCGGCCAGCTGTGCGAAGGTGATCGTCCTTCCGGTCGGCCCATCGACCAGCGCCGGCTTCTCCCCGAAGCCGGACGCCGCGTGCAGGACGAAGTCGGCGAGCGTCGCGTCGGGGATCTCCACATCGGGGAACGAACTGCGCGCGATGACCATGGCTGCCCTCCCGGTCCCGTCCGACGTTCGCACGCTAGTCCAACCCGGCTCGTCGCGCGAGGCCGTGGGCTAAGGCTCCAGGCTCACGAGCGCTGCGTCGACCGCATCCTGAACCTGGGCCCGTTGCGCGCGGCTCGCGTCGGGGTCCACGACGGCCTCGACGACCTGGAGTCCGCCGCCGCGGATCGCGTGGTCCAGGGCGGGTCCGAACGCCCAGGCCTCGTCGACGCGGGCGTGCCCCACTCCGGCCGCCCCGCACAACGCGCCGAGATCCACGGCGTGCGGGGTCACGAAGAGCGGGCCGAGTTCGGGGAGCCCACGCTGGTCCAGCAGGGAGAAGATCTGGCCTCCGGCGTTGTTGACCACGACCAGGGTGAGCCGGACCCCGCGCGTGGCGTTCCAGATCAGCGCACCGAAGTCGTGGAGCAGGCTGAGGTCGCCGAGCAAGGCCACGGTCGGACCGGGCCCCGAGGGTCGTGGCCCCGCGGAGGCGATCCCCAGCGCCGTCGAGACCAGGCCGTCGATCCCGCTCGCCCCTCGGTTCGCCAGCACCTCGAGTCCGTCGCGCGGCGCCATCGCGACGTCGAGGTCGCGGACCGGCATCGAGTTGCCCACGAAGAGCGAGCCGTCGTTGGGAACCGCGGCGGCCAGGTCGCGCGCGATCTGGAGCTCGGTCGGCGAGGCGCTCCGGTCGAGGACGTCATCCATGGCTCGACGCGCCGCGGTGTCGGCGAGGCGCCAGTCGTCCAGCCAGGTGCCGGGAGCGGCCTGCGGCGCGCGCCCCGCGATGGCCTCGGCGAGGTGATCCGGGTCGGCGAAGACCCGCAGGCTCGCGTGGCGCCGCGGGTCCGGGTCGAGGTGATGGGCGTCCGCCACGATCAACGCGTTCGTGCCCGCGACGAACCGCTGGGTCGACCTGGTCGTAGGTGCGGCGCCGACCTGCAGCACCACCTCCGGCCGGTGCGCGCCGATCCAGGCCGTCGAACCCAGGAGGCTCTGGCCGGCCCGGAGCGCCGCCCCGGGCCGCCGAACGTTGGATGTAGGTTCGGCGATCACGGGCCAGCCGAGTCGCTGCGCGAGGAAGGTGACGGCGTCCGGCGGCATCCACGCACACGGTCCTATGACGACCGCCCCGCGCCGCCCTCCGATCAGGCTCGCGGCCGCATCGACATCCGCCCGGCTCGGGGCGGGGTCCGTATCGGGTGACGCAGGCGGTCCCAGACGCTCTCCGGTCGGTAGCTCGGTGTCCTGGGGAACGAGCGGTTCGTCGAAGGGGCAGTCGATCTGGACGGGGCCGGGCAGGGCGCCGCCGCTCGCATCCACGGCAGCCAGCCCAGCTCGACGCCACTCCTTCGTGTGATCGCGATCGGCCGGCACCGGCGGCTCCAGGTACGCGCGCGCGTAGCGGCCGAAGAGCTCCACCTGGTCGATCGTCTGATTCGCCCCAGTGCCGCGCAGCCGCGGAGGCCGGTCGGCCGTGAGCACGATCAGGGGGATCCTCGATTGCGAGGCCTCCACCACCGACGGGAGCAGCTCGGCGGCTGCGGTGCCGCTGGTGCAGACGATCGCCACCCGATCGCGGAGCGCCTTCGCGAGCCCCAGCGCGAAGAATCCGCTGGAGCGTTCGTCCAGGTGAACGTGGATCTCGAACCGATCGTCGCGCGCCGCGGCCAGCGCCAACGGCGTCGACCGCGAGCCGGGCGAGAGGCAGACGTGTCGGACGCCCCCTGCGGCGAGCTCGTCGAAGAGCGCGACCGCGCAGGCGTAGGCGACGTCGGCGGCGTCCACGCCTATCCGCCCGTCAGCTTCGCTGGGATCACCTGCTGCGCGTGCCACAGGACCAGGCCGAGCGCCATCAGCAGCCCGCATGCCGCGTGAACCGCCGCGGTCCCGGTGAGCACCGGGACCAGTTCGCGGCCGCGCGCGGTCCCTGCCAGTTCCATGGGCTTGATGGCGAGCACCCAGGCCAGCAGCCCGAACAGAGCCCACTGCGTGATGCCGTATCGCTCATCGATGATGTAGACGATCACGCCGATCACGATCGTGGCGAACGCCGCCACGACGCAGGCGCGGTAGAGGCGCCGGGTGGCCGGCTCGCCGATCCGCACGGCGAGGGTCCGCTTCCCCGAGCCTTCGTCGGTGGGTATGTCGCGGAGGTTGTTGGCCACCAGGATGGCTACGGCCAGCCATCCCATCGTCGCCCCCGACCACCACGCCGCGGCCGGCACGGTCTCGACCATCACGTAGGCGGTTCCGCACGTGGCCATCAGGCCGAAGAACACGAAGACCATGAGCTCGCCCAGGCCGAGCCCCGCGTAGGGGCGCGGCCCGCCCGAATAGAGGAGCGCCGCCGCCAGGGCCGCGGCCCCGACGCCAAGGATCAGCAGGGGTTGGGTCGCGAGCGCCAGGGCCAGGCCGGCGACGCCGGCGACGCCGAGGCACAGCAGGGCGGCGGCGAGCACGGCGCGGGGGCTCGCGGCACCCGACTGTGTGAGGCGCGGCGGTCCCATCCGCTCGTGGGTGTCCACGCCCTTCACGCCGTCGAAGTAGTCGTTGGCGAGGTTCACGCCGATCTGCAGGCCGGCCGCGACCAGCAGTGCGGCGCCGAACCGCCAGGCGATGAAGTGGCCCGCCGCGGCGGTCCCCACGAACACAGGGACGAGTCCCGCGCCGAGGGTCCGCGGCCGCGCGCCCCGCCACCACACCCCGAGGGTGGAAGGACGGGCGGTCGGAGCGCCGGCCTCATCGGCGGAGGGGCGAGGTTCGCTCATGACGCGGGAGCCTACGCGACCCCGAGTCAGGGGCGCTTCGGGAAGCGTGAGAAGTCGGGGTCCCGCTTCTCCTTGAACGCGTCGCGACCCTCCTGCGCCTCCTCGCTCATGTAGTAGAGGAGGGTGGCGTCGCCGGCGAGCTGTTGGACGCCGGCGAGGCCGTCGGTGCCCGCGTTCGCACCGGCCTTCAGCAGGCGCAGCGCCAGCGGGGACTCAGCGAGCATCTCGCGGCACCAGCGGACGGTCTCCGACTCCAGCTCCTCGAGCGGCACCACGGCGTTGACCAGGCCCCAGGCGAGCGCCGTCTGGGCGTCGTACTGGCGGCAGAGGAACCAGACCTCCTTCGCGCGTTTCTCGCCGATCTGGCGTGCCAGCAGGTTGATCCCGTAGCCGGCGTCGAACGAGCCGACGCGGGGCCCCGTCTGTCCGAACCTCGCGTTGTCCGCGGCGATCGTGAGATCGCAGCACAGGTGCAGAACGTGGCCTCCGCCGATCGCGTAGCCGGCGACCATCGCGATCACCGGCTTCGGGCACCGCCGGATCTGGACCTGCAGATCCAAGACGTTCAGCCGCCCGATGCCGCGCTCGTCCACGTAGCCGTCGTCGCCGCGGATCTTCTGATCGCCGCCGCTGCAGAAGGCCTCGGGGCCCTCGCCCGTGAGGACGATCACGCCGATCGAGGGATCGTCCCGCGCCACGTTGAACGCGTGGATCAGCTCGCGGGTGGTGGCGGGGCGGAAGGCGTTGCGGACCTCGGGCCGCGCGATCGTGACCTTCGCGATGCCCTCGGCGGTCTCGTACCGGATGTCCTCGTAGGTGCCCGAAGGGGTCCAATCCATATGACCGATCACTCCTAGAGCGCTAACTCGAATGGTTCCGGCTAGCCTACCGGACGTGAACGCGAGGGCGCATCTGGCCGGGGGCCCCGGAGAACTGGTGGCGGTGGACCTGCCGCCGGGTGAGGACTGGCTCGAACTCGTCGGCGACCTGTGGTGGCGGGGCGTGCCCTTCCTGCCCCTGGACGCCAGGATGTCGGCACGCGAGCGCCGCGCCCTGCTCGATCGCGCTCAGCCCACGGTGATCGTCGACCGCCTGGGCGAGGTCGTCTTCCCGGAGGCCCCGCCGATCGCCGACATCGGCGCCGTCGTCGCCACGTCGGGCTCCGGCGGGGTGCCGCGGCTCGCAGAGCTCTCCCGTCGCGCCATCGAGGAGGCGGTGACCACGTCTGCCGCGGTGCTGGGCGCGGGCGCGGAGGTCCCGTGGATCTCCTGCCTCACACCCGTGCACGTCGGCGGCCTCCTGGTCCTGCTCCGCGGTGCGATCCTCGGGGTACCCGTCATCGTGCACGAGGGGTTCGATCCCGCCCGCGTGCTCGACAGCGGCTCCGACGGCGCGTTCGTCGCGCTGGTGCCCCTCATGGTCCGGCGGCTCCTCGCCCAGGACCGACCGATGGCAGGGCTGACGCTGTTGGTCGGCGGCGGCCGCCTCGATCCCGTTGACGCCGAGGCCGCCCGCTCGCGCGGCGCGCGTGTGGTGAGCACCTACGGGATGACCGAGACCACGGGCGGCGTGGTCTACGACGGACGGCCGTTCGAGGGAACCGAGGTGCGGATCGCGGAGCACGGCGGGATCGAGCTACGCGGCCCGACCGTGATGGAGGGCTACCGGAAGGACCCGGCGGCGACCGCGGCGGCGTTCACCTTGGACGGCTGGCTGCGCACGGGCGACGTCGGCGCGCTGGACGACGACGGTCGCCTGCACCTGGCAGGGCGCGCCGACGACCTGATACGCACGGGTGCGGAGAAGGTGTGGCCCGAGGAGGTCGAACGGGTCCTCATCGAGCACCCTGCCGTGGGCGACGTCGCGGTCGCGGGCCGTCCGCACACCGACTGGGGGAGCGAGGTCGTGGCCTACGTCGTCCCGGCTCACGCTGAGGCTCCCCCGAGGCTCGACGACCTCCGCGGGTGGGTGCTGGAGCGGCTCGCACCGTTCAAGGTACCTCGTGACGTCATCCTGGTGACCATGATCCCCAGGACCGCCGCGGGGAAGATCCGGCGCGGAGCGCTGCCGCCCCGTTGATCAGGATCAGCGTCCGGCGGCGAGCTCGTCCATGAGCTCCGCGATCCGGGCCTTCGCCTGCCCGAACGTCATCAGCGCCGCCTCGGGCACCCGGCCGATCCTGCGTAACAGGTGCGCCAGGTAGGTCAGCCTGTTCCTGGGTCATCGGGTGGTCGTCGACGCGATCGTGAACCGGGAGGTCGGGTGCACCTCCGCTGAGAGCCTCGTACGGCTCGCCGAGCCGATCCGCATGCGCGAGCAGGTCGTCCCCGTTCATGCAGGGAGCATCGGCATCCGATGTCCCTTCGCTGGATGCCCGAAACCGGGTACGGGCGGGAGACGTCGGTGATGAGAAAGGACCCGAGTCCGGGAGGGTGGACTCGGGTCCTTCGTCCTGGGGTGCCCCCGAGAGGGAGCGCCCACGAGGTTCGGGTCGGGCGGGATCGCCGAGGGGGTGGTGATCTCGCCGTCTGACCCAGGTAACGGCAGCGCGGGGATCGCGCTGCATACCCGCGGCGAGGTAAGTGTGGGTACCGGGAGCGGGCGGTTCAGACGGCGATCGCGCCGTGCTTGACGGCGAAAGCGACCGCTTCCAGCTTCGAGTGGACGCGCAGCTTGCCGAGGATGTTGCGGACGTGGGTCTGCACCGTCTGGGGACTGATGAAGAGCTTCGCGGCGATGTCGTCGTTCCGCATGCCCTCCGCCAGCAGCTGCAGGATCTCCCGCTCCCGGTCCGTGAGGTCGTTCAGGAGCATCTGTGCGTCGCGCTGCTCCGCCCGTTCCCGTGCCACCTGAGCCAGGAGGCGCGTGAGCGTGGCTGGATCGATCAGGACCTCACCTTCGGCTGCCGCTTTCGCGGCCGAGAGCAGTTCAGAGGCCGCTTCGTCCTTGCCGAGGAATCCCGAGGCGCCCGCCTCTACCGCCTCGACCAGGAGACGTTCGTCGTCGTGGGCCGTCATGATCACGACCTTCGTCGAGGGTGAGACCTCCTTGATCTTCCGCGTGGCATCGATGCCGGACATGCCCCCCTTGAAGACGATGTCCATCAGGACGACGTCGGGCAGCTGATCGGCACACAGCGCGATCGCGGACTCGGGATCGTGGACCGGATCGGCGATCATGACGAGCGTGTCGTCGAGGCCGACGACGGTGGCCAGGGCGTCCGTCAACACCTTGTGGTCGTCGCAGATCAGCAGGGTCACGCGCCGGTCGCTTGCCATGCACTACCTCTCCAACGGGATCCGAACCCGCAGCATCGTACCTCCACGAGATGCGTCTTCGATGAACATCGTGCCCCGCTGCTCTTCCACGAGCCGTGAGCAGATGAACAGACCGAGCCCGGTGCCGGGGCGATCCTCGTAGCCCGACGGGCGCCAGTTCGGGAAGCGTTCCGTCACCTGATCACGCCGGTCCACGGGGATGCCGGGCCCCTCGTCGGCGATCTCGATCAGTCCGTGATCGCCCTCGCGGACGGCCCTCACGGTGACCGGCGTCGCCGGCGGCGAGTACTTCAGGGCGTTGTCCACCAGCTGGCGGACCACCTCCTGGAGACGCGCGGGATCGGCGTGGACGGTGACCCCTTCCTCGGCCACCACGGCGAGGAGGCGCTCGCCGCGCTCGACGGCCGAGGCGCCGGCCTTGACCGCATCGCCCAGGTCCGTCGGACCCAGCTCGAAGCGGAGCGCGCCGGCGTCGATCTTCAGTCCCAGGGCCATCTGGTCGACCGCGCCCAGGAGCTCGCTGGATTCCTGCTCGATCAGGGACAGGAACTCCCGACGCTCCTGGTCGGAGAGTCGGTCGTAGTGTGCGAGCGAGGTGTTGGCGATCCCGCGGACGGTGGCCACGGGGCCGCGCACCTCGTGGGCGATCATCGAGGCGATCTCGGCGCGGCCCGACAGGACCTTCTCGGCCCGGTCCTCGGCTCGGCGCGACCGCGAGTTCTCCGCTCCCTGGTCGCGGAGCAGCCAGCCGAGAACGAGCAGTGGCATGACCGGTTGGGCGAGATCGGCGAGCTGGATGATGGTCAGGCCCGGCGTGGGGTGGGCGAGCACGGCGATCTGCAGCGAGGCTGCCAGCAGGAAGGCGGCGCTCAGCAAGGCGCGCGGGGGACGGTGACCCCACTCCCTCGCCGAGGCGAGGACGAGCATGGTGATCGCCGCGATCCCGAGGATCCACCGCAGCGGCCCCGTCATATCGAGGTGGAGACGGGTGAGAGCGAGCCCCGAGGAACGCACCGTGCGCCCCCCGGGGTTGACGGAGACGAGGACCAGATCCCCGATCATCAGCACCAGCGCGAAGAGTCCGACCGTCCACACGGGGGCGAGCGCGGGTCGTCCGCGCCGTTCCCACCAGGGATTCCCGAGGACGAACGCCGTGCCCGCCACGACCCATCCGAACTGCCAGGCGTAGACGGGCGCCGTCCCCGTCGGACCCGGGACGTAGGCGGCGATCGACGTGCCGATCGTGACCGCGGAGCCCCCCTGATGGGCGATGGGCCAACCCACGCCGAACCAGGTCGCCTGCACGGCGAGGGCAGCGGTCCCTATCGCCAGGAGCAGCGCGTGGGGATCCCGCGACCCACTGAAACGTACGAACGCGAGGGCCGACACCACGGCGCTCACCACCGCGGTCACGGTAGCGAGGACGAGGGCCCAGCTCGGGTCGTACCGCGCCGCACCGGTCACGAAGATGATGCCCAGGCCCGCGGCGCCGACGGCCATCACGGCGAAGGGCGCCCAGGCGGTTCGGGTTCCTTCCACGTCGGCGAGTCTAGGTGCGGCTCGTGGCTGCTCCGGGATTTTCTCCGCCGCGGGTCCTACGCGTACGTCTGGTCCGGCCCCGGGAAGGTGCCCTCCTCGACATCGTGGCTGAACGCCTCGACGGCGCGCGTGATCTCGCTGCGGAGGTCGACGTAGGCCTTCGCGAGCTTGGGCGGACGCTCGCTGAGTCCGAGCAGGTCGTTGATCACCAGGACCTGGGCGTCGCACCCGGGGCCGGCCCCGATCCCGATCGTGGGGATCTGCAGTGCGTGGGTGATGTCCGTGGCGAGCTCGCCCGGGACCGCCTCCAGCACGATCGCGAACGCCCCGGCCTTCTCCAGCTGGTGCGCCTCTTCCAGCAGACGCTGACCGGCCTCACCCCGCCCCTGGACGCGATAGCCGCCCAAGCCATGCACCGATTGCGGGGTGAGCCCGACGTGCGCCATGACAGGGATGCCGATCTCGACGAGCCGGTGCACGAGGTCGAGATGGGGGCCCTCCAGCTTGACGGCGTGCGCGCCGCCCTCCTTCACGAGCCGTCCGGCGTTACGGATCCCGTCCTCTGCCGAGGCCTGATAGGACATGAACGGCATGTCTCCCACGACCATGGCGTCCCCGGCTCCGCGGCTCACCGCCTTCACGTGATGGAGCATCTCCTCCATCGTGACGGGGAGCTCGTTGGGGTAGCCCAGGACGTTGCGGCCCACGGAGTCGCCGACCAGCAGCACCGGCACGCCCGCGGCATCCAGGATCCTCGCGGTCGGGTAGTCGTAGGCGGTCAGCATCGTGAACCGCCGCCCCTGGGCTTTCCACGCCCGCAGATCGTTGATCGTCACCGTCATCGCTCGCGCCTCCTCACAAAGTGCACGGCCTTGGTCGCAGGAGCATAACCCCACCGGGTCGCCGGGCCTTCCCGTGTGAACCGGCGAGAGTCCTGACGGCGAACATGTGTTCGAGGATCCGTGTCAGACCCTCCGGATAGCGTGTGCGGATCCGGAAACGAAGGACGAGACGAGGTGCAGACGATGACCCGCACAGGAACCCCCGCCCCCTGGGCCGACGTGATCACCCTGGGCCGGGCCCGCTTCGGGCAACTGGAAGGCGGGCCGTTCGACGGCCGCTGCTACCCCTTGTTCGATGGGACGCCTCCGGTCCTGGAGGTTCCGCCGCTGGACGCACGTTCCGCCGGCCGAACACGGCTGCGCTACGTGCTGCGAGACGGACGCTACCGCTACGACGGCGAGGTCGCGCAGTCGGCCGCCGCCTGAGCCTGCTCAATCCACGTCGGCCCCGCCATCGACGGCGGCAGTAGCAGCAGCGTGTCAGCCCCCGGTGCTAGCGTCCGGCGAGTTCCCGTACACTGCTGGGCGACCCTCATGTCCTTCTGCTCCCTCTCAACGAGGGGGCCGTCCAGTCCAGAGGAGGTGACTGTTGAGGGAGTACGAGATCATGCTCATCCTGCCCGCCGAGTCCGACGAGTCGGTCGTCGGTACGGCGGTGGACCGCATCACCAAGGTCGTCGGCGACGCCGGTGGTGAGGTGTCCAACATCGATCGCTGGGGCCGGCGGCGCTTCGCCTACGAGCTGCAGCACATGACCGAGGGCTACTACGTGGTGGTGTCGTTCACCGCGGAGCCCGCTACCCAGCCCGAGCTCGAGCGCACCCTGAACCTGGCCGACGAGATCATCCGGTACAAGGTGATGCTCCTGCCCCAGAAGAAGCCACAGCAAGGAGACCGCTTCTTCCCCCGCCCCGGCATAGCCGGGGTGCGCACCGAAAGAGGTGACGCCAGATGTCGAGCGACAACCAGATCACGATCGTGGGCAACCTGACCGACGACCCCGAGCTGCGTTACACGGCCAACGGGGCGGCGGTCGCCAACTTCACGGTCGCCTACAGCACGCGCATCCGCGACGCCGCGGGGAACTGGACGGACGGCGATACGTCGTTCTTCCGGATCAACGTGTGGCGTGGTCTCGCGGAGAACGCGGCCGAGTCGCTCACCCGAGGCACCCGGGTCGTCGTGACCGGGCGGCTCAAGCAGCGCTCCTGGGAGAACCAGGAGGGCGAGAAGCGTTCCGTGATCGAGATCGAGGCCGACGACGTCGGTCCTAGCCTGAAATGGGCCACCGCAACGGTGCAGAAGACCTCGCGATCCAGTTCGTCCAGCTCGGGCGACTGGGGCGAGAAGGTCGCCGCACCGGTGGGCGGAGCCACGAACGAGGAGACACCACTGGATGCCGGGTAAAGGCAACAAGAGCGGTGGGGCCAGGCGCCCCCGCAAAGAGAAGGACGACAAGGCCTGGCAGAAGAAGCAGAAGCGCAAGGTCTGCATCTTCTGCAAGGACCGGATCGACTACGTCGACTACAAGGACATGATCACGCTGCGGAAGTTCGTGTCCGAGCGCGGGAAGATCCGCGCGCGGCGCGTGACGGGCAACTGCGTGCAGCATCAGCGTGATGTGGCGATGGCCGTCAAGAACGCGCGCGAGATGGCCCTGCTCCCGTACTCGAGCCGATGAAGATCATCCTGCAGAAGCCCGTCGAGAAACTCGGCGTCCCAGGGGACGTGGTCGAGGTCGCCGACGGCTACGCGCGCAACTACCTCATACCGCGGTCGATGGCCGTGCGAGCGGAGAAGGGCGCCGTGCGACACGCCGAGAGCCTTCGGCGAGCCCACGACAAGCGCCTCTATCAGCAGAAGGGTGAGTTCGAAGCCCTCGCCTCCAAGCTGATCGCCGAAGGGCCGGTCACCGTCACGGCCCGCGCCGGGGAGGAAGGCAAGCTCTTCGGCTCCGTGACGGCCGAGCAGATCGTCGCCGCGATCGATGCCAAGCTCGACGTGGCCATCGATAGGAAGGCCGTGCACCTGGACGAGCCTATCCGCTCGGTGGGGACGCACGAGGTCAAGATCCATCTGTTCACCGGCGTCGAGCCGGTGCTCACCGTGGAGGTCGCCGCAGGGGACTGACACCGCGCCATCGAACGACGCCTGAGGCCGGGGAGCGATCCCCGGCCTCAGGCGTGCTCAGGGGGGTGGCGTCGTCAGGAGACCGAACAGGGCACGCGGGGTCGGGGCGTGGAGGTATGCAGGGTGTGTGGGGTGGTAGAGGTGGCCCCACTCCGGGGCGATGGCGAGGACGCCGGCGGCATGTGCGGCCTCCATGTCGGGAGCGCCGTCGCCTAGGTAGGCCGCCCGGGAGGGGTGGACGTTCAGGCGGCGGCAGGCCAGGAGGATCCCGTCGGGAGCGGGCTTGGCGTGCGGGACTTCGTCCCCGCCGACCAGGACCTCGAAGTGGTGGATCAGGCCGGTGCCACGAAGGAGCATCTGCAGACTGGGAACGTCGGCGCCCGTAAAGAGCGCGAGACGGATGCCCGCATCCGCCAGGGCCACCAGCGTCTCGGGGATGCCGTCGTACGGCGTCGTGTGGCGGCTGGCCTCGGCGAGGCGGCGGTGATAGCCGGCCAGGTCGTCGTCGGTGCAGGGTCGACCGAGGAGCTCGGTGAGCATGGGCCGCGCCGAGCCCTTCGGGAACGCGGCGACGATGTCCTGCGCCGTGTGGCGGGGGCCGCCCCCGGCCACGATCGTCTCGATGAACGAGTTCGTCACCGGTCCCAGTGAATCGAACAGCGTCCCGTCCATGTCGCAGATGAGGGCGTCGATCCGGCGGGTCACGCCGGGCAGTCTACGGGCCGCTGCCGAGCGGCTTGACCAGGAGCAGCTCGGCGTGACCGAATGGGGTAGTCCTCGACCCGGCCCACCTCGAGGTAGCCTCGATCCCGGTAGAGGCCGGGCGCCTGGAACGAGTGGGTCCGCAGCACCATCTGTCGGCAGCGACGGGCCCGCGCCTCAGCTTCGGCGGCGTCCAGGAGCGCGGTGCCAAGGCCCAGGCGGCGTCGGTCTTCGCGCACCCACAGGACGTCGACGTAGCCGGTCTCTCCCCACGTCCAGCCCGTGAGTCCCGCCACCAGCTCCCCGTTCGGGTCCCGGATCTCGGCGCGCAGCAGGCGTCCGTCATCGATCCCCGTCGCCTCGACGTTGAACGCGTAGATCGCGTCGTCGAGCTCCGCGGCGAGCCCGTGGTCTTCGTCTCCCATGACGATCTCGAGTCCATCCATGACGACGATGATGACAAAGCCGTGTCAGAGGCGCCGTTCACACTTGTCCACATGGGTTTCCACATGTGGAAAGCGCAGGTCAGGGCAGGAGTGACAAGGAATCTTCCGATCCCACCTGCGGCGGAGCAATCCACAGGGGTTATCAACTGCCGCCGGCCACCTCGGCGAGCGTAGGGTGCCCGCGTCGGCAGGTTCGGTGGGCGAGCGGGGCGAGAGGGGTTCATAGGCGTGGCGCGAGCGATCGACGACGTCCGGCGGATCGCCCGCCCCGACGGCCGCGTCCCACCCCAGAACCTCGAGGCCGAGGAGTCGGTCCTCGGCGCGATGATGCTCTCCTCGGAGGCCATCGCCGACGTCGTCGAGCTCCTCCAGCCCGAGGACTTCTACCGCGGGTCGAACGCTCGCATCTACGAGGCCCTGCGCGGGATCTACGCGAAGGGTGAACCCGTCGACCTCATCACCGCGGTCGAGACCCTGAAGCGACAGGGCATCCTGGACGAGGTCGGAGGTCCCCTCTACCTCCGGGACCTCGTCGAGGAGGTCCCCACCCCCGCCTCGGCGGGGCACTACGCCAAGATCGTCGCGCAGACCGCGCTGCTGCGCCGCCTGATCAGCGCCTCCGCCGACATCATGGAGATGGCCTACGCGGCGCCAGAGGATCCCGAGAACGTCGCCGACCAGGCCGAGCAACGGATCTACGACGTCGCCCGGCGCGAGGATCGCGACGAGGTAGCCATCCTGCGCGACCTGGTCGACCAGGCGATGATCGACCTGGAATCCATCCAGAACCGGGACTCGGCCTACACGGGGCTTCCCACGGGCTTCCGTGATCTCGACGACCAGACGTCGGGTCTGCAGCCGGGGAACCTGATCGTGATCGCCGCCCGCCCCGGCGTGGGTAAGTCCTCCCTCGCCATGAACATGGCCACGAACGTCGTCGGTGACAGGCAAGTCGGTCGCGGTCTTCTCGCTGGAGATGTCGCGCTTCGAGATCGGCATGCGCGTGCTCTGCGCCGAGGCCCGCGTCCCCTGGGACAGGATCCGCAACAAGCGGGTGGGGCCGCAGGACTGGCAGAACGTCGTCCACGCGGCGGAGCGGCTCGCACGCCGCCCCGCTCAACATCGTCGACTCGGGCAACGTGAACATCGTCGACATCCGTGCCAAGGCCCGACGCATGCGCACCAGCCGCTCCGGGCTGGACCTGATCATCGTGGACTACCTGCAGCTGATGACCTCGCCGAACCAGCGGCGCCCCGACAACCGTCAGCAGGAGGTCGCCGAGATCAGTCGGTCGCTGAAGCTGCTGGCGAAGGAGCTCGGCATCCCCGTGGTGGCCCTCAGCCAGCTGAACCGCAACCCGGAGTCACGCGCGGACAAGCGTCCTCAGCTGTCCGACCTCCGCGAGTCCGGCGCCATCGAGCAGGACTCCGACCTCGTGATGTTCATCCACCGCGACGACAACGACCCAGAGCACAAGCGCGAGTCAGAGCTCATCATCGCGAAACATCGCAACGGACCCACCGGTAGCATCAAGCTGCACTTCGAGCCCTCGCTCACGCAGTTCCGCAACGCGGCGCGCGACACGGTGCCGCCCGCCCAGTGACGCCCACCGCCGCCGAGCGCCGTCGCGTGCGCACCATCCTCGGGCGGCTCCGCAAGCGTTTCGGTGAGCTCGAGCCCCCGCGGTCGGTCGATGCCCTCGACGAGCTGATCCTGACCGTGCTCTCGCAGCACACCAGCGACCTCAACGCTGAGCGAGCCTTCAACGACCTTCTGCACGCGTTCCCTGGGGGCTGGGCCGACGATCGAGGCCGCACCGACGGCGGACGTCGCCCAGGCCATCCGCAGCGGGGGTCTCTCCAACTCGAAGGCTCCGAGGATCCAGGCCATCCTGCGCGAGATCCACGAACGCGAGGGCGCGTACGACCTGGGGACCCTCGCCTCGGCGTCCGACGAGGACGCACGCGCCTACCTCATGACGCTCCCGGGTATCGGGCCCAAGACCGCGGCGGTGGTGCTGTCGTTCGCCCTGCGGCGGGACGCGCTGCCGGTGGACACCCACGTGCACAGAACCTCGAGTCGGCTCGGGTTGATCCCGCCGAAAGCCTCGGCCGAGCGGGCCGACCGGATCTTGCACGAGCTGGTGCCGGATGGGCTCCGTACCCCTCTGCACGTCGGCCTCATCAGGCTCGGCCGCGAGATCTGTAAGGCGCCCGTGCCCAGGTGCGGGGAGTGCCCGCTCAAGGATCTCTGCCCGACCGCGCCCCGGTACCTGGGGTAGTCCGCTGAAGACGGCGCGCTCGAAGTCATGCGAGAGCTCCTCAGCGGGCCGCCGGCTCCCGGGGTAGGCTCCGGCCGTGGCGGATGCAGGACCGATCGAGGGCGCGTCGCTCGGTGAGCTGGCCGCCTGGCTCGCATCGGGGGAACTGTCTTCCCGCGCCATCGTCGACGCCTATCTCGACCGCATCGAGCGTCTCGACCGCTCCGGTCCCGCGCTGCGCTCGCTGATCCAGGTCGATCCAGGGCTCGACGCCGTCGTGGCGGCCGCCGACGAGGCGCGGCGCGATGGTCGCCCTTCCGGACCGCTGGCGGGGATCCCGATCCTCGTGAAGGACAACCTGGACACCGTCGGAGAACTCGGAACGACGGCCGGGTCGCTCGCGCTCGCCGAAGCGCGTCCTCGTACGGACGCCGTCGTCGTCCGCAGACTTCGGGACGCCGGGGCCATCGTCATGGCGAAGACGAACCTCTCCGAATGGGCCAACATCCGCTCGACCCGTTCGTCTTCCGGTTGGAGTGCGGTCGGCGGGCAATGTCGCAACCCCCACGTCCTGGATCGGAGTCCGTGCGGCTCGAGCTCAGGGTCGGGGGTGGCCGTGGCCGCGGAGCTGGGCCCGGCAGCGATCGGCACGGAGACCGACGGCTCCATCGTCTGTCCCTCTGCGATCTGCGGCATCGTGGGGATCAAGCCGACCGTCGGTCTGGTGAGCCAGGCCGGCATCGTCCCGATCTCCCACACGCAGGACACAGCGGGCCCGATGGCGCGCACGGTTGCCGACGCGGCCTTGGTGTTGGCGGCGATCGCCGATCGCGATGTGACCTGGACGGACGATCCGGGGGCGCTGCGCGGTGCCCGGATCGGGGTGGCGCGGAACCTCGCCGGCTTCCACGACGGCGTCGACGCACGGTTCGAGGCGGCCCTGGCCGCGCTGCGCGATCTGGGAGCAGAGCTGATCGATCCGGCGGACGTGCCGCACGCCGACGACCTGGATGCGCCGGAGCTCGAGGTGCTGCTCTACGAGCTCAAGGCGGATCTTGACGCCTACCTCGCCACGCTGGACGGCGAGGCGCCTCGCACCCTCGCGGAGGTCATCGCGTTCAACCAGGCGCACCGCCACACCGAGCTCGCCCATTTCGGCCAGGAGCTGTTCGAGCGGGCTGTCGAGAAGGGGCCGCTCACGGACCCGGGATACCTCGAGGCGCTCGCCACGTGTCGCCGGCTGTCGCGTGACGAGGGTCTGGACGCCGTCCTGGCCGCACACCGGCTCGACGCCGTCGTGGCCCCCACGAACGGGCCGGCCTGGCTGATCGACCACGTGAACGGCGACCACTACGGAGGCGGGAACTCCTCGGTGGCCGCGGTGGCCGGCTACCCGAACATCACCGTACCGATGGGCTTCGTGCACGACCTCCCGGTGGGGTTGTCGTTCATCGGTGCGCCGTGGCGAGAGGGCGCACTGATCGGCTACGCGGCCGCCTTCGAGCGGGCAACCCGGCTCCTGCGGGCTCCGCGATTCATCCCCTCGCTCCCGCAGGACTGAGGCGAGGGACACTCGCTCGGTCTGCGTCAGCGGCGCGGGATGTCGGAGCGGGTGAGGGGAATCGAACCCCCGTCTCGAGCTTGGGAAGCTCACGTTCTGCCATTGAACCACACCCGCAGATGCCGGCCGGCCGAGCCGCCCGGGGGCCATCAGTGTAGCGAGTGACCGGGCTCCCGCGCGAACTGTTAGCGTTCCCGCACGATGGAGCCCGACCCCAACTTCTGGCCCCAGATCCTCACGCGACTGGTCGCGCACGAACCGCTCAGCACGGATGAGGCGGCCGAAGCGATGCGCCGCATCATGGCGGGCGAGGCCTCGCCCGGGCAGATCGGCGGGTTCGTGATGGCCCTCCGGACGAAGGGCGAGACGGTCGACGAGGTCGAGGGTCTCGCGCGCACGATGCTCGAGTTCGCCACCCCGGTGCGGACCTCGGTCGACGTCGTGGACGTGGTGGGCACGGGGGGCGATCGCAGCGGCACGTTCAACATCTCGACCGTGTCCGCGATCGTGGTCGCGGGCGCCGGCGTGCCGGTCGCCAAGCACGGGAACCGTGCTGCATCGAGCCACTGCGGTTCGGCCGACGTGCTCGAGGCCCTCGGCGTGAAGATCGATCTGGACGCGGAAGGCGTCGCCCGCTGCCTCGACGAAGCCGGTATCGCGTTCCTGTTCGCTCCGGTCTTCCACCCGTCGATGGCGCACGCCGGACCGGTTCGACGGGAGCTACGGGTCCCGACCGTCTTCAACTTCCTCGGGCCGCTCACCAACCCTGCGCGACCGTTCGCGCAGGCGGTCGGGTGTTCGGATCTCCGGATGCTGCCTCTGATGGCCGAGGTGCTCGCGCGCCGTCGTGTACGCGCCGTGCTCTTCCGTGGCAAGGACGGTCTGGATGAGCTCTCCACCACGGGCACCAGCGCGGTCTTCCACGTCAGCGAAGGTCGGGTCCGGGAGACGGTCCTGGACCCCACGGATCTCGGGATGGCGCGCGCGGGCGTCGACGAGCTCGCGGGGGGGACCCGGCGTTCTCAGCCGCGCTCGTGCGGGGGATCCTGGCGGGGGAGCGGGGGCCCCGCCGCGACGTCGTGCTTCTCAACGCGGGCGCGGCCCTCGAGGTCGCGGGCGCCGCGGACGACCTCGCCGAGGGCGTCGCTCGGGCCGGTGCAGCGATCGACTCCGGTGCGGCCGAAGCCGTGCTGAACAGCTGGGTCGGGCGGCCGAGCCAGAACGGGTAGCCTTAGCGCCCGATGATCCTGTCCGACCGCTCCATCCGCGAGGAGATCGACGCCGGACGCATCGTGATCGATCCGTTCGATGCGGGATGTATCCAACCGTCGTCGATCGACCTGCACGTCGATTCTCAGTTCCGTGTCTTCGCGAACTCCCGCTATCCCTTCATCGACGTGCAGCGAGGAGATGCCCGACCTGACCGAGCTCGTCGAGGTGAAGCCCGACGAGCCGTTCATCCTGCATCCCGGAGAGTTCGTGCTCGGTTCGACGCAGGAGCGCGTGGGCATCCCGAACGACCTCGTGGCGAGGCTGGAGGGGAAGTCCTCGCTCGGACGCCTGGGCCTGCTGATCCACTCGACGGCGGGCTACGTGGACCCGGGATGGGACGGTCACCTGACGCTCGAGCTCTCCAACGTCGCCAACCTGCCGATCACGCTGTATCCGGGGATGAAGATCGGGCAGATCAGCTTCTTCATGCTCACGACCGAGGCCGACGTCCCCTACGGGTCCGCCGGCAACAAGTACCAGGGCCAGCGGGGGCCGACGCCCAGCCGGTTCTTCAAGGACTTCGGGACCGACTAGAGGACCTTCGGCTTTGGAAAGGGCCGGCGGCCGGATCCGACGCCCCGGCCACCGGCCCTTCGTCGGTGGGCCTACTCGTTGACCAATGCTCCTGGGGTGGGGCCGACGCCCATCTGAACGGCCATCATCGCCGCCTGGGTGCGGTTCGTGACGCCCAGCTTGCGGAAGATCGCCGCGAGGTGGGCCTTGACGGTCTTCTCGCTCAGGAACAGCACGCCGGCGATCTCGCGGTTGGATCGACCCTCCGCCAGCAGCTCGAGGATGTCGTGCTCGCGCTGGGTCAGCGAGGACTCGGTGCGCCTCCCGCCCGCTCCCGTACCCGTCTCCTGATCCTCGAAGAGGTTCTGGATGACCCTCGGGCTGAGCACGTTGCCGCTGCCGGACATCGCGACGTTGATCGCCTGTGAGAGGTCCTCGGGCGTCGCGTCCTTCAAGAGGTACCCGGCCGCGCCGTCGGAGAGGGCGCGTTTGACGTACGGGGCGTTCTCGTAGGTCGAGAGCATGATGACCGGGAACTCGGCACCCTCTGCCTTGATGGCCCGGAGCAACTCGAGGCCATCGAGATCCGGCATCCGGACGTCGACGAGTGCCAGGTCGATCTCGGTTCCCGCATGCAGGATGTCCAGGGCCGCCTGCCGAGGACTCCGCCTCGACCACGTCGGCCTCCGGGAAGCCCTCCTTCACCACGTAGGTCATCCCACGGCGCACCAGCGCGTGGTCGTCCACCACCATGATCCTCATCGTCAGTCTCCTCGCCCTCCGACGGGGAGCGAGGCGACCACACGGACGCCGCTCCCGGGCGTCGAACCGATGTCCACCGACCCGCCCATCTGTGCCACGCGTGCGTGCAGCAGGCGCAGACCGAAGTGCGGGTCGTCATCCGTCAGGGCCGCGATGCCGCGACCCCTGTCCTCCACTTCGATGCGGAGCTCTCGCTCGCCGGCGCGTACGCGCACGGCCACGTCCTTGGACCCCGAGTGCTTGGCAGCGTTGGCGAGCGCCTCCGCCACGATCGCGTGTGCGACCTCCAGGACCTCCCCCGATACCGCCTCGAGGTCGCCCTCGACCGAGACGCGCGCGGGCAGGCGCCAGCGCTCGACCAGCTCCGCCACGAAGGCGGCGAAGGAGCGGTCGTCCGCGACGCGGCCGTCCTCCAGCTCGAAGAGCAGCTCGCGGATGTGACGGAGGTCGTCACGCAGCGAGTCCTCCACCTCCTGCAGCTCGGCCACGGCGCGCTCGGGGTCGGTCCGGATCTTCTGGCGGAGGACCTGCAGTTCGAGCACCGCGCTGGTTACCGACTGCGTAAGGCCGTCGTGGATGTGCATCGCCCAGCGTCGTCCGCTCCTCGAGCATGCGCGTCTGTACCGTCGCGGCCACCGCGGGGTGGACGGCGGGCTGGGCAACGTCGCGTTTCGGGTTCGCCATCGACAGGTTCCGTTCGTCTGGGGCCGTTCGCTCTAGTCCCTTTTCGGACGTATGGGCTCCGGCCTTGACCCATTCGGCCCGAACGGGTCGAGAACGGCGGCGGGATGCGCGGATCGGATCCCTCCGGAGTTGAGCGCGGCTCTGTGTCCGGCTGTGATGTCTCGAGCTCAGGAAACTTGCCAATATGACACTTAGGTTTGTACACTATGTGCGTAGTCCGGGGTCGACCGATGCCCCGGCGGACGCATGAGGAGGAGCCAACTGATGACACGAGCAGTAGGGATCGACCTCGGAACCACCAACTCCGTGGTGTCCGTCCTGGAGGCGGGGGAGCCAGTCGTGGTGCCCAACGCCGAGGGGGCGCGCACCACGCCTTCGGTGGTGGGGTTCTCGAAGAACGGCGAGATCCTGGTGGGCGAGGTCGCCAAGCGGCAGGCCATCACCAACCCGGATCGAACGATCCGTTCGGTCAAGCGGCACATGGGCGACAAGGTCGTGGTCGCTGGAGATCGACGGGAAGGCATGGACCGCCCAGGAGGTCTCCGCCCAGATCCTGCTCAAGCTCAAGCGAGACGCCGAGGCCTACCTGGGCGATTCCGTCACCCAGGCCGTCATCACCGTGCCGGCCTACTTCGACGACGCCCAGCGTCAGGCCACGAAGGAGGCCGGTCAGATCGCCGGTCTCGAGGTGCTGCGCATCATCAACGAGCCGACCGCCGCCGCGCTCGCCTACGGCCTGGACAAGCAGGACACCGAGCAGACCGTGCTGGTGTTCGACCTAGGCGGCGGAACGTTCGACGTTTCGCTCTTGGAGATCGGCGACGGCGTGTTCGAGGTGAAGGCAACCCACGGCGACACCCAGCTCGGCGGCGACGACTGGGACCAGCGGGTCATCGATTGGCTCGTGAAGGAGTTCAAGAACGCCCACGGCGTCGATCTGTCGAAGGATCGCATGGCGCTGCAACGCCTCAAGGAGGCCGCGGAGAAGGCGAAGATCGAGCTGAGCCAGGTGGCCGAGACCACGATCAACCTGCCCTTCGTCACGGCCACGGCCGAGGGCCCGCTCCACATGGACCAGAAGCTCACCCGCGCGGAGTTCGAGCGCATGACGGAGGACCTGGTCCAGCGATGCAAGACCCCGTTCGATCAGGCCATCAAGGACTGGGGCAAGGACGCCTCCGGGATCGACCACGTGATCCTGGTGGGCGGGTCCACGCGGATGCCGATGATCCAGGAACTCGTGAAGTCCCTCACCGGCGGCAAGGAGCCCCACAAGGGCGTCAACCCCGACGAGGTCGTGGCGGTGGGCGCCAGCATCCAGGCCGGCGTCCTCAAGGGCGACGTGAAGGACATCCTGCTCCTCGACGTGACCCCGCTCTCGCTCGGGGTCGAGACCAAGGGCGGCATCTTCACGAAGTTGATCGAACGCAACACCACGATCCCCTCTCGCAAGGCGGAGATCTTCACCACGGCCGACGACAACCAGACCACGGTGGAGATCCACGTCCTGCAGGGCGAGGCCGAGACCGTGATGTCGCCCGGGGTGAAGTCCCTGGGTCGGTTCCACCTGATGGGGATCCCGCCGGCGCCGCGAGGCATGCCGCAGATCGAGGTGGCGTTCGACATCGACGCCAACGGCATCGTGAACGTCAGCGCGAAGGACCTGGCCACCGGCAAGGAGCAGGCCATGACGATCACCGGCGGAACGGCCTTGTCGAAGGACGAGGTCGAGCGGATGGTCAAGGACGCCGAGAAGTTCGCGGCGGAGGACCATGCAGCGCCGGGAGGCCGCCGAGGCGCGCAACGGCGCCGACCAGCTCGCGTACCAGGTGGAGAAGTTCCTGGTGGACAACGGCGACAAGGTCCCGGATGCCGACAAGACCGAGCTGACCAAGGTCAACGACGAGCTCAAGGAGGTGCTCAAGGACGAGGGCGCCGACGCGGAGAAGCTGACGGCCGCCACGGATGCCGCGATGAACGTCTTCCAGCGGGTGGGCCAGGCGATGTACCAGAACGTGCAGTCACAGACGTCCGAGCCGCAGGCGGAGGCCGGTGGCACGGATGGCGAGCAGGCGCCGCCCGAGAGCGACGACGACGTCGTCGAGGGCGAGATCATCGAGGAAGGAGGTGCGTCGTGATGCTCACGGGGATGGATCCGTTCCGCGATATCAGGACGGTGGAGGAGGCGTTGGATCGCTTCGTCGGCCGCACCTTCTCGCAGAACGCCTGGGTCCCTGCCATCGACGTGAACGAGTCGGAGGACCGCTTCGTCGTGACCATGGATCTCCCGGGCCTCGAGCCCGACGAGGTGCAGGTCGTGTTCGAGGACCAGGTCCTCACGGTGCGCGGGACCCGCGAGTTCTCCAAGGAAGACGACGGAGTGCACTACCACCGGATCGAGCGGAGCTACGGCTCGTTCGCGCGGTCGGTGAGGCTCCCGCACACCGCCGACGGTGCGAAGATCCAGGCCGCCTTCGACAAGGGCGTGCTGACGGTCGAAGTGCCCAAGCGCGAAGAGGCCAAGCCTCGCGCGATCGAGGTCAAGGTCAAGTGACCGAGGACCGGGAGCGAGACGAGGCGCGTGAACCGCGGATCCGCATCACGGACCGCCGCCGCTTCGCGTCGATGACGGACGAGGGTGCCACCCCGGTCTCCGATGAGGAGACCGGGACGAGCCCCGATCGAGACCCGGCCCAGGGTGGGGCCACGGAGGTCGCGGGAGACCTGGCGGCCGCCCAGGCTGAGGCCGCGCAGTACCTCGATCACCTCCGGCGGCTGCAGGCCGAGTTCGACAACTACCGCAAGCGCGTGCAGCGGGAGCTCGGGGAGGCGCAGGATCTGGGCGCCGACCCCGGTGGTCCGCCGCATGCTGGAGGTGCTGGACGACTTCGAGCTGGCGCTGATCCACGCCACGGAGAAGCCGGACTTCGACCGGTTCCTCCACGGCGTCGAACTGGTCTACGCGAAACTCCTGGAGGGGTTGAAGGCCGAGGGCCTGGAGCGCATGCACCCCGAGGGTCAGCCGTTCGATCCGGAGCTGCACGAGGCCCTGATGCAGACGGGCGAGGGTGACGAGGAGCCGATCGTGGCCGACGTGCTGCGTCCCGGCTACACCCTGCGGGGCCGTGTCCTGCGGCCGGCCGGCGTGCGGGTCCGTCGTGGTGCCGCCGACGGGCCACAGCCGCCCCGGAGCGCTGAGCCTCGATGGCCGATGAGGTTCGCCGCGAGTGGTTCGACAAGGACTACTACCAGGTCCTCGGCGTGCCCAAGAACGCCTCGGCGGCGGAGATCAAGAAGGCGTACCGCAAGCTCGCGCAGCAGTTCCATCCCGACGCCAACCCGGGGAACACCGACGCCGAGAGCCGCTTCAAGGAGATCTCCGCGGCCTACGACGTCGTGGGTGACGAGGAGAAGCGCGCGAGCTACGACAAGGTGCGGGAGATGGGCGCCTCGGGCTTCGGTCCCGGCTTCGCCGGCGCGGGAGCCGGCGCCCCAGGGGGATGGCCGCCCGGAGCGGGATGGCCACCCGGTGGCGGGTACCAACAGGTCGACGTGGACCTCGGCGATCTGCTGGGCGGCATGTTCGGCGGCCGCGGGGGCCGGCGTCAGGCGCGCCGGCAGCGGGGGGCCGACCTGGAGACGGACGTCCGCATCTCGTTCGACCAGGCCATGGAGGGCACGACCGTCCCGGTGACGCATCACCGGGCCGGCGTCGTGCCGGACCTGCAAAGGGTCCGGCGCCGCACCCGGCACCTCCCCGGTGACGTGTCCCGAGTGTGGCGGCAGCGGACAGGTGGCGGTCAACCAGGGCTTCTTCTCCATGGAGCAGCCGTGCCGCAGATGCCGGGGCGCCGGACGGATCGTCGAGACGCCGTGTTCGACCTGCAAGGGGACCGGCGCGGAGCGCCGTACGCGGACCCTGCAGGTGAAGGTGCCCGCAGGCGTGCGGGACGGCGCCCGGATCAAGCTGGCGGGGCGCGGGGAGCCGGGCGCGGCCGGCGGTCAGGCCGGCGACCTGTTCGTGCGCGTCAAGGTCGCACCCGACGCCACGTTCGGTCGGCGGGGAGACGATCTCACGATCGAGCTGCCCGTCTCCTACGCCGAGTTGGCCCTGGGCGCCAACGTCCAGGTTCCGACCCTCAACGGCCCGGTGACGCTGAAGGTTCCGGCGGGAACCCCCACCGGCAAGACCTTCCGGATCAAGGGGAGGGGCGCGCCCAAGAAAGGCGGTCACGGGGACCTGTTGGTGACCGTGAAGGTGAGCGTGCCCGGGAAGCTGACCCGGGAGGAGAAGCAGCTGCTGAAGGACCTGCAGGAGCTCCAGAAGGAGTCGCCGCGCGCCAAGTTGGGCGTGGCATGAGATGAGGTGTCGATGAGCGAACGAGACATCGACGAGGGCGGTCGGCGAGCCGTCTACATCATCAGTGTGGCCGCCGAACTGGCAGGCGTGCATCCTCAGACCCTGCGCATCTACGAGCGCAAGGGCCTCGTGCGGCCCCACAGGACCTCGGGCAACACCCGCCGGTACTCGCAGGAGGACATCGAACGGCTGCAGGCGATCCAGTCCCTCACGGACGAGGGCGTCAACCTCGCGGGCGTGAAGCGGATCATGGAGCTCCGTGAGCAGATGGACGCGATGCGCGAGCGCCTCGACGAACTCCAGGAGCAGCTGGAGCGGCGTCGTGCCATCGCGATGCCCGGCCGCCGGACCACGTCGGCCCTCGTACCGGCGCGAACGATCCGCCGCTTCCCGTGGGAGCCGCGTTGAGCGATCCAGTCGTCGTCTTGCGACCGTTCCGTCCCGAGGAGGTCGACCGGCTCTGGGCGGTCCGTGCTTCCGAGATCGAAGCCGGCGATGCGCCGAGGGCCCGCGTCGCGGGCGGAGGTCGCGACGCGCGTGGCGGCGTCCGGCACTTGGACCGAAACGGCGGCCGGGCTCGTGTTCGCGGTGGAGGCCGACGGTGCCCTGACGGGAGAGATCCAGGCCAGGCGTTCCGACGGCATGCTGCCGACGGGGGTGGTGGAGATCGGGATCGACCTCTTCGATGACGCCGACCGCGGTCGAGGGATAGGTCGCAGGGCGGTGGCCCTCCTGACCGCGCTCCTCTTCGACCGGGGAGAGGCGCACCGCGTCCAGCTGAGCACGGATGTGGACAACGTCCCGATGCGGACCGTGGCCGAGCGACTCGGGTTCGGCTTCGAGGGGACCCTCCGCGGCTTCATGCCCTCCGACGAGGGGCCGCTCGACTACGCGATGTACGCGATGACCATCGACGACTATCAGGAAGTGAAGACCGCATGGACCTCAACAAGCTGACGATCAAGGCGCAGGCCGCGCTGGGTGAGGCCCAGCAGCAGGCCGTCGCGCGCAACCATCAGACCATCGAACCAGAGCACCTGCTCTACGCCCTGCTATCGGACCCCGAGGGGATCGTGTTCCCGCTCCTGCATCACCTGGGAGTGGATCCCGGACGGCTGCGCCTGCGCGTGGAGGAGGCGCTGGACCGGCTCCCCAAGGTGTTCGGGGGCGGCTCCGTCGAGGTGCGGATCTCCCCCGCGACGGGGCGGCTGCTCGATGCCGCGGGCCGTGAGGCAGAGGCGCTGACCGACGAATACATCTCGACCGAGCACCTGCTCCTGGCCATGCTCGCCGCCGGCGACATCGCCGCCGCACGGATCCTGCTGGACGCCGGGCTGACACGCGATGCCGTGCTATCCGGCCTCGCCGAGGTGCGCGGACGCACGCGGGTCACCGACCAGAACCCCGAGGACAAGATCAAGGTCCTGGAGAAGTACGGGCGAGACCTCACCGAGCAGGCGCGGCGGGGGAAGCTCGACCCGGTCATCGGTCGGGACGAGGAGGTGCGTCGCACGATCCAGGTGCTGTCGCGCCGGACGAAGAACAACCCGGTGCTGATCGGGGAGCCGGGCGTCGGCAAGACGGCCATCGTCGAGGGTCTCGCCCAGCGGATCGTGGCCGGCGACGTCCCCGAGTCCCTGAAGCACAAGCGCCTCATCGCGCTGGACCTGGGCGCGATGGTCGCCGGCGCGAAGTACCGAGGGGAGTTCGAGGAGCGGCTGAAAGCCGTGCTGAAGGAGATCGCCGACAGCGAGGGCCAGATCGTCACCTTCATCGACGAGCTGCACACGATCGTGGGCGCCGGCGCCGCAGAGGGCGCCATGGACGCGGGGAACCTGCTCAAGCCGATGCTCGCACGCGGCGAGCTCCGGGCGATCGGCGCCACCACGCTCGACGAGTACCGCCAACACATCGAGAAGGATCCGGCGCTGGAGCGACGGTTCCAGCCGGTGCTGGTGGCTCCGCCCAGCGTCGAGGACACGATCGGCATCCTGCGCGGGCTGAAGGAGCGCTACGAGGTACACCACGGCGTGCGGATCCAGGACCCGGCGCTGGTGGCGGCTGCCGTGCTCTCCGACCGCTACGTCACCGGACGGTTCTTGCCGGACAAGGCGATCGATCTGGTGGACGAGGCAGCGAGCCGGTTGAGGATCGAGATCGACTCGATGCCGGTGGAGATCGATGAGGTGGAGCGGAGGGTGCGTCAGCTCGAGATCGAACGAGCGGCGCTGCAGAAGGAGACCGACCCCGCCTCGATGGAGCGTCTCGAGAAGCTCGAGCGTGAGCTCGCCGACCTCCGCGAGGCCAGCGCAGGGATGATGGCGCACTGGCAACAGGAGAAGGAGCGGATCGACACGCTGCGGACGCTGAAGGCCGAGATCGAAGAGGCCCGGGGCCAGGCCGAGCGTGCCGAGCGCGACGGAGACCTTGAGCGCGCCGCCGAGCTCCGCTACGGCACCCTCGTGGACCTGGACAAGCGTCTCGAGGAGGAGAACGCCGCGCTGACCGAGCTCCAGTCCGACCGGAAGATGCTGAACGAGGAGGTGACGGAGGAGGACGTCGCCGACGTCGTCAGCACGTGGACGGGCATCCCTGTGAGCCGCCTCATGGAGGGCGAGATGCAGAAGCTCGTCCACCTGGAGGAAGCGCTGCACGAGCGCGTCGTCGATCAGCGCGCAGCCGTGGAGGCGGTCGCGAACGCGATCCGCCGCTCGCGTGCGGGGTTGTCCGACCCGAACCGCCCGATCGGCTCGTTCCTGTTCCTGGGGCCCACCGGGGTCGGCAAGACGGAGTTGGCTCGGGCGCTGGCCGCGTACCTGTTCGACGACGAACGGGCGATGATCCGCATCGACATGAGCGAGTATCAGGAGCGTCATGCCGTCTCGCGGCTGATGGGCGCGCCTCCCGGATACGTCGGCTACGAGGAGGGTGGTCAGCTGACCGAGGCGGTGCGCCGGCGCCCGTACAGCGTGGTCCTGCTGGACGAAGTCGAGAAGGCGCACGGGGACGTGTTCAACATCCTGCTCCAGTTGCTCGACGACGGCCGCCTCACCGACGGCCAGGGTCGCACGGTGGACTTCCGGAACACGATCGTCATCATGACCTCCAACCTGGGCTCGGCGGTGTTCGACGATCCCACCGCGACCCCGGCGGAGCGGCGTGAGCGGGTGCTCGCGGATGTCCGTGCCTACTTCCGCCCGGAGTTCGTCAACCGGATCGACGAGATCGTCGTGTTCGACGCCTTGGGGCGCGAGGAGCTCGCCCTGATCGTGGACATCCAGCTGCGTGCTCTCCGTGATCGGCTCGCCGACCGGCATCTCACGCTCGAGCTGACCGAGGCGGCGCGCGACTGGGTGGCCGAGGAGGGGTATGACCCAGCATTCGGGGCGCGGCCGCTGAAGCGCCTCCTGCAGCGAGCCATCCAGGATCCGCTCGCGATGAGGCTCCTGTCGGGGGACATCAAGGACGGCGATACCGTGAAGGTCGATGTCGAGGACGGCGGGCTCGTGTTCCGATGAAGCCGCCCTTGGGGCGCCCGCGACCGTCCACCCTGTACCCGGCCGCGTGGCCCGACTAAGCTGGATGGGTCCACCGTTCCGGAGGGGTCGCCGTGATCGTCGTCTGGATCCTGCTCGCCGTGGTGGTGCTCGCCCTGATCGTGGGCGTCGCCTCGTACAACCGGTTCGTCCGCCAGCGGCAGCTGATCAAGGACGCCTGGTCCAACATCGACACCGAGCTGCGTCGTCGATACGACCTGATCCCGAACCTGGTCGAGACCGTCAAGGGCTACGCCTCGCACGAGAGCGGGGTCTTCGAGGAGGTGGCGCACGCCCGGTCGATGGCCGCGGGGGCCACAGGGAGCCCGGCCGAGCAGGCGGCCGCCGAAGGCCCACTGGTGGCCGCCTTGGGCAAGCTGTTCGCCGTCGCGGAGGCATATCCGGACCTCAAGGCGAACCAGAACTTCCTCGCGCTGCAGGCGGAGCTGTCCAACACCGAGGATCGACTGCAGACGGCCCGTCGCTTCTACAACGCCAACGTACGCGACTACAACCAGCGTGTGAAGCAGTTCCCGTCCGTGGTGGTCGCCAACATGTTCGGGTTCAAGGAAGAGGAGTTCTTCGAGGTGGACGAGGCGATCCGCGGTGCGGGCGCCCCAGCGGTGGACTTCTCGACATCGACCCCCGCCGCTGGCGGCGTCAGCGTCCCGGCTCCGGTTGCCGCCGTGGAGTCGACCCCGCCGGCGCCGGCCGCAGATCCGGCCCCGCCCCCAGCCGCCCCCGGCCCCCCAGCGCCGGATCCCTCCGGGGCGCCGGACCAAGGTTCGGCACCCGACCGACCCGACGAATAGTCAGTCCTCCGGCGACGGAAGCGCGGCCTCGTCGTCGAAGACGAACGTTCGCCGAACCCTCTTCGTCAAGATCCACCAGGCCACGGACCACAGGACCGCGACGCCACCGAGGGCGATGGCCGCGGGCCTGGGTCCCGCCGCCTCGGACAGCGCCGCGGCCCCCAGGCTCGAGAGCCCGAGGGAGAGGGTGATGAGCGCGAAGTCCACGGCGAAGATGCGCCCGCGGATGCGGTCGGGCACCAGACGCTGCAGGCCGTAGCTCGACAGCACCCATTGCGCGCCGCCTCCGAGGTGCGCCGCGAAGATCACGATGGCGGCGACCAGGAGCGTGGGTGCCAGTCCCAGGGTCATGTACGAGAGGCCGAACACGGCCAGGGCCACCCCGATCACCGGGAACAGGCGCCGATGGTGAGGGCCCGCCAACCGGTGGCCGAGGAAGGGCCCAACCAGCGCCCCCACGCCGCGGGCGGCCATCAGGATCCCGAAGCCGACGTCGCCCGCGTGGAACACCTGTCGGCCGAACACCGGGATCAGGGCCAGCACGCCCGCGGCGACCCCGAACCCGGCCTTCACGGTGATCAGCGCGGAGACGCGCCGATCGGCGCGCGCGTAGCGGATCGTCTCCCTGGTGGCCTCCAGCGTGCCGGGGTGTTCCTCCTCGTGCGCTCCCGGCTCCGAGAACGCGCCGCGGATGCCGGAGAGGAGCGCAGCCGAGGCCAGGAACGTCGCCGCATCCAGCAGGAAGGCGGTGTCGCGACCGAAGACGGTTGCGATCACGCCGCCCAGCGCGGCGCCGACAGCCAACATCGTGCCCCACAGCGAGCCTCCCAGCGCGTTGGCCGTCGGAAGCTCCTCGCTGGTCACCAGGTTGGGGATCGCGGCGGAAGATGCCGGATCGAACGGCGCCGCGAAGATCGAGAGCAGGGCCAGCAGGGGGAACGCGATCCAGATCGAGCCCGGGCCTACCGCCAGGAAGGCGACGCAGATCGCGGCGCGCGCGAGATCACACCCGATCATCAGCTTGCGGCGGTCCATCCTGTCCACCAGCACGCCCGCCCAGGGCGACGCGATGAAGAAGGCCACTTCCTGCGCGAGGATCGACAACCCGACATAGATCGCCTGACCCGTCACCTCCAAGATCAGCCCGTTGATGGCCACGAAGAGGAACCAGTCGCCGCCGAGCGAGATCACCGACGCGAGGAAGAGCCGCCGGAAGTCGCGGTTGGCGCGCAAGAGCATCAGGCTGGCGCGGAGCCCTCCCTCACGGGCCAAGAGCTCATCGGTTCGGGCGATGTGGGACTCGCGCTCATCCACGTCGGAGGTGAGACTCTATCGGTGCCCGTGAGCAGGAGGTCCGACGATGCTCGAGCGCATCACCTGGTTCCGTCAATCCGCGCTGCGCTGGGCCGATGAGGAGCGCGCGATCTACATCGACCCCTGGGGGACCTCCGACGCCGACCCCCCCGCCGACCTGATCCTGATCACACACGCACACCTGGACCATTTCCAGCCAGAGGAGATCGCCCGACTGTCCGTTCCGGCCACCAAGGTGGTGGCCCCGCACGACGTGGCGGACGCGCTCACCGGCGAGGTGATCGCGGTGGGGCCTGGTGAATCGCTCGAGGTTGCCGGCGTGAGCTTCATGACCGTGCCCGCGTACAACACCCACGAGGAGCGGTTGCAGTACCACCCCAAGGCGAACCGTTGGGTCGGGTACGTGCTGCGGTTGGGTGGTGTTCGGTACTACCACGCCGGGGACACCGACCATGCGCCCGAGCTGGACGGCATCGCGACGGACGTGGCGTTCCTGCCCGTGGGGGGGACCTACACGATGGAAGTGGAGGAGGCCGCCGGCCTCGCGCGGTCGATGAGCCCGAAGCTCGCCGTGCCGATGCACTACGGCTTCGTCGTGGGTTCGCCCTCGGACGCGGAACGGTTCCGCGTTTCCTCGTCGCCGGTCCCCGTTGAGATCATGACCCCCACTAACCCGTTCGAGCGAGGGTAGCGATGCGCTCGAGTCGGTAGCATCGGGGTTACCGATCCCGACGAAGGGGCTACCGATGGTGCTTGGCTATGACGACACGTTGTTCCTCCTCGCGTTCGACCATCGAGGTTCGTTCCAGAAGAAGTTCTTCGGCGTGGAGGGGACGCCGACGCCGGAGGACAGCCAGCGGATCATCGACGCGAAGACGGTGATCTTCGAAGGGATGCAGGCCGGGCTCGCCGCGGGCGTCGACCAGAGCTCCGCCGGGGTGCTGGTCGACGAACAGTTCGGGACCGCGATCGCGAACCGAGCTAAGCAGCTCGGCCTGAAGCTGGCCATGCCGTGCGAGAAGTCGGGTCAGAACGAGTTCGACTTCGAGTATGGGACCGAGTACTCGGCGCACATCCGCTCCTTCGACCCCGACTTCACGAAGGTGCTCGTGCGCTACAACCCCGAGGGCGACGGTGGGATGAACGCGCGGCAAACCACGCGCCTGAAGGAGCTGTCGGATTGGCTCCACGCGAACGACAAGCGGTTCCTGTTCGAGCTGCTGGTCCCGGCCGAAGCCGCGCAGCTGGAGGCGCTGGGCGGCGACACCGGGCGCTACGACCGCGAGATGCGGCCGCGCCTCATGAAGGTGGCCATAGCCGAACTGCAGGAGAGCGGCGTCGAGCCGGATATCTGGAAGATCGAGGGGATCGACGACTCCGCCGATTGCGACGCCGTGGCGCGCCAGTGCCGGATAGGAGGTCGTGACCACGTCGCTTGCGTGGTCCTGGGCCGGGGAGCCGACGATGCGGCCGTCGACGGATGGCTGCGCGCGGCGCGGGGCGTCGAGGGGTACCGCGGGTTCGCGATCGGCCGCTCGATCTGGTGGGACCCGCTCAAGGCCTACGTCGACGGAGCGCTCCCGCGTGAGCAGGCCGCTCAGCAGATCGGTCAGAACTACCTTCGCTTCGTCTCGGTGTACATCCAGCGCTGAGGTCGTCGGCGCAGCCCGTAGATCGTGCGGCCGCTCAGCGCAGGCGGAACTTCTCGGCCATCTCGATCTGGACGACCTTGCCGTCCTGGATCACCAGCACGACCGTGCCGAACTGGATCCGCCGCACGATGTCGGCCACCTTGGCCAGGACCGCGCGCTCGTCGTCGCTGAGGGCTGCGAGCTGTTCATCGACGTCCGCCTGGGACCCCGTCAGGGCGTCCGGAGGTGCGGTCGGATGCGGCTTCGGAGCGTCGCTCACCCGCCGATACTAGGCGGAGGACACGGGCGCAGCCACGACCGGCGCGGCGACGGCCACCAGCTGGGGCCGGGTCTTCGCGAAGTACGCCACCGCGATGCCGAAGCCGATGCCGATCGGCGCCAACCACGCCTGCCACTTGATCCAGCTCTTGCGGCTGAGGCCGGCGGCCTCCCACTGGACCTCCGGATGCCCGGCGGCGTCGATCGCGCCCCAGACGGGCAGGGCGATGAGTGCGAAGGCGAGGAGCGCACCGCCGAGGATCCCGGTGGGCACCTCGAGCAGCTTGAGCGCCGAGGCGAGGAGCACGAACACCAGGGCGGGACGGATCAATCCGTCGGGCGCCTTCGCCGACATCCGGGCCCCCACCCACACGGCGGGCACGGCACCGATGATGATCGACGCGGTCAGGCCCAGCACGAAGTCGCCGACGATGATGTGTGCGATCGCCGCCGAGGTCACCAGGGGCACCGCCTGCACCAGGTCGGTCCCCACGAGCTCGGCGCCGCGCAGCTCCGGGTAGAGCAGCATCAGACAGATGATGATGATCGAACCCGACCCGACCGACGTGAGGCCCACCAGCAGACCCCCCGCCATGCCCACCAGCACCGTGGGGAGCACGCGCACACGGATCGGCGCCCCGATCTCCGCGTGCGTGGCGAGGCCGTCGCGGCGTCGCCGGGCGCTCCTTCGTCCCTGCAGCCACGCCTTGAAGATCATCGCGGACGCTGCGAGCAACAGCGTGATGCCGAGCAACGTCTTGGTCAGATCCTCGACCGCGGCGCTGTTGCCGCTGGCGTGCAGGATGAACACGCCCGCGAACGCCATGGGGATGGAGCCGAGGCAGAGCCACTTCACGAGCTCCCAGCGGACCGTGCGCCGCCGGATGTGCACACCGCCGCCGATCGGCTTCATGATCATGGCCGCCACGAGGTCGGAGGAGACAGCGGTCGACGGGTTGATCCCGAAGAAGATCACGAGGATCGGCGTCATCAGGGCGCCGCCGCCCATGCCGGTGAGACCAACCGTGAACCCGACCAGCACGGAGGCCAGGACGATCGCCCAATCGATGTGCATCGCTCGAACCGCTCCTTGAACGCAGAAAAGACCGCGACGGACCGGCTCGGTCTGTCGCGGCCTCCAGTCGTCTGGTCAGCTGCACTTCGACGCTAACAGCCGCCCTGGGGCCCGTCAATCGTCCGAAGGACAGTGGTCGTTCGAACGATGTGGAGATGCGGTGACGACGCGGGCCGGCCGCGTACTCAACGCGGAAGCGTGAGCAGGGCCCATCCGGCCAGGAGCGCCAGGACCACGGCGAGGATCAGGTAGAGCGTCCCGCTGCCGCCTATCGCGAGGTCGTACGAGAGGTTGGACCCCAGGGTCTCGTACACCTGGGTGAGCTGGTCGGAACTGGCGGCGGTGAGGTACTGCCCGCCCGTGGACTCGGCCATCTGTTGGAGCAGGTTGGCGCTGGATCCTGCCGTGTCGGGCTCGCCGATCGCCACGGTGCTCACCTGGATGTCGTCGGCCGCCGCTTGGTCCGCCACCGTGGCCGGGTCCTGGCGGCTCCCGCTGTCTCGCCCGTCGGATAGCAGCACGACCGCGGCCGGCTGGTCCCCGTTGGCCTGCCGATCCGTAGCGATGGCCCCGTCCGCCTCGGCGAGGCCGTCGCCGATGACCGTCCCGTTCGATCTTCGCCGGGGCCAGCCCGTCTATGGCGTCGTTCACCGCCGCGCGATCGGTCGTGGGGGCCGTGACCTCGGTCGCGGTGTCGGCGAAGGTGACCAGGCCGATCCTGAAGTCTTCGGGGACCTGTCCGACGAAGGCCTTGGCCGCCGCCTGCGCCGCGCTCAGGCGGGTCGGCTTCACGTCCTTCGCCTGCATCGAGCGCGACACGTCGATCGCGAGGACGACGGATCCGGAGGTGACCCTGGCGCGTCACCGAGAACCCGGCGAACGCCAGCGCGAGGAAGGCGACCGCCCCCAGCATCAGCAGCGCCGGGAGCACCCGCCCCCAACGGATGGCCACGTGGCGGGGCGCGGCGGCCCCGTACCGACGCCGGAGGCCCTGCAGCTTGATCCACCGCGCCAGGAAGTAGAGGAGGAAGACCGCCCCCATCAACAGGAGGACGGCGGGGATCGCGATGATCGGTTCCACGAGGTGACGGTACCCCGACATCGGCCCGCGGACGCGGAAGGGCGGCCCGACGCCCGGTAGACTCGGCGCATGCCCGCCTCCATCGTGCTCGGAACCCAGTGGGGAGATGAGGGCAAGGGCAAGGCCGTGGACTACCTCGCCGACGGGATGGACTTCGTCGTCCGCTACCAGGGCGGCAACAACGCCGGCCACACCGTCATCGCCGAGGGACGCCTGCTGAAGCTCCAGCTGATCCCCTCGGGCATCCTGTACCCGCACATCACCTCGGTCATCGCCGACGGGGTGGTGGTGGATCCACGGCACCTCGTGCGGGAGATGGACGAGGTCCGCGAGACGGGCGTCGACGTGTCCCGCCTCGTCGTCAGCGGCAACGCGCACCTGATCATGCCGTACCACTTGGAGCTGGAGAAGGTGACGCAGCGGTTCCTCGGCAAGAACGCGCTGGGCACCACCAAGCGTGGCATCGGTCCGGCCTACGGCGACAAGGCCGCCCGGATCGGGCTCCGGGTCCAGGACCTGTTCGACGAGCAGATCTTCCGGGAGAAGCTCGAGGTGGTCCTGCGCGAGAAGAACCTGATCCTCACGAAGATCTACAACCGGCTCCCTCTGGACGCCGAACGGATCGTCGAGGAGTACCTGCAGTTGGCGGATCGGCTCCAGCCCCACGTGGTGGACACGGGCGCCCTGTTGCACGATGGGCTCGAGGCCGGCAAGCACGTCATGCTGGAGGGCGCGCAGGGCACCCTCCTGGATCTGGATCACGGGACGTACCCCTTCGTGACTTCCTCCAACCCGGTCGCCGGCTACGCGCTCGCGAGTGCCGGGTTCGGACCTAAGCACGTGGAGCGCGTGATCGGCATCGCGAAGGCCTACACGACGCGGGTGGGCTCCGGCCCGTTCCCTACGGAGCTGATGGACGACGTCGGGGACCGCCTCGGCACTCGTGGACAGGAGTTCGGCACCGTCACGGGGCGCAAGCGCCGATGCGGTTGGTTCGACGCCTGCCTGGGACGCTACGCGGCGCGGCTGAACGGCCTCACCGAGCTCTTCATCACGAAACTCGACGTCCTCTCCGGGCTGGAATCCGTGAAGATCTGCACCGGGTACAGGGCCCACGGCCAGTCGTTCGACGACATGCCGCCGCACCAGTCACTCTTCCACGACGCCGCCCCGATCTACGAGGAGCTCGAGGGGTGGAAAGCCGAGATCGACGAGGTGACGTCCTTCGACGATCTGCCGAAGCCTGCCGTGGCCTACGTCCGGCGCGTCGAGGAGCTGGTCGGGGTCCCCGCGAGCGTCGTGTCGATCGGCCCCTCCCGGGAACAGAGCCTGCCGGTCGGATGAGGATCCTGATCGTCGGGTCCGGCGGCCGCGAACACGCGCTCGCGTGGGGCCTGGCACGCGGTCCTCACGTGGAGGCGCTGTTCGCGGCCCCCGGCAACGCGGGCATCGCTGAGATCGCCGAGTGCCGTCCCGTCAGCGTCGACGATCTCGACCAGCAGGTCGCGCTCGCGCGCGAGGTGGCCGCGGATCTCGTGGTGGTCGGCCCCGAGGCCCCGTTGGTGGGCGGCCTCGCCGATCTGCTCCGGTCCGAGGGCATCGCGGTCTTCGGTCCCTCCGCGTCCGGGGCCCGGATCGAGGGCTCGAAGGCGTGGGCGAAGGAGATCATGGCGGCGGGCGGCATCCCCACCGCTCGGAGCGGCACGTTCACCGAGTTGGCGCCTGCGGAGGCGTTCGTCGACGCGTTGGGCGGGCGGGCGGTGGTGAAGGCCGACGGGCTCGCCGCAGGCAAGGGGGTGACGGTCGCCTCCGACCGTGACGCCGCCGTCTCGGCGCTCCGGGACTGCCTCCTGGGTGGCGTGTTCGGGGAGGCAGGACGCACCGTCGTGGTGGAGGAGTTGCTCGACGGGCCCGAGGTCTCGGCGTTCATGCTCGCCGACGGCACGAGCGCAACCCCGCTCGTGCTGGCGCAGGACTACAAGCGGATCGGTGAGGGGGACACCGGACCCAACACCGGCGGCATGGGCGCCTACTCACCCCTGCGATGGGTCGACGCTGCCACCGAAGACGAGATCTGGGCGATCTGCCGGCGGTCCGTCGCCGCCATGGCGCAGGCCGGTGTGGAGTATCGGGGGCTCCTCTACACGGGGCTGATGCTCACGGCCGAGGGGCCGAAGGTGCTCGAGTACAACTGTCGCTTCGGCGATCCGGAGACCGAGGTCCTGGTCCCCAGACTGGCCTCCGATCTCGCGGAGCTCCTGATGGCGTGCGCCGTCGGACGCCTCGCCGACGTCGAGGTCACGTGGCACGAGGACGCCGCCGTTACGGTGATCCTCGCCTCCGGCGGCTACCCGGGGTCCTACGCCACCGGTGTCGCCATCGATGGGCTGGGGGATGCCGACGAGGCGCTGGTCTTCCATGCGGGCACGGCACGGTCGGGCGATAGAGTGGTCACGGCCGGCGGCCGTGTCCTGGCGGTGAGCGCGCTGGGGGCCACGGTGGCCGACGCGCGTGCAACGGCCTACCGGCGCGTGGGGACGATCTCGTTCCCGGAGATGACGTGGCGGGGCGACATCGCGGCCGGACGATGAAGGGGGAGCGATGATCGAGGAGGAGACAGCTCGCGCAGGGGTGCTGGCCGCGTCGCCGTCCGAACTGGGCATCATGCGCCAGGCAGGCCTGATCCTGGAGAAGTTCGGCGTCCAGCATGAGATCAGGATCATGTCCGCCTCGAGGAACCCGGATCTGGTGGACGAGTACGCGCGTACGGCGTTCGAACGGGGCCTGAAGGTGATCATCTGCTCCACCGGCATCTCCGGACACCTCGCGGCGGCGGTCGCCGCCCGCACGATCATCCCCGTGATCGGCGTACCGATCGCCAGCGCCCCCCAGATGGTGGGCAACGAGGCGCTCGCCATCACGGCTCAGATGCCGACCGGCGTCCCGGTTGCCACGGTAGGGGTGGATGCGGCGGTGAACGCGGCCGTGCTGGCGGCCCAGATCGTGGCCACCGCCGACCCCGAGGTGCAGCAGGCGCTCTGGCGGTTCAAGGACGACCTGGCGGAGGGCCTGAAGCTTTGATCCCTCGCTACAGCCTCCCCGAGATGGCCGCGGTCTGGTCGGATGGGGCGCGGCTCGGGCACTGGCTGGAGATCGAGCTCCTGGCGGTTGAGGCCTGGGCGGAGCTGGGGACGATCCCAGCCGAAGACGCCGCGGCCTGTCGTGAGCGAGCGCGCTTCACGGTCGAGGCCGTCGAGGATCGCGAGCGCGTGACGCGTCACGACGTCGCGGCCTTCGTCGATGTGGTGGCCGACTCGATCGGGACCGAGGGACGGTGGATCCACTACGGGATGACCTCCTCGGACGTGTTGGACACAGCCTTCGCTCTTCAGCTGCGCGAGGCGGCGGATCTGCTCCTGGCCGGGCTGGAGGGACTGCTGGCCGTGGTGAAGCGGCGGGCGCTCGAGCACCGGGCCACACCTATCATGGGGCGCTCGCACGGGGTCCACGCCGAGCCCACCTCCTTCGGCCACAAGCTCGCGGTCTGGGCGTTCGAGCTGGACCGCGATCGCACGCGCGTTCGCCGAGCGCGCGAGACGATCTCGGTCGGTGCGATCAGCGGCGTGGTGGGCTCGTACGCGGCGATCGACCCCAGGGTGGAGCAGCTAGTCTGTGCCAGACTAGACCTCACGCCCGCCGAGGCCAGCACCCAGGTGATCCAGCGAGACCGCCACGCCGAGTACCTGGCGACGCTGGCCATCGTGGCGTCCAGCCTGGACAAGATGGCCACCGAGCTGCGGCACCTCGCCCGGACCGAGGTCCGCGAGGTGCAGGAGCCGTTCGCCACCGGGCAGAAGGGCTCCTCCGCGATGCCCCACAAGCGGAACCCGGTCGTCAGCGAGCGCGTCAGCGGGCTGGCGCGGGTGATCCGGGGCTACGCCCAGGCGGCGCTGGAGAACGTGGCGCTCTGGCACGAGCGCGACATCTCGCACTCGAGCGCCGAACGCGTCATCTTCCCGGACGCCACCGGGTTGCTCGCCTTCATGATGAAGGACCTCACCTGGGTGATGGACGGGCTCGAGGTCTTCCCCGCGCGCATGGCGGAGCACGTGATGTCCTTCGGAGGGATCGCATTCAGCCAGTCCGTGCTGCTCGCCCTGGTGGACGCGGGGGTGCCGCGGGACGACGCGTACCGCATCGTGCAGCGGGCGGCCGCCGCCGCCTGGGACGGCGGCGCGTCCTTCAGCGCGTCGGTCGCCGCCGACCCAGAGGTCTCGGCGGTGCTGGACGACGCGTCGCTCGAGGAGCTCTTCGACCCCGCGCGGTTCCTCCGCAACCTCGACGGCGTGTTCGAACGGCTGGAACGGCTGCCGGTGGCCTCGCCGTGAGCGGTCCGGACCTGCATGCCCGGGGCAAGGTGCGAGACGTCTTCCGCGCCGGCGCCGAACAGTTGCTGCTGGTCGCCACGGACCGGATCAGTGCGTTCGACGTGGTGCTGTCCGAGCCGGTGCCCGACAAGGGCCGGGTGCTCACCGCTTGCTCGATCCACTGGTTCGAGCGGACGAGGGACCTGGTGCCGAACCACGTGGTCACGGCCGAGCCTTGGGAGTTCCCCGAACCCTTCCGGGACGATCCCGATCTGGCGGGCCGCGCCATGCTCGTGCGCCGCGCGGACGTCATCCCGCTCGAGTGCGTCGCGCGCGGCTACCTCAGCGGCTCCGGCTGGAGGGAGTACGTTCGCAGCGGCTCCGTCTGCGGTATCGAGTTGCCCGAGGGCCTGGCGGAGTCGGTGAGGCTCCCGGAGCCGATCTTCACACCCACCACGAAAGCCACCGAGGGACACGACCTCCCCGTGACGATGGAGGAGGCGTCGAACCTGGTCGGACGGGGGCTGGCCGAGCGTCTCAAGGAGCTCACCCTCGCGGTCTACGGGCGGATAGCCCTGGAGGCCGCCGAGCGAGGCATCATCGTTGCCGACACGAAGTTCGAGTTCGGCTTCTCCCGCGGAGAGCTGGTCCTGGTGGACGAGGTGGGGACGCCCGACTCCTCGCGCTTCTGGCCCGCCGACGCCTACGCGCCGGGCGGGCCGCAGCCCAGCTTCGACAAGCAGTTCGTCCGGGACTGGCTGGACGCGAGCGGCTGGGACCACGAGCCGCCGCCCCCGCCCCTCCCCGAAGAGGTGATCGAGCGAACGGCGGCGAAGTACCGCGAAGCCTACGAGCGCATCGCGGGCGAGCCCTGGAACATCTACATGGCGCGCATGACGCGGGGAGCCGGCGGGGCCGTGGGAGAGGAGCCGTGATGAGGTTCAGGTTCGAGGTGCTGGTCTCGTTGAAGCCGGGCCTGGCGGACCCGGCCGGCAAAGCGGTGATGTCGGCGCTCCCGAGCCTCGGATGGACGAGCGTCTCCGAGGTGCACGTGGGGAAGCACATCGAGCTCGTGGTCGAGGCGGCCGACGAAGCTGCGGCTCGGGCCCAGGTGGAGGAGATGGCAGAGCGGCTCCTGTCGAACCCCGTGATCGAGGACTACCGGATCCTCGAGGGCGCCGGGGGGGCCTGAGGCGTCGATGACTGCAGCCACCCCCCGCGTCGGCGTCATCACGTTCCCCGGATCGCTGGACGATCGCGACGCCCTGGCCGCCGTGGCCACGATGGGCGGGGAGCCCGAAGCCCTGTGGCATGCCGACCACGATCTCCGCGGCGTGGACGCGGTGATCCTGCCCGGCGGCTTCAGCTACGGGGACTACCTACGGTGCGGGGCGATCGCTGGCCACGCGCGGATCATGGACGAGGTCCGCGCCTTCGCTGCCGCCGGCGGGCCGGTGGTCGGTATCTGCAATGGGTTCCAGATCCTGTGCGAGGGTGGGTTGCTGCCAGGAGCCATGATCCGCAACCGATCGCTCCGCTTCGTCTGCCGCGACGTCGTGCTGCGGATCGAGACCTCCCAGAGCGTACTCACGTCTGAACTGGCCGCGGGTGAGCTCGTCGAGGTCCCGATCAAGCACGGCGAGGGCGCGTTCATGGCTCGGGCCGAGGAGATGGCGCGGATCCGTGGCGAGGGTCTCGTGGTGTTCCGCTACGCCGGCGATGACGGCATCGTGGACGAGGCTCACAACCCCAACGGCGCCATGGCCAACATCGCGGGCATCCGCAACGAGCGTGGCAACGTGGTGGGCCTCATGCCGCATCCCGAGCACGCCGTCGATCCCGACGTCGGCCCCACCGGTGGGCAGGGGATGTTCGCGTCCCTGTTGGCCGCCGCGATGACGGGGGCCGGCGCGTGAGCACCGACGCGGAGCCGCTGCATCGGGCGCTGGGCCTCACCGACGAAGAGCACGAGCGGATCGTCGCCACGCTCGGGCGCGAGCCGCGGGCAGCCGAGCTCGCGATGTACGGGGCGATGTGGTCGGAGCACTGCTCGTACAAGTCCTCGAAGATCCACCTCAAGACCCTGCCCACCGAGGGATCGGCGGTGCTGGTAGGGCCCGGGCAGGACGCGGGTGCCGTGGACCTCGGCGACGGCTGGGCGGCGGTGTTCAAGATGGAGTCGCATTCGCACCCCAGCGCGATCGAGCCGTACCAGGGTGCCGCCACCGGGGTCGGGGGCATCGTGCGCGACATCATCTCGATGGGGGCGCGCCCCGTGGCCCTGCTCGACCCACTGATGTTCGGGCCGCTCACGGAGGCGCGGAACCGCTGGCTCTTCGAGGGCGTGGTCGCCGGCATCGGCGGGTACGGCAACTGCATCGGCGTTCCCACCGTGGGTGGCGAGGTCCACTTCGCGGGCCCGCACAGCGCGAATCCGAGCGTCGACGTGATGTGCGTGGGGCTCGCGAAGGCGGGAGATCTGGTCACCTCGAGCGCCCTCACGGCGCACGAGGGGTCGCTCATGGTGCTCTACGGCGCGACCACGGGGCGCGACGGCATCGGGGGGGTCAGCGTCCTGGCCTCTGCCACGCTGGACGAAGGATCATCCGCCGCGCGCCCCAGCGTCCAGATCGGCGATCCGTTCGCGGAGAAGCTGTTGATCGAGGCCTCGCTCGAGCTGATAGCCGAAGGGCTGTTGGAGGGACTGCAGGACCTCGGGGGCGCGGGCATCACCTGCGCCGTCAGCGAGTCGGCGGCGAGGGCGGGGATGGGCGCACGCCTCGATCTGGATGCGGTGCCGTTGCGCGAATCCGGGATGGAAGCCTTCGAGATCCTCACGTCCGAGTCGCAGGAGCGGATGCTGGCGATCGTCCACCCGTCCAAGCTCCCCGCCGTGACAGCGGTGTGTGAACGGTGGGGTCTGGCGACCGCCGTGATCGCCACACTCGAGGCCGGCGGCACCCTGACGGTGACCCTAGGGGGCGACGTGGTCGCCGAGGTCCCGGCGCGCTCGCTGACGGACGACGCGCCCGAGTACGACCGGCCTCGCCGGGCGCCCGCGGCTCCCGGGGGGGAGGACCCGACGTTCGCTCCGTTCGACGGCGATCTCGCCGAGGCGCTCATGACCGTGCTCTGCTCACCCAACGTGGCGTCGAAGCGCTGGGTCTTCGAGCAGTACGACTCGCTGGTGCAAGGGCAGACCGTGGCCGGGTCTGGGAGCGACGCCGCCGTCGTGCGGGTGCCGGGCACCTTGAAGGCGATGGCGCTGTCGGCGGACGGGAAGGGCCGCTTCGGCGTGCTCGATCCGTACCTGGGTGCGGCACACGCCGTGGCCGAGGCCGCACGGAACGTCGCCGTCACGGGGGCGAGACCGCTCGCGATCACGAACTGCCTGAACTTCGGCAACCCCGAGCGGCCCGAGGTGATGTGGGAGTTCGTGGAGTCGATCCGGGGTATGGCCGATGCGTGCCTGGCCCTGGGCACGCCGGTGACCGGCGGGAACGTCAGCTTCTACAACGAGTCCGAGGACTCGGCGATCTGGCCCACGCCGGTGATAGGGATGTTGGGGATGCTGCCGGACTTCCGGCTCCGTGTGGCCACGGGGTTCCCCCGCGGTGGGCTCGCGATCTATCTGCTGGGCGAGACCTTCGCCGAGCTCGGAGGGTCGGAATTCGCGGAGGTGGTGCTGGGCGTGGTGGCGGGCCGTCCCCCCGCGCTGGATCTCGACCGCGAGGCCGCGCTGCTCCGTTTCCTCGAGGCCGCCGCCGCTGCCGATCTGCTCGCCAGCGGGCACGACTGCAGCGATGGGGGCGTGGCTGTCGCCTTGCTGGAGGCCGGGATCTCGGGTGGCCATGGTTTCGCGGTGGCGATCGACAGCGATCTCCCGCCCCACGTGGCGTTGTTCAGTGAGTCCGCCTCCCGAGCCATCGTGAGCGTGGCGATGGAGCGCGAAGACGAGCTGAAGGCGTTGGCGACCGTCCACGGCGTCCCGGCGACACGGCTCGGCGAAACGGGTGGGCCCCGCGCGGTCATCGAGGGCGTGCTCGAGATGACGGTCGACGAACTGCGGACCGCGTATGAGGAGGCGATCCCCCGGCTCCTCGGTGAGGCGTGACGGACGCCGCCGCTGGCCGAGATGGCTCTCGGGCCGCGATCGACCTCACACCTGGCTGGCGCGGGACGTTGTTCGTCCGACGGGCGGAACGGGAGATTGCCGTGAGGTGGGAACCACAGAGATCGAGCGACGCATGACGAGGGTACCTCCGCCGTTCGAGGACTTCCTGGAGGCGCAGCGCGCAACCGTCCTGCGGTTCCTGTGGGTCGCCGTGGGTCCCACCGAAGCCGACGACGTGTTCCAGGAGACGTTCCTCGCGGCGTTGCGGGCCTGGCCCCGCGTCACCGACGACGGCCGGCTCGACCGATGGATCCTGCGCATCGCGTCACGGAAGGCGATCGACCATCACAGAGGAGCCGCGCGGCGTCCACTGCCCGTCGCCGACGCGCCGGAACCCACATCAGGGCGGTCGGAACCCGTCGATGCGGACGATGACCTGTGGGACGCGGTTCGGGCGCTGCCGCCGAAGCAGCGCGTGGCGGTGGTGCACCGGCATGTCCTGGATCGGCCCTACGCGGAGATCGCGGCGATCCTGGGCTGCTCCGAGGCCGCCGCGCGCAAGAACGTGTCCGAAGGGACCAAGCGACTCGGGGAGCGGATCCGATGACGAACGAACTGAAACGATTGGCGCCAGCCGCAGAGCTGGCCGAGCGGGCGAGAGGGATGTCGGCGCCCCTGGCCGAGGCCGCATCGCGGGGCCGCCTGCTCGACGTGGCCTACGCGACGTTCGACTCGCCGGTCGGGTCGCTGCTCGTCGCCGTCACGCCCCGGGGTCTGGCCCGTGTGGCCTTCGCCGACGAGGATCGAGACGAGGTGCTCGGCAGACTCGCGTTCGAACTCTCGCCGCGGATCCTCGAGGCACCGGCCGCCGACCGACGAGGTCCGCGGGAGCTGGACGAGTACTTCGCGGGGGAGCGGACGCGCTTCGAGCTGCGGCTCGACCGCCGCCTGATCCATGGCATCGCGCGGGACGTGCTGGCGGCCACGGCGCGGGTGCCGTTCGGCGCCACCACGACGTACGGGGAGATCGCGGATCGAGATCGGCAAGCCACGGGCGGCGAGAGCGGTGGGCAACGCCCTGGGCTCCAACCCGATCCCGATCGTTGTGCCGTGCCACCGCGTGCTGCGAGCGGGGGGCGCGCTGGGTGGGTATGGAGGCGGGATCGAGCGCAAGGAGGCCCTCCTGGAGCTCGAAGGACTTAGGTCTCCTGGTAGCTAGCTAGCCGGTGCGGGACGCGCTACCGTTCGTCGACCCCCGATTTCGAGCGAGGAGCACGAGGATGCGCGAGCGGAGCACGCTGGCCAGGAAGATCTCAGCGGCGGCGGTCTCCGCGCTGACGGCTGCGACGATGGTGATCGCGGCGGCCCCCGCGCGGGCGGTTCGAGCCGCCCTACCGCCGACAGATGACTGGCACGCGACGTTCGCCAACGAATGGGAGAACAACACGGCGTTCGGCCCTGACGGGACCCTCTACGTGGCGGCCACCAACTACAACGCTCCCAAGTCGGCGAAGCTGCATGCCTTCGCTCCCGACGGCACGCCGATATGGACCCGCACGTACCTGCCTTCCAACGTCGGTAAGTCAGAGGGCTTCGACGTTGCGGTGGCACCCGACCGCTCGGTCTATCTCCTCGCCTACACCTACGTGAAGACGAAGAAGTACTTCCAGCTCTCTCTGGTGAAGTACTCGCCGAAGGGCAAGATCCAGTGGGCCAGGAACCAGAAGCGGATCAACCCCTACGGGATCGCGGTGAACAAGAAGTCGGTCGTCGTCGTTGGGAGCAGGGGCGCCAACCCGAAGACGGGGAAGGACGCCTACGTCCGCTCATTCACGCCGAAGGGTGCCGTCAACTGGACCCGATACATCGACGGCGGCGCGAAGAAGAACGACCTCGCCTGGGACGTGGCCCTGGCCGGCGACGGCACGATCAACGTCGTCGGCGAGGCCACCCGGAAGGCCGCGGCACCGAACGACCAGTCGGGGGCGCTGTGGCGCCTCTCGCCGACCGGCGCGCTCAAGTCCTCCACCTACGCGAAGGGCAACGTGGCCGGGGGATACGACGTCTGGTCGGGGATCGCCCGCACGGGCACCAAGTTCCTGGTCGGGGGAGACGTGAACGACACCAACAGCGGGTCATCGCCGTGGGAATCGATGGTGAGCGGATCCAAGTTCGTGCAGCCCAAGGTGCTGAACTGGGGCGGGGGGTATTCACGGATCTGGGGGGTCGCGGCGGCAGGCAACAAGCTGTTCGAAACCGGCTACGCGCCGGGAGCCGACGACGCGGCATGGCTCGTTGAGATGGACGCCCAACGCAACGTCCTGTGGACGGCCGTTTACGACACGAGCGGCTAGGACGATGGGTTCGGCGTCGCAGCGAACAAGACGCAAGCCGCCATGGTGGGGGTCACGGGCAACACCGACACGGGCTTCATCTACGTCTACCCGACGACCTGAGTCACCCTGACCCGGCCGCGTGGGCCGCGAGGGCTCGCGTTCCCCGGTGCTAACCTGGGTGTCTCGTGGGCGGCGAATCACCGAAAGAGGAATGTGGGCTCTTCGGGGTCTGGGCACCCGGCGAGGACGTCGCGCGCCTGACCTACTTCGGTCTCTTCGCCCAACAGCACCGCGGGCAGGAGTCCGCCGGGATCGCCGTCAGCGACGGTAACAACATCCTCGTCTACAAGGATCTCGGGCTCGTCAGTCAGGTCTTCTCCGAGGCCACGCTCACCACGCTCCACGGCGATCTGGGGATCGGCCACACCCGTTACTCCACCACAGGCTCCACCACCTGGGACAACGCGCAACCGGTATTCAAGTCCGACGGTGCCCACACGGTGGCTCTGGGCCACAACGGGAACCTCGTGGACACGCGGGATCTGGCGGAGGCGGTAGGCAAACCAGGGGGCGCCACCACCGACTCTGACCTCGTCACCACGCTCATCGTGAACGAGATGGCCGTTACCGGCGGGCTGGAGGAGGCGGCGATGCGCGTGCTGCCGACCCTCAAGGGCGCCTTCTGTTTCGTGATGATGGACGAGCGCAGCGTCTACGCGGCGCGGGGGCCGATGGGCATCCGGCCGCTGTCGATCGGACGTCTACCCAATGGCTTCGTCGTCGCATCCGAGACGTGTGCCCTGGACATCGTGGGCGCCACCTTCATCCGCGACGTCGAGCCCGGCGAACTGATCCGCTTCGACGACCGGGGCCTGCACAGCGTCCGGTACACCGAGTCGCCGCGGCGCGCGCTCTGCATCTTCGAGTACGTGTACCTCGCCCGCCCGGATTCGCGGCTGCGCGGGGTCACGGTGCACGAGGCGCGCCGGGAGATGGGCCGGATCATGGCGCGGGAGACCCCCGTCGACGCTGACATGGTGATCGCGGTGCCCACCACGGGCCACAGCGCGGCCCAGGGCTACAGCGAGGTCACCGGTATCCCGTACGGCGACGGCCTCTACAAGAACCAGTACGTCGGGCGGACGTTCATCCAGCCGAGCCAGACCCTTCGCGATCGGGGAGTGAAGCTGAAGCTGAACCCGCTGCCCGACTCGATCCGGGGCAAGCGGCTCGTGGTCGTGGACGACTCCATCGTGCGCGGCACCACCACGAAGCAGATCGTGGCCGTACTGCGCGAGGCCGGCGCCACCGAGGTCCACATCCGCATCACGTGCCCGCCGGTGAAATGGCCGTGCTTCTATGGCATCGACATGCCGACGCGGCAGGAACTGATCGGCGCCGATCTCTCGGTCGAGGAGATCCGCGCCTACGTCGGGGCCGACTCGCTCGGCTACCTCTCGCAGGAGGGGATGATCGAGGCCACCGGCCAGCCGCCGGGCGATTTCTGCGCCGCGTGCTTCGACGGCGGATATCCCATCGCGATCCCCGAGCATGCCGGCAAGTTCGTGCTCGAGGACCAGCTGCGGCTCCCCACCGCGTGAGCGGGACGTGCGGATGAGCGAGGCCTACCGGAAGGCAGGCGTCGACATCGAGGCCGGGGCCAAGGCGGTCTCGCTGATCGCCGACCTCGCGGCCCAGGCCCGCCGACCCGAGATGGCAGATCAGGTCGGCGGTTTCGCAGGCCTGTTCCGGATCGGTGGGGGGCGGCTGCTGGCCGCGGCCACCGACGGCGTGGGGACGAAGCTGGAGATCGCGCGGGCGATGGGCCGCCTGGACACCGTCGGCATCGACCTGGTGGCGATGTGCGCCGACGACGTGGTCTGCACCGGAGCCGAACCGCTGTTCTTCCTCGACTACGTCGCGGTGGGCAAGGTGGTGCCCGAGGGCGTGGCAGCGTTGGTCGAGGGCGTCGCGGAGGGGTGCCGGCGCGCTGGTTGCGCGCTGCTCGGTGGGGAGACGGCCGAGCATCCCGGCGTGATGCCCCAGGATCAGTTCGACCTCGCGGGCTTCTGCGTGGGGGCGGTGGACGAGGACGACCTCCTGGGTCCGCAGCGGGTGAGGGAGGGCGACGTGCTTATCGGGCTCGCCTCGAGCGGTCTCCACGCCAACGGGTACTCGCTGATCCGCGCAGCCCTGCTGGATCGCTACGCGCTCGATCAGATCCCGCCGGGTATCGACCGCCCGCTCGGGGAAGAGCTCCTGGAGCCGTGCGCGATCTATGCGCCCGACCTCCTGGCGCTGTCCCGTGACGGACTGATCCATGCGGCAGCCCACGTCACGGGCGGCGGGTTGCATGAGAACCTGCCCCGGGCGCTGCCCGAGGAACTCGGCGCGGAGGTGATCCGAGGGGCATGGCGCGAGCCGCCGATCTTCGCACTCGTCGCAGAGGCGGCGGGAGCATCAGACGACGACCTGTTCTCGACGTTCAACATGGGCGTCGGGATGGTGCTGGTCGTCGCACCCGAGGATGCCCCTGAGATCCTGCGCCGCAGCGCACATGCCGCGTCCGAGATCGGGCGAGTGGTGGCCGGTTCGGGCGTTCGGATCGTCTAGGCGGCGGGCAGCGTACGCACCTCGCCTGCCCACGGGTAACTAGGCCGGGGTCCCCCGGACGATAGGTCCTTCGTCCGTACGCTCGGCGGACGGCCAGGGCGGAAAGGGCCCGCTCGACCGATTCAGGGACGCACCGTTCGCGCCGTAACCTCCCGTACATGGACGAACAGTCGCAGCTCGGAACCAGCGTGCTCGTGGTGGACGACGAGCCCCAGGTGGTGTGGGTACTCCAGTTCAGCCTGGAGGCCGAGGGCTACCGCACGTTCGCGGCCGCCAACGGCCAGGAGGCGCTGGACGGGATCGAGCAGCACCATCCGCAGCTGATGGTGCTCGACATCATGATGCCGACCATGGACGGGTGGGCGGTGCTCGAGGCGATGATGGAGCTGCCGCCCGAGGATCGGCCCCGCGTCGTGATCGTCTCCGCGCTGTCGTCGCTGCGGGATCGTGCGAAGGCCGCGGAGCTGGGCGCCGACGCCTACGTCCCGAAGCCGTTCAACGTCGACGAACTGCTCCACGTCCTGCAAGGCCTCGAGCTCGCCTCCTGAGGACGTCACGAGGTCGGCGACGTCGCGCGACGCTGCCTTCCTCACCGCACCCTGCTACGGTCGCTGTGTGACCCCGGATACCGCTTCGTCCGCCGCCGTACGCGATCTCCTCGGGACCGCGATGCCGGATCTCCCCGGGGGACGGCTGGCCCGCGTGCTCAGTACCGAGGAGTTCGACACCTGGTCCGTGGGCAAGGCCGCGGTGATCAAGTTCCCGAAAGACCCCGAGCACGCGGCCAAGCTCGAGGTCGAGCGGGCGCTCCATCCCCTATTGCGCGAGCGCCTCGGCGATCTCGTGCCGCCGATCCTGTTCACGGCCGACCCCGGCGATCACTTCCCCTACCCGTTCGTGGCCTACGCCCGGGTGGCCGGACGCCAGGGCCAGTCGACCGACGGCCCGATCGCGAAGCCCCGGAAGTGGGCTCGCGCGGCGCTCGCCGGGGAGATCGCGGCGGCCCTGACGGCCCTGCACGCGACCCCGCTCAAGACCGCGAAGAAGGCGGGCGTCGGGGAGTGGAGTCCGTCGATCGAGGCCGGTGTGGAGGTGGGCGAGGAGGCGGCGGCCTGGGCGGGGCGCGTGGTCGGGCCTTCGCTCGACGCGTTCCTGGTAGACCCGATCCCCTCCGAGGCACTCACCGAGGGGACAGCGGTGCTGTGCCACGGCGATCTCAAGGGAGAGCACGTCTTCGTGAGCGAGGACGGACGGCGTCTGACCGCTCTGATCGATTGGGCGGATGTCTCGATCGGGGACCCTGCCCTGGATCTCGCGGGACTGGTGATCTGGCTGGGGCCCGGGTTCGCCCGGGAGGTCCTCGCCTCCTACCGAGGCCCGGCCGACCGCGGCACCCTCGACCGAGCCGTGTTCTTCGCGCGACAGGGGCTGCTGGGGTACCTGGACGAGCAGCTGGCGGGCACCGCCTCCGCGCAGGTCCCGTTGATCGAGGCTCAGCTCCGCGCGGCGTTCGGCCCTTAGTGCGGGCGGCGCTGGTGCTCCTTCGGCACGACCGTGGTCCCCACCGCACGGCACGTGAGGATCGGCTCCTCGAGGAATTCCGCCGCGCTGTCGCTGATCTCGGGGAGCGCGGCTCCGATCTTGTAGACCTCGAACTCGCAGGTCCGTGAGGTGTTGCCGGTCCGCACGATGGCGCCCCGGGCCTCGATCCAGTCGCCCGCGTAGAGCGGCGCGAGGAACTCCACGGACTCGTAGGCCCGGAACAACCCCTCGTCGCCGTCGTACTTCATGGCGAGCTCCGTGATGAGGTCGCCGATGATCCTCAGCTGCGTGGCGCCGGCCACGAGGTTCCCACCGTAATGGGCGTCCTCCTGTCCGAGGCGTAGACGGATCGACGCGGTGGGCAGTTCGGACATCGTGGTCCTCCAGTGTCGGGCGTTCTGGCGCGATCGGTCGATTCAGTCGATGGGGGTCTCGGCAGGCGGTGTCGGAGCGTCGGGGATCACCTTGCCGTGGCGGACTCCCCGCGCGGGCACCCGGGCCTCGGTGCCGTCCTTCCTGCGCACGAAGTAGGTCTCCGCCGCGGCGTCCCATCGCTCGAACACGCCGACGGCCTCGCTGACGAAACCGTTCGGTAGTTCGAACTGGAACGTCACGCGCCGGCCGATGTCGTCGGGGGTCACCTGGTTCTGTGGCTGCATGATCGGAGCTTAGCGGACCGTGGTGGCCTCGCCGCCGACGGGGAGCGGGTCGGGCGGAAGTCGAAGAACGGCGTCGGCGGCGAGGCGGAAGAGCAGTTCGCGGCCTTCCGCGTGATCGTCCCAGCCCCGCTGATCCCACGCGTCGCCCGATAGGTCGTCGCCGGCGTAGAGCAGCTGCCCGAAAGCCACGCCGCGGAAGGCGGCGACCGCGAAGAACGCCGCAGCCTCCATCTCCACGATCAGACACCCCTGCGCCACCCGTCGCTCCACCTTGGCGCGCGTCTCCCGGTAGATCGCGTCGGTGGTCCACGTCGCCCCCTCGACGAAGGGGACGTGGTGGGCGCGGAGCGTTCCGACGATCGCCTCCAGAGCTGCCCTGGCTGGGGCCGCCTCGGCCCCGGGGGGGAGGTAGTGGTAGGACGTCCCCTCGTCTCTGAGCGCGTGCGTGGGCACGATCACGTGACCTAGTGCGACGTCGGGCACCAGCACGCCGCCGCCTCCGCAGGCCACGAAGGAGCGGCAGCCGCGCGCGATGAGTTCTTCGAGGAAGCCGGCCGCCAGTGGTGCGCCGACGCCCGGGTGGGCAACCACGAGCCGTCGCCCACCGTAGTCGAGCTCGTAGATCGGATTCCGGCCGATCTCGGAGACCAGGTGATCGATCACCCGTCCGCCGTGGGCGTGAACGACCCTTTCGATCACGTCCTGGAAGAAACAGAGCACCGCGTGGGGCGGGATGTCGATCGGCGCGATCACCTGCGATGGCTCGATCACCGCCGTGGGGTCCGGATCGAACCCGAGGATCGTCGGTGTGGGGCCGTCGCCGGCGTCGCTCACGCCGGCACCTCCCTCCGCGAGGCGAGGATCGCGCCCCCGATCACGAGCGCGATGCCCGCCACCGACAGCGGGATGATGGCTTCGTCACGGAAGACCGCGCCCAGGATCAGGGCCACCACGGGCGTGACGTAGATCGCGAAGGATGCGCGCGAGGATCCCACGCGCGACACGAGCCGCCCCATCATCACGAAAGCCAGCGCGGTGCCCAGAACCCCCAGGACCAGTACGGCCCATAGGGATCCCCAGGCGAACCTGGACCCGGGGACGGCGAGTAACCCCAAGGGGGCCGTCCAGAGCGTCGCGAGCGCCAGCACCCTCGCCATGACGGGAAGCGGGCCGTAGGCCTGCGCCGCGGGTGCCAGGATGTTGATCGAGACGCCGTAGCAGAGGACCGCGATCAGGAGCATCACGACACCGATCGTCTCGGATGTCCCCTCGCCCGCGGCCGGCCCCGCGATCGCCACCATGCCTGCGAACCCGAGCGCCAAACCGAACAACTGCAGCCGCCCGGGCATGCGACGGAGCATCAGGGCGCCGACCAGCGTCGCGATGATCGGCACCGTGCCGTTGACGAGGCCGGCGAGCCCCGTACTGATGCGCTGCTCCGCGAACGGGAACAGGGTGAAGGGGATCGCCACCCACAGGAAGGACAGGGCGATGATGCGCCCTCGGACCTCCCGGCCGACGGGCGCCCTCGCGGCCGGGAAGAGCCACAGGGTCGCCGCTCCGAACGCCACGCGGAGGAACGTGATCAGCGGAGGCTCGAACGCGTTCAGCCCGATGGCGATCAACAGGAACGAGGCGCCCCAGATCCCGCCGATAGCGCCGAACAACCCCCAGTCCAGCAGGATGAAGGCACCCGCGTGGGTCCCTGCGCTGGTGCTGAGGATCGAGCGTTCGGCTCGCGTCTGGCTCATGCTCTGAACAACGCCGGAGCGCGGCCGGATGTGAGGTCCGCTCGGATCACCTGCTCAGCCGATCCGCGTGATCGTGCCCTGCGGCGGCCGCGGGTACGCCTCAGGATGGACGGCCCAGGCGAGGATCTCCATCCCGTCGACGATCCGTGGCCCCGGTCGCGAGAAGTACGACGTGGCGTCGACGGCGAACACGTTACCGTTGCGTGCGGCCGGTGTATCCGCGATCTCGGGGTGGGCGATCACCGCCTCGACCTCCTCTTCGGCCTCTTCCAGGTAGTAGCCGCACGGCATGAAGACCAGCACCTCGGGGTTGGCGTCGCGGATCTGACGGTGGGTGACCGTACGAGAGGGCCGGCCCTTCTCGCTGAGGAGGTTGCTCGCACCCACCGCCTCGACCATCTCGGGGATCCAGTGGCCCGCCACGTACGGCGGTTCCCACCACTCCAGGGCGAGGACGCCGATCGTGGGGAGGCGCACGGCCGTCGATCTCACCGAGGCCGCGCGCGCCCGCAGCCCGGTCGCCAGGTCGCGTCCGCGCTCTTCGAGGCCCAGCCTCGCACCGACCACCTCCACCTGCTCGATCACGTCCTCGAGGGTGGCGGGGTTCAGCGAGATGACCTTCGTATCCGGGGCGACCCCGAGGCGTGCGAGCGCCGCCTCGACCTCGCCGCTCGGTACGGCGCATACCCTGCAGAGATCCTGGGTGAGGATGACATCGGGCTGTTCCCGGCGGATCAGTTCGGTGTCGAGCACGTAGAGCGGCGCCCCCGTCTCGAGTCGTTCCCGCACCGTCCGGTCGATCTCCCCAGAGGCCATGGGACGACCCTGCGGGAGGGCGCTGCGCGATACGACCGGCTTCGTGACAGCCTCGGGCGGGAAGTCGCACTCGTCGGTCACGCCGACCAGCGCGTCGCCTAGGCCGAGGGCGTAGACGATCTCGGTGGCCGACGGGAGCAGGGAGACGATCTTCATGCGGGCAAGTCTCGCAGGCGCGCGGGGTCCTGGAGCAGGTCGACGAGATCCGTGAGCGCCCGGCCGGCGGTGGCACCGTCCAACACCCGATGGTCGAACGTCAGGCTGAGGGTGCACGCGGGACGCGCGACGACGTCATCGCCGAGCACCAGCGCTCGCGGGGCGATCACGCCCATGGCCATGGTCACCGCGGTCCCGGGTGAGAGGATCGGTGTCCCGGCCTCACTCCCGTAGGAGCCGGTGTTGCTGACGGCGAGCGTGGCGCCGGCGAGGTCGGCAGGTCCGAGGCGCCCCTCGCGGGCGAGCGTGGCGAGGCGCCGGATCTCGGCTGCCAGGTCGCCGATCCCCCGCCTCCCCGCGTCGCGCAGGACCGGCACCATGAGCCCCCGTTCCGTATCGGCCGCCAGGCCGACGTTCACCTTCCCGTACAACCGGATCCGGTCGCCGCCCCAGGACGCGTTGAGCGACGGGTGCGCCTCGACCACCGCCGCGAGGGCCGCGATCAGGACCGGGAGCGGTGAGACCTCGAGCTCCCGGCGGTACGCGTCCCACGCGGACGCGTCCACGGTCCGGAAGCTCGTGACCTGGGGGATCGCGGCCTGCCGCTCGAGGTTCTCGGCGATCGTGCGCCGGGTCGGCGTGATCGGCACCTCAGTGGTCCTCAGGTCCTCCGACACCGTCGGGGCTGACGTCCCCGCGACGTTCCGCACGTCCTCGGCCGTGATCCGCGCCTCAGGGCCAGACCCCTTCACCGCGAAGAGATCGACGCCGAGATCCTTCGCCAGCCTGCGGACGGCGGGGGTGGTCCGCGCGATCCCATCCCGGGCGGCGCTCACCTCGTCCGCCTCGGTCGCCTCCCCGAGGGACGGCCCATGCTCCGCCACCGACGGGTCCGCCGGGTGCGGCTCGTCCGCTGCCCTCGGCACGTCGAACGTCACGAGCGGACCGCCCACCATGACCAGGTCCCCGGCCGCCGCGTGCAGCCGCGCGATCCGTCCAGCGAAGGGCGAAGGTATCTCCACCGCCGCCTTCGACGTCTCCACCTCGGCGATCGGCTGGTTGAGCTCGACCTCGTCGCCCTCGGCCACAAGCCACGCCACGAGTTCGGCCTCCGTGAGCCCCTCACCCGGATCCGGCAGCAGGAAGATGCGCTCGCCCATCAGTAGGCCACCACCCGGCGGACGGCCCCGGCGATCCGCTCGACGCTCGGGAGGTACCGGTCCTCGAGCGACGCGGGCGGGTAGGGGACGTCCCAGCCCGTGACGCGCTCCACGGGCGCCTCCAGATGATCGAAGGCCAGCTCCATCACCCGCGCCGCCACCTCGGCGCCCATCCCGAGGGTGCGCGGCGCCTCGTGCACGACCACCACGCGGCCGGTCTCTCGGGCGCAGCGGCCCAGCATGTCCTCGTCCAGAGGGGAGAGCGAGCGGAGATCCATCACCCGCGTGGCGATGCCCTCCGCCGCGAGCACGGTCGCCGCGTCGAGCGCGCGAGCCACCATCGCGCCGTAGGTCACGATCGTTGCGGCGTCGCCGTCGCGCAGGATCCGCCCGACGCCGACACCGGGGCCTTCCGCGCTGAGTTCGCCGGTCTCCTTCGCCCAGTACCGGGCCTTGGGCTCGAGCACCACGACCGGGTCGGGGTCCGCGATCGCGTGGCGCAGCAGCCGGTAGCCGTCGAGCGGGGACGAGGGCACGACCACCTTCAGCCCCGCGGTGTGGACGTAGTACGTCTCTGGGCTCTCGCCGTGGTGCTCCTTGCCGTGGATGCCGCCGAACGAGGGGATGCGGATCGTGATCGGCATGTCGACACGGCCACGGGTGCGCTCCCGCATCTTCGCCACGTGGTCGATGATCTGTTCCAGGGCGGGGTAGCTGAACGCATCGAACTGCATCTCGATCACGGAGCGCCAGCCCGCGAACGCGAGGCCCACGGCCGCGCCGGCGATCGCGGCCTCGCTGATCGGCGTGTCGAAGACCCGCTCGTGCGCCGTAGGTGGTCCTGCAGCCCGTCGGTGACGCGGAAGACGCCGCCCGAGCGTCCCACGTCCTCTCCGAACACGAGGAGCGCGTGGGTCCTCGGCGAGCGCGTCGTGCAGCGCGCGGTTCAACGCGCCCGACAGCGTCCAGGTCGCCGGGCTCATCCACCGAGCGCCTCCGTGCGTTGCCGCGCCCACGCGCCGCCCGGCGGCTCGGCGTACGTCCAGTCGAACATCCATGCCACGGGTGGGATCGGTGGCCACCACGCCCTCCCGCACCGCCCAGCGCGAAGGCCTCGGCCTCGATCCGCGTATGCCGGCGGCCGAGGCATCGTCGAGGAGGCCGGCGATCCGCAGCCACGCGTCGAAACGCACGATCGGGATCGAAGGCGCGTGCCGCCGCGACCTCGTCCTCGGTCCGATAGCGGCCCGGATCGTCGGCGGTGGAGTGAGCGCCGATCCGATAGGTGACGGCCTCGATCAGGGTCGGGCCCCCGCCGGCGCGCGCGCGCGCTCGACGGCCTCGCGCGTCACCGCGTAGACGGCCAGGACATCGTTGCCGTCGACACGAACCCCGGGCATCCCGAACCCCTCGGCCCGCCTCCAGATCTCTCCCGCGGTCTGCTCGTGGGTGGGCAGGCTGATGGCCCAGCCGTTGTTCTGGCAGAACAGCACCACGGGCACCTTCCAGACGCCCGGCGAGGTTGGCGGCCTCGCTGAAGTCGCCCTCGCTCGTGCTGCCGTCGCCGAAGTAGGCGAGCGTCACGCCGGGGATGCCGTCCAGCCGCTGGCCCAGCGCGTGGCCCACGGCGTGCGCGATCTGCGTGGCGATCGGGATGCAGATCGGCCCGAACCGTGTGGCTCGCGGATCGTAGGGCCCCCCGTGCCAGGTGCCCGCGGTGGTACTGCAGGTACTGGACGGGGTCGACGCCACGCTCGATCGCTGCGGCCAGCTCGCGGAACGTCGGGAAGACGAAGTCCTCCGGACCCAGGGCCACGGCGCTGCCGATCTGGGCGGCCTCCTGCCCCTCGAAGCCCGGGTAGACCGTGAGCTCTCCCTGGCGCTGCAGCGCGATGCATTCGCGGTCCAGCCGTCGGGCGATGATCATGCGGCGCAGGAGATCGCGCAGGGCCTCGGTCGTCCAGCCCGACCTCGGGTGTCGCCCACGGCCGTGCCGTCGGCAGCCAGGATCCGGAACGGCTCGGTCCCGGCCCCCTGCTCGCAGTGATGGCACGGCGCTCAAACCCCCCTGTGCGGACGCCGAGAGCATAGGCAAAAGCCACGAGCGATAGACTGCCCCGACGATGGTTCCCAGCGCCTACCTCCGCGTGTTCCAGCCCCTCGATGCGTTCGAGCGAGAGGAGCAGGCCCATTGGGAGCGCTACCTGGTCGAGGGCGCGCATGACCGCGGCATCCGGCCCCGCTACGCCGACCGGCCCACGGTCGGCTCGCTGGGCATGCTGGCTCCGTCCGGCGGCGAGCACGCCGAGGTGCGCGTGGTCGAGGGCCGAACCTATCTGAGCCCCCTGCGGACGCGGATGCGCGTGCTGGCCTCGATGCTGGCGTTCCGCGAGGCCGAGCCGCATGGAGCTGTGGGAGCAGTACGTGCCCAAGGCGGATGGACGCCGCGCCGCGCGCGACCTTCGGCGGATGCGGCGCCGTGACCCCAACGCCATCGCGTACTGCCACCAGAGTCCCTGGCACGTCCCGATCCGCTGGTTCGTGCTGATCCGCGAGGAGGAGCGTTGGCTCGGCGAGGACGAGTTCGGCCGGCTGCGCCTGCGCTACCGCACCACGACGAGGCGGGCGATGCGCCGGGCGGAGCACGCCGCGGGTGCCGCTGCGCCGGTCGGACCTCGGGCCCATCAGCGACCTGATCGTAGGACCTCGCATCAGTGGCTGGCGACGTTCGATCCGGCGTCGCTGGTGGAGCTGGACTACGCGGAGCTCTGCGACTTCATGACCTGGGACGAGCTCGACGACGACCACAGCGCCCGCGAGATCCACGAGGCGCTGGAGGCGCTGGAGCAGGAGGCGTTCGCCGCGTCGGCCGCCGACGTCTACCAGGGCGTCCTCGCGCGCTGGGCCGAGGTCCGCAGCCGCGAGATCCTGAACTGACGGCCGCACGGTCTCGCCATCTTCTCGTGGTCAGGGGCAGAATCGAACTGCCGACACCGCGGTTTTCAGCCGCGTGCTCTACCTACTGAGCTACCTGACCCGGGCCGGTAGAGAACCTGGCAGAAATCGCCACCGAGGTCACCACCAGCGCGATGAAGTGTAGCGAGTGGAGGTGGGTCAGGACTCGGTAACGCCATCTCGGCCTGCGGGATGTCCCCGAGACGGCCTTGATCCTTGCTGGGTGGTGCCGGGAGTGGAGTCGAGTCAGGCGGCCGCTTCGAGGCTCTCTGCCGCTCTGTGGCGGGCCAGCGTGAGGGCGTTGACCATCACGGCCCAGCCGAGCATCTCGACCTGCTGACGGCGCCATCCCAGACTGTGAGCCCTGCCGAGGAACAGCGTGTCCTCCAAGGACCGGTTGAGCGATTCGGAGTCGTTCCGGCGCCCATAGAGGCGCGGGAAGTCCGGGTCCGACGGGAGGGATAGGCCGAACGTTCTCGGTCCGGTTGAACCTGCGCTCGCGGTCGACTTCGTTCTGGTGGAGGCGCACCGTGATCTGCCCTCCGCCCATGTGCTCGGGCAGCCGGTAGTCGTTGTACCAGCGAAACAGACCTGAGTCTGCCGCCTTCATCCTGTGCGTCTCTTGCGGGCGAGAGGGGCACGCAGCCCCCGCCCGAAGGAGGTGGCGGCTCCCACCGAGGATCGCGAGTTTCTTCATCACACAATAGGCAAGCGGCCTTGAGTCCTCCCGCCTATTCGGAACCCTCACCACCAGGTCTGATCGGACCCTCGTTTCTCGGGGCAGTCGCGGATCGGATCGATGGCGTGGGCCCCTGTAAGGTCGCGAACCGGAGCTCGATGTGACCGGATCGAGGGCCCTATGGCGTGGCGAACGGGACGGGGGGGCCGAGCACCGGCGTGCGCACCGGCGTGGCCGCGCCCGGAACGATCACGAACGAGTTCCCCCCGGGATTCGTGTCATAGATCGGACCCAGGGGCCCGTTCTTCTTCCAGTTGTTCAGCAGCCAGAGGTTCCCGGACCGGTCGATCCCGCCGCCGGTGATCCGATCCAGCGCGTCGCTCGTGTAGCCGACGGGTGGGGAGATCGGGTCACCGACGCCCTTCCCCGGCGGGCAGCGGCTGGGGTCTGCGCCGCAGAAGCGACTGACGCCCGTGTCGGGCCAGACCGTGTTCTCGTCGATGTCGACCGTCGGGTTGGCCCCGAAGTTGAAGACCCACAGGGTGTCGCTGCCGTCGATTGCGTCGCCCCACGGAATCGTGAGCCCGCCGCCGATGTGGCGGGTGGGGGCGCTCCCGTCCGCGGGGATAAGCACGACGGATGGATCCGTTCCCTGCATGCGATCGAGCGGGGTGACGCAGGGAACGTTCACGGCGTCGGAGTTCGACACCCACATGTTGCCGGCGCTGTCCGTCGAGATGCCCATCGGCCACGACAACAGGCCGCCGGTATCCACCGTCTTCACGGTGCCGTCGGGGGAGACCACGTAGACCTCGCTGGTCCGGTTGCCGCTCACCCATGCGCGGCCCTGCGGATCGATCGCGATGGCGAAGGGCTTGATCTGGGGTTGGAGGTCGGGGTACTGGGGCGTGAACTGCCCTGCCTCGCCCAGGCCGCCGGGCAGCGGGATGTTCCGAGCCTTCGCTGGTCTCCCTCGCGGGATGTAAGTGAGGGTGTCGTTCCCGCAGTTCGCGACCCAGACGTTCCCCTTGGGGTCCGAGACCGTCGCCTGCGGCCACCAGATGTGACCCTTCGTGAACCCCTCCGCGGATGAGATCGGTGTCCCATCGGGGCGGAAGAGCGAGACGCTGTCGTGGGTGGCGGGGATCTTGTGTGCGGGATCGGGCGGCAGGAGTCCATCGCAGGCCGGCGCCTCGAACCCGAAGTTGCCGACCCACACCCTTCCCCGCGGATCGAGCGTGATCCCGAACCCGGCACCGCTGAGGCCACCGCCGTGGAACGGCGTTCCCCGGTACGGCGCGCCCCACGGATGGAACTTCAGCAGCCGCAGGCCTGCACAGCCGATGTGCGGCTCCGCCGTCGGCACGTAGTTGTCGTTGATCCAGGCGGAGCCCCGCCGGTCGAACGCGATGTTGCCGGGCCCGCTCATCATGTTGCCGGCGTCGTAGCTGTCGTAGTCGCCTCCGGTGAACTTCAGGAACAACAGCCACGACGTGGGCGCCTGCGTCAGGGTGGGCGCGTAGGGCCCTCCCGACGCCAGGGCGAAGGCGTCGGCGACGTCGTTCGACGGGTACTTCGTCATGTTTGCGATCGCCTGCAGGACCGTGGTCGGGGTCGGCACGCCCGCAGGCGTGGATGCCGCGAACAGGGTTTGACAGTTCGCGTCCTCGCCCACGCAGCTCGCCACGATGTTCGCCAGCGTGTTGAAGGTCGCCCGCGTGGAGGTCGCGCCGCCGTTCGGCACGTCGTCGAGCACCGTGCCGATCTCACCGGTCCGGGGATCGGCCATGTTCGCCGCCATCATGACGGCGTTCCGCATGCCGACGGCGTTGCCCACGATCGCGCGAGCGTCGATGAACTGGGCGAAGGCGGTACCGATCGCGACGGTCGTCCGTTCGTTGATCACGATGCGGGCAGAGCGTGACAGGTCGCCCACGGCGCTCGCGAGCATGGAATCGCCCCGTTCGGCCATGACGTAGAGGACGGGCCCGACGCCGAGCGCCCGACCGTGGAGCTCGTAAGGGATCCGGAACCGCCCGGCAGCATCGGTGGTGTCAGAACCCAGGACGCCGATCCGGGACCCGCCGACGACGCGGCTGGCGTAGAGCGTGACCTCGTACCCCGCCTGCGTCGCGCCGTCGCCGTCCACGACGCCACTGAGGATCCGCCTCCCCGAACCCATCCTCGGGCCGGTGTGGTGTAGCTGCTCGGGAACCGGCCGTGGCTCCCGCTTGGACGCCCAGGAGGCTGATCGCGGTCAGGGACGCGGCGAGGAGCCCAAGGCTCCTCCGGGGCGCTCGGCTCTTGGTCCTCAAGGTTGCCATCCCTGACAGCCTCGCACCGGGTCGATGGGCTACATCATCGGTAGGAGCACCGACGACCTACCCTAGCGCCGACCCAGCGGCTCGTACAAGACGAGGCGCTGCGAGCGGAGGTCTCCGACGTAGGTGCCCATTCGGGCGAGTCGCCGAGGGGCCATCGTCATTTCGTTCCGTCATCCTGGGTTGCATGAGAGGTCGGCACACGCCTAACGTGGTCCCTCGCCGATGGACGGGTGGCGCGGTCTTCCTCGCCCTGTCGGCGACGCTGTCGCTCGCACTGTCCGTGGGAGCCGCCGTCGCCTTCGTCGCGTACAAGGGTGTTGAGAAGACCGGCACCACCTCGTGCTTTCTACGGGGTACAGACGCCGCATGGATGCACGACACCCTCGGCCGCCGCCTTGGGAGAGCCTGCGGTGGGGCCGTGCGCGGAGGAAGTCTGCAACCACCTCCTGCTCGAGAGTGACTCTCGCGCCGGACTCAGCACCGCCCAGCAAGGCGCCTTCGGCACGCCCAGGCAGGCGCCGGCTACAACGCCGACGTGATCATGGTGGTGCATACCGACCCGAAGTTGAAGAAGGCTATCATCTTGTCCTTCCTGCGCGATCTCCGGGTCGATATCCCCGGCCACGGGTTGGGCAAGATCAACTCCTCGTTCGGCCTTGGGGGCGGTATCAAGGGCAACCGGCCCCAGCTCGTGGCCCGAACCGTCAACGCGCTGACGGGCCTCACGATCAACCACTACCTCCGTCGATCTCAGGGCTTCGAAGGTGTTGTGGACTCCCTGGGCGGCGTCGACATGTGCATCTCCGGGGAGAACGTCAACACCCCCGGCTATGTAAGAGCGTGAACCCAGATGGATCGAGCTCCGAGACGTTGGACGCCGCGCCGGGACAAATCGTTGACCCCCTGGACCGGACTCGACGTCGCCCTCCTCTCGACGACGAGCACTACCGCAAGGTCGCGCTCACGTATCTGGATGCACTCGACAAGGCGCCTGGTCGCCCCATCCCGTGGATGGCAGAGAAGTTCGGCACGAGCCCTCGACCGTCAGAGGTGGGTCAGCGAGGCTAGGAGGCGGGGGTTCCTGACACCGGGTAGGCGCGGCAAGGCCGGCGCCCTTCCCGGTCCCAAGCTCACGGGCGGGGACATGAAGTGGCTGGAGACTCTCGACCTAGATGCGGCCGGCTAGCACTCCTGATCGCTGGTCTCGACCGGCACCTACCTCTCCGTGCGATGCCCCCCGTCTCAGTCGGCCGATCGCGACCCCGACGCCAGGAGCGCCAACTTCTCGTCTAGCTCTTGCTTACGCCTGATGCTGGCGTCGATGTCCTGTCTTACCGACAGCTCCATGTCCTCGAGCAGCCACGGCTCGGGCCCAAGATCGAGCGGGTCTTCCCCGCGTTGCGTGTTGGGGACGAACTCCCACGCCGGGCAGAACACCCACCTTGGGTCAGCACCACGAGGGAGTGAGGGGCAGGCGTCTGCTGGTAGAAGTCTAGGCTTGCGCTCGTCGGGTGCGTAGCGCCGGTATTACTCCAACTGGGCGATACGCGCCAACGTCGATCGATGGGCGTTGGGCATCGTCTCCCACAGGGCCATGGTCAAGATCCAGCTCACCTTGAGCACCCGCCACGGTTCGCACTTCGGATGGCTCGTACCGATATCTTCGCCGAGCTTTTCGGCGAGGGAGACCGTTGCGCGGAACGCCGAGTCGAGTGCCGACACGGTCCCCCGTCGCTCTGCGTCCCGCAGTTGCGCGAGTACCGTGAGCTCGTCGAGCGAGGGCTTCTGCCGAGCGCGCGCGCCGGGCGGCGTCGCGTGGTCCTCGGGGCAGACGACCCCTAGGAGCGGGTCGACGTCCGCGAGATCATCGTGGGCCTCCTCGCCGGCGATGCGATGCAGCGTGGCGGCGAGCATCCTCTGGCGATCGGGGAGGACGCATTCGGCAACGATCTCGTTCCAGAGCTCGAACTCCAGGAAGTGGGCATGAAGCGCTGGGTGGCAAGCTTGGGTCGCACGCCACGCGCGGGAGGCCTTCTCCGCGCGGGCCGTGACATCGGACCACGACCCCGCCTTGCCGGCGACAGCCCCTCGCCGCGCCATCGTCACGATCGCGCTGAAGTAGCTGTCGATCCTGCGCTCGACACCTTGGCGATCACTCATCGGACGTACCCTCCTCGTCCTCGGAGCCCGTGAACTCCGCGAGGAGCACCTGCTCCATGGACTCAAGGTGAAGCTGGAGCACCGTGGGCACGGGCTGCCGATCCTGAAGGTGCGCCTCTGCGATCCCGCGGTCGGCGACCCAGGTGGCGACCCTCGCGCGGATACGTTCGTCCTGGCTTCCGAGGAGCTCCCCGATCGCGGTCCACGCAGGGCCCTGATGCTCTAGCAGTCGTATGCGCGAGATCCGAGCCTGCTCGTCAAGGCGCCGGCGGAGTTCCTCTTGGAACTCGGGTAGCTTGCTCGCGCGCCATGCCGTCGAGCGGTCGACGCCGACGACCTTGGCGGCCTTGGGGATGGACCCGGTCACCAGGTAGGCGTCCAGGATCCGGGCGTCTCTTGGGCCGAGTACGCCCGGGGACGCTGCCTGCTTCTCATCCTTCTCTAGTTCCATCACGTGCGGTCCTCCTCGTCTGTTCCCTCCGGGCCGGCGGATTCCGGTCCCTACTGCTTAGGGCGAACCGAATCCCGTTTCACACCAGGATGAGGAGACGCTTTCTGGAGCGGTTCAGTCGCGAGGAGTCCGACCGCAACTGCGGAGTCTGCTCGACTACCGGCGAGATGGGACCTGGCTTACATCATCGGCCGTGCAGATCGCTGCGAGGGTCTTGGGATGGCGCGCGTCCGCGATGGAGGATGTCGCGTGACGGTTGCATATGGTCGCGATCGGTTGCGGTCGGGTGACGACAACGCCATCAGCTGGACACGTTCCCAAATCCCGGAAATCCGTTACCACGTGTCGTTGAAAGGGCCTCTGACCAGCGTAGATGCGGTTCTCTACCGGCCTGACCTGACCAACCTGACCCGGGCCGGTAGAAAACCTGGTAGGAAACCCCACCGAGGTCATCACCAGCGCATTGAAGTGTAGCGAGTGGAGGTCGGACCGGACTCGGTAACGCCATCTCGGCCAGAGGGACGCCCTCAACACCGCCTTGATCCTCGCGAGCTGGTGCCGCAAGGGAGGGCGAGTCAGGCGGCCGCGGCAGTCGTTGTACGAGCGATGAAGATCTGGGTCTGAGGCCTTCATTCGGTGCGCTCCCCTGCGAGGGGGCGAACTCCGGCCCGCTCAAGATCTTGGACGGAAGGCGATCCAGGAAGCTGCCCGACGATCGAAGTGCCCTTGTCCGGAGCGCTCCGGATCAGCAACGACCCGCCGAGGGCGTCGAGCCGGTCCTGCATACCCTGGAGCCCCGTGCCGTAGCCTGTCGACCCCGCATCGAACCCGCGCCCGTCGTCACGAACCTCGAACGTGAGCACCCCCGAGCCTTCGGAGAGACGGATCGTCGCAGCATCCGCTTCCGCGTACTTGGCGACGTTCTGCAGCGCCTCCAAGCAACAGAAGTACACCGCCGCCTCGATGTCCTGCGGATAGCGAGCGAGCCTCTCGGCTTCGATCGTCACGGGGACGGACGACTTCCGCACTTGGGACTCGAGGGCAGGGACCAATCCCTTGTCGGCCAGCAGCGGTGGGTAGATGCCCCGCGCGAGGTTACGGAGATCCTCCAAGGCATCCGTCGACTCCGCCTGAAGCTCCGACGCCAGCTCCTTCGCCTTGGCAGGGTCCCGCTCGGCGAGCTGCTCGAGCAACCGCAGCTTCACGCTGAGGGCCACGAGCTGCTGCTGCGCACCGTCGTGGATGTTACGTTCGAGTTTGCGGCGCTCTTCGTCTTGCGCGCTCACGAGGCGTTGCCGGGAAGCGCGCAGCTCCTGGATCAGTCGCACGTTCCGAAGCACGAGGCCCGCTTGGGACGCCACGTCGGCGATCAGTTTCTCTTCGCCGGGGCGGAGCGGATCGTTCGCCGGCTTGGTTACGGTGATCGCGCCGAGGAGCTCACCTTGATGCAGGACCGGAGCGGCTCGCGACACGCCGGGGATCGGTGGAAGCTCCTCACCCGACAGGGGCATCGCCGGCGATCGGGGATCGAGCTCGCCGGGCCATGTGGCGACGGCTCGCAACGTCTGGCCGACACGGAGCCAGATGCCGGAACTCCCACCGGTGCCTTCCGAGAGCACGCGCGCCATCCGCGGCAGGATGTCGTCGAGCGCGTAGGTTCCCGCCATCTGTTCCGAGAACCGGGACAACACCTCGTACGGGGTCGCGCGTTCACCGTAGACGAGTCGGTCGGCCAATCGCTTCGCTCGCTGCCGAGCTGGATCGAAGGCGAGCGCGATGAGGGCGGCGGCGAGGAGCGTCAGGAAGGTGTTGTGCGTCGATCCCAGCAGCGAGCCGATGCCCACCACCACTCCGAGGTAGATCGCGGTAAGGAACGCCGCGAGCGACCCGTAGAGCACGGTCTTGTTGATGACGATGTCGATCTCGTACAGGCCGTACCGGAGGATCGCGACCGCCATCGCCACCGGAACGGCGAACGCGAACCCGAGGTTGAAAGCGAGGTTGGCCATCGTTTCGGCGAGCCTCTGGCTGATGAAGGTCGCGAGGAAGCCGAGGAGGAGGACCCCCATCGAGACGCCGACGGCATAGACGAACCACTTCAGCTGCTGGCGCTCGTCGCCATGGGAGCGTCGCAACCGGACGAGGAGCCCGACGGCGCCGATGAGCAGGAGCAGGAGGATGGGGAGGAAGGCGTAGTTCGAGAACCCCTTCAGCGCCGGGACCCCAACCGGGTTCCGGATCGACGTGAAGCGGGACAGAACCTGGAGCGGTGTGCCGTCGAGCAGCGACCCGATCGCGTACGCGGTGCTGAGGACGGCCGCGATCCGCACGACCCAACGCCACCGGCTGTTGAGCGGCTTGCCGGTGGGGAAGAGGAGGAAGATCAGGGCCAGTGCTCCGATACCGACGTTCGAGACCCGGAGTCCCAACCAGGCCTCCCACGGCACCCAGCCCGTCGGAGAGGCTCCCGAGATCAGGGCGTGCTTCGCCATGAAGAACGCTGCCCCGGACAGCCCGACGGTCGTCGCGATCGCGAGCATCAGCCAGCCGATGGGGTTCCTCGGCTGACGAGCGGCGACGAGGCCTCCCAAGGCCCCGAAGGTGATGGCAGGGATCGCGTTCTCGATCCCTGTCCCTCCGACGCCGCCCAGGTCGGGGGTGGCCCGCGACACCACGTAGTAGAAGAGGGTGATCCCCGCCATCACGAAGCATGCGAAGGCGAGACCCCACGCAACCCTCGCGGCGGTCTTGTCGCTCATGGTTAGGGACATCCGCTTGGCGTCACGCTGGAATCATGCGCAGGAACCGACGCTCGTGGAAGAGGGGGGCCCCGAGGATCTCCGCGGGTGGCTACGCCCGGTCCCCGAGAGTGCCAGCACCACTGACGGCACGTCCGTGAGGGCACCGAGTCCGGTGCGGCTGCGGGCGATCGCTCCTCGCGTCCAGGGTATGGACGTCACCAAGATCGCGGCCGAGGTTGCCCGCGATCGGACGACCGTGTCGAGGTGGTTCTCGAGCCGCTCGTGATCGAGAGCTCGACCTGACCAACCTGACCCGGGCCGGCGACGAACCCCTTGGGCATACCTAGGAGGCCATCACCGGCGTGTTCGAGTGTGGCGGGAGCGGTAGCCTCTGGCGATGAGTGCGGCGACGGGCGACGGCAGTTCCCCGCCGGCAGGTCCCCGCTGCTTCGTGGGCTCCGAGGTCGGCACGCTCCGCCGGGTGATGCTGCACCGCCCCGGGCTCGAACTGCGCCGCCTCACGCCATCGACCGCCCGGGAGCTCCTGTTCGATGGCGTGCTCTGGGTCGGGAGGGCGAGGGAGGAGCACGACGCCTTCGCGGCCGCGCTCGCCTCGCGGGGTGTGGAGATCCTCTACCTCGACGAACTGCTCGCCGACGTGTTGGAGCAGCCGGAGGTGCGCGCCGATCTCGTGCAGACGCTCGATCCGCAGCTCTTGGGGCCGACCCTCGGGCCTGAGGTGCGCGAGTGGCTGACGGCGCTGCCCGCCTCGGCGCTGGCCGAGCACCTGATCGCCGGCGTGACCTTCGATGAGCTTCCCTTCCGGAGCGACAGCATCGTGGCCAGGATGGGGCGCGGGTTCGTGGCCACACCCCTGCCGAACACCCTGTTCATGCGCGACACCTCCGCGTGGATCTACGGCGGCGTCTCGATCAACGCGATGGCGATGCCCGCGCGGATCCGGGAGTCGCTGCACCTGGAGGCCGTGTACCGGCATCACCCGACGTTCAGGGAGGCCGACTTCGAGGTATGGACCGACGACGCCCATGCCCCGATGTTCATCGAGGGAGGCGACACCCTCGTGATCGGCAACGGCGCGGTGCTCGTGGGGATCGGCGAACGTACCAACCCCGCAGCGGTCGAGATCCTGGCCAAGCGCCTGTTCCAGGCGAACGCTGCGACCCAGGTGATCGCGGTCGAGATCCCGTCGCAACGATCCAGCATGCATCTGGACACCGTGTTGACCCAGCTCGACATCGACGCCTTCACCGTGTTCCCGGATGCGCGGGACGCCATGAGCACGTACGTGATCACCCCGGGCCGCGACGGCGGGCTGTCGGTCGAGGAGGAGGACGACGTGTTCGTCGCGATCGCGCGCGCGCTCGACGTGCCGAGGATCCGCCAGTTCGAGACCGGCGGCGACCGCTTCCAGGCCGAGCGCGAGCAGTGGGACGACGGCAACAACGTGCTGGCCATCGCACCCGGCGTGGTCGTGGCCTACGAACGGAACGTCGACACGAACCACCGGCTACGCGACGGCGGGATCGAGGTCATCACGATCGACGGCGAGGAGCTGGGCCGCGGGCGCGGGGGCCCGCGGTGCATGTCCTGCCCGATCGAGCGCGACGCGATCGTTCGCTAGCCGTCTCCGTTGCGGAGAGCCGTACCGGGTCCCCCGAGAACGCGAGCGAGGCGCCGGCCTTGCGGCCGGCGCCCCGTCACCTGCGCGCCCGACGGGCTTCGATCCCGCGATCTCCTCCTTGACAGGGAGGTGAGGACGGCCGGACTCCTCTACGGGCGCAGGTATGCGATTCGCGGTGCTTCGACTGCTGTGGTGCCGTGCCCCCAACGGGGTTCGAACCCGTGTTTCCGCCTTGAAAGGGCGGCGTCCTAGGCCGCTGGACGATGGGGGCGTCAGTCCCGAGCGTACCGGCCTTCGGGGGCAGCCGACAGAGTATAGCCAGGTGGCCGGGGCACAACCGCGGGCACCGAAATCAGGAGGTGGTCGCCCGGGCGGAGGTCCGTGTCCGCGGGGCACTCGAGCACGTGTCGCACGCCGAGGCCGGGGGACCAGCAGACGGCGCGGCGACATGGTCCGCACGGCGACGACTCGGAAGTCGCGGTCCAGCAGAGCCGCTGCGATAGGGAAGGCCATGCCGAAGGTGTGGACGCTACGGCATCGTCGGAAGAGCATCGCGTGGCCGGGAGGGAGCCACCCTCGGCTGCGGAGACCCCGGATGCGTTCGCGGCGGGTGGTGGGGGTGTCCACCACCCAGCGCCGCCGGCGGGGGTCGATCAACTCGAGCCGCTGCATCAGGCGACCGTACGCGCGCGCTCCGACATCGGTGGGCCTGGCAGGATTCGAACCCGCGACACGAGGGTTAAAAGCCCCCTGCTCTAACCTGGCTGAGCTACAGGCCCTGCGAACTACGGCTACCAAGGATGCCAGGTCGCCGCCCCGCCCGCGCGCCGATGAGCCGGCGCCGGGACCCGCGCTGCTGTCACGCCTTCCGCTCGGTGCGGCATGCACCTTGGGGACATCAACCCCCGACGACCTGTGATGGGAGGTCCTGATGGACAAGCGTGGATGGATCGTGGCCGTGGCGTCGGTGCTCGTGGTGGCCCTCGTGGCCGTGGTGGCCGTCGAGGCGGTGGCGAAGGACGGCAACGGGTCCGGGACCGGGTCCTCGACGCAGCACAGCATCACGGTCGTCTCCACGGCATCCGTCGATACGGCGCCGGACGAGGCCGTGGTCACGTTCGGCGTCCACGCCCAGGCGGCCGATCCCTCGTCGGCACTGGACGCGAACGCCGCCGCGACGAACGCCGTGGTGGCGGCTCTCACCGGAGCCGGGCTCAAGAAGTCGGACCTGGAGACCACGAACGTCGACCTGTCGGGGCGCACGCTCAACCGTGGGAAGCCGAACGAGACGAAGGTCTACGTGGCCTCCACCACGATCGACGCCACGATCCACGACCTCTCGTCGGTGGGCGACGTGATCAGCACGGGGGTGCAGGCCGGAGCGAACGAGGTTCGCGGCGTGCGGTTCCAGGTGAGCAACCAGGCCGCTGCCCGGGAGCGCGCGCTCACCGCCGCGGTCCAGGGGGCCCGGACGAAGGCCGATGCGATGGCCTCCGCCGCCGGCGCGCAGGTCACCGGGGTCATCGACATCCAGGAGCAGGGCGCGCAGACCCGTCCGTACTACTCCCACTACCGCTATGCGGCCGACGCGATGGCGGCGGCGCCCGCTCCGCAGATACTGCCCCCGAAGACCCTGCCCACCCAGGTCACCGTGCAGGTCACCTGGGGGCTGAGCGGATGATCAGTCCCCGCCCCGGAAGCGGTTCGTGATCGGAAGGCGCCGGTCCCGCCCGAAGGCCTTCGGCGTGATCTTCACGCCGGGGGCCGCCTGGCGCCGCTTGTACTCGGAGTGGTCGATCATGCCCACCACGCGGGTGCGCCAGCGGGCGCTCGATCCCGCGCTCCACCATGGCGTCGATCCCCAGGTCCTCCTCGACGTAGGCCTCGATCACGGGGTCCAGCACGTCGTAGGGGGGCAGGGAGTCGGTGTCCTTCTGATCGGGGCGCAGCTCGGCGCTGGGCGGCTTGGTGATCGTGCGTTCGGGGATCGGCGCCGTGCCCTCCTGGGCGTTCCGCCAGTTCGCGAGCTCGTACACCAGCGTCTTCGGCACATCCTTGATCGGCGCGAACCCGCCTGCCATGTCCCCGTAGAGCGTGGAGTAGCCCACGGCGTACTCGCGACTTGTTGCCCGTGGCCAGCACGATCGAGCCGAACTTGTTCGACAGCGCCATCAGGAGGTTCCCGCGGATACGCGCCTGGAGGTTCTCCTCGGCCACGCCGTCGGGGGTCCCGGCGAACAGGTCGGCGAGGCCGAACCGGTAGCGGTCGTAGATCTCCGTGATGGGAACCGTGTCGATCCGGATGCCCAGCCGCTTCGCGCAGTCGACCGCGTCCTCGACGCTCTCGGGCGAGGAGTGCATGGAGGGCATCGCGAGCGCGCGCACGGCGTCGGCGCCCAGCGCGTCCACGGCGAGCGTCGCGACCAGCGCCGAATCGATGCCCCCCGACATCCCGATGACGACCTCGGTGAAGCCGTTCTTGTGCACGTAGTCGTGAAGCCCAGCGACGAGCGCCCGGTACGTCTCCTCAGCGCCCCTCCGGCCAGACGGCATCGGGGTCGGAGGTCGTGGCCACGCCCTGGGAGATGTTCACGATCAGCAGGTCGTCTTCGAACATCGAGGCCCGCTGCGTGACCCGCCCGTCGGGCGCCATCACCAGCGAGCCGCCGTCGAAGACCAACTCGTCCTGCCCGCCGACGGCGTTCACGTAGACGATCCATGCGCCGGTGCGGCGTGCCCGCTCGCGCAGGACGTCCTCGCGCTCGTGGATCTTGCCGCGGTGGAACGGCGAGCCGTTGATGTTCACGATCAACGGGAGGCCGGCGTAGCGCAGTGAACGGCGGCGCGTCGTGCCAGGCGTCCTCGCAGATCGACAGGCCGAGCGGCTCGCCGTGCAGGTCCATGACCACGCCGTCGTCCCCGGCCTCGAAGTAGCGCTGCTCGTCGAAGACGCCGAAGTTCGGCAGGTGGATCTTGTGATAGATCCCGCGTACGTCGCCTCGGTGGACGTAGGCGGCGGCGTTGTGCAGGCCGGCGTCGGTCCGGTCGACGAACCCCGACCACGACGGCGCAGCGCGTCGCGGTCTTGCGCGCGAGGTCCTGGAGGGCCTCGAGGTTCGCGGAGATGAACTCGGGTCGCATCACGAGGTCCTCCGGCGGGTAGCCGGTGATCGCGAGCTCCGGGAAGCAGATCAGCTCGGCACCCTCCTCGGTGGCGCGGGCGGTGGCCTCCGCCATCTTCTCGACGTTGCCGGCGAGATCGCCGACGGTGAGGTTCAGCTGGCCGAGCGCGACGCGAGGCATGCGCGCAAGCCTACGCGACCGACGGGCGAACGGTCCGACGCGCCGCTACTCGGTGCCGCCGATGTCCACGTTGTAGGCCTCCCAGACCAGATCGGCGCCGCGCTGGCGGTGGCGGATCACCGTGCCGATGAAGCGCTGCATGTCGTCGCGCGCCGCGTCCAGGGGCCATGCGTCGGATCCGACCTCGGCCGTGTCGAAATGTCGGAGCTGCACCTCGATCGATCTCGGCGATGTCCGGGTGCTCGTCCTTGAGCCGGCGCACGGTGCCGTCCAGCCTGGGCGCGCGCATGATGATCTCCTCGTAGAGCCCGCCGGGCTTCTCCGTGACCAGGACGTGTTGGTCGAACGCGTCGCGCACCGACGTGAGCTCCTTCACCACGCCCTTACTCCACTCGGGCACGCGCCCAGCGGCGGGGGAGGAGATGGCCATCTCCAGGTGGACGAGCGCGTCGTGCAGGGTGGCGCGGCGGGCCGCGGCCTCCGACAGGGCGGGCGAGAGGGGCTGATCGGGTTCCATACCGGCACGGTAGCCGAGCGGTGCGGTGGCGGGCAAGTCGGGTGATGAGCCACCGGGACGAACGCACGGTGTGCCTGCGCGGCCGGGCATCCGGGCGAAGGCCGTAGATGCCGGGATAGACTCGGGTGGTCGGAACCCCTTTCCCCCGAGCGTCCGGAGCGCCATGTCCGAGTCGACCGACGGCCGCGCAGAACTCCTGCGGCCCTACCTCCCCAGGCTCCTCGTGACCTGGCCGAACGAGGACGCCGGCGCCCTCGTGCGCGAGATCGAGGGCACGGTCGTATTCGTCGACATCTCTGGGTTCACGAAGATGTCCGAGCGGCTGGCGCGTCACGGCAAGGTGGGCGCGGAGGAGGTCACCGAGGTCCTGGGCTCCGTCTTCGCCCGGCTGCTCGCCCTCGCGTACCAGAACGGCGGCAGCCTGCTGAAGTTCGGCGGTGACGCCCTGCTGCTCTTCTTCCAAGGGGAGGATCACCAGCTCCGCGGAGCACGCGCGGCCCACGGCATGCGGGCGGAGCTGCGATCGGCGGGGAAGATCGAGACCACCGCCGGCCTGGTCACCCTGCGCATGTCGGTCGGCGTCAACAGCGGCCTGTTCCATTTCTTCTTGGTGGGAGACTCCCACCACGAGCTCATCATCACTGGGCCCGTCGCGAGTCACACCGTCCTGATGGAGAACACCGCGAGCGCGGGTGAGATCCTGATCGGCCTATCCACGGCGCTCGCGCTGCCGCCGTCGTGCCTGGGGGCGCAGAAGGGCGAGGGCCTCCTGCTGCGGCGGGCCCCCACCGATCCGGTCACGATCCCGGCCGAGTCCATCTACCGGGGCGAGGCTGAAGCGATGGCGAGCTACGTCCCCGTGGCGGTCCGCGACCACCTGCTGGAGGGACGAAGCGAGCCGCAGCACCGGTCGGTCACCGTGGCCTTCCTCCACTTCGAAGACATCGATGAGATGCTGCTGCACCACGACCCCGAGATCACGGCGTTCGCGCTGGACGAGCTGGTGCGGATCGTGCAGGGCGCGGCCGATCGCAACGGCGGTCACGTTCCTGGGCAGCGACGTCGATCGCGACGGCGGCAAGATCATCCTGATCTCCGGCGCGCCCGACGCGCGTGGCGACGACGAGGAGCGGATGCTGCTCACGGTCCGCGAGATCGCCGACGCGAAGCCGACGATCCCGCTGCGGATCGGCGTCAACAAGGGCCCGGTCTTCGTGGGCGACGTGGGGCCGCCCTACCGGCGGACCTACACGGTGATGGGCGACGCCGTGAACCTGGCGGCGCGCGTGATGACGAAGGCCGAGCCGGGAGAGGTCCTGGCCACGGAGCCCGTGCTAGAGGCCTCCCACGTCGTCTTCGAGACGGAGTCGCTTGGAGCCCTTCATGGTGAAGGGGAAGAAGCACCCGGTGGTGGCCTCGCGGGTCGGCGCGATCACGGGCAGCAGGCTGGCCGCCGACGACCTCGACGACCTGCCGCTGATCGGACGTGACCGCGAGCTGGAGGTGCTGCGCGCGGCCGTGGCGCGTGCCGCCGAGGGTCGCGGCACGTTCGTCGAGCTGACGGGAGAGGCGGGCCTGGGCAAGACGCGCCTCCTGCGCGAGTTCCACGAGGTCGAGCCCGATACGCCGTGGTATGCGATCGCCTGCGAGCCCTACGAGGCGTCCACCCCGTACTACCCGTTCCACTCGGTGCTCCGTCCGCTCCTGCGCATCCCCACGGATCTGGGGCACGACGAGGCGGTCGCCGTGCTCCAGGAGCGGGTCCGAGACGCATGTCCCGAGCTGATCCCGTGGATCCCGCTGATCGGGGTCCCGATGGATCTGGAGATACCGGACACGCCAGAGGTCGCCGCCCTGGACGAGCGGTTCCGCAGGGAGCGGATGGCGGCCGCGGTCGGGGACGTCCTGGAGGAGTTCCACGGGGACCCGGCGATCGCCGTGATCGAGGACGCCCAATGGCTGGACGACGCGTCCGCCGACCTCCTGGATGCGCTCGCGGTTCGCATGGACGGCATCCCCCATGTCCTCTGCGTGGCGCGCCGCGCTCCCGATGCCGATGGCCCGGAGGGTCCCGACGTGGTGGCGTTGGGGCTGGAGCCCTTGGCGCCGTCCGACTCGCTGCGCTTGATCGAGCTCGCTACCGAGGAGATGCCGCTGACGGCACACACAGAAGAGGCGCTCGTCCAGCGCTCGGGCGGCAGCCCCCGGTTCCTCAAGTCGATGCTGTACGCGATCGCGGAGTCGGGCGGGAACATCGACGAGCTTCCAAGCTCGGTCGAGGGGCTGGTCATGGCCCAGATCGACCGCCTATCGCCCCGCGACCGTCGCCGGCTACGGCAGCTGTCGGTCCTTGGGATGCGCTTCTCGCGGGATCTGGCCGAACGCGTGCTGGAGGAAGCGGGGCTAGGTCTGGACGGCGAGGGCGGGTCGGGGGGGCCGTGGCAGGGGTACGTGGGGCTCCTGGAACCCGAGGGCGAGGATGACCTGCGGTTCCGCAACGGGTTGATCCGCGACGCGGCCTACGAGAGCCTGCCGTTCCGCACGCGCCGCGAGATCCACGCCCGCGTCGGCGAGACGCTCGAGGCCGACGCGGGCGACGACGCCGAGGATCTGGCCGAGGTCCTTGCGTTCCACTTCCTCCGTTCGAACGAGGAGCGGAAGGCGTGGAGGTACGCCCGTGTCGCGGCCGAGCGCGCGGAGTCGATCTTCGCGAACCTGGAGGCGAGGGACTTCTACCTCGCCGCCCTGGAGGCCGCGCGGCGGATGGATGAGCCGGACGCGGACGAGGTTGCCCGCGTGGCGGAGGCGCTCGGTGACGTCCGCATGCGCCTGGGCGAGTACCGCGAGGCAGAGTCCGCCTACCGGATGGCGCGGCGCAGCGTGCCCGAGGACCCTGTCGTGCATGGCCGGCTCCTGCTGAAGGAGGCGTTGGTCTTCGACCTGGAGGGGAAGTACCCGCAGGCGCTCAGGACCCTGACACGGGGCACCAGAGCGGTGGATGACCAAACGGATGCGGAGGCGGCGCGGGTGCGAGCGCAGCTCGCGGCGAACTACGCGGGGATCCGCGCCGCGCAGGGGCGCTACGCCGACTCGATCCGCTGGAGCCAGCGTGCCCTGGAGGAGGGCGAGCGTCGGGTGAGATGGACGCGATGGCCCATGCCTATTACGTCATGGATCTCGCCCACGTGTCCCTGGGCAAGATGCAGACCGAGAACTCTCATCGAGCGCTCGCGCTATACGAGGAGCTTGGGAACCGCACGAAGCAAGCGAATGTCATGGAGAACCTCGGGGCCTTCGCGTACTTCGCCGGCCGCTGGGACGAAGCCCGAGCGTGGTACGAACGCGCCCGCGACATGTACCTGGAGACGGGAAACGGGGTCGACGCCGCGAACAGCAACGCGAACCTCGGAGAGGTGCTCCTAGCCCAGGGCCATCTCGACGAAGCGGAGATGGTGCTTCGCGATGCTTTCCGCGTGTTCCGCGCCTCGGGTGTGCGTTCATTCGCGGCGTTCGCACAGACCCTGCTGGGCGCCACGGCATCCCATGCTCGGCGATTCGGGGAGGCTGAGGCCATCTTCCAGGAGGTCGCCGCTCTGAGCCACGAGATCGGCGATGTAGCTCGCATCACCGAGGTGGCGAGCCTGTCCGCGGAGTCGCTGATGCTGCAGGGCAAGGCCGTGGATGCCGCGGCGGCGGCCGAGGAGCTCCTCGCGGCCCACGCCGCCGGCCCGATGGAGCCGCTGCTGTTGCGGGTGGTCGGCTATGCGCATGCCCAGACCGGCGAGTGCGAGTCAGCCGAAGACGCGCTGCGCCGGAGCCTAGAGGCCGCGCGCGAAGCCGGAGCTGAACACGAGGTGGCCTTCACGCTCGAGGCGTTCCTCCGGACCGGGTCGAGTGACGGCCGTACCGCCGTGGAGCTTCGTGCCGAGCGGGATCTGCTCTTCGAGAGGCTCGGCATCATCGCCGTTCCCGAGGTCCCGCTGCCTGAACCGTCGCTGAACGAGAAAGGGCCGCCCGAGGGCGGCCCTTTCGTTCGTCGAGTCTGGCTCGTCAGTGACGCATGCTCGGGTCGGTCGGGGTGATGAGCACCTTGGTGATCGAGGTTGAGTGACCCGGCCTCGAAGTACTGGTTCTCGATGCAAGGCGCCGTTGGGTCGGTAGCGGCGCATCGATCTGAAGGGGTGCCGTAGTCGAGCGTGCGGGTCCCTGGGTCGGCGGTGATGCGTCTTGCAGACCGGGTAGGTCACGTCCACCTGTGGAGGATCGACCTTGCTGTGAAGGTCGACGAAGGTGATCAGCAGATTGTCCGCTGGCGTTCTGATCGGGATCACCGTGACGGTGCCGGCGATCGGCGACACGATCGAGGTGGCACATCCGCTGGTGTCGTTGTTCTCGATGATCAATGTGGTGCCAGCTGGCGCGGTCACCGTCCCGCCGCCAGGGAACGTGGCGGTGCAGTCCGTGCACCCACTGTCGGTATTGGTGATGTTGAACGAGTCACTGTTGGGGTTGCTCTTAACCCCGCTCGCGTCGGCGTCGAGGACGTAGCCCGAGCTCGTCGTGTTGATACTAAGGTTGTCGAACCTGGCGACGCCGGAGGAGTTGGTATTGGCGGAGTTGCCGGTGATCCCCGCGCCTGCGGCCGGGGAGCTCGGGTCGATCGACAACGTCACAGGCGTGCCGGGGACGTCGTTGTTGCCGGCGTCCGTGACGTGCACCGTCACGCCGGGCGGGCTGATCGTTTGGTTGACCAACGTGTCGGTGGGCTGGTTGACGAACGCGACGTGCGCCGGAGCGCCGGGGACGATGTCGAACGCGTTCGAGGTCGCCGACGTCAGGCCGTCCGCGGAGGCCGTGAGCGTGTACCCGGTGCCCACCTTGTCCACCGAGAGACCCGAGAACGTTGCGATGCCAGTGCCGTTGACGGTGGTGGCCGTCGGTGACGTGATGGTGACAGCACACCCGTGTTGCCGTTCTGGTCGAGGTTCAGCGAGATCTGGGTACCGCCCGAGGTGATCGGGTTGCCGTTGTCGTCCTGGATCTGTGCCGCGACCGAGAAAGGTGCGGTGGCCGCGTTGCTCGCAGGGGGCTGCGTCGTGAAGACGACCTTCGACGGGGCTCCCACGCACGACGTGGTCACGTTCACCTTCGTCGCAGCGAGGCTGAAGAGTGAGCCGGTGTACGGCGCCGTGCCGGTCCACCCGTACGCCAACCAGAGCTTGTTGCCCGTGCTCGATCCGACGCTGACCGGGAAGCTCACGGTGACCGACGCTCCCGGAGCGAGGGCTGTCGCCGACGAGTCCGCCGTCAGGTACAGACCGTCATAGTCGGAGCGGTCGCTCGCGAAGCCGAAGGCAGACTCGAGGTGGCCCGTCCAGCCGGAGCTAACTTCGAAGGCACTGTCGGGCATGATGCCGGTGAACCAGAACTCGGACGTGTCGAGGTAGATCGAACCCAGGTTGCTGGTGCTGGCCCCGTCGTTAGTGAAGGTCGCCGACAACCTCGTGACGGTGTTGGGCAGCGTGCACGACGTCATCGACACCGCGAACTTGCGGACGGTGCGTGTTCTCGCGCTCGCCGCGCCACCCCACATCGAAGCCGCGAGTGCGACGGTGGCGAACAGTGCGAGAGCTGCTCTCGTGGACCTGCGGTGTGCCAATGCCATCGGGGGGTCTCCTTCTCGTGCGGTCCGAGATCACGCGGGCGGCCTTCGCTCCCTGTAAGCCATACGGCCTAGGTCGGCGTGGCAACTCGACGCGTGACTCTCCCACTAGACGCCTACGTCGTCAAGTGGTGGTAGCACCCCTTCCGAGGTAAGCCGCGCAAGGGTCATGGAAAATTCACGGAGCTCAGCGGCGAGCTACAGGATCGCGAGGTAGCGCTCCAGTTCGTACGGCGAGACGTAGGCCTTGAACGCCTCCCACTCCACGTGCTTGTTGCGGATCAGGAATTCGTGCACATGCGCGCCCAGGGCCGTCCGCAGCACCTCGGACCCCTCCGCCTCCCGGATCGCGTCGAAGAGGTTCTCCGGTAGCGAGCGGATGCCGGCGGTCTCGCGCTCCGCCTCGCTCATCTCGTAGATGTTGTTGGAGGCCTCGGGAGCCAGTTCGTAGCCGCCCTCGATGCCGGCGAGCCCCGCCGCCAGCATCGCCGAGAAGGCCAGGTAGGGGTTGCAGGCGGGGTCGGGCGAGCGGTACTCGATCCTGGTCGCCTCCTCTTTCCCGGGTTTGTACTGCGGCACCCGGACCAGCGCGCTGCGGTTGCGCCGGGCCCAGCAGACGTAGACGGGCGCCTCGAACCCGGGAACCAGCCGCTTGTAGGAGTTCACCCACTGGTTCGTGAGCAGCGTGATCTCGGGCGCGTGGCGGAGCAGCCCCGCGATGTAGGCCTTCGCCGTCTTCGACAGGTGGTACTCGTCCGACGCGTCGAAGAACGCGTTGCGGTCGCCCTGGAAGAGCGACTGGTGCGTGTGCATCCCGCTGCCGTTCACGCCCGCGACCGGCTTCGGCATGAAGGTCGCGTAGATCCCGAACTCCTGCGCGACCTCCTTCACGGTGATGCGGTACGTCATGACGTTGTCGGCCATCGTGAGCGCGTCGGTGTAGCGCAGGTCGATCTCGTGCTGGCTGGGCGCCACCTCGTGGTGCACGTACTCGACCGGGATGCCCATCGACTCCAGGTACTGCACCGTGCGCGTGCGGTAGTCGGTGCCGGCGTCCAGCGTCTCGTCGAAGTAGCCGCCCGGGTCGAGGAACTCGGTGGATCCGACGTCGCGGAAGTAGAAGTACTCGAGCTCGGGACCCACGTAGAAGGTGAACCCCAGGTCCGCGGCGCGCGCGAGCTGCCGCTTGAGGACGCCGCGCGGGTCACCGTCGAAGGGCGTCCCGTGCGGGTCGTAGACGTCGCAGAACATGCGGGCCACGGGCGCCTCGAGCTTCCAGGGGATCACCTGGAAGGTGGCCGGGTCCGGGATCGCCACCATGTCGGACTCCTGGATGCGGCTGAAGCCCTCGATCGAGGACCCGTCGAACCCCATGCCGTCGGTGAAGGCGCCCTCCAGCTCCTGCGAGGTGATCGTGAAGGACTTCAGGAACCCCAGCACGTCGGTGAACCAGAGCCGGACGAACCGGATCCCCCGTTCCTCGATCGTGCGCAGGACGTACTCGGCTTCCGCTGAAAGGGCCATGCCCTCAGCCTAGGGTCCCGATGCCTCGCAACGGTTACGCGCGTGTGAACTCTGCCGCGGCGGCTACCAGTAGCGAGCGGTGGCCATGCAGGCGACGGCGACGAGGAGCATGACAAGGTCGATCTGGCCGTGCTTCTTGAGCTCGGCACCGAGCGCCGCCATGCGGGACTGCTGCTCGTCACTCGGCGGTCCGCCGGCTGCGCGGATCTCGTCGCCCAGGTCCACCATGCGCTCGACGTTGCGCCCCACGCCGTAGTACCCGGAGAAGAAGGCTCCGGTCGCGATGACCGCCCCGATCGTGATCCCGATACCGAAGCTCCATGTCACCCAGGTATGCAATCCGAAATGGTGTGCGTTGTAGAGCCACATCAGCCATCCGGCGGCCACCGTGACCATCCCGAGGACGGAGATCAACTTGGTGACCTTCCGTTCCTTCACCGCCACGTGCAGCAGCGGGCCGGCGCTCGGGCCGACCTCTGCCGCCGAGGGGCCGATGATCGCCACGAACAGGAAGGCCGACCCTACCCAGAGGACCCCGGCGACGATGTGGAAGAACCTGAGCACGAACATGAGCGGGACGAACGCGAGCATCGGAACGGTCTCCTTCGACGACGGGCGGCACCGGACGGCCGCACGATAGGCCCCGGGGCCCTCGAACGCCAGTGGCCGAGCGCGAACGACCAGCCGCGGGCACCGTTCGGTGCGGGTGTGCCGATGCGATGATGCCGGGGTGCTGACGCCCGAGATGCTCGGCCGTACGTTCGCGGCGGCGCCCGATCCCGAGCTCGCCCGCGTCGCGTTCTCCCGTGTGGGCGATCATCCCGAGGCGCGCGAGGCGCTCGCCCGCCCCGAGATCACCGACGTGGCCGCCCGGGTGCTCGGGTTCTCCACGGCGGCCGCGGACTTCCTCGTCGCCCACCCCCGGGAGGCGGCGGCCCTCGCCGACGTGAGCGCCCGATCCGCCGGTGCGCTCGCGCAGGAGCTGGCGGAGGACGTGGACCGGCTGGGAGCCGAGGCCGGGCTCCGGAGGTTCCGCCGTCGGTCGATGTTGCGCGTGGCCGCTCGGGACCTCGGCGGGGCGCGGCTGGACGAGGTGGTAGCCGAGATCAGTGCGATCGCCGACGCCTGTCTCGTGGAGGCGTTGCGGCACGTCCACGGCGCCGAGGGCCTCGCCGTCATCGGTCTCGGGAAGCTCGGGGGCTACGAGCTGAACTACGCGAGCGATGTCGACCTCCTGTTCGTCCATCGGGAGCCCGGCCCCGAGGCGCAGGAGACGGCGGAGCGGGCGGCGGCCGCCGTCAGCGCGCTGCTCGCGGAGCCCACCGCCGACGGCGTGGCGCTCCGCGTGGACGTCGCACTTCGGCCCGGGGGACGGGCTGGAGCGCTCAGCCGATCGCTGGAGGGGACCCTCGCGTACTACGAGCGCACCTCGGCCACCTGGGAGCGGCAGGCGTTGATCAAGGCCCGGCCGGTGGCCGGTCCGCAGGACATCGGCGCCGCGTTCGTTCGGGGCGTCGAGCCCTTCGTCTACCCGCGGGAGCTGGCGCCCTCCGCCATCGAAGACGTACGGCGAACCAAGGTCCGGCTGGAGGAGTACATCCGCCAGCGCGGCAAGGAGCTCACGGAGGTGAAGCGCGGGCGGGGCGGGATCCGCGACGTGGAGTTCGCCGTGCAGCTCCTGCAGATCGTCCACGGGGCGCCGGGATCCGCTCCTGCGGACCCCGACCACGTTGGCGGCCCTCGAGGCCCTGGCGGGAGAGGGGTACGTCGCCGACGACGACGCCGAGGCGCTCGCCGGTGCGTACCGGTTCCTCAGGCGATTGGAACACCGGCTCCAGATCGTGCGCGACCTCCAGACGCACGATCTGCCCGCCGACCGCCGTGACCGCACCACGATCGCGCGCTCCCTGGGCCTGGCCGACGCCGATGCGCTCGCCGCGCGTTACGAGGAGACCACCGCGACCGTGCGCTCGATCCACGAGCGGCTCTTCTACCGCCCGCTCCTGGAGGCCTTCGCCGGCCACCCCTCGCCCGGCACGGACCGCCCCGCCACCGAGGAGCTACTGCGGGGGCTCGGCTTCGAGGACCCGGTCCGTGCCTACGACGTCGTGGGACGAGTGGTGGATCCCTCGCGGCGGATCGGGAAGGTGCTCGCGCACCTCTTCCCGGTGATGGCGCCCGCGCTCGCCCTTGCGCCCGTGCCCGACGCCGCCTTGGTGCGCCTCGAGCGGCTCGCCGACGCGATCGCGGCCGACCGCGACGAGCGCGACCTCGCCGACCTCCTCGCGAACGACCCCAGGGCCGCTCGGCGACTAGCGCACGTGGCAGGCGCGAGTTCCTTCGGCGTCGATCTCCTGGCGGCCTTGCCCTCCCGGATCCGCGGGCTGTCCGACACGCTGCTGGGTGCCGAGACGGACCCCGCGGGGCAACTGGTTGACGCGGTGGCTCGCACGGCCGGACGTGAGTTGACCCCGCGGCAGACGGGCGAGGCGATCTCGGCCGCGGCCACCCGGGCCGTGCGCGACGCGGTCGCGGTCGTCGATCCCGACCTCCCCTTCGCGGTGATCGCGATGGGCAAGTTCGGCGCGCGGGAGCTCAACGTGGCCAGCGACCTCGACCTCATGTTCGTCTACGAGGGGGAGGGGGCCGACGCGCTGCGCCGTGCATCCGACGTCGCCGAGGCGGTGCTGCGAGGGATCCGGGACGCGGGGTGGGACCCGGATGCGGATCTGCGTCCCGAGGGCCGGGGCGGCCCGCTGGCCCGTTCGATCGCGGGGTTCCTCGAGTACTGGCAGCGCTACGCCGACACCTGGGAGTTCCAGGCGTTGCTGCGCGCGCGTGCCGTGGCGGGCGACCCGGATCTGGGACGCCGCTTCGAGCTGAACGCGGCCGACGTCGCCTACCCCCCAGAGGGCATCACGACCGATCGCGTGGCCGAGATCCGCGCGATGCGCGAGCGCATCGAGCGCGAGCGGGTCAAGCCGCCGGAGGCCGCGAAGTTCCATCTCAAGCTCGGGTACGGGTCGCTCGCCGACGTGCAGTTCGCCGTCGAGCTGTCCCTGATGCGGTTCGGCGGACCCCACCCGGAGGTGCGCAGCCGCAGGACCTTGGAGGCGATCGATCGGCTGGGGAGGGAGCGCCTGATCGAGGGCAGCGTGGCCCGGGATCTGGGGGATGCCTTCGTGTTCCTGGCGGACGTGAAGAACGCCCTGGAGATGGATCGGCGGCTGCACGCGGAGGCCGTCCCACCGGCGCCTGAGGCCCAGACCGTGCTGGCGCGGCGCCTCGGCTACGAGGAGCACGCGCGGCAACGGTTCCTCGACGACTACCTGCGGGTGACGCGGCGATGTCGCCGGGCGATGGAGCGCGTGTTCGCCCAGGCGATGAGCGATCCCTAGACCGCCCCGCGCGAACGTCCCCCGTCGGCGCTAGTCTCGATGCAGATCCCGTCCGCCGTCCAGGAGGTCCGTCGTTGGGCACGTCGACCGCCCGCCCCACCGCCGTCGTAACCGGTGCATCCAGCGGGTTCGGCGTGGAGTTCACACGGCTCTTCGGCGCCGACCATTGGAACGTGGTGATGGTGGCACGCAGCGGGGCGGCGATGGAGGTCGTCGCCCAGGAGGTCGAGGAGCGCGACGGTGTCGAGGTGACGGTGATCCCGAAAGACCTCTCGACGCCGGGTGCCTCGGCAGAGCTCGTGGGGGCCCTGGAGCAGCGGGGGATCCGGGTCGAGGCGCTCGTGAACAACGCCGGCTTCTCGACGTACGGACCGTTCGTGGAGACCGACGGCGCCACCATGAGCGACATGATCCAGGTCAACGTGACCGTGCTGACCGAGCTCACCCGCGCGTTGCTGCCCGGCATGGTCGAGCGGGGCCGCGGGCGCGTGATGCTCGCTGGGCTCGGTCGGATCGTTCGCTCCGGCGCCGATGACCGCGGCGTACGCGGCGACCAAGGCATACGTGCTGTCGCTGGGGCTGGCGCTCCACGAGGAGCTGAAGGGCACCGGCGTCACGGTGACCACGCTCTGTCCCGGGACCGACGGACGACCGGGTTCCAGTCGCGAGCCGACATGCACGACTCTCGGCTTGATCCGCGGCAGGGAGCTGCCCTCCGCGCGCGAGGTGGCCGAGGCCGGTTACGCCGCGATGAAGCGGGGACGGCCGTACCTGGTGACCGGTGCCCAGAGCCGGCTCTTCGCGTTCGGCACCAGGTTCCTGCCGCGGACGGCCGCCTCCGCGATCGCGGGCAGGTCCCAGGAGCGGACCGGCGGCTGATCCCGAGTCAGGAGCGCACGTCCTGGCTGGCGGGGGAGTCGACCCCGGAGGACTCGAGTCCCTGGAGCTGTTCGAGGAGCGGGGTGACGCCGAGCCTGGTGAGCGCCTCGCGTGCGGCGTCGACCTCCGTGGCGGCGATCGTGTCGCGCGGCAGGGCGCGGAGCGCGTCGATCGTAGCCCACGCGTGATCGAGCGGGATGTCGAGGGCGTGCCAGCCCTCCAGCGCGTACCGGAACCCTCGGCGGCCTCATCCGTCCGCCCTTCGAGCGCCGCCAGGCCCGCCGCCCCGGTCGCCCGGACCTGCACCATCCAGGCACCTTGCAGCGGCTCGGCGGCCGCCAGCATGGCGCGCAGCTTGTCCGGCATCGCGCAGGGCGATGGCGGCATGGATCCCGCTCCACACGGCGTTCGAGGCGTTCATGCCGGTGGGGTCGGGCTCGAGGGCCTCGAGCACGGCTCATAGGTCCCGTCGTCGTCGCCCGCCAGGGATCGGACGAGCGCCACGATCCGCGAGTGCCATGTCCTCAGCGAGGTGTGGTAGCGGCCTCCGGAGATCTTGTCCGTGGCGGTACCGAGCTCGCGCTCGGCCTCCGCCCTATCGCCTCGGTAGGCGGCGAGCGAGGCGGCGTTCAGTGCCAGCGAACTGACCTCGACGTCGGGGAGGTCACTGCTCCTGCAGCTCGCTCAGGAGCTGCCCGAGCGACGTCGAAGTCTCCGATGTCGAGCGCCGCCTCCATCGCGTTGGAGATGTTCAAGGCCTCGAGGAAGACGCTCCCGGCCATCCGACCCCATCGGGCGGCCTCTTGGAACGAGCTCAGCGCCAGACGCGGGTCCTCTTCGTTCGCCATGATGCCGAGTGAGCCGTAGGCCTCTGCCCGGGTCTTGTGATCGCTGAGGCGATCGGCGTACGTCGTGGCCCCGCGCGCCAGGATCGTCGCCTCCCGGTGCCGCGCGAGCGATTGGTACGCGGTGGCCTTCTGGCCCAGCAGCTGGACGAACAGCTCGTCGAGTCCGAGGCGCTCGGCCAGCGGCAGTGCACGTTCGACGTGGCCCAGCGACTCTTCGGCCTCTCCCTGGCTCCAGACGATCGAGGCGAGCCCGACAGCAACTCGACGAGGGCCGGGCTCTCACGTTCGCCGAGCTCGGCCAGGACGTCCTCAGCGCGGGTCCGCGCCTCCTCCATCCGTTCGGTCTCGACCAGGCTGATCAGCTCTCTGGCCACATCCCTCGCGGCGGCGTTCAGGTCGCCCTCCGTCCGGCGGATCGCGATGGCCTCGTCGAAGTAGGCGATCGCCTGCTCGCTCTTGGCCAGGAGCCCGGCCGCCTCGCCCGCCCGCTCAAGGAGCGCGGCCCGCTCGCTGCCATCGAGCGTGATCTCGAGCGCCTTCTCCGCGTAGGCCAGCGCCTGCGCGGGCGACCCGAGCGACGTGGCACGGTCCGCCGCGCTGCCCGAGCCAATCACGGGCCCGCGCCGCGACGGCCTGTGCATCCGGTCCCTCGGGCGAGGACAGGTAGGCCTCGACGTAGTGGGTGGCCACGACCCCGGCCAGCTCCTCGTCCTCGAGCGTCTCCAGGTGGTGGGCCGCCGCCAGGTGGCGCCGCCGCCGGTCGGCCTTGCTCGAGGTGGAGTACGCGACCTCGCGAATCAGGCCCTGGTCGGAACTCGTACTGTCCGCGCTCGGGCGATCTCGGGTCGGCCTCGCGCACCAGGAACTCCTTGCGCACGAGCTCGTCGAGGCGTCCTTGGATCCTGTCCAGCTCGAGCTCGGCCACCGCCGAGAGGGCCACGGCGGTGAAGCTCTTCCCCAGGACCGATGCGTGCTGGAGGATCGTGCGATCCTGCGGCGGCAGCCCGTCGAGCCGTGCCGCGATGAGGGCGTGCAGCGTCTCGGGGATCTGGATCTCGGCCAGGTCTCCCACCACGGCGAAGCCGTCGTCGCGTGCCTCCAGCATCCCGCGGTCGGCGAGCATCCTCACGGTCTCCACCGCGTAGAGGGGGACCCCCTCGGCGCGCCCGACGATCCGCGCGACGTCGTCGGCCCCGAGTCCGGGCACGAAGCCCGCCACGAGTTCGGTCATGGCCTCGTCGTCGATCGGTTCGAGTCGGATCGCCGTGAACCTTCGCTGGGCCGTGCCCCAGCTCGGACGGCGCTCGAACAGCTCGGGCCGCGCCAGCGTCACCACGAGGATGGGGCGGTCGCGCGACCACTCCAGCATGGACTCGATGAAGTCCAGCAGCCCCGGGTCCGCCCACTGGACGTCTTCGAAGACCATCACCGTCGGGCCGCTCGACGCGATGCGCTCGAAGAACGTGCGCCATGCGGAGAAGAGCTCGTCGCGGCCCCCGGGCGATCGCTCCTCCAGGCCCAGGAGATGCGCGAGGCGAGGTTCGATCCACCGCTGCCCCTCCGGCTCGGGGATCCACCGCGCCACGGTCTCGGCGAGCTTGCGGCGCGACGTGGGCGCGTCGTCGGTCTCGGCGATGTCGGCGCGCATCCGCACCATCTCGCCCAGCGCCCAGAACGCGATGCCCTCCCCGTAGGCGGGGCACCGGCCCTGATGCCAGTAGATGCTGTCCGACAGCCCGTCGATGTACTTCAGGAGTTCCCAGGCCAGGCGAGACTTGCCGATCCCGCCGATGCCGGTAACCGAGACCAGGCGGGCCTTGCCCTCCCTCTCGGTGGCGTGCAGCAGCTCCTTCACGAGACGCAGCTCGTCGGCACGACCCACGAAGGGCGGCTCGCGGCCCGAGCTCCTGCCGGCGCCGCCCACCTCGGCGGTCACGCGGAGCGCACGCCAGGCGCGCACGGGCTCCTCCTTGCCCTTCAGCGTCAGCATGCCCGCCTCGGCGAAGGCGACCGCGTTGGAGGCGGCTCGGTAGGTGGCGTCGCCTACCAGGACCGTTCCCGGCTCGGCCGCAGATTGCAGCCGCGACGCCGTGTTCACCATATCGCCGACGACGATGCCCTCCGACCGTCCGCCGGTGACCGTGGCGGCCTCACCCGTCAACACCCCGGCGCGAGCCTGGAGATCGACGTCCACCTCGCGACCGAGGACATGGACGGCGTCCACCAGCTCCAGAGCGGCGCGGACGGCGCGTTCCGCATCGTCCTCGTGGGCGGTCGGTGTGCCCCAGACGGCCATGACGGCATCCCCGATGAACTTCTCGACCAAGCCGCCGTGGCGCTCGATCACGGTGCGCGCCGCGTCGAAGTAGCGGGAGAGCAGCGCGCGCACGTCCTCGGCATCGCGGCGCTCGGACAACGTCGTGAAGCTCACCAGATCGGCGAACAGCACGGACACGAGCCGACGCTCGTTGGTGGGCTCGGCCTGATGGGCGACCGTTGCGGGGGCCGCCCCCGTGAGGGCCGAACCGCACTCGCCGCAGAACTTACTGTCGGGGGCGTTGGACGAACCGCAGGCGGGGCACGGCAAGGCAAGCGCGGCGCCACACTCCTTGCAGAACTTCCTCCCCGCCTCGTTGGGGGTGGCACAGCTCGTGCACGTGATCGCCGGGGAGTCGGGTGCCATCGGGCGAAGCCTAGCGCGATGCCGTAGCCGGGCACAGCCACGGCCGGGCGTCGCCGCCCGGCCGTGGCTGTGCGGTGCTATCCGGTCCGAGTCGGATCAGACGTCGTAGTAGAGCGAGAACTCGTACGGATGGGGCCGCAGCGCCACCGCGTCACGCTCTTCCAGCCGCTTGTACTCGATCCAGGTGTCGATGACGTCCTGGGTGAAGACGCCGCCCTCGAGGAGCCACTGGTGGTCGGCCTCGAGGTGGTCGAGCACCTCGTTCAGCGAGCCCGGGACCTGCTTGACGCTGGCCTGCTCCTCCGGCGGGAGGTCGTAGAGGTCCTTGTCCACCGGGTCTGGCGGCTCCATCTTGTTCTTGATGCCGTCGATCCCGGCCATCAGCATCGCGCTGAAGGCCAGGTAGGGGTTGCACGACGGGTCGGGGGTCCTGAACTCCAGCCGCTTCGACGCGGGGGTTCTGGTCCCGACGGGGATCCGCACGCAGGCGCTCCGGTTGCGCTGGCTGTAGACGAGCTTGATAGGCGCCTCGTAGCCCGGCACCAGGCGTCGGTACGAGTTCGTGGTGGGGTTCGTGAAGGCCAGCAGGGAAGGGGCGTGCGCCAGCAGTCCACCGATGTACCACCTGGCGGTGTCGCTGATGCCGGCGTAGCCGACCTCGTCCCAGAAGAGGTTCTCGTCGTCCGACCACAGGGACTGGTGGGTGTGCATGCCAGAGCCGTTGTCCATGAAGAGTGGCTTGGGCATGAACGTGACCGTCTTGCCGGCCTGATAGGCCGTGTTCTTTACCACGTACTTGTACTTCATCACGTTGTCGGCCGTGGTCAGCAGCGTGTCGTAGCGCATGTCGATCTCGGCCTGACCGGCCGTGCCGACCTCGTGGTGGTGGACCTCGATCGTGAGACCGACCTTCTCCAGGTTCAGCACCATCTCGGTTCGCATGTCCTGATACTTGTCCATGGGCGGCAGCGCGAAGTACCCACCCTTGTACCGGGGCTTGTACCCGAGGTTGCCCCCGGCCTCCTCCCGCCCGCTGGTCCACGCCCCCGCGACGGAGTCGATGTGGTAGTAGCCCTCGAACTGGTTCTGCTCGTACCGGATGGAGTCGAAGATGTAGAACTCCGCCTCCGGGCCCCAGTAGGAGCGATCGGCGATGCCCGTCTGCTTCAGGTGGAGTTCCGCCTTCTTCGCGATGTTGCGGGGATCGCGACTGTAGTCCTCGCCGGTCACCGGGTCCTTCACGAAGCAGGTGATGTTGAGCGTCGGGTGCTTCGTGAACGGGTCCATGTAAGCGGTGTCGGGGTCGAGCGCCAGGAGCATGTCCGACTCCTGGATCTCCTGGAACCCGCGGATCGACGAACCGTCGAAGGGCTGGCCCTCATCGAACTTCTGCTCGGTCAACTCGTGGGCCGGGATGGAGAGGTGCTGCACCTGCCCGGGTAGATCGGTGAACCGGAGATCGACGATCTCCGCGCCCTGCTCCTTCGCCATCGCGATGACGTCTTTGGCGGTTGCCACGGTCCCTTCCCCCTGTTCCTCGACGACCCTCCTAGGTTAGGCGTGCGAGGGGGGCGTCCGGGGCCTGTGGCGTTAACTCTGCGTTACGACCTACCGGTCGTGCCGGCCGCGAGGCTCCGAGGTGGGCCACGGCGCGGCCGGCACGAACCGGCGGAAAGGGCTCAGGGAGGCGAGACCGAGGGGGGATGCTGTCCCGAGGGGGGGACAGGATCGCGACCCTGAGCACGGTGTTCTTGTCCCCCTTCATCGGCCCCGGATGCAGCTACAGCGCAGAGCCCGGGTGAGCCATCTTCGCCTGATCATAAGTGACTACGACTGGGGAGTATCTCCGACACTCACCCAGACGCCGCCATCGGCGGGATCCACCGCCACACCCGCCAGCTGCATCTGTGCAAGCACCTTCGACGTGACTTGATGCGTGTCGCTAACGTGGAAGAGGCTGCCGGTCCCGTCGCTCACCCAAGCTCCGGCGCCCGACGCAGCGATCCCGGTCGGGGCGGGTCCGACGGGTACGGGGTCACTGACGAATCCCGAGGATAGGGTCACGGCACGGACCGTGTTGCCTGAGGTCTCGAGGACCCAGAGCGTTGCCCCGTGTGCCGCGAGGCCCTCGACGTTGAGATCGATGGCTTCGCCGACCTGATCCAAGGTCATCGGATCGAGGGGCACGATCGTCTCGTCTAGTGACGACCCCACCCACAGGCGCCCGCCACCGAGTGCCAGCGAGTCCGAATCCGACGTGATCGATGCGCAAGCCGCGTATCGCACCGACCGAAGGTTGACACGGCAGACCAGCCCGCTGTCGAAGCCCACCCACATCGAATCGCCCTCACCGATGGCTGCAGCGACATTGTTGATGAAGTTGCCAGCCACCGGGAGCGAGGCGGCGTCGCCGACTTCCTGCGACGGATCGGCGGGGTTGAACGCGAGCACTTCGCCGCTGTTGCGTGCGATGGCTACCACTCGGTCGCCGAGCGCAGTCAAGGTGTTGGCCAAGTTCGTGGGGATCTGGTCGAGGACCGTGCCGTCGTTGGGTGCCACACGGAAGACGGACGAACCGCGGCTGAGCCACACCGCACCCTCCCCGACGACGATGGGCGTGCGTCGAACGTTCGTGTAGCCGGTGGCTGGCACCCCCGTGAAGGTATCGAGCACACGATGACCCGATCGATCGAGGTGGACGACCGCGGCGCCGGGCGCCAGCGATGAGGACGGGCGCGCCGAGGGCTGGTCGCCACCCCCCGATAAGAACCACGCGATGCCAGCCAGGAGCGCCACCGTGATCCCCCCGATGATCGCGAGCCGCACGCTTCGCCGCTCCATCGGGGAGGCCACTTGGATAGCCTGGAGGCGTTCCCGCGACGTATCCGGGTGCAACGGCGACGGGGGGACACCGGGGAGCTTGGCGGCGAACAGGCGCTGCGGCTCGTCGATGCCCTTGAGCTCGAAGACACCCCGGTCCGTGAACTCGAACCCACCCGCAGCCAGGTCCTTCGTCGTCGACGTGACGAGCACCTCGGCGGGGCCGGCGGCGCTCATCGTCCTGGCGCCCAGATGCACGCCGATGCCCCCGGACTTGCCGGTGACGGATTCGACCTCGGTGAAGTGAACGCCCGCTCGTATGTCTACGCCCAGGGCCTGCACCTCGCGAGCGGCACCGCAGGCGCACCGGATGGCGTCGGCCGGCGTCTCGAACGTGGCGAAGAAGCTGTCGCCCGCCGTGTCTTCCTCGTGGCCGTGATGCAGGCGGATCTGCCGCCGGAGGATCTCGTGATGTCGACGGATCAGCTCTTGGAACCGTTCGTCACCGAGCGCGGCACCCACCGAGGTCGAGTTCACGATGTCCGTGAACATCACCGCCACGAGTCTCCGGCTGCCATCCTGCCTCGGCATCCGCCGAGGATGTCACACGCCGTGGTGGGCCGGCGGCGGTTCGAACGCGCGGCGTCCTCAGGAGCCGGATGCCGCCGCGCGGTAGCCTACGCCGCGCACGGTCTGGATCAGCTGCTCGTGCTCGGGGCCGAGCTTCGCCCGCAGCCGACGGACGTGGACATCGACGGTTCGCGTGCCCCCGTAGAAGTCGTAGCCCCATACCTCGCGCAGGAGCGCGGGCCGCGTGTAGACGCGCCCGGCATGCGACGCCAGGAACCGCAGCAGTTCGAACTCCTTGAACGTCAGGTCGAGGGGGCGTCCACCCGCCGTGACCCGGTAGGTGTCCGTGTCGAGCGAGAGCGGACCCAGGCGGATCGTGGTGCCGTCGCCGGCTCCCGCGCGTCGCCGCAGCATCGCGAGGCGCATGCGGAGTTCCCCCTGAGGCGCCCCGGGATAGACGAACTCGTCGGCGAACTCCTCCCACGGATAGCGCTCCAGCTGGTCGCGTTCGACGATGAGGAGGACGGGCACCTTCGCGTCGCGGTCGCGAAGCGCCTGCAGCACGCTCCAGGCCTGCCCGGGATTCTCTCCTGCGTCGACCATCATGGCTACGGGCTCCAGCTCCAACGCGTGGGTCAGCGACGAGACCGCCAGGGGCTCGAGCTTGAGGTCCGCGTGGAGATCCACGAGGGCCGGCAGGGCCGTCTGCGGCGCGCGATCCGCGAGCAGCACGAGGAAGGCCATCGGTGCGTCCACCATATCGGGTCGGCCTCCGCGCCGGTAGGCTTGACCTGCGATGACGACGGTCACCCGGGTCACCTCCCATCACTGGCGCGTTCCTGCCTCCCCGTTCACGCTGACGACCGGGGACGACGTGCGCATCGAGGGCACGCGATTGGGCGAGCCGGCCGCGGACCTGCCGGCCGTCGTGTTCCTCCACGGTCTCATGGGGTGGCACCGCAAGCCGCGGTTCGCCGTCTTCGGTGAGCTCCTGACGGAGTGGTTCACGGTCTACGCGCCGGATCTCCGTGGCCACGGCGAGAGCGACGGCGTCTGTGACTTCGGCGGGGACGAGATCCTCGACGTAGACGCCGTGGTCAACCTGGCCCGGCGGTCGGGGCACCAGGAGGTCGTCACGGTTGGGACCTCGATGGGGGGGATCGCGGCCATCCGCCACGCGGCGCTGATGGGCGGCGTCGATGGCGTCGTCGCGATCTCGTCGCTGGCCTACTGGGACTGGCACGGCGGGGCCAACCCCAAGGCGCTGCGCAGCTTCCAGGCGCGCGTCGCCACCGTCCCCGGCCGCGCGGCCCTGCGTGCCGTCGGCGTGCATCTGCCCGAATCGTGGGAGGAGCCCGAGTCGCCCGAGGAGGTGGTGGGCAAGATCGCGCCCGTGCCGGTCGCGATCATCCACGGCCAGGACGACCATCTCTTCTCGGTCGATCACGCTCACCGCCTGTACGAGGCGGCTCAGGAGCCCAAGCGGTTACTGATCGGCGAGGGGTTCGGCCACGGCGACGACGGCTTCACGCATCCGTTCGCCCAGCGCCTTGCGCATGTGATCCACGAGGAGCTGTCGCGAGGGTGATCCGGGTGCGGCTGTTCGCGGCGCTCCGGGAGGAGGCGGGGGCCTCCTACGTCGAGGCACCCGGGACCACGGTCGGTGAGCTGGTTGACGCACTCACGGCGCGCTTCGGCGAGCGGTTCGGATCGATCGCCGAGGTTGGCACCTTCGTGGTCAACGGCGAGCGCGCCGAGCGCGCCGCACCCGTGAGCGACGGGGACGAGGTCGCCTTGCTGCCGCCGGTCTCCGGCGGATAGGCGATACTGGCCCCGTGCGTTTCCACCGGCTCCTGCTGATCGTCAACCCCGTCGCGAGGACGGTGTCGAAGCCGACCCTGGCCGTGATCGAGAAGGCGCTGTCGGCCGACTTCTCGCTCGAGGTCACCGAGACCAAGGAGCGAGGACACGCCTCTGAGATCGCGGCCCAAGCTGTGGTCGACGGGATGGATCTGGTCGTCGTGTTCAGCGGGGACGGAACCATCAACGAGGTGGTGAACGCCGTCGCGGGCACCCCGACGGCGCTGGGGGTGTTGCCCGGAGGTGCCACCAACATCTTCGTGCGGGCGTTGGGCCTGCCCACCGACCCGGTCGAGGCCACCGGCGTGCTGATCGGCAAGGCGCTCGACGACGAGGCGTTCAAGCTCAACCTGGGGCGGGCGGACGGTCGCTACTTCGCGGTGAACTGCGGGGCCGGCGTGGACGCGGCCGCGATGCATCGCATGGACGAGAAGTTCCCACAGACGAAGGCGAAGTTCGATCGCATGGCGTTCCGCTCCGTGGCCTGGGAGCTGATGGTGGGATACGCGGGGAAGCGGCCGGATCTGATCGTGCAGGTCGATGACGGAGACGATGTGGCGGCGCTATCGGTCATGGTGGGGCGGACCGATCCCTACACCTACTACAAGGACCACGGGCTGCGGATGACCCCGGAGGCCTCGCTGGATGCCGGGTTGGACGTCCTGTCCGTGCGGAAGCTCGCGCGCCGCAGCGTGCCCCGCATCGCCTGGCAGGTCTTCGGGTCGGCTCGCCACGTCCACGGCAGGGACATCGACTACGTGCATGACGCGTCGCGGGTGCTGGTCACATCCGCGGACCCGTTCCCCGTCCAGGTGGACGGCGACTCGCTGGGGGATCACCGACGCTTGGAGATCGAACTCGCCCGCGAGGCTCTCTGGGTCGTGGCCTGAACCCAGGGGACGACGGGCAAGCGACGTTCGGTCGCTCGCCAGATGCATGGACGTATGGCTAAGGCCCCGCGCGCCTGTCCCGCACGACGTAGGCCATGATGATCGCGGCGGGGAAGAAGAAGAGACTGAAGATGAAGAAGCCCAGGAAGCTGTGCCCCTTCCGTGCGGCCACGCGAGCCGGCCAGAAGGCGATCGCCACCCAGACGATGAGGGCCAAGAACCACCAGAGCCAGAAGCCGGACGTTGCGAGCACTAGGAGCTCCTTCGATGACGGTCGCGGCGCTGCAGCCGCGTCGACGCCATCTAATCACACGATCCGCCCGGCGGGCGTCCCTCAGGCGAGGTCGTCGGTCCGGGCGGCCTCTCGGGCGTGGATCCCGCACTCCCACTTGGCCTTGCCGGCCCAGCGGCCGGCGCGCTCAGGCTCGTCGTCGAACCGCATCCGCGTGCACGGCGCGCAGCCGATCGAGCTGTAGCCCAGGTCGTAGAGCGGGTTGTGCGGGAGGCCCTGCTCGCCGAGGTAGGACCACACCTGATCGTGCGTCCAGTTCGCCATGGGGTTGACCTTCACGATCCAGCGCCCCGGCTCCAACTCGTACTGCTCGACGAACGGCGCGTTGGCGCGGGTGGGGGAGGAGTCACGGCGGAACGCCGTGATCCAGGCGTCCAGGTCCCGCAGGGCGCCGAGCATCGGCTGGACCTTGTTGAGGTCGCAGCAGGTCTCCGGGGAGCGTTCGTAGAGGCGGGGGCCGTGAGCCTCCTCCTGCGCCGCAACGGTGAGATCCCCGTAGAGGTCCACGACGTTCAGCCCGAGGTGCTCGGCCAACTGCTCTTTGAATGCGAGCGTCTCGGCGAACTGGAAACCGGTCTCCAGGAACAGGATCGGGATATCGGGGCGGATCTGGGTAGCGAGGTGCATCACGATCGTGCCCTCGGCCTGGAAGGCGGAGGCGAGCGCGACACGTTCGAGTCCGGACGTCTCCAACGCCCAGATCAGGATCTCGCGTGGGTGCGCGCCTTCGAAGGCGAGGTTGAGTGCGACGAGCTCGTCGTCGTCGATCAGTGTCTGCACCCTAGGCCCCTCTCGGTCGCGGGGAGTCTACCGCGGGCCCCGCGGATCGCGTAGGGGTCCGTAGGGGCGCCGGGGCCTCCGACCTCGGGGTTCGGGTACATTGGGTCGTCGTCCGCGGGTTGGCGGGCGGGACGTCCACGAACCCCTTCGAAGGAGCTGGGATCCATGTCCGAGAACTACCCCATCGCGCCCCACGGCGGGACGCTGGTGAACCTCCTGGTGGAGGGCGCCCATCAGGACGAGCTCAGGTCCGAGGCCGCGAACCTGCCGAAGGTCGTCGTGAACGACCGCGAGCTGGCCGACCTCGAGATGCTGGCGGTCGGCGCGCTCAGCCCGCTCACCGGGTTCCAGGGCGAGGCCGACTACCACGCGGTGCTCGACACGATGCGCCTGGCGAGCGGGCTGCCGTGGGCGATCCCGGTGACCCTGTCGCTGACCGACGACGAAGCTCACAGGCTGGGGGGCGCGAAGGCGGTGGCCCTCCTGGCGGCCGAGGGCGAGGAGCCGCTCGCCGTGCTGCGCATCTCCGAGATCTTCAACCGCGACAAGGCGAAGGAGTCCGTGGCGGTCTACCGCACCGACGACCCCGAGCATCCCGGCGTGGCGGCGGTGCTGGCCGCCGGCGACCGGTGCGCGGCCGGGACCCTCGAGGTCATCGCACTGCCCGCGCACGACGACTTCGTGGCCTACCGGCTCACGCCCGCCCAGACGCGGGACGCGTTCCAGGAGCGCGGGTGGAAGACGGTCGTCGGGTTCCAGACCCGCAACCCGATCCACCGGGCCCACGAGTACATCCAGAAGTGCGCGCTGGAGATCGTCGACGGTCTCCTCGTGCACCCGCTCGTGGGCGCCACGAAGGGCGACGACGTGCCCGCCGACGTCCGGATGCAGTGCTACGAGGCCCTGTTCGAGGGCTACTACCCGAAGGACCGCGCGATGGTGAGCGTGTTCCCGGCGGCGATGCGCTACGCGGGGCCGCGCGAGGCCATCTGGCACGCGATCGCTCGCAAGAACTACGGCTGCACCCACTTCATCGTGGGCCGGGATCACGCGGGCGTGGGCAGCTACTACGGTACCTACGACGCCCAGCAGATCTTCACCGAGTTCGAGCCCGGCGAGCTGGGCATCCAGACGCTCAACTTCGAGCACTCGTTCTGGTGCAACGCCTGCGAGGGCATGGCGTCGCCCAAGACCTGCCCGCACGGCGAGGAGACCCGCGTGTCCCTTTCCGGGACGAAGGTCAGGGAGATGCTCCGGAACGGGGAGCGTCCGCCGATCGAGTTCTCCCGGCCCGAGGTCGCCGACATCCTGATCGCCGCGATGCAGGGTCAGGGCTCGTGAGGCCCCGCGGAAGGCCGTAGGATAGCCGCCGTGAGCGCCACCTACGGCAACCGACGCATCGACCGGATCCGCGACGCCGCCTACCTGGAGGGCATCGGGGACCTCTCGCTGGAAGACCTGCGCGCGCGCCGCGACGAGTGCCTCGCCGAGCGCGAGTACCTGTCGCTGCTTCGGCGGCTGGTGCAGGGGCGCGCCGAGATCCTCCAGGCCGAGCTCGCCTCGCGGTCTGCCGGGGAGGACGCGGGACCTCTCGTGGATCGCCTCGCCTCGATCCTGGCGGGCGACGAGGTCGTCGGCCCCTCGCGCGGGGAGGCAGTGAAGGTCGGCCTGCCCGAGGAGGAACTGCTCTTGGCGCGTCGAAGGGTGGAACGGCTGGTGGCCGATGCCGGCATCTCCGATCCCACCGTGCTGGACGATGAGGCCCTTGCCGCGGCCACCGAGACGCTCGTTGCGGAGGAACACGAGGTCTCCGCCGCGCGTTCCGTGGTCATGGCCGTCCTGGACACCCTCCAGGCGGAGCTGAAACGTCGGTACAAGGACGACCCTTCGCTAGCGTTGCACTGACTCCGAGCGTTCCGCTCCGGGTAGGCTCCGCGCCATGCGAGGTCGTGCCGCGCCCCTGATCCGCGTGATCCGTTCGGGGCTGGAGGAATCGATGCACGCAGGGCACGTCGCCATCTGCGACGCCGACGGCCGGCTGGTGGCATGGGTGGGGGATCCCGACCATCCCCTGTACGGCCGCTCGTGCATGAAACCGCTGCAGGGCGCCGTGTCCCTGGCGGCGATCGGCGACCTGCCGCTGCGCACCGAGCAACTGGCGGTGATCTGCGCCTCACACAACGGGGAGCCGGTCCACCGCCGTGCCGTGAGGGCCGTCCTGCGGGCGGGCGGCCTGGACGTCACCCACCTCCGAACACCGCCCGCCTACCCCGAGGAGGCCGAGGCGCGCTCGCGCGCCAGCGCCCCCACGGCCATCGCCCACAACTGCTCGGGCAAACACGCGGGGATGCTGCTGGCCAGCGCGCGTAACGGCTGGGATCTGCCCACCTATCGGGCTCGGTCCCACCCGCTGCAACGTCGGATCACGGCCTCGGTGCGAGATGCCTGCGGCCTGAGGCCCGCCCCGATCGGCGTCGACGGGTGCGGGGTGCCCGTCCACGGTGTGACCCTCAGGGCGATGGCGACGCTGTACGCGCGCCTGGCGCGCCCCGAGCGTCTGGGTGCCCTAGGTCCCCAAGTCGAACGTGCCGTCGCCGCGATGCGCGCGGCCCCCTACCTCGTGGGCGGGAGGGGCCGGCTGGACACCGACCTCATGACCGCCACGCGCCATGTACTGGCGAAGGAAGGCGCGGAGGCGCTGACCTGCGCCGCCGACCTGCGCTCGGGGATCGGGGTCGCCGTGAAGATCGCCGACGGCGGGCACCGGGCCGCCCCGCCCGCCCTCCTGAGGACGCTTCGCGAGATGGGTGTCCTCTCGGCTGAAGACCTGAGGACGCTCGCCGCACACGCGCGCCCGCCGGTCCTCGGCGGCGGCGAGCCTGTCGGGCGCCTGGAACCGGTGTTCGACCTGCTACGCAACGGCTGAAGGCGGGGCTCCGCGCCACCGTCTTTCGCGGGACTCCGGCTACCATCGTTGCATGGCCACTCCCCGGGTTGCGGTGCTGTCGGTGCACACGTCACCGATGGATCAGCCAGGCTCGGGAGATTCCGGCGGGATGAACGTCTACATCCGCGCCGTGACGGAGCGGCTCGCCGATCGGGGCGTCGCCGTCGACCTCTTCACCCGCTGTCGTGGTGGCGCGGATCACGAGGTTCGTGAGATCGCGCCGGGCATCCGCGTGGTCAGCGTCAAGGCGGGTCCCTGCACGCCCGTGCCGAAATCCGAGATCCCTCGATTCCTGCCGGAGTTCCTGGGGGGAGTGCTGCGGATCGCGTCCGAGGACGGGAACCGGTACGACATCGTCCACAGCCACTACTGGCTGTCGGGGTGGGTGGGGCGCGCCGCGAAGGAGGCCTGGGGCGCTCCCCTGGTGGCGAGCTTCCACACGCTGGGGAAGGTCAAGAACTACTCTCTGGCGCGAGGCGAGGCGCCCGAGCCGGCGGAACGCCTCGCGGGCGAGCAGCGGGTCATCGACGAGGCGGATCGGATCCTGGCGCCGACGCCCGCGGAGGCCGCCCAACTCGTCGGCCTCTACCGCGCTCACGCCGATCACCTTCGTCTCGTGCCTCCGGGGGTTGACCACACCATCTTCGCGCCGCGCGATCGCGAGCAGGCGCGCGAGCGGTTGCACCTGTCCGGGCTCAGGCTCGCCCTGTACGTCGGGAGGCTCCAGGCCCACAAGGGTCCGGACGTCGCGGTTCGTACCCTGGCCGAGGCCGTCGCGCGCGACCCGGGCGCGGCCGGGCGACCTGGTCCTGGGCATCGTGGGCGGACCCAGCGGAGACCACCACGGCGCCGAGCTGAAGCGGTTGATGGAGCTCGCGTCGGCGCTGGGCGTCAGCGATCGCGTGATGATGTTCCCGCCGCAGCCGCAGGCCAAGCTCGTCGACTTCTATGCCGCAGCCGACGTCGTGCTCGTGCCCTCACGCTCCGAATCCTTCGGGCTGGTGGCGCTCGAGGCCCAGGCCTGCGGCACACCGGTGGTCGCGTCGGCCGTGGGCGGACTCCGCTACGTGGTGGAGGATGGCCGAACCGGGTTCCTGGTCGAGGGCCACGATCCCGGCGATCACGCGGAGCGCCTGCTGGAGATCCTGCGGGATCCGGGCCTGGCCGCCCGCATGGGCCGCGACGCTGCGCGCCAGGCGCTCCGATTCACGTGGGACGCCACCGCCGACGAGCTCCTTCGCGTCTACAGAGAGCTGATCAGGGAGCCCGCACCGGCCTCACACCGCCGCCGACCTGCGGCGATGTGATCGTCGTCACATCTCCGCCGCATTTGTCACTCTTTATCCTATGCCTCTGACCTGCGCATATATGCTCTGACCTGCAGGTATGCGGAGTTGACCCCGCTCGCCTCCCGCTCGTAATCTTCGCCTCGCTCCAAGCAGTCGAAGCACCGGAGCGAGGGAGCCGGACGAAGCGCCGGAGGAGCCGCAAGGCCGATCCGGAGCGAGGGGAACGGAAGGTCGCAAGGCCGGAAGGACCTCGGCGCCACGGAGCCGAAAGGCGAGCGTGGCGGCCCCGATCGAGGAAGGCCGCAAGGCCGGAGGCGGACGGGGCGCCCGCCCGACGCAGGACCGCCGAAAGGTGGAACGGCAAGGGCGAGGCGGAGCGCCGCAAGGCGAGCCGCATGCGGGCGGTCCGGACAGGCGCTGCGGGCGCGGAGGTTGCTTGGAGCACCTGAGCCCGAGAGGCTGATGGTGGTCGGAGACTTCGGTCTCCGGCGAGCCGGAAGTCTCTCGGGCTCTTTCTTTCCGCCACCCGAGCCATAGGTCGGTGTCCGCGATGCGGTACCGTCCCTGCCATGACGCAGGGCCGTTCGAAGCGCGCCGCGGACGCCGAGGCCCGGCGGGACCGGATCGTCGAGGCCGCGATGCGGCACTTCGCCGAACACGGGTTCCGTGGCGGTCGCGTCGAGGACATCGCGGCCGAGGTCGGCGTCGCGAAGGGGACGGTCTTCCTCGATTTCGGTTCGAAGGAGGGGCTCTTCCTCGCCGCGTACCAGCGGGCGGTCTCGAGGCTGCCGGCTTGGCTGGACGCCCCGCCCGACGTCGTGGAGGAGGGGTTCTGGCCGACCCTCGACTGGTGGCTGGAACGCACGGAGCAGTTCAGCGCCGACGACTGGGTGCCGAACCGCCTCGCCATGATCGGGCGCTACGACACGGGCATGGGGCTCCGGCGACCGATCGACCGATTCATGCGCTCGGAAGATCCCTACGGGACCCTGGAGTTCGTCGAGTACGGCGTGCGGCTGGGGGAGATCCGTGACGACGTCGACGTCGAGATGATCGCCTCGATGCTGGACTGGGTCGCCGAGCGGTTCCAGGACGCGCTGAACGAGGCAGACCTGGATCCCGGGTTGATCCACCGTCAGCCCGAGCGGAGGGGCATGCGGATCAAGGAATTCGTCGAGGTCCTCCGTGAGGGGATCGCCGGCCGGCCGGAGGAGATCGTGTGAGCGAGCTCTCCACAGCCTGGTTCCGGCCCTCGCTCCTGCGGGTGGCCCGCCACCCGTGGTTCCGACACCTCGCGACGCAGACCCGCCCGGGTCGCGCGGTGGCGAGCCGGTTCGTGGCGGGGGAGACGCTGGCCGAGGCGATGGATGCCGCCCGGGCGCTCGATCGCCTGAGGACGCTGACGATGCTGGACCACCTCGGGGAGAACGTGCGCTCGCCCGAACAAGCCCTGGCGGCGCGGGCCGCGTACCTGAGCGCGATCGCGGCCGCCCGCGCCGCCGATACCCTCGACTGCGCGATCTCGATCAAGCTGACGCAGCTCGGGTTGGACGAGTCGATCGACGCGTGCCGGGCGAACGTGGAACCGATCGTGGACGCCGCCCGCGACGCGAACATCCTGGTGATGATCGACATGGAGAGCCACCCCTACGTCGAGGCCACGCTGCGAGGTCTTCCGCGAGGCCCACGCGGTGCACCCGAAGTCGGGGATCTGTCTCCAGGCGTACCTGCGCCGCACGGAGCGCGACATCTTCGAGCTCCCGGATGGGGCGCGGGTCCGGCTGGTGAAGGGCGCCTATCTCGAGCCGCCCGACATCGTCTACCAGCACAAGGACGACGTGGACGCCGCGTTCGCGAGGTTGTTCGTCACCCTGCACGCCCGCGGGCATGCGGTGGACGCGGCGACGCATGATCCGCGCCTGATCGAAGGGGTCCGGCGGCGCGTCGACGCCGCGGGGCAGGGCTGGTCACGGGTGGAGTTCCAGATGCTGTACGGTGTCCGCCGGGACCTCCAGGCGATGCTCGCCGGGCAGGGATACCCGCTCCGCGTGTACGTCCCGTACGGCACCGAGTGGTACCCCTACCTCACCCGACGCCTCGCCGAGCGTCCCGCCAACATGTGGTTCTTCCTCTCGAACCTGGTGAGGACGGGACCCCGGACGGACGAGTGAGGCACGGGTGATGAGCACGGAAACGGCACGACGGGTCGCGTTCCTGGGCGGCGGCAAGATGGCCGAGGCGCTGATCAGCGGGTTGATCCGCTCCGGCGGCCGCCAGGCGGACGAGATCATGGTGACGAACCGCCGGGAGGAGCGCGCGCACGAGCTCGCCGGCAAGTACGGCGTGACGGCCACGCTGGACAACGCCGAGGCGGCCAGGTGGGCGGACGTGCTGGTGCTGATGGCGAAGCCGCAGGACATGGAGGTGCTGCTGGAGCAGATCCGGCTCCATGTCGGCCCGCAGGACCTCGTGATCAGCTTCGCCGCCGGCGTGCGCACCTCCTTCGTGGAGAAGCACCTGCCCGACGGCGTCCCCGTGGTGCGCGTGATGTCGAACGTCCCCGTCATGGTGGACGAGGCCATGTCGGTGATCAGCGCCGGCTCGCTCGCGACCGAGGCCCACATGGAGATCGCCGAGGAGCTGCTGGGCTACGTCGGCAAGGTGCTTCGGCTGAAGGAGCAGCACCTGGACGCCGTGACGGCCACCAGCGGCAGCGGCCCCGCGTACTTCTTCCTGCTGGCCGAGGCCATGATCGAGGCCTGTATCCTCCTGGGGCTCTCGCGCGACGTCGCCACCGATCTGATCATCCAGACGATGCTCGGTTCGGCCAAGATGCTGCGCGACACCGGCAAGCACCCGGTGGAGCTCCGCGAGATGGTGACCTCACCGGGCGGCACCACGATCGCCGCCATCCGTCATCTCGAGGAGGCCGGGGTGCGGGCCGCGTTCCTGAACGCGATCGACGCCGCGTGCCAGCGCTCCATGGAGCTGGCGCAGGGCGGCGACGACGACGAGTAGAGGAGACCTGAAGCGATATGGGCACCGGAGACCTCGCCAAGGTCCGCAACGCGAAGGACCGTCAGCGCAAGAAGAAGGAGCGCGACAAGCGCGCAGCCGCAGAACGAGGCAAGGCACGCAAGGCCGCAAAGAAGCGCTGAACGCCCGGAGGGTCGATCAGCCGCGGCCGCCGATGCGGTTGCGCAACGTGCCGATCCCCTCGGCCGCCAGCTCAACCTCGGCCCCCGGCCAGAGCCGGCGTCCGGGGTCGTCGTCGTCCATCGCGCCGAACGGCCCGAGCGCGAACGCGTCTCCCCGCTCCAGCACGGCCATCTGCGAGGCCTCGGCTATCAGCGAGAACAGCGAATCGGCGGCCCCGTTCAGGCTCCCCGAGCGGAACGATCGCCCGTCGATCTTCACCTGGACCAGGATGGATGCAAGGTCGAGCTCGTCCGCGGTCACCACGCAAGGGCCGATCGAGATCGGCACGCCGTCGGCGCTGGCCACCGCGGCGCCGTCGGCCGTCGAGGCGCGCCAGTCGTTCACGAGGCTGTAGCCGAAGATGTTGGGCGCGATCTGGCCCGCACCCACGTGCGAGGTCTCGTGGCCCAGCACGGCCGCGATCATCGGGTGGTAGTCGAGCCAGGCCGCGTCCGGCGGCCAGGGCACCTCGTCCTCGGGCCCGACCACGCGGCGCGTCACGTCGAGGGCGCTGGGCGAGATCAGGGATGCGGGGAACAGAGGGGTCAGCAAGCGTGCGCGCTTGACCCGGGCGTCCCAGACATCGGAGCGTTCCAGGGCGGCGCGGGCGGCGTCCATCAGGGTGCCCCGGCTGTTCGAGACCAGGCGTTCGAGGGTGGTGGGGAACGCCGGATGCCCGACGGCCTCCGGCAGGTCGATGACCTCACCCTCGAAGATCGCTCCCAGCCGCCGGTGCCCCCCCCGGTCGAAGGTCACGAGCCTCATAGGGAGCCGAAGCATACGCCCGGGCACCCGCCATTTCCGGGTTTGGACCTGCGAAGTTGCGCCGGCGCGAGGCGGCGTCGGCATGGGCGGGGGGAAGGGCCCTCGGCTAGCATGGCGGTCTGAGCCGAGGATCCCATCCACGCCACGCCGAAAGGGGGCGAGCTTCCCGATGACCGAGAAGTTCCGCATCACGTACGCCACCCTGTCCGCCGATAACGAGGAGCTCCAGTCCGCCTACGACGCCGCCGTCGACGAGGCGCGCGCTCATCTGGGCGGCAACGTGCCCATCGTGATCGGCGGCCGGGAAGAGGACGGCGTCGATGTCTACGAGGAGCGGTCGCCGATCGACCGCGACATCGTCGTCGCGCGCATCCAGCAGGCGAGCGACGATCAGGTGGACCGGGCGGTTGCCGCGGCCAAGGCGTTCGCGATCGAGTGGGAGGCGATGGGGTGGCAGCGCCGCGTCGAGATCCTCCGGAAGGCTGCCGACATCATCGAGGACCGGCTCTACCTCCTGTCCGCCCTGATGGCGTTCGAGGTCGGCAAGACCCGGCTCGAGGCGCTGGGCGACGTCCAGGAGACGGCGGAACTGATCCGCTGGAACTGCGACGAGATGGAGAAGCACGACGGCTTCCGCACCCCGATGAGCGGGCTGGGCGCCGCCGGCGACTACTACGACGTGATGCGGCCCTACGGCGTGTGGGCCGTGATCAGCCCGTTCAACTTCCCGTTCGCCCTCTCCGGCGGGCCGTCGTCGGGGGCGCTCGTTGCCGGCAACCCGGTGGTGCTGAAGCCGAGCCCGCAGGGCTCGCTCCTGGGCCACAAGCTGTACGAGGTCTACCGCGACGCCGGGATGCCGGCGGGCGCCTTCCAGTTCCTGCCCGGCCGGGGCGCCGCCGGCGCCCACCTGGTGCGCAACCCAGACGTTCAAGGCGTGACGTTCACCGGCTCCTACGCGGTGGGGATGGACATCTACAAGCACTTCGCCACGGATCACCCCAAGCCCGTGATCGCCGAGATGGGCGGGAAGAACCCGACCATCGTCACGAAGAAGGCCGACCTGGACAAGGCCAGCGATGGCGTGCTCCGCAGCGCGTTCGGCCTCGGGGGGCAGAAGTGCTCGGCATGCAGCCGGGTGTACGTCGAGCGGGAGGTCTACGACGACTTCGTGGACCTGTTGAAGCAGAAGACGGAGAAGATCACCCCGAAGAACCCGCTGGAGCGCGACGGATATCTCTCGCCGGTCATCAACGATGCCGCCGTCGAGAAGTTCGAGAAGGCGGTCGCGGAGGTCGAGGCGAACGGGCGCGTGATCACGGGCGGGCGCCGCGTCGCGGAGGGCGACCTCGGCAGGGGGAACTTCCTCGAGCCCACGGTGGTGGAGGCGCCCGAGGATAGCTACATCTGGAGCCAGGAGCTGTTCGTGCCGTTCGTGGCCGTGGCCCCGTATGACGAGCTGGACGATGCGATCGAGAAGTCCAACGCGATCGAGCTCGGGCTGACGGCCGGGTTGTTCAGCGAGGACGAGGCCGAGATCGAGGAGTGGCTGGCGAAGATCCAGGCTGGGGTCGTGTACGTGAATCGGCGCGCCGGTTCCACGACGGGTGCCTGGCCAGGCGTCCAGCCCTTCGGTGGCTGGAAGGGCTCCGGCACCACCGGTAAGTCCGGTGGCGGCCCCTACTACGTGCTGAGCTATCTGCGCGAGCAGTCGAGGACGGTGATCGCCGAGTGAGCCTCGAGGAGTCGATCATGGCCTACGATGGCCTTGCGGCGCACACGCGCCCGAAGCTGATCACGGAGGTTCCCGGCCCCGAGGCGATGGCCCGGATCGAACGCGATCGCAAGGTGACGTCGCCCTCGCTGCCCCGCGCCTACCCGTTCGTTCCCAGGCGGGGCGCCGGCTCGGTGGTCGAAGACGTGGACGGCAACATCTTCCTCGACCTCAATGCCGGCATCGCGGTCACGTCCACGGGCCACTGCCATCCCAGGGTCGTCGAGGCGATCAACCGCCAGTCCTCGGAGCTGCTCCATTACTCCGCGAGCGACTTCTACCTGCCGATCTACTCCGACGTCTGCGAGCGACTCGACACCGTGGCGCCGTTCGAAGGTGCCAGGGCTCGTTCGTTCCTGACGAACTCCGGGACGGAGGCCGTGGAGGCCGCGATCAAGCTGGCGCGCTACGCCACGGGACGCCAGTACCTGATCGGCTTCTACCAGTCGTTCCACGGCCGTTCGATGGGGTCGGTGTCGCTCACGGCCTCGAAGGCGAAGTACCGGACCAACTTCGGCCCCCTGTTGCCGTCCGTGTACCACTCGTTCTACGGCGACTTCGACTACATCGAGGAGGTGCTGTTCAAGCGCGTCGTCTCGCCCCGGGAGGTCGCGGCCATCGTGGTCGAGTCCTGGCTCGGCGAGGGAGGCTACGTGCTGCCACCCGAGGGCTGGTTCCGCTACCTGCGGGCGCTCTGCGACAAGCACGGGATCCTGCTGGTCACCGACGAGGTGCAGTCGGGCATGGGGCGCAGCGGCACGATGTGGGCCATCGAGCAGGAGGGCGTGCGCCCGACATCGTCACGGCGGGCAAGGGCATCGCGAGCGGCCTGCCGCTGGGCGCCATGATCGCTCGCGACGACCTGATGACGTGGGAGCTCGGCTCGCACGGGTCCACCTATGGCGGGAGTCCGGTGTCCTGCGCCGCGGCCCTGGCCACGTTCGATGTCATCGAGGAGGAGGACCTGCTGGCGAACGCCCGCAAGGTGGGAGAGGTGTTCCTGGAGGGCTGCCGGGGTATCGCCGAACGCCACCCGATCGTGCGGGAGGTTCGAGGACGCGCGCTCTGGATCGGACTGTCCTTCGCCGATCATCATCAGGCGGCCGCCGTGGAGCAGGCCTCGTTCCGCAAGGGGCTCCTCATGCTCGGGTGCGGTGACGACGCGATCCGCATCTCCCCCGCGCTCAACTTCCGTGAGGACCAGGCTCGCGCGGCGCTCGAGATCTTCGAGGAGGCCATCGCCGAGGTCGAAAGCCGGCGGGTAGGGCGCCGTGACCTCGCTCGTCGAGACGCTCACGTTCGACTGCCGTGATCCGGCGGGCGGCCGCGTCCTTCTGGTGCGTGGCGCTCGGCTACGAACTCGACGGGGCCGATGACGAGGGCGCCTGGATCCGCGACCCGCGGGGCGCGGGCTGGCCGATCCTGTTCCTGGTCGTTCCGGAGGCCAAGAGCGTGAAGAACCGGCTGCACCTCGATCTGTCCCCTCCCTCCACGATGGCCGAAGAGGTCGAACGCCTCTCGGCGGCGGGCGCGCGCGCGATCCGGCGCGTCGACGAGGGCGGCAGCTTCTGGACCGTGATGAACGACCCCGAGGGGAACGAGTTCTGCGTCCTCCGCGGCCCGAAGGACGACTGGCCCCAAAGCGCGGCCGGCATGAGTAAGATCGCCACGATGCAGGACGCCGTCCGCGATCTCGTTCGACGACGGCGACACGGTGGCGATCGAGGGGTTCACGCACCTGATCTGCTTCGCGGCGGGCCACGAGATCATCCGTCAGCGCCGGAGGGACCTCACGCTCGCGCGGATGACGCCCGACGTGATCTACGACCAGATGATCGGCGCCGGGTACGGCCTCCAAGCTCATCTTCAGCTGGATGGGCAACCCGGGGGTGGGGACCTGCACGCCGTGCGGCGGCGGATCGAGAGATCGGATCCGGCTCCACTGGAGATCGAGGAGTACTCGCACTTCGGGATGGTGTGCCGATACATGGCCGGCGCCGCGAACCTGCCGTTCTTCCCGATCCGCAGCTACTACGAGTCGGACATCCCGCAGGTGAACCCGAACATCGTCCCGATGACGTCGCCCTACGACCCCGACGACGAGGTGTACGTGGTGCCGCCGCTGAACCCCGACGTCGCGATCGTGCACGCCCAGCGCGCGGACGCCGCGGGCGACACGCAGATCTGGGGGCTCCTGGGCTGCCAGAAGGAGGTGGCGTTCGCCGCGGAGCGGGTGATCGTGGTCGTGGAGGAGGTCGTCGAGGAGTCGGTGATCCGCCGTGATCCGAACCGCACCGTCATCCCCGGCGTCGTCGTGGACGCCGTCGTCGAGGAGCCGTTCGCGTGCCATCCGTCGTTTCGCGCAGGGTTACTACGACCGCGACAACGCCTTCTACCTGGAGTGGGACCGGATCGCGAAGGACCCCGCGACGCTGGAGGCGTGGCTCGAAGAGTGGGTGTACGGCCTGCGAACCACGGCGAGTACGTCGAGAAGTTCGGCGACGCGTACTGGGACGCGCTGCGGCCCGGGCCCGCCCGTCGGGCGAGGTCGACTACGGGAGGTACGCGTGAGCCGACGCTGCCGCGCCGGACGTGGGCTACTCGAAGTCCGAGATCATGATCGCGGCCAGCGCCCGCCTGCTGGGCGGCATGAGGAACTGCTTCGTGGGCGTGGGGCTGCCGAACATCGTGTGCAACCTCGCCCAGCGCACGGTCGCGCCGGATCCTGCAGCTCGTGTACGAGTCGGGCGTCTTCGGCGCGCGTCCCGAGCGGCTCCCGCTGTCGATCGGCGACCCGACCCTGGCCACCGGCTCCACGGCCATCACCAGCATGTTCGAGCTGTTCGCGTTCTACCTGCAGGCCGGGTTGATCGACGTGGCCTTCCTGGGCGGCGCGCAGATCGACCGGTTCGGGAACCTCAACACCACCGTGATCGGCGACTACGCGAACCCGAAGGTGCGGCTGCCGGGCTCGGGCGGCGCGTGCGAGATCGCGATCCACGCCCGGCAGATCCTCGTCATCATGCGCCAGGCGCAGCGCTCGTTCGTGGACACGCTCGACTTCCGTACTTCGCCGGGCCACAGCGGCGATCCTGCGCACGACGCCGCTCGCGGGTGGCACGGCAGCGGCCCCACCGCGGTCGTCACCGACCTGGGCACGTACAGCTTCGACGAGGCGACGGGCGAGATGATGCTGCGCACGATGCACCCGGGCGTCACGCTGGACGACGTGCGGGCGAACATGGGCTGGGAGCCGAGGGTCGCGCCCGACCTGGGCGAGACGCCGCCGCCGTCGACCGAGGAGCTCCGCTTGATCCGCGAGGAACTCGATCCCGGCGGCGTGTACACGAAGTAGGCTGCCGCCCATGCCACGCGAGGACCCCCGCGACGGACCCGGCACCTGTCCCCCCGATCCTTGGTCCCGCGAGGCCCTGGACGAACCCGAACCCGACTGGGCCGATCAGATCCGGCAGGGCCGCAAGGCCCGGGGCGAGCGGCTGAGGGACGTGTTCGCCACCTTCGACGAACCCGGTCGCGTGGACGACGTGGTCGCCGACGACCCCGGGGCAGGCGAGGAAGGATGAGCCACGTCTTCCCGCGTGTGTTCGACCGTGACGCTTCCCACGGCCGTGTCGGCCGAGGGCGCGTGGATCACCGATATGGACGGCACGCGGTATCTGGACGGCGCGGGCGGCGCCATCGTCGTGAACGTGGGCCACGGCGTGTCGGCGATGATCGATGCCATCAGCGCGCAGCTGCACAAGACCCAGTACGTGCACGGGACCATGTTCACGACCGAGGCCGTGGAGGCCTACGCGGACGAGGTCGCCGCGCTCCTGCCGATGGACGGACCCGCGTCTCTATCCGGTGTCGGGCGGCAGCGAGGCCGTCGAGACGGCCATGAAGCTGGCGCGCACCTACCACCTGGCGAACGGCGAGCCGAACCGTGTGGCCGTGATCGGGCGGCGCAGCGCCTATCACGGCAACACGCTGGGTGCGCTGGACGCCAGCGGCAAGGAGCCGCTGCGCAAGCCCTACACGCCATGGCTGGGACGGCACCTCCACGCCCCCGCGGCCTACGAGTACCGGTGCGGGAACCCGCAGCACCCCGAGGCGTGCGGCGCCTGGCACGCGACGGAGCTGGACCGCATGATCACGCAGGCGGGCCCGCACACGATCGCGGCCTTCATCGCGGAACCGGTGGCGGGGGCCACGCTCGGCCGCCGCCGTTCCCACCGACGACTACTGGTCCGCCGTGGTCGAGGTCTGCCGGGCTCACGGGATCCTGGTGATCGCCGACGAGGTCATGACCGGGTTCGGACGAACGGGCAGGTGGTTCGGCGTCGATCACTGGGGCGTGCGGCCCGACATCCTGACGGCGGGCAAGGGCACGACCAGCGGGTACGTCCCCTTCGGGTTCGCCGCCGCCAGCGGGGACGTGTTCGAGCGCGTGAGCGATGCAGGGTTCGTCCACGGGTTCACCTGGTCGCACAACGCGCGTGGGGGCCGCGGCGGGCCGCGCGGTGCTGGCCACCCTCAGGGCCGAGGGCCTCATCGAACGCTCCGCCGAGCTGGGGGGGCGGGTCCGGGCCGACCTGCGCGCGGCCCTGGACGATGTGCCTGCGGTGGGCGACGTTCGCGGACTCGGGCTCATGATCGGTATCGAACTGGTCCGTGACCCGGAGACGAAGGAGCCCTTCGCGCGCGACGAGCGGGTCACCGAGCGGATCGTCGCCGCGGCCCGTCAGGACGGGCTCCTCGTCTACTCCTCCACCGGCCACGTGGACGGCAACGGGGACCTGCTCGTGCTCGGTCCGCCGTTCTGCCTCACCGACGGCGAGGCCACCACGCTCGTCGAGCGCACCGCTGCCGCGATACGTTCCGTGCTGTGAGCGAACGCGTCGCCCTGGTCCGCAGCAGCGAGGCACGGGCCTACGACCACGGGCCGCAGCATCCGCTTCGCCCGCAGCGCGTGCTGCTGACCTGGAACCTGATCGAGGCCTACGGGCTGGACGCCGCGCCCGGCGTGCTATCCGTGGACGCGACGGGCGCGGACGACGCGACGTTGGAGCTGGTCCATACGCCCGCGTACCTCGACGCCACCCGGCGGGCGGGCCACGGCGAGGACGGCGACTGGGGCCGGTTCGGGTATGGGCCGGGGGACAACCCGATCTTCGACCGGATGCACGAGGCTGCGTCCGCGGTGACAGGAGCGACGCTCGAGGCTGCGCGCACCGTGTGGAGCGGGGAGGTGCAGCACGCGTTCAACGCTGCGGGCGGCCTTCACCACGCCATGCCGGCCCGCGCCTCCGGTTTCTGCGTCTACGACGACCCAGCGGTCGCGATCGCCTGGCTGTTGCGTGAGGGCGCCGAGCGGATCGCCTACGTCGACGTGGACGTGCACCACGGTGACGGGCCGCAGCGGATCTTCTACGAGGATCCCCGCGTCCTCACGATCTCGATCCACGAGTACGCGCCGCAGCTCGGGTTCTTCCCGGGTACCGGCGGGCTCGATGAGCGCGGCGGGCCCGGCGCGGAGGGCTCGGCGATCAACGTCCCGCTGCCGCCGGGCACGTCCGACACGGGCTGGCTCTCGGCCTTCCGCGCCGTGGTGCCCGACGCCGTGCGCCGCTTCGCGCCGCAGGTCCTCGTCACGCAGCTGGGATGCGACACGCACCAGAGCGACCCGCTCGCCCACCTGCGCCTGACGACCGCCGCATACCGGGCGACCGCGGCGGAGCTGCACGCGCTCGCGCACGAGACGACCGGCGGCAGGTGGGTGGCCACCGGCGGCGGTGGGTACCAGTGGGCCCGGGTGGTCCCGCGCGCCTGGACCCTCTACTTCGCGGAGATGGCAGGAGAGCAGGTGGACGACGCGATCCCCGAGTCCTGGATCGAGCGCGTGGAGTTCACCCTCCGTTCCGAGGTGCCCGTTACGCTCACGGAGCCGGCGGTCCCTGCCGGCGCGGCCGACGAGGACGCGGCCGAGATCGGCGAGGTGGTGCGGCGGATCGTGCTGGAGGAAGGGGTGGCGCCGTGAGCGCGCGCACCCGGCTCGTCTGCACGCTTGGGCCCGCGTGCGCCTCACCCAAGCTCGTGCGGGCCCTCGTGCGCGCAGGGACGAGCATCTTCCGTATCAACTTCTCCCACGGCACGCCCGAGGATCACGCGCGCTCCTTCGGTTTGGTCCGTGACGCCGAGGCGCAGGAGGGCCGCCCGCTCGCGGTGCTGGCCGATCTCCCCGGCCCGAAGGTGCGACTGGGCTCCATGGCGGGCGACCCCTACCGGTTCCGCCCGGCCAGCGGTTCGTGCTGCGTCCGGATGGGCCGGGGGATGCCGAGGGCGCATCCACGACGTACCCGGGGTTGGCGGCCGACCTGGCGAAGGGCGACCGGGTGCTCTTCGCCGATGGTGCCGTGGAGCTCACCGTGCGCGCCATCACCGAGGACGTCGTGGAGCTGCGGTGCGTGCGTGGCGGGGCCGTGCGGTCGGGGCAGGGCGTCAACGTCCCTGCGGAACGCCTGGGGCTGCCTGCCGTTACGGCCCGCGATCGTGAAGGCCTGTCGCGCGCCCTCGACCTGGGTGTGGACCTGGTCGCGCAGTCGTTCGTCCGCGGCCCGGAGGACGTGGGCGAGCTGCGTGCCGCGATGGGGGACCGGGTGGTTCCGATCGTCGCGAAGATCGAGACGAAACCGGCGCTCGAACAGATCGACGAGATCCTCACCGTGGCCGACGCCCTCATGGTGGCCCGGGGCGACCTGGGCGTGGAGCTGCCGATGGAGGAGATCCCCCTCCTGCAGAAGGATCTGCTCCGCGCCGCCCGTTCCGCCGGGCGCCCGGTGATCGTCGCCACCCAGATGCTGGAGTCGATGATCCACGCGGCCCGGCCGACGCGCGCCGAGGCCACGGACGTGGCGAACGCCGTCCTGGACGGGGCCGACGCCATCATGCTCTCGGGCGAGACCGCGATCGGGGAGTACCCGTTCGAAGCGGCATCGACCGCGACCAGGATCGCCGAGACCGTCGAATCGCGCGGAGCCCAGTACCGGGCCGCGCAGCCACCCTGCATGCACACGGGCGAGGCTGCCGCGGTCGCGCACGCGGCGTCCGCCGTGGCCCGCGAGGACCCCGACGTCGTGGCCATCACCTGCTACACGGAGACCGGGCGTACCGCGCGGCTCCTGTCCGCGGAGCGCCCCGGCTGCCCGATCTACGCGTTCATGCCCGATCCGCACGTCCGGCGTGCCAAGGTGGTGCTATGGGGCGTCACGCCGCTGCCGGCGGATCCACCGGAAGACACCGACGCCATGATCGATCTGATGGATCGAGGTCTGCGCGAGTTCGGGCTGGTCTCGCCCGATGAGGTCGTGGTGATGGTGGCCGCCTCGCCCGCCGGCCGCACCACGACCAACATGCTGAAGCTTCACCACGTGGGGACGCCTGCCCGCTGATCCGCTCCCGCCGCAGCGCCGTGGGGGCGGGTGTAGCGTGGGCGCCATGCCAGACTTCGGCAGCCCTTCGGCGACCCGGCCGGGCAGCGGCCCCAGATCGAGGTCGACCGCCAGCGCGATGAGCTTCCACACGTCGCCGCGGATGCTCGTCGAGCGAAGGAAGCCACCGATCGTCGGGTGCCCTGGTACCGGCGCCTGTTCCGTAGCCGTCGCTGATCCGTTCCCACCCGGCGTGGCCGGGCGTTCCGGAACCCGACTCACCCGTTGAGCGTGTCCTCCGCCGCCGACACGAGTCCGTCGAACACGAAGCTCACCCACATGTAGAGGTCGTAGGTCTCGCGTGCCTCCTCATCCGGGAGGTCTTGACGTCGCGTGTCCTCGGTCAGCTCGAGCCGCGTGCCCAGCACCAGCCGCACGTCGTTCAGCGCCCGGATGAGCGTGAACAGCTGCTCCTCGGTGATGCGGGCTTCGTCGAGGGCCGCGTCCGCCTCGTCGAGACCGGCGAGACGGTCGGCGAGCAGCGCGTTCCCGGCGCCCCGTTCGAAGTCGAGGTTCCGCAGGAGGTCGTCCGGATAGGCGGGTGGGAACAGACGCGCCACGCCGGGATCGCTGGCAGGATTCTCGGCGATGAGCAGCTGTCGGAGACCGTCGAGGCTCTCGTGCAGCGTCGACTTCTGCCGCCCGAGGAGCCGAAGCTCGTACCCGTCACCCCTCCGCTTGACCAGCCGGAACGGCGCCATCAGCGGTCCTGCTGCATCGTGGCCCACAGCCCGTAGGCGTGGAGCCGCGCGACATGTCCCTCGGCCTCGTGGCGGGCGCCGCTCGCCACCACGGCCTTGCCCTTCGTGTGCACGTCCATCATCAGCTTCTCCGCCTTCGCGCGGGGATAGCCGAAGAGCTTCTGGAGCACCCAGGTCACGTAGGACATCAGGTTCACCGGGTCGTTCCACACGATCACGATCCACGGAACGTCGGGGTCCGGAAGGTCCTCGGTGACGGGGCGGTCGACCTCGGCCGGCGCGGTTCGTGCGAGCACGGTCTCGGGCGCTCCCTCCATGCGGCTCCTCATCGGTTCGTCTCCGACGCCGCGGTACCCAGGCGTCGGGTCGTTCGAACGCCCCAACGGTACAGCGGCGGCGTGAGTACGCGGAAGGCCTGAAGCGAACTCGCCCACCGCGGAACGGCGTACTCGGGGGCTATCTCGCGACGGACCACGCGGATGCACGCCTCCGAGACGCGCTCGACATCGAGGACGAACGGAGCGGGCACACCCTCCGTATGGAACCTCTCCGTCTCGACGAACGCCGGATTCAACGCGGTGACGTGTACGCCACGGCTTTCCACCTCGTAGTTCAGCGACTCGGAGAACGCCACCACTCCGTGCTTGGTGGCCGTGTACACCGCCGCTCCGGGTGTCGCGAAGCGGCCGGCGAGGGAGGCGACGTTGACGACGTGGCCGTGTCCGCGTTCGAGCATCCCCCCGAGGAAGACGTGGGTGGCGTTCAGGACGCCGAGGAGGTTCACCTCGACCACGCGGCGGATCGTGGCCTCGGTCCAGGTCCTCGAACCTGCCGCCGCCGGGGATCCCGGCGTTGTTCACCAGGACATCGGCCGGGCCGAACCGCCTCCTCCGTGACGTCGCGGAGGTTGAGGAGATCCTCCATCACGGAGACGTCGCACCCGGCCGCGATCGCTCGGCCCCCCGCGCGCCCGATCCGTGCCGCGAGCGACGCCAGCAGGTCGGTGCGCCGCGCCGCCAGCACCACACGGGCTCCGCGCCGGGCGAAGGCCACCGCGATGGCCTCCCCGATCCCGGCCGACGCTCCGGTCACGACGACGACCCGGTCCTTCAGCTCCACGTCGCCTCCCGTACGCTTGCCACCCATGGACGTTATCGAAGCTCACGCACGGCGGCTCCCTCCGCTGGACGACCGGTGGATCCCGCGGCCCTGCGAGCGCGTGGAGCTCGAGACGGCACTGCTCGAAGGCGAGGTCGCGGGCGTCGCGAGCCATCCGCTGGACAACGTCCGCGCCAACATCCTGATGTTGATCGACGGCGACCCCGACAAGCTCTTCGGACTCTCGGGCCTCCCGGGCGACCGCGGGCTCGACGACATCCTGGACCTCGTAGCTGGTGCTGCGGGTGCCCCGATCGACCACGGCGCACGGTACGGCGAGGTGGAGATCGCACCCGGGCCGATCGTCGACGTGTGCCTGGAGATGGGGGAGCGCCTCGCACGTGCGTGCGCTGAGAGGGAGACGGTCGTGCTGGCCACCGGCCACCCGGTGGGGCTCGCGCTCTTCTATCACGCCCTCGACGGGCTCCTGGCGGGCCATGGCGCGCGGATCCTGACGCCCGCCGAGGGCGTCCGCTGGCGCGAGGGGCATCTCCCGCACGACTGGCTCATCGAGCACTGGGGCGGGGTGGGGCTGCTGACTGACGGCAGGGAGCCTCGGCACACGCACTGGCCCGACGCGATGGAGCGGATGCTGGCCGAGGTCCGCCCCGACCTGGTCGTGGCCGACCATGGTCTCGCGGGCGCGGCCATCGAGGCCGGCGTCGAGACGCTGAGCGTCGCCGATGTGAACGACCCGGCGCTGATCGTTGCCAAGGCACAGGCACGAACGGACCTGGTGCTGGTGATGGACGACCACGTGGCGCCGGACGCGTACTGGCCCTGCTTCCAGGCCATCGCGTCCGCGTTCGACCCCTCCTGACCTGGGGCGGGAGAACTGGGGCTATCCAGGGAGAGGGGCCAGCCCCTACAATCGGCAGCGTCGTGAGCAAACAACCTTTCACCGAGGCTCGGCTGCTGACCGTCAACGAGGTCGCTGATCTTCTGCGCGTATCCAGGATGACCGTCTACCGACTGATCAAGACCGGGGAGATGTCCGCCCTCCGGGTGGGCCGCAACTACCGACTCCGTGAGGAAGACGTCCATAGCTACCTGAGGGAGCGGTTCACCGAGGCCGGCTGAAGCCGGGCCCTGCCACCGGATCCCGCACGCGCCAGGCCCGAGCCTCTGCGAATGACGCAGGGGGCGTGGTGAACGAACACGACCGAGTGGTCGACAAGGCTGCCCGAGAGGCGCACACGGTGCTCTTCATCGGCGGCCTGGATGCGGGGAAGAGCACCCTGGCGCGCGCCACCGCCGCCTACGCGCTCCGCCGCGGCCGCAGGGTCGCCTACCTCGATGCCGACGTAGCGCAGAAGACGGTGGGACCGCCCGCGACGGTGGGTCTCAAGCACATCCACGAACCCGACGACCTCACGCTCGAACGGATGGCTCACGCCGATTCCCTGGGCTTCGTGGGCTCGACGAGCCCGCAGGACCACCTCCTGCCGCTGGTGGGCGCCCTCACGCGGCTCAGCGAGAAGGCGCACGCCTCGGGGGCCGACCTGGTGGTCGTGGACACGAGCGGGATGGTCAGCGGCATCTGGGGCCAGCTGATCAAGTACTACAAGGTCGACCTGCTGGAGCCGGACCTCGTGGTCGGCCTGCAGCGCGGCGAGGAGCTGGAGCCGATCCTCGGCGTGGTGCAGCGGTTCTTCGGCGTGGAGACCGTGGCGCTGCCCGTCCACGCCCACGCCGTGCCCACCAGCGTGGAACAGCGCATGGAGCAGCGCCGCGGGGCCATGGCCCGATACTTCGAGGGCGAGCTCCAACGGTTCCGTGTGAAGCCCACCGTCTTCATGCCGACGCTGCCGCCCCTGTTCGACCTGGTGCAGCTGGACCGCCTCCTGGTGGGCCTGTCCGATGGGGCCGGCGGGTTCACCGGGCTCGGCGTGCTGGAGTTCGTGCCGGAGGATCAGGGGCTGCGGCTCATCTCGCCGGTGGCAGCGGCGCCGAAAGCGCTTAGACTGGGCTCCGTTCGTCTGGAGGAGAACTACAGCGCGAAGCGCGTGGACCTCCGGAACCTCTTCGGAACCGAGTGAGTGAAAGGCTGAGCACTTGCCGTCGCTGATCAAGAAGCGCCGCAAGAAGATGCGCAAGAAGAAGCACAAGAAGCTTCTGAAGCGCACGCGTCACCAGCGGATGAAGCTGGGCAAGTAGCGGGAGCCGCCGCCCTCGTGCGCGCGCCGACCCGCCCCCGTTCCCCAAGGGCTCCGATCGCGATGGCGATCGCCGGGCTGATGCTGGCGTCCGCCGCGTGCAGCGGCACCTCGGCCGGATCGGAGACCCGACGGCAGGCGCTCGCCGACTCGACCGCCGTCACCTTCCGCACGTCCGACCACGTGCGCCTGGCCGGCCGTCTGTTCGGACCGAAGAGCGCCGGCGCCGGCGTCGTGCTCGCGCACATGCTTCCGGCGGATCAATCCTCCTGGTACGACTTCGCCGACCGCCTGGGTAACCTGGGCTACCGCGTCCTCACCTTCGACTTCCGTGGCTACTGTCCCGGCGGCGACGCAGGCTGTTCGAAGGGGACGAAGCAGGCCTCCGCCGCCGCGGTCGACCTCAGCGCCGCGCTATCCTTCCTCGAGCAGCAGGGGGTGCTGCGGACGGGACTGGTCGGTGCGTCGATGGGGGGGACGGCCTCGCTGGTGGTGGCGTCCGAGCAGCCGCAGGGCGTGGACGCCGTGATCACGCTATCGGCGCCGCAGTCGATCGAGGGTCTGGTGGCGGACAACGACGTCCTGCAGCTCGTGAGCGCCGCGAAGCTCTACATCGCCGGACAGCTGGACACGATCGCCGCCCAGTCCGCACAGACCTTCTACGACAACAGCCTGCAGCCGAAGCGCCTGGACCTGTTCACCACGGCGGACCACGGGACCGACATGCTCACGGGGAACCAGGCGGAGCCGGTGCGCGACGCGATCCTCGGATGGCTCGACCAGTATCTGCCGGTCGCCACCCCCTCGGGGTCGCCGTGACGCGGACGATCGTCTTCCTCACGGACTACGGACGTGCGGACGAGTTCGTGGGGGTCTGCCACGGCGTGATGGCGAGGATCGTGCCCGATGCTCGGATCATCGATCTCACCCACGACATCCCGCGTCAGGACGTGATGCGGGGGGCGCTCACGCTCGGGCGGGCCACGAAGTACATGCCGGAGGACGCCGTCTACGTCGCCGTGGTGGACCCGGGGTGGGCACGGAGCGGCGGTCGATCGCGGTCGAGGCGGCCACCGGCGCCATCCTGATCGGCCCCGACAACGGACTGCTCTCGGTTGCCTGGCAGGCGCTGGGCGGGGCCGAGGCGGCGGCCGAGATAGCCGACCCCGCCGTGATGCTCTTCCCGGTGTCCAAGACGTTCCACGGACGCGACGTCTTCGCGCCCGCCGGCGCCCATCTCGCCGCGGGCGTGCCGCTCGAGGCGGTGGGTCCGGCGCTGGACCCCTCGGCGCTGCGCACGCTGGAGATGCCGGGACCGATGGTGGCCGTGGGGGCGCTCGGGTGCCGTGTGATCGGCGTGGACGGGTTCGGCAACGTGCAGCTCAACGCCCGCCCTCCGGACCTGGATGAGGCGGGGCTCGGGCCCATGCTCCAGGTATCGGGTCGCACGGTGCCGCGCGTGGGCATCTTCGCCGACGTCCCCGAGGGCGTGCTCGCCGCCATCGTCGATTCCCAGGGCTACGTCGCGCTCGTCGTGAACCACGGCAGCGCCGCGCAGCTCCTCAGCCTCAAGGAGGGCTCGGCGGTCGTCCTGGAATAGCCGGGCTACGGAGACGGCGTGGGGGCGTCGGTCGTCGGGAGCTGGCCGGGGCTCGATGGGCCCTGGTACGGGCCCTGGTCGCGCGAGGCGATCCTGAACTGGGCGACGCCGGCGATCACGATCAAGACGAAGAGCACGATGATCATGATGAGGGTGGGCCGGCGCACGGTGGGAGGCTAGCAGCCGGCCCAGATCGCGCGGGAGGGCCTCAGGGAGCCTCCAGAGCCAGGTTGGCCTCGACGCGCTCGCGCATCGACACCATGACCCGGTGGAGCTTCACGGCGTCGGTGAGGAAGCGCCGGAGGTCGACCTCGAGCGACAACGAGCCTGTGTAACCGTCGGCGGCCAGCCCTCGCAGGAACGCGTCCAGGTCCAGGATGCCCTCGCCGGGAGGCAGGTGCGAGTCCCACCCTCTGCCTGCGTTGTCGGACAGGTGGACGTGGCGCAAGCGATCGCCGTAGCGGGCGCGTACCTCGGCCAGGTCGTGCTCGGCCACGGCGGCGTGGGACGTGTCGAGCACCAGATCGGGCAGCCCCTCGAGGTCGTCGAGGTCCTGGTTCGAGTGGAACGTCACGCCACGGCTTCCCACGCGGACCGGGAACATGTTCTCGATGGCGACGGTGACCCCGGTTCGTTCGGACAGGCCGGGCAGCTGTTCCTCGAGCCAGCGGCGGTAGTTCATCTGCCAGCGGTAGGGCGGGTGCATCACGACGGTGGGGATCCCGGCGTCGTAGGCCACCTCGATCGCACGGTCGATCTTGCCCACGGGGTCGGTGCCCCACACCTTCCGAGTCAGCAGCAGCGAGGGCGCGTGCAACGCTCCGATCTTCAGGTCGTGAGCGGCGGCGAGCCTGCGCATCTGCCGGGGATCCTGGCTGGCCGGATCCTTGGTAACCATCACCTCGAGACCCGGGTAGCCGGCCTCGGTGACCAGCCGGCACGTCTCGGACAGGGGGCGCGCGAAGAACGCGGCGGAGGAGAAGTGGATCGGCGTCGTTCCCATCACCTCCATCGTAGGGGCCCCGCTCGCGGCTGCCCCGTATGCTGAGGCGCATGTGGGTCTTCCCGTTGGTCGCGGCGGTCGTGGCCCTGGTGTTCTCCGTGCAGCTGGCGCGGCAGTTCGCGGCACGCCGGCGTCCCTATCAGCTCCTGTGGGCCATCGCGATGCTGATGTACGCCCTGGCCTCGTTGGCCGTGGTCGTGGGGGTGCTGAGCGGCTGGAGCCGGTTCTGGTTCGAGGTCTACTGGGCGCTGGGCGCGGTCCTGAACGTGCCGTTCCTGGCCGCCGGTGAGGTCCAGCTGCTCGCCAGGAACAAGACGGTGGATCTCGCGATCTACTTCGTGATGATCTTCCTGGTCGCCTACACCGTGGCGGTGCTGCGCACGGCGAACGTCGACGCCACGGCCTTCGCCGAGCGGCTCCCGGCGGGCAAGGAGGTCTTCGGAGGTGCTTCGGCGGCGCACGGCCTCCCCCAGCTGATCTCGATCCCCGCGTTCACGGTGCTGCTCCTGGGGACGCTGTGGTCCGCCTGGACGATGCGGGGACGCCCCGAGCTGCGCGACCGTTTCTACGGCACGCTGCTGATCGCGCTGGGCGCCTCCGTGGTGGCCGGCGGCGCGACCTTCGCGGCGTTCGGGAACCTCCCGGGGTTCTGCATCACGCTCGTCGTGGGGATCGTGGTGATGTACGCCGGATTCCTGCGTGCCTCGCGCACCGCACCGGCGCGCTCCATGGCGCCGGACGCTGGTTCGGGGACCCCCGCCTAGGACCAGGATCCCTCGTGCGCCGGGGTCAGCCCGCCGCTCGCCAGAGCACGTCCGAGGACAGCGGCGCCGTGGACGTGTCCGAAGACGCGGGCTCCACGGTCACCCACAGACCGTCGTAGCGGCTCGGGTCGAACGGAACCTCGACCGCCACGAAGCCGTTCTCGGGGAGGAACTGTCCGGCGTAGGTCGCGTCCGTTCCGGCGACGAGCCAGACCCGGTAGATCATGCCGGCGGGCGGCGAGGGTACCTCCTGGCCGTAGAGGTAGAACGCCTCCTGGCCCGGCGCGGAGATCTCCGTGGCAGGTCCGACAGGCACCAGGTTCGCGTTCGGCTGGGCGGCCAGGTTCATGGCGTTGCTGAGGGCGTCTGCCCGGGCCTGCGAGTGGCTGCGTCCGAGCGTCTGGGTGACGGTGAGCCCCGCGAGGCCGGCCACCACCACCACGCTGGCCGCCACGGCGAACATCTGCAGGGGACGCCGACGCCGCGCGGTGGGTTCCATCTCCCGGTGCAGCCGCGGCAGGAAGGTGTCGGGCGCGGCCATGGGCGCTGCGGCGAGCGCGAGGTCTCCCGCCACGCTCTGGAACGCGGCGAGGGTCTCGTGGCACTGCGCGCAACCGGGGACGTGATCGGTCAGCAACCGGTCGGCCCGGGCGGCGTCCTCTCCCGAAAGGCTCCTCAGGACGTAGCCGGCCAGCAGTTCGTCGATCTGGTCGTGACCGTCGCTCACGCCTCTTCCTCGGTCCCCAGGGCCCTGCGGAGCTTCTTCATGGCTGCCATGGTCCGTGTCTTCACGGTGCCGATGGGGATCGCCAGCTCCTCCGCGATCTGCACCTGGGTCTTGCCTGCGAAGTACGCCATATCCAGCACCTGCTTCTGCTCCGGGGGAAGCGTTTCGAGCGCCGCCCGCACCTCACCTCGTCGGATCCCGAGGTACGCGGCCTCTACCACGTCGTCCGCAACATCTTCGCCACGAACGGGCTCGAGGTTCGATGCGCGCTCCTGGCGTTTGCGGAGGCGTTCCTCGCGGCGGACGGTGTCGACCGCACGGTGGTGGACGAGGGACAGGAAGAACGTCCGGAACCCCCCACGAGCGGGATCGTAGGCCTCGGGGGCGCGCCACAGGGCCATGAACGCGTCGTGGACGACGTCTTGCGCGAGGATCTGCTGGCCCGTCAGGCGGTAGGCGAGGCCGTAGGCGGGAGCCGCGTAGCGATGGTACAGCTCGTCGAACGCACCTCGATCGCCGGCGGAGAGTCGGCGGTGGAGCTCCAGGTCGTCCAGGTCGAGGTCCTGCACGTCTCAGGTCTACCAGAGCTTCCTGGGAGGTAGCTGAGAACGCCAGGTGGGTACCATCGTCGTCGTGCTCGTGACCCTCTATAGCCGTCCCGGCTGCCACCTCTGCGATATCGCCCGAGCCGTGATCGACGCCGAACGTTCCCGCACGGTGTTCGATCTCGAGGAGGTCGACATCGAGCGCGACGACGCGCTCATCAAGGAGTATGGGATCCGCATCCCGGTGGTCGAGATCGGAGGGGTCGAGCGGTTCGAGATCGAGGTGGACGCAGTCGCGTTCGCCAGGTTCGTACGCGGGTCCGCTCCGTAGCTTGTGCACTTGAGAACAGGGTCGTTCGCGCGCTACCCTTCGTCCATGGGAGCCGAGGCGTCGCCGTGGTGAGGGATCGGTCGATCCCGGAGGCCACGGTGGGGCGGCTCCCCGTCTACCTCCGGGCGCTGGTCGATATGGCGGAGCGCGGCATCGCCACCGTCTCCTCGGAGGACCTCGCATCCGCCGCCGGCGTGAACTCGGCCAAGGTGCGCAAGGACCTGTCGCACCTGGGGTCCTACGGCACGCGCGGCGTCGGGTACGACGTCGCCTATCTCATCCACCAGATCCGCCGCGAGCTCGGGCTCACCCAACACTGGTCGATCGTGATCGCCGGCATCGGCAACCTCGGCCAGGCGTTGGCCAACTACAAGGGGTTCGCCGAGCGCGGCTTCCGCGTCGCGGCGCTCGTGGATACCGACGCGGGGAAGGTGGGGGAGCGGGTGGGCGACATCGAGGTCCGCCACATCGACGATCTCGGCGAGGTCGTCCACGATGAGGACGTCGCGATCGGCGTCATCGCCACGCCCGCCTCGGCGGTGCAGGACGTCGCCGACGCGTTCGTCGCGGCGGGGATCCGCTCGATCCTGAACTTCGCGCCCGCCACGATCTCCGTCCCGCCGGGCGTCTCCGTCCGCAAGGTCGACCTCGCCGTGGAGCTACAGATCCTGGCCTTCTACGAACAGCGGAAGGCGACCCTCGCGGAGGTCAAGCGGCGCGGCAAGGCGGTCGCCGACCTCGCCGGCTGAACCGGGGACGCGTCGCTGACGTGAGGCGGTCGGGGCCTACTTCGCGATCGTGATCCAGAGCAGGGCGAGCACTGCCAGGATCATCACACCCAACAGGATGAACTGGACGCTGCCCTGGTCGAGGAGCGGGACGGACTCGGCTCCGATCATCGTTGGATCCCTTCCTTCCTCACGCGGGTCCGTACCAGGCAGGAGCGCCGCCGCCGGTGAGGACCGCTTTCCGCTTCTTCTCGGCGCGATCCAGGAACGGCAGGTGGATGAAGAACAACAGCAGCGAGCCGATCAGGAACATCCACGAGTAGCGCGGGACGCTTCCCGAGTCGTAGTACAAGGACAGCGTCCACAGCGGGCCACCGCCGTTGTAGTGCGCCTGCGCCACCGCGATCGGCGTGCCGTCGGGGGCGGTCGCGAACTTGATGTCGTCGATCGTGAACGCGGTCGGCGTGATCGCGGTCGGGTCGTCGATCGCGAGCTTCAGTTCCTCGTTCGTCTGATCGGCGAGGAACACCGTGACCGCGCCGCCGACGGTTTGGACGTCGGCGGCCTGCAACGGGTCGTTGAGGTCCGGCTCGGTCCAGGGCTGGCCCGGATATCGCGCGTACGTGGCGTAACGGTCGGACGTGGCGCCCGGGCTGGCCTCCAACACGATCCAGGCCGGCTCCGATCCGCGAGGGCCGAGGTTGAGCGGCGTCTCGGGTCCCTGGGCCTTGAAGCCCACCAGCCAGATCGACGATTGGATGATCATCCAACCGGTGAACGCGACCACCACGATCAGGTAACCCATCCAGCGGCCGAAGACGACGCTCAGGAGGAGGTAGATGCTCCCGACGAACAGGACGAACGCCATGATGGTGACGCCGACGCCCTTCCAGAGCGTGCCGCAGTCAACCGCGAACCCGATGCAGCTGCTGGTGGTCGGCATCTACGGGTCCCTCGGATTGATGGGGCTGCCGGCGTCGATGTTCTGCTGCAGCGCGCGCTTGGACGCATCCGGGTTCAAGCAGACGTTGTCCTTGTAGGGCACGTTCTTGGAGCTCATCCAGACCAGGTAGTTCACGAGGTCGTTGACCTGCTGGTCGTCGAGGGCGCCCTGGTATCTGATGCTCCACGAGGGCATGGCGTTGCGCCCCTCCTCGATGACCTGCTGGATATCGGCGGTGGAGAAGATCGCACTGTGGGGCGGATCCGCGAATGGCCCCGCGCATACCGTCGTGAGGTTCGGTGGGTAGGCGTAGCCGGTGCCCGACTGGATCACCCCTCCGCGGAGTTCGGGACCGTGGCAACGTACGCATCCGACGCCGAGCTGGTTCTCCTCGGAGAACAACAACGTGGCGGCGTGTCCCCGGGCGATCGCGGCGGTCTTCAGCGCCTCCTCCTGGGCCAGGTTCTGCGAGGGCTCCCGCACCCAGACGATCGGGATCCAGACGGCCATGAACGCGACCATCACCAGCCCCCAGCCCTGGAGCTTGGTCAGGAGCTTCGTCTCGAGCGCCGGATCCGCGGGACCCGGACGCATCGCGTCGGGGATGTCGGGGCGACGTTCCTTGGTCCGGGTCCTCAGGACGAGGGCGGCGGACGCGGTTGCCACGAGCGCCACGCCCAGCACCAGCAGGACGATCCCCGCGGTGCTCCCCGACGCCAGCATCCTGCTCATCGCCCCTATCCCGGCGCCACGCAGAAGGCCCCCTGCGGCGGCTCATCGATGGTGTCGGTCCCGCGCGGCGGTCCCAGCACCACCTCCGAGGTGTCCACGAGGACGTTGTTGCTGGCGTCGACGGTGATCTTGAAACGGTCCATCCCCCTGGGGGCGGGCCCCAGCTGGTACTCGCCGGCCTCGTTGTACTTCGAGCCGTGACATGGGCACTCGAACCACTTAGAGGAGTTGCAGAACGGGACGCGGCACCCGAGGTGCACGCACCTTTGGTAGAGCGGCATGATGCCCTGGGTCGTGACCCCCACCGCGGCGTAGTCGACGTCGCCACTCGGGGTCCCGGCGTACGGCACCAGGTAGAAGCGACCGTTGCCGTTGTACGCGGGCTGGCCCGTATCCGCGATGACCGCCTTGATGTCGCTGATGGCCCCGGCGTTGATCAAGGACCCGAACCCGCCCTTGAGGTTCGGCCATAAGAACGCGAGGGTGGCCCCTCCGAACTGTGCCCCGAAGACGGCGAGGGAGACCAGCAGGGCCCGCCGGAAGAAGTCGCGCCGCGATACCGCTTTGATCGGGGGTGCCGGCAGCTGGCCGCTGGCGGCGGCCTGCGCCTGCTTGTTCGCGCGCAGGAACGACAGGCCGAAGGTGATGGCGAACACGTTCAGCAGGACCAGGACCAGGATGGCCGCGACGAGCCCCGGAGCGATGGCGAGCACGGTCACAGCTCGAAGAACACCCCCTGTGTCCACGGCCAGACCCAGTTGTACCCGGGACCGCGGAAGAACGAGCCGATGATGGTGAGGGTGGCACCGAACATGAACAGGAACGTGAACAGCGTGATCGCGAGCTTGCGGTCGCCGGGCTTGATGCTGGGGTTGCGGTCGACGTACGGGATCGCGGCCAGTCCCACCAGGATGAACGTGGGGATCGTGATGCCCGCGATCATCGGGTGGAAGTAGCGCAGGAGTTCCTGCAGGCCCAGGAAGTACCAGGGCGCCTTCGAGGGGTTGGGGGTGAGGTTCGAGTTGGCTAGCTCACGCAGCGGGGCGTTCACGAACGTGGAGAACACCGTGATGGCCGCCAACAGGATGAACATGGCCACGAACTCTTCGATCAGCAGGTGAGGCCAGGTGTTCACTCGGTCGCCCTGCTCCCGCTCGACCCGCTGGATGCCCTCCGGTGGGACCAGGGCCAGCAGGCGGTGCTTGTCCTCGGCGCCCTTCTTCGGGGTGGGGATGTTGCCGGTAGGCAGCGGGGCCTCTCGCACCGGGGTGGTGACCGGGGCGGCCGCGACCATCGTGGGAGCGGCGGCGCGGCGCCGCCGCGGCAGCGGTGGCAGGCGCCGCAGCGGGGGCAGACGCTGAAGCAGCCGCGGCGGCGGCCGGGGCGGCGCCTCCGGCGGGGCGAGCGGCCGCGGCGTGGGCCGCGGCGGCCTCCGGGTGCTCGGCCCGGTAGGCGCGGATCGCCTTCGAGCGCGCGCGCCCCTCCGCGATACGGGCGTCGGTACCGGCCGCCTTCTGGGCGTCGAGCGTTGCCTGGTAGGCGGCGAGATCCTTCTCGGCTTCTTCCCAGCTCATACGGACTCCTTAGAGCGGTCCCGAGATGCCGCCGTCCTTGCGGATCCTCCAGAAGTGGACCGCGAGGAACAGCACCAACACGAACGGGAGCGCGAGCACATGCAGCACGTACCAGCGAAGCAGGGTGCTCGGCCCCACCACGACGCCGCCCAGCAGCAGGAAGTTGGCCTGCTTCGCGACGAACGGCGAGTAGCCGGCGAGCGAAGTGCCGACCGTGACGGCCCAGATCGAGAGCTGGTCCCACGGCAGCAGGTACCCGGTGAACGACAGGCCGAGCGTGAGGAACAGCAGGATCACGCCTACCACCCAGTTGAACTCGCGGGGCGGCTTGTACGCGCCCGTGTAGAACACGCGCGCCATGTGGAGGGAGACCGAGAACACCATGAGGTGAGCGCCCCATCGGTGGAGGTTCCGGACCAGGTCCCCGAAGAAGACCGACGTGCGGATGCTCTGCATGTCCGCGTAGGCGACGGCTCCGCCGATGTCCGCCATGGGCCGGTAGAAGAACATCAGGAAGATGCCGGTGATGGTCAGCAGGATGAAGAGGAAGAACGAGAGCCCGCCCAGGCAGAACGTGTACGTGAGCTTCAGCCCGTGACGCTTCACCTTCACCGGGTGGAGGTGGTACAGCACGTTGTTCATCGTGGCCAGCGCCCGGTCTCGAGAGGTGTCCTTGTAGCCGCGGCGGAAGACCGAGCCCGGCCGGAAGATCGACTTCCAGACCTCGGTTTCGCGGATCCGGTCGCCCAACTCGCTCGGCGACGGCGGCTTCAGCTTCACCCGGCTTCCCCTCTCTCGTTCCCGTTCGGTTCGGTGCTACTCGGCCGCGGCCTGCGAGGCAGGGACCTCGGCCATCGTGCGCTTACCGCCCGAGCCCTCCGGCAGTCGCGCATAGTACAAGGTGTCGGTGGGGCAGCGGTCCACGCAGACGGAGCAGCGCGTGCACGCGTTGTCGTCGACGACGAAGATGGCGGTCGCGTTGTTCACCTCCGCCTCGACCACGCCCTCGTCGGCGCCCTGCACGATCCCCGTGGACAGCATGTAGATGCAGTTCCACGGACAGACGTCCTCACAGGCGCGGCAGAGGATGCAGTTGTCGGGGTCGAGCATCAGGTGCTTCGGTGATTTGACCCCCTGCGCCAACCAGGCGGGGTCGACGGCCTCCACCACGTAGTCGTCGTGGATGTCGACCTCGGTCTTGGTGAAGGGCATGCGCGCTCCTACCGGTACCCGCCGCTCGGGCGGCTCCCGCCGCCGGACCCTCGGAGCTTCTTCCGCCAGTTCTGCATGACCGCGGCCGCGACCAGGATCGCGAAGAAGGGGATCGTCACGAGCCCCATCGCGATGGCGTCGCGGAGCTCCTTCAGCCAGAACCCCTGGACGTTGAACCAGAGCAGCTGGTGGGCGGCGCCCCCGTCCCACTGGAGCTTCTGATCGGCGAAGTAGAGCCAGAACGAGGGGATCACCGAGGTGGAGACCACGATGAAGAACACGAAAACCAGCGAGAACAGCACGGCGTTGGTCCAGGTCCATTCGAAGGTGCGGAGGAAGGTCTCGACGCGCTCCTTGGCGCCGTGCGCCTTGGGGCTCGTGACCGTTTCAGACTGACTCATCCGCTCACTCTCTCCATGGGCGGGCCGATTATAGCCATCTGGCTCCGGGCCGAACGACTCGCGCCGCTCGTGAAAACGTTCACGAGCGACGGCTCCCACTATGACGTCGGGACGCCGCGATCCGCAAGACAACGCTCTTCGGCCCAGGCCGGAGGCCGTCGGGAACCGCAACCTAGACTGGTCGGGCGCCCCGGACCAGGGCGTCGTGAGGAGCGTGGGGTGATCGCCGACATCGTGCAGAGCGGGCTCGGCGCCTGGTGGGCGCCAGCGCTGGCGTTCGTCGCCGGCCTCATCTCGGTGGCCAGCCCATGCGTGTGGCCGCTGATCCCCGGCTACCTCTCCTTCATAACAGGCGATACGGCCGTGGATGCCGACGCGAAGACCCCGGTCGCTCCGATGCTCCTGTTCATCCTCGGGTTCACGATCGTCTTCGCGGCGCTCGGAGCGTTCGCGTCGAGGTTGGGGCCGGCGTTCGTCCGCATGTTCCAGGGCCCGACGGGACAGCGGATCGCCGGCGCCATCGTGGTGGCGATGGGGCTGCTGATGATCGGCTACGCCTTCCAACGGGGGGCCATAGCCCTCTACGCGGAGCGGAGGCCGTTCCTCGAGCGCGCGCGCCCAGGCACCGTGGGAGCGCTCCCGCTGGGCATGGCGTTCGCCGCTGGGTGGACCCCGTGCATCGGTCCCGTGCTCGCCGGCATCCTCGCTATCGCGGCCTCGGGATCGACGGGTCGTGCCGTGTTCCTGTTGGTCTGTTACTCGCTCGGGCTGGGCGTGCCCTTCCTGCTGGTGGGGCTCGGCGTGTCCAAGCTCGTCGGGGCCCTGGGGTGGATCCGAAGGCACTACAAAGGGGTGGCCATCGTGTCCGGTGGCTTCCTCGTGGTGATGGGCGTGATGATATTCAGCGGCACGTTCACGCGGCTGGTCGCCCCGCTCCAGCGGTACCTGCCCGGCCTCTAGCGGCGATCCGGTGAAGTCGGGCCCCGCCTTCTAGGATGGAGGACGCTCATGGCCTCCGCCGCCCCGAAGACCTCGTTGACCCACTCGCTCGCTCTCGTCTGGCGCACGCTGCGCTCGATGCGGACGGCGCTGATCCTGTTGCTCCTGCTGGCGCTGGCCTCGGTCGCCGGCTCGCTCCTTCCGCAGCTGCCGAACTCGCCCGAGCGCGTGGCCTCCTACCTTCGCGACCACGGCCTGTGGGGCACCTTCCTGGACCGCGCCGGGTTCTTCGACGTATTCGGCTCCTGGTGGTTCACGCTCATCACGGTCCTGCTGTTCGTCTCGCTGGTGGCCTGCTTGATCCCGAGGACCCGCGCGACCTGGCGGGCGCTGCGGTCACGCCCCGTGCAGGCGCGCGAGATCGATGCGTTCCGTCACTACGCCGAGCTGACCGTGCCCGTCGAGCCCGACGTGGCGTACGAGGTGGCTCGCCGTACGATGCGCCGCCGACGCTTCCGGGTCGCTGCCGATCCGGGCGCCCGCGCCTTGGCGGGGGAGAAAGGTGCCGCCCGAGAGGTGGGCAGCCTCCTGTTCCACTGGGCGTTCATCCTCCTGCTGGTCGGCGTGATCTGGGGCAAGGGCACGGGCTTCACCGGTTACGCCTTGATCGTCGAGGGCGACACGTGGATCGACGCCCAGGCCAACTACGACGGTCAGATCCGCGAGGGAGCGTTCTTCAGCGGTAACTTCACCGGGATCGGCGTGAAGCTCAACTCGTTCGAGAGCCGGTTCCGCAACACCGGCCAGCCCATGGACTTCGTCTCCAACGTGGGGCTGCTGGCCCCCGACGGCACCCCCATCCGCACCCAGGACATCCGCGTGAACCATCCCGCCCAGATCGACGGGCTGAGCATCTACCAGATCAACTGGGGTTGGGCGCCGGTGATCGAGGTCCGCGACGCGGACAGGGACCCTGCTCACCCGGCAGAAGGTCGTGATGGAGCTGGAGCCAGTGCCAACAGGTGCCCAGGGCGTCCCGGCGTTCGCGATGCCGTGGCACGGCGTGGTGAAGGTGACGTCGATCGAACCCCAGATGGCCATCGACCTCGAGCTCTATCCGGACAGCCGGGCGTACTTCCAGCAGCTCACCACCGGGCAGCCCGTCGCGATGCTGACCGAGTTCGATCCCGTGATCCGCTACACGGTGTGGCGCGGCCCCATCCTCGACCCGTCTCCGACCACCCTCGATACGACCCTGATGAAGAAGACGGGAACCGGGATCGTGGGCGCGGGGCGCGTCCTCTGCGTTGGAGTCCGACCCCACCGCCGGGATCCAGGTGGGTCAGCAGTTGCAGCCCGATGAGACGGCGGAGGTCACGTCCCTGAACTTCCCTGCGCTCCGCCGGTACTCGGTCCTGCAGGTGAGCCGGGATCGTGGGGTGCCCATCGTGCTGCTCGCCGCTATCCTCATCCTGTTGGGACTGCTGCCGGCCCTCTACACCTCGCGTCGGAAGGTCTGGGTTCGGGTGCGACCCGCGGACGGAGGCGCCGCGGTGGCGCTCGGCGGCTTCGCCCTCCAACGCAAGCCGCAGTTCGAAGAGGAGTTCGGCAAGCTCGTGGCGGCCATCGCGTCGGCCACGGGCGGAGGCGCCGCTCCGGCGACGCCCGTGAGAAGGTGGGAGCACCGTGACCGATCTGCAGTGGGCCCGGATCTCTAACGACGCGCTGAACGTCGCGATCTTCTCGTACCTGGCGGCCATGGTGGTCTACTTCGCGTTCCTGGCGTTCAAGCGCACATCGCTGTGGCAGGCGGGCCGCGCGCTTGCGATCGTGGGCCTGGCGGCCAACGTCACCACCATCGTCACGCGGGGCCTTGCGGCGCACCGGGTTCCCTGGGGCAACATGTACGAGTACTCGGTGCTGCTCTCCGCCCTGGTGGTCCTCGGCTACCTGGTCATCGTCGAGGGCGTCTACGAGGTGCGGACCCTCGGCGGGTTCGCGCTGATGTTCGCGATCTTCACGATGGCGGTGGCCCTCCTGTTCTTCCGCGTGCCGCCGGGCCCGCTGGTGCCCGCGCTCAATTCCTACTGGATCAAGATCCACGTGGTGGCGGCCATCAGCGGCTCCTCGCTGCTGGCGCTCGGGGGCATCGTCACGATCCTGTACCTGATCGTCGACCAGAGAGAACGGCGGCAGGTCGATGCCCTGCGCACCCAGGATCCGGCGCCGATCATGGGTGGCGCGCTGAACACAGATGCGCCGCCCGACCTCGTGGTGGACGCCGGCACCGACGAGCCGACCACCGCGAGCACGGCTGGGGGGCGCCTGCCCTCGGCGGCGACGCTCGACGCCCTGGCCTACCGGATCTTCGCCTTCGCCTTCCCGGTGTGGACGTTCGCCGTGATCGCGGGCGCGATCTGGGCGCAGGACGCGTGGGGCAGGTACTGGGGCTGGGATCCGAAGGAGACCTGGTCGTTCATCACCTGGGTGATCTTCGCCGGCTACCTCCACGCTCGCGCGACTGCGGGGTGGCGGGGGCGCAAGGCCGCCGCGATCGCACTGGTCGGCTTCGTCTCGCTCCTCATCACGTACTACGCGGTGAACCTTTGGATCGTGGGCCTGCACTCGTACAAGGGCTTCTGACGGGCGGACCCGGACGGAAGGTCGGGTTGCCTGGACACCGGTGGTACAGTGCGCGCGACTCGGGGCGCCCCGCCGCCCCCGGGCCATATCCGGGAGAGAGAGGAACCGTGCGGAAGAAGGCGTTGTGGGTCCTTGGCTTGCTGGCCCTGGCCCTGCTGCTCGCGGCTTGCGCCCCCCACGCCACGCAGTCCACGCTCGATCCCCAAGGCCCGACCGCCCAGAAGGAGAAGAACCTCTTCGTCCCGGTCTTCTGGATCGCGGTTGCGGTCTTCGTCATCGTCGAGGGCGGCATCCTCCTGATCGTCATCCGCTACCGGCACCGCAAGGGACGCGAGCGGATGCCCAAGCAGACACACGGCAACACCCGACTCGAGATCGGCTGGACCATAGCGCCCGCGCTCGTCCTCGCGGTGGTCATGGTCCCAACCGTCTCGCTGATCTGGGACCTGGCGCGGCCTCCGGGTCCCGACGCCCTGCACGTGACCGTCCAGGGGTACCAATGGTGGTGGGGGTTCCAGTACACGGACGCGGACATGAAGGTGGACTACGGCGACAAGGGCCCCATCACGGTGGCCGACGCACTCGTGATCCCGGCGGGCCGCACGGTGTATCTCTCGCTGGAGGCCGCCGGAGGGTTGATCGGCAACGCCGACCCGGCCAAGGCGGATTACGTGGTGATCCACTCCTTCTGGGCGCCCCAGCTCTTCGGCAAGCAGGACGTGGTGCCCGGGCGCACCAACCACATCACCTTCTCCGCGGATCATCCCGGCACCTTCACCGGTCAGTGCGCCGAGTTCTGCGGCCTCGAGCACGGCCGCATGAAGTTCCGGATCATCGCGTTGAGCGATGCCGATTGGACCGCGTGGGTTGCCCACCACAAGCTGCCGGCCGCGACGCCGACCGACGCACTGGCGAAACAGGGCGAACAGCTCTTCCTGAATCCGTTGTCGGGCGACCGTGGCTCCTGCGTGAACTGCCACGCGATCGGAGGGACCGCGGCGGCCTCGGAGGCGGCGCCGAACCTCACGCACTTCGCCGACCCGACCCACCCGTGCTTCGCCGGGTGCAACTGGGAGACCACGGACACCGAGGCGCTGCAGGCGTGGCTGCGGAACCCCAACGCTGTCAAGCTGGGTGCGAAGATGCCCGACTACCAGCTGACGCAGTCGGAGATCGACGCCCTCACGGCGTATCTGGAGAGTCTGACGTGATGGAGGCTGCCCCATGGCGAGCGTGAGCGTCCCCGGTAGCCGTCGGGGCGTGCTGCGGCGCCCCTCGTCGTTGACCGGGTTCTGGAGCTGGTTCACGACCGTGGACCACAAGAAGATCGGGATCATGTACGGCGTCGCCGCATTCGTCTTCTTCGTCGTCGGCGGTGTGGAGGCGCTGCTGATCCGGGCGCAGCTCGCGCAGCCGGACGGCACCGTCCTCAACGCCGCGCAGTACAACCAGATCTTCACGATGCACGGCCTCACGATGGTCTTCCTCTTCGTGATGCCCATGTCCGCGGCGTTCTTCAACTACCTGATCCCGCTCATGATCGGCGCCCGCGACGTGGCGTTCCCTCGGATCAACGCCTACAGCTTCTGGCTGTTCTTGTTCGGGGGCCTCTTCCTCTACTCGAGCTGGTTCCTGGGCGGGGCGCCGAACGGCGGGTGGTTCGGGTACGCGCCGAACTCGGTCACCGACCCAACCGTGGGCATGACGTTCTACGCGGTCGGGCTGCTGCTGACCGGCGTGGCCTCCACCGCGGGGGCGGTCAACCTGGCGGTCACCGTGATCAACATGCGCGCGCCCGGGATGAGCTTGTTCCGCATGCCCGTGTTCGTCTGGATGGGCCTCGTCGTGCAGTTCCTGCTGGCGTTCTCGCTGCCGATCATCACGGTCGACCTGTTCGAGCTCCTGTTCGACCGTCGATGGCACACCAACTTCTTCAACGCCTCCGCCGGTGGCGATCCGATCCTGTGGCAACACCTCTTCTGGCTCTTCGGGCACCCGGAGGTCTACATCCTCATCCTGCCGGCGTTCGGGATCATCTCCGAGATCATCCCGGTCTTCAGCCGCAAGCCGCTGTTCGGCTACCAGTTCGTGGTCTTCAGCGGCATCGCGATCGGATTCATCGGGTTCGGCGTGTGGGCGCACCACATGTTCGCGGCGGGGCTGGGCCCGGTCGCCAACACCGCGTTCGGGATCTCCACCGCCATCATCGCGATCCCCACCGGGGTGAAGATCTTCAACTGGATGGGGACGATGCAGGGTGGCGATCTCCACTTCGACACCCCGATGCTGTTCTCGATCGGCACAGTAACGATGTTCGTGATCGGCGGGCTCTCGGGGGTCACCCACTCGATCGTGCCCTCGGACTACCAGCAGACCGACACCTACTACGTGGTGGCGCACTTCCACTACGTGCTGTTCGGAGGCGCCGTCTTCGGTCTCTTCGCGGGCATGTACTACTGGTGGCCGAAGGTCTTCGGGCGCAAGCTATCCGAGGGTTGGGGGAAGTGGCAGTTCTGGATCATGATCGTCGGCTTCAACCTCACGTTCGGGCCGATGCACGTGCTCGGGCTCAACGGCATGATCCGGCGCGAGTACACCTATCCCGCGTCGCTGGGTCTGACGTTCTGGAACCAGGTGTCATCGGTGGGGTCGTTCATCATCGCCATCGCCGTGTTCATGTTCATCATCAACGTGGTGCGCACCCAGCTGAAGAAGGGCGTCGTCGCCGTGGAGGATCCGTGGGACGGGCGCACGATCGAGTGGATGACGTCCAGCCCACCGCCGGTCCATAACTTCGACGAGATCCCCACGATCCATGCGCTCGACGAGTTCTGGCATCGCAAGTACGTGGAGGACGAGAAGACCGGTCAGCTGGTGCCGGCGGTGGCCGGCGCCTCATCGACCGAGGACGAGGCGCATGGCGAGGCCGGCCACGGCATCCACCTGCCCAGCCCGTCGTACTGGCCGCTGGTCGCTTCCCTCGGTCTGCCGATCGTCGGCTACGGGATCCTGTACTCCTGGTGGCTCGTCGGGGCCGGCGCGTTGATCACGCTGATCGGGTTCTACGGATGGGCGTTGGAGCCCTCGGTGGCGGAGGACTAGGGATGGCGGACGCGGCGCTCCCGAAGCAGCAGGGCCACGGCGGCGGGCATCCGGCCACCTCAACGGGGCTGCCCACCACGAAGCTGGCGATGTGGATCTTCCTGTCGTCGGAGTGCCTGCTGTTCGGGGCGCTGATCTCGACGTACGTGCTGTATCGGGGCGCCAGTATCAAGGGGCCCTACCCGGCCGACGTCTTCGACATCGGCTATACGTCGGTGTCGACGTTCGTGCTGCTGGCGTCGTCGCTGTCCATGGTGCTGGCGCTGGCCGCAGCCCAATCGAGGGATATGGTGCGGATGCGCCTATGGCTGCTGACGACCGCGTTCCTCGGGCTCACGTTCGTCGGCGGACAGGTCTACGAGTTCACCGCGTTCTACCGCGAGGGCTTGTCGCTCAGCACCAACGTCTTCGGGTCGTCGTTCTTCGTCCTCACGGGGTTCCACGGCGTCCACGTGACCGTCGGGATCCTGATGCTGTTGTCGCTCGTTGGCATGTCATCGGCCGACCGGCTGCCGGGCGAGCCCGCCTTCCCGGTGGAGATGGTCGGCCTCTACTGGCACTTCGTCGACATCGTGTGGATCGTCATCTTCGTCGTCGTCTACCTGATCCCCACCGGATCGGGACCGGGCAAGTGAAGGGGTGAGACCGTGGCGGACGTGAGCGAACACGAGACCCCCCTCCAGCACGAATTGGGCGATCACCTGAGCGACCCCATGGGTGAGGTGGGGCACTCGGAACACCCGAGCGTGAAGGAGTACATCCGCATCGGGCTCATCCTCGCGGCGCTGACCGGTATGGAGGTGACGCTCTCGTACTGGCACGGCCTCAGCCACGCCATCCTGATCCCGGCGCTGATGACGCTGTCCTTCATCAAGTTCGTGCTGGTGGTCCTCTGGTTCATGCACCTCAAGTTCGACGCGCGGACCTACTCGCGGTTCTTCGTGATGGGCATCGCGGGCGCGTTCACGCTGTACCTCATCGTGCTGATGACGTTCCGGGTGTTCCTGAGGTAGCGGATGAACCTGTCCCCATTCCACATCCACGTCGAGGTCTGGCTGCTGTTCGGCTCGATCGCGGCCTTCTTCCTGATCGCCTGCCGACGGCATCAGGAGGACACGGGGGAGGTCACGGAACGGCGGAAGAAGGCGCTGTTCCTCACCGGTGTCGGGGTGCTCTGGCTGGGCGCGATGTGGCCGATCCACGATCTCGCGGAGGGCTACCTCTACAGCGTGCACATGGTCCAGCACATGCTCTTCACGCTGGTGGCGGCCCCGTTGCTGGTGGCGGGCTCGCCGGCGTGGATGCTTCGACGCATGCTGCGGTGGCCACCGGTCCGTCGGGTGTTCCGGTTCATGACCCGCCCCCTCGTGGCGCTGATCTTCTTCAACAGCGTCCTGCTGTTCTCGCACTGGCCCGAGATCGTGCAGCTCTCCGTGCAGTCGGAGTGGTTCCACTTCGCCCTGCACGTCCTGATCGTGGTCTCGGCGCTCGTGATGTGGTGGCCGGTGCTCTCGCCGCTGCCCGAGATGCCGCCGCTCCCGGCGCCGGGGCAGATGCTCTACCTCTTCTTCCAATCGCTCGCCCCCACGATCCCGGCGTCGTTCCTGACCTTCGGGCATCGCCCCCTGTACCCGATCTACGCCACGTTCCCCCGGATCTGGGGCATCGGGCCGATGACCGACCAGCTCGTCGCCGGGCTCATCATGAAGCTCGTGGGCGGCATGATCCTGTGGATCGTGATCGGTTTCGTGTTCTTCCGCTGGTACGCACGTGAGCAGCGGAGCGACTTCGATCCGTTGCTGCATGCCGACGTCGACCGGGAGATCCGAGCGGAGCTCTCGCGATGAGCGAACGGAAGAACCGCCAGAGCCTCTTGCTCCCGATCCTGTTCCCCGTCGCGCTCCTCGCCCTCATCGGCGCCGTCCTCTTCGGCTTCTCCCGTATCCTGCTCCACGTCACGCCGCACGCGGCCACGGTGGTGGCGCTGATCACCGCCGCCGGCATCTTCACGATCGCCTCGCTGGTGGCCTCTCGTGAGCGCCTCAGCGGGACGGCGCTGTTCCCGATGATCGGGGCCGTCGCCGGGATCGCCCTGGCGGCTGGCGGCCTGGCGCTGGTGGCCTCACCGAAGGTCGAGGGAACCGCCACCGAGGCCCAGACCGTGCTGCTGGGGGCTCCCATCAACGCCGCCGTTGACGGCTTCAAGCCCACGGTGCTGACCTTCAAGGCGAACACGCCCACGAACCTGCAGTTCAACGACGAGGATCCGACGGCGCCGCACAACGTCGTGATCTTCGCGGGCAAGGACGCGACCGGCAAGCAGGTGTTCGAGGGCGCGTTGGTCAACGGTCCGAAGCAGGTCACCTACCAGGTGCCCGCCCTGCCACCCGGCAGCTACTTCTTCCACTGCGCCGTCCATCCCACCACGATGATGGGGAACATCACCGTCTCCGCGAGCGGCGGCGGCACCGGCGGCGGCACCGGCGGCGGCGGTCCGCTCACCATCGCCGCGTCGAACCTCACCTTCAGCACCGATGCCCTGTCGATGCCGGCCGACACGGCGACGACCCTGACCTTCGACAACCAGGACGCGGGCGTGCCGCACAACTTCTCGATCTACAGCGACAACGCCTACACGGACAACCTGTTCAAGGGCGATCTCGTCACGGGTCCCGCCACCCAGGAGTACCAACTGCCCGCGCTCGCCGCCGGGACCTACTACTTCCGTTGCGATGTACATCCGGCGACGATGACGGGCACGCTCACCGTCGGCGCCGGCTCGGCGACCGGAGGCGGGGCATCGGGGTCGGCCACGCCTAGCAGCTCGGCGGCGTCCTCGGCCTCGCCGAGCGGCTAGGACCATGGTTCAGGCGCCGGGCACCCCTCCCGTCGAAGATCCGGACATCGACGACCCGAAACGTCGCTCGCTCGTCATCTGGGCCGTGGTCGTCGCCGTCGCGTTCGTGGTCTTCATCGGGGCGTGGTGGTGGCTCTTCGGACGGGGGAACCCCTCCACGACGTCCACGGCGGCGACCGGCGCCACCGGGGCGGCGGCGCTCAACGAGCCGCTGCCCGCGCTGAAGGGGACGTCCCTCGACGGCGAGCCGCTGGACGCGGCCTCGTTCCGCGGGCAGGTACTCGTGGTGAACGCCTGGGCGACCTGGTGCCTGCCGTGCAAGCAGGAGCAGCCCGATCTCGTCGCGCTGGCGAACCGCTACCGGGACCGCGGCGTGGCGTTCCTCGGGGTGAACTACCGCGACGACCGTGCCGCCGCGAAGCGGTGGGTGGCCGACACGTTCCACGTCCCGTATCCGAGCATCTACGATCCGTCGGGACGATCCGCCAGCGTGCTCGCCTATCCTCTCGGCCTGCCCGACACCTACGTGGTCGACCCGAGCGGGACGATCCGCTGGGGGATCTACGGCCAGACCGACGCGAAGCAGCTCGGCGCGCTCATCGATCAGGTGCTGGCGTCGCCCTCGGGGCCGGGTTCCCCGGCCGAGGCGGCGGTCTCCCCGAGCTCTTGAACGGGTCGCCGGGAGCCGCGGTGTGCGCTAGTGGGACCAGGGCATCAGCGCGTCCACGGCGACGGCACCGAACAGCGCGGCGAGGTACCAGATCGAGAACTTGAACAGCCCCCAGGATCGTGCGGGGTCCCCCGTCCGCCAGAGCTTCAGCGCCCGGTAGACGAAGGTGCCGCCCAGCCCCACGGCGGTGATGGCGTAGAGGACGCCCATGCCCGCCACCGGGATCAGCAGCAGGGTCGTGCCGAAGAGCACGAGCGAGTACAGGAAGATCTGCCGGCGGGTCTCGGCCTCCCCCCGGACGACGGGCAGCATCGGGACGCCGGCCGCGGCGTAGTCGCCCCGGTACCGCATCGCCAGCGCCCAGAAGTGGGGCGGGGTCCAGACGAAGATGATGGCGAAGAGCACCCAGGCGGGCAGCGCCAGGCCGCCGGTCACGGCGGCCCAGCCCACCAGCGCCGGCACCGCGCCCGCGGCACCGCCGATCACGATGTTCTGCGCGGTCGTGCGCTTGAGCCACATCGTGTAGACGAAGACGTAGAAAGCGATGGCCGACAGGGCCAGCTCGGCGGCCAGGGTGTTCACGGTGATCGCAAGGAAGAAGAAGGAGATCGCGCCCAGGACGAAGCCGAAGCGCAGGGCGTCCTCGGGCGTCACAGCGCTTGCCGGCAGCGGACGCCGCCGCGTCCGGCGCATCACCTCGTCGATGTCGCGGTCGAGGTACTGGTTGATCGCGTTGGCCGATCCGGCGGCCAGCGTGCCCCCCACGAGCGTGGCGAGCATCAGCCAGAGGGAGGGCACCCCGTGCTGGGCCAGCATCATCGCCGGGACCGTGGTGACCAGGAGCAAGAAGATGATCTCGGGCTTCGTGAGGTGGTAGTACGCGGTGAGCCGATCCTTGACCGACGCCTCCGTGGACGGGGCCGGCTCGGACAGCGGGGAGTCGGGAGCTGCCTCGTCGACCGCTATCCCGAAGCCCCCGGCTACCGTGGAGAGCGTCACCAAGGTGGCCCAGATCAACACGGAAAGACCGACGTGCAGGACGACCGCCCACGGCCGCAGGTGCGTCCATACCTGGGCGGCGCCGACCACGATCTGGGCGACGAACAAGCCGACCGCGATCTCCGCCAGCCGCACGATCTCGGCTCGGCGCGGCGTCATCGTCAGGGCTCGCACCATGAGGTAGAGGACCAGGACGAACACCAGGGCCGCGAGGACGCGATGGGCGAACATCGCGGTGTTCGCGCCGCCAAGGGCCGGGACGAGTTTGCCGTCCATCAGCGGCCAATCGGTGAACGCGAGCCCCGCTCCCTTGGCGCGGACGTAGGTGCCCACGAGCAGCAGGGCTCCCGTGGCGCCGGTCGTGACGAGCGCGAGGCGTGCGAACGCGGCATCCGTACGGCTACCTCGCCCTCCGGCGCGCGCCACCGTGGATGCGGTCGCCGCCAGGAACGTCACGTCCGCGACGAAGGCCAGCGCGACGGCGAAGTGCGCGGTCACCCACCACGGGTTCAGCTCGGTCTTCACCACGATGCCGCCGAGGATCGCCTGCCCGATGACCAAGGGGATCGCGGCCACGGCCGGCCACAGGAAGACGCGGACCTTCCGGAAGTCCTTCCACGCGAAGAACGCCGTCGCGAACACCAGGACCGAGGACACGAACACCAGGAACCGATGCGAGAACTCGATCAGTGAATGAACCGTGCCGGCGGGGAACAGCTGGCCGGGGAAGCACTCAGGCCACGTGTCGCACCCGAGTCCCGATCCGGTACCGCGAACCAAGCCGCCGACCGTGAACAGCACGATGGTGGACACGGCGGTCACGATGGCGAGCGTGCGGAAGCGGCGGAGCTCCATAGGCGGGATGATGATAGGCCAAGCCGGCGCAGGTTGGGATACTGGGCGCGTGGAAACTCGGGAGCGGCTGCGTCAGGACCAACTCGCCCTCGCGGGGCGCGTGGACGCGGTCCTCTACGGGTTCCTCGGCGAGGTGCGAAGCGAGCTGGCGGGGATCGAGCCGGGCTGCGTGGTCCTGGTCGATGAGATCGAACGCCTGATCCGGGCCGGTGGGAAGCGGCTGCGGCCCGCCTTCTGCTACTGGGGCTTCCGGGCGGCCGGCGGCGGCGACGGCGGCGGCGTTCGGGAACCGATCGTTCGCGCCGCCGCCGCGCTCGAGCTGCTCCATACGATGGCCCTGATCCACGACGACCTCATGGACGACGCGGAGGAGCGACGGGGCGTGGCCTCCAGCGTGCCCGCCCTCGAGCGCGCCGCCGGGCCTTCGGCGCCCGGCGGCTACGGACGGTCGGCCGCGATCCTCGCCGGCGACCTGGCGGCGGTGCTGGCCGATCGGCTCCTGCTCGATTCGGGCTTCCCTCCCCAACGCCTCGTCGTTGCCCTGGATCGATACCACGCCATGCGGGTGCGGATGGCGGCCGGGCAGTACCTGGACGTCGCGGGCCTCGCGGACGAGCCGGAAGCGGCCCGTCGCGCCGCCCGACTCAAGGGAGGCGCGTACACGGTGGACGGTCCGCTGCAGATCGGCGCCGCCCTCGCCGGCGCCCCGGACGAGGTCGCGGCACGGCTGGACGCCTACGGCGAACCGTTGGGGATCGCGTTCCAGCTGCGGGACGATCTCGAGGATCGTGACGGTCGGCACGGCGCGTCCGCGGAGGAGGTCCATGGGTTGATCGCCCGGGCCCAGGTGGCGCTCCAGGCCGGGGGCCTCGCGGCCGGCACCGCGGAGGCGCTCCACGCATTGGCGGAAGCCCTCGACGCATCATGACCGAGGATCTCGAGCCGCTCCGCAGAGCGTTCCGCGACATCCCCGCCTGCCGGGTCGCGACCCTGCTGCCGGATGGCGCCCCCCACGTCGTCCCCCGTTGGTTCGTCTGGGTGACTTCCGGCCTGTGGGTGGCGACCCGGGTGGGGGACGATACCTGGGACCACGCGAGCCGCGACCCGCGCGCCTCGGTCGTCATCGACCGGGGGATCGAGTGGAACGAACTCGCGGGCGTGCGGATCCAGGGCCTCGCGGAGCCGCTCCCGGTCGAGGATCCGCAGCTCCGAGAGCCGATGTCGGCCTGGTTGGAGAAATACCGCACGTTGCTGGGAGGCAGCGGGTTCGAGCGGTTCTCCCAGGAGGTGCCGGCCTTGGGGTTCCTCAGGATGGACCCCAAATCGGTGCGCACGTGGGACCACCGCTGAGCGGGCCATTGCCGTACGGCGAGGCCGGGCGTAGCCTCGCTCGTGAAGGTTTTCACGAGCCGCGGTAGCCTGGCGGGGTGACTTTGTGAAACCTTTCACAAGTGCAGGGTCCCGATGGGCCCGCCGAGGGGGTACACGGTGAACGCGCCGAGGGAGACCGACGTCCTGGTGGTTGGGGCGGGCCCGGGGGGCTCCGCCGCCGCGTACCACCTCGCGCGCCACGGCGTGGACGTCACGGTCGTGGAGAAAGCCGAGTTCCCGCGCGAGAAGGTCTGTGGCGACGGACTGACGCCCCGCAGCGTCGCCGCGTTGCTCAAGATGGGGATCGACCCCGAGACGCCGGGCTTCGAGAAGGTGATCGGCCTGCGCGTCCACTCGCGTGGTGCCCCGATCGAGCTTCGCTGGCCCGAGCTCAGCGCGTTCCCGGGCTACGGCCTGGCCATGCCCAGGAACGAGCTCGACGCGATGCTGGCGCAACGTGCGCAGAAGGCGGGCGCGGCACTGATGGAGCGTACCGAGGCGGTGGCGCCGATCATCGACCAGGGATGGGTCCGTGGCGGAACGATCCGCCCCGCTGGCGAACGCGATGCCGAGCCGGTGGCGATCCGTGCTCGCTACGTGATCGCTGCCGACGGGGCGGCCAGTCGCTTCGCGAAGCCGGCGGGCGTGGTGCGGGACGTCACCCGCCCCCTCGGGATCGCCGCGCGCCGCTACTACCGCACGCCCTATCACCCCGGCCCCTGGTTCGAGTCCTGGCTCGATCTCTGGGAGGGCGATCTGCTGCTTCCTGGCTACGGTTGGCTGTTCCCCGTCGCCGGTGGGCGCGTCAACCTAGGCGCCGGTCTCTTGAACACGTTCAAGGACTTCGAACAGATCTCGGCCCAGCGGCTCTTCGACGCCTTCGCGACGATGATGCCGCTGGACTGGGAGATCGACGAGGCCCACGCGGAGGGGCGTGTCCTGAGCGGCCCGCTGCCCATGGGCATGAACCGGATGCCGCAGGCGGTTCCCGGGATGCTTCTGGTCGGCGACGCGGTTGGCGCCGTGAACCCGTTCAACGGCGAGGGGATCGCCTACGCGATCGAGACCGGCGAGATGGCGGCCGAGCTGGTGCACGAAGCGCTCGTGAAGGACCGGCCCGGGATCGCGATGATGTACCCGGCCGAGGTGCGCGAGCGGTACGGGCGCTACTTCAAGATCGGCCGAGGCTTCGCCAAGGTCATCGGCAAGCCGGCGGTCATGGGGCGTGCCACCAAGTATCTGCTCCCCAACGAAGGGATCATGGGCTTCGCGATGCGGGTGATGGCCAACCTCACCGACGGCAAGGACGGCGACGCTCAAGACAAGCTCTTCTACGTGATCGAACGTCTGATGAGGGCGTCATGAACACCATGACAGTAGGATGCCGACCGTGCTGATCGACTACCTCCCGATCGTCGTCATGGGCGCGCTCGCGGTGGTGTTCGCGGTGGCGTCGCTGGCCGTCTCCTCGGTGATCCGCCCGAACCGGCCCAACGCGGTGAAGCTCTCGGCCTACGAGTGCGGGAACGACCCGGTGCGTCTGCCGCGCGGTGAGAAGTTCAGCGTGAAGTTCTACGTGGTCGCGATGCTGTTCATCATCTTCGACATCGAGACCATCTTCCTGTTCCCGTGGGCGGTCTCCTTCCGGCGGCTCGGGTTGTTCGGGCTCGCTGAGATGGCGGTCTTCATCGCGCTCGTGTTCGTCGCCTACATCTACATCTGGCGCAAGGGCGGCCTGGACTGGGCGCAAGACCAGGTGACCCCGGTGGAGTCCGCGGCCGTGACCGAGATGGAGACAGAGATCCTGGAGGGTGCCGGTGCCCGTTGAGCGGATCGAGGGTGCCCACCTGGGCAAGACCCCTGAGGAGATCGAGGAGGAGGTTCGGCGGGGCGTCCTGTTGACCTCCGTCGACCGTGCGGTCGGGTGGGCAAGGAAGCAGTCGATGTGGCCCGCCACCTTCGGGTTGGCCTGCTGCGCGATCGAGATGATGTCGACCGGCGCGGGACAGTACGACCTGTCGCGGTGGGGGATGGAGCTGTTCCGAGGTTCGCCTCGGCAGGCGGACCTCATGATCGTGGCCGGTCGTGTCAGCCAGAAGATGGCCCCGGTCCTGCGCCGGATCTACGACCAGATGGTCGAGCCGAAGTGGGTCATCTCGATGGGCGTATGCGCCTCAGCCGGCGGGATGTTCACGAACTACGCGATCGTCCAGGGCGTCGACACCATCGTGCCGGTCGACGTCTACGTGCCCGGGTGCCCGCCGAAGCCCGAGATGCTGATGCACGGCATCCTGGAGCTCCAGCACAAGGTCCGGACCTCGGAGCCGTTCAAGTGAGTCCCGAGGAGCTCGTCGAGCGGATCGTCGAGCGCTACCCGGACACGTTCGCCGCGCGGGGTGAGGTCACGGCGATCGTGGAGCGCGACGAGCTGGTGGATGCGCTCGCGTTCCTGCGCGACGACCCCGACCTCGGGCTCGGCTTCCTCTCGTGCGTCACCGCGACGGATCATCCGGGCGCCGAGCCGCGGCAGTGGGTCGTCTACGAGCTCCGCTCGATGGCTCACCACCACAGGGTGCGTGTGAAGGTCGGGCTCGCCGAGGGCGACGCGCACATCCCCAGCGTCACCCCGCTGTTCCCCACCGCGAACTGGCACGAACGCGAGACGTACGACTTCTTCGGGATCGTCTTCGACGGTCATCCCGATCTCACGCGGATCCTGCTCCCCGACGACTGGGAGGGGCACCCCCTGCTGAAGACCGAAGAGCTGGGAGGCGTGAACACGCGGTATCGGGGCGCGTTCATCCCGCCGATCGACACCCGCCTGGGTACCTGAGGACGATGTCGGACACGCCACTCGACGCGATGCAGGGACTTGACGAGGGCGAGCTCCGCGACCCCGTCTCCGGGGAGCTCCGCCAGGAGACGATGATCATCAACATGGGGCCCCAGCACCCCTCCACGCACGGGGTACTGCGGCTGCTGATGGAGCTCGACGGCGAGACGGTCATCACCTGCAAGCCGATCATCGGCTACCTCCACACCGGGATCGAGAAGAACACCGAGTACCGGACGTGGGGGCAGGGCATCACCTACGTCACCCGTGCCGACTACCTCTCTCCGTTCTTCAACGAGCTCGGCTACTGCCTCGCCGTGGAGAAACTCCTGGGCGTGGAGGCGCCGCCACGCGCGCAGGTCCTGCGGGTCCTGTTCAACGAGCTGAACCGCATCTCCTCGCATCTGGTCTGGCTCGCGACGGGAGGGCTCGAGCTGGGTGCCGTCAGCGTCATGCTCTACGGCTTCCGTGAACGTGAGGTGCTCCTCGACATCTTCGAGGGGACCACCGGTCTACGGATGAACCACAACTACATCCGTATCGGCGGCGTGATCATGGACATCGACGACCAAGGCGAGGGCAAGATCCGCGAGTTCCTGGAGAACATGCCGAAGCGGATCGACGACTACGAGACCATCCTCAATGAGAACCCGATCTGGCTGGAGCGCAACGTGGGTGTGGGGGTGCTCCGCGCCGAGGAGGCACTGGCCCTGGGGGTCACGGGCCCGCTGCTTCGCGCCGCCGGTGTTCCCGCCGACCTCCGCAAGGACGAACCGTACTCGGGGTACGAGACCTACGACTTCGACGTCGTGACCCGTGAGGATGCCGACTCCTACGCTCGGTACCGCGTCCGCATCGACGAGATGCGCGAGTCGATGAAGATCATCGAGCAGGCCGTGGACCGCCTCGCCGAGCCCGGGCCCGTGATGATCGAGGATCCGAAGGTCGCCTGGCCCTCGAAGCTCTCGGTGGGGCCCGACGGGATCGGCAACGACCCGGCCTACCTCGAGCACATCATGCAGGAGTCGATGGAGGCGCTGATCCACCACTTCAAGATGGTCACGCAGGGCGTCGAAGTGCCTCCGGGCGAGGTCTACCAGGCGGTGGAGTCGCCCCGGGGCGAGCTCGGCTTCTACGTCGTTTCCGACGGCGAGCACCGCCCCTACCGCGTGAAGATCCGCGATCCGTCGTTCGTGAACCTGCAGGCCGTCCCCACGATGGTCGAGGGCTACCTCGTGGCCGACGCGATCGCCTCGATCGCGAGCCTCGATCCGGTCCTGGGAGGGGTGGACCGCTGATGGTCCTGTTCGAGGGAGGGGTCCGCGAAGACGCCGACCGTATCGTCGCGCGCTACCCCGAAGGCCACGAGCGCTCGGCCATCATGCCGCTGCTCTACCTCGCGCAATCGGTCGAGGGACGACTCACGCGCGAGGGGCTGCGGGAGGTCGCCGACCTGCTGGACCTCACGACCGCGGAGGTGGAGGCCGTCGCCACCTTCTACACGATGTACCGGCTGCGCCCCACCGGGACTCACCTGGTGAACGTCTGCACGAACCTCGCATGCATGCTCCGCGGCGCCAACGAGGTCTACGAAACGGCTCACGAGGCCACCGGGGTCGCTCACGCGCAGGAGATCTCCGACGACGGCATGTTCACCGTCCACGAGGAGGAGTGCCTGGGCGTCTGCGACTTCGCCCCGGCCGTGCAGATCGATTTCGCGAACCACGATCGCGTGACGCCGGAGCGCATGCGGGAGCTCATCGAGCAGCTGCGTGCGGGCGAGGTGCCCACCCCCTCCCGCGGCCCAGCGATGCGGGACCTCAAGCACGCCTCCCGACTCCTCGCCGGCCTCGACACCGCGCAGGAGGTGTCGCCGTGAGCCTCGACTTCGCCCCGCGCCTCACGCGCGCGTGGTCGGACCCAGGCGTGATCCCGATCCATGGATACGTGGCGAACGGCGGCTACGAGGGACTGAAGAAGGCGCTCGCGATGTCGGGCGCCGATCTGATCCAGCTGGTGAAGGACTCCGGGCTGCGCGGGCGAGGCGGGGCCGGGTTCCCCACCGGGATGAAGTGGTCGTTCGTGCCCCTGGACACGGGCAAACCCACCTTCGTGACGGTGAACTACGACGAGTCCGAGCCCGGGACGTGCAACAACCGTGAGCTGGTGGAGCGCGACCCCCACCGCTTGATCGAGGGGTCGGCCATCGCGGCGCGGGCCATCGAGTGCCACACCGCCTTCATCTACATCCGCGGGGAGTACCTGTGGCAGGGCCTCCTGCTCCAGCGAGCGCTGGACGAGGCCTACGCTGCCGGGTATCTGGGCAAGGGGATCGCGGGCAGCGACTACGACCTCGATATCGTCCTGCACCGCGGCGCCGGCGCGTACATCTGCGGCGAGGAGACGGCGCTCCTCAACTCCCTCGAGGGGTTCCGGGGCCAGCCCCGGCTCCGCCCTCCCTTCCCGGCCGTCGAGGGGCTCTACGCCAGCCCCACCGTGATCAACAACGTCGAGACGCTGATGAACGTCCCGGACATCGTCGTGAACGGGGCGGACTGGTTCCGCGAGTACGGGACCGAGAAGTCGCCGGGCACCAAGATGTTCACGGTCAGCGGCAAGGTCGAGCGACCCGGGAACTACGAGGTGCCCATGGGCACGCCGTTCCGCACCCTGCTGGAGGACTACGCCGGCGGCGTCCTGGGTGGGCGGCAGCTGAAGGCCTTCACGCCCGGCGGCTCTTCCACCCCGATGCTCACGGCCGAGCACCTCGACGTGAACCTCGATTACGAGTCGGTGGCCGCGGCCGGATCGCTGCTCGGCACCGGCGCGATCATGGTGATGGACGAGACCGATTGCGTGGTGGCTGCCGCCGAGCGGATGGTGCGGTTCTACGCCCACGAGTCCTGCGGCAAATGCACGCCCTGCCGCGAGGGCTCGTGGTGGGCGACGCGTGTGCTGGGAAGGCTGGAGAACGGGTACGGCCGCGAAGAGGACGTGCCCCTGATGCACGACATGGGCACCAACATCCTCTTCAGGGCGTTCTGCGCGCTGGCCGACGGCACGGCCTCGGTGATCAACTCCAGCCTGAAGCACTTCGAGGACGAGTACGAGGAGCACGTGCGACTGGGACGCTGCCCGCTCCGCGAGCTGGACGCCGTGGCGTCGGAGGTTGCCTCGTGAGCGAGCCGCAGATCACCCTCACGATCGACGGCAAGGAGATCACCGTGCCGCGCGGCACGCTCATCATCCGTGCCGCCGAGCAGCTCGGCATCGAGATCCCTCGGTTCTGCGATCACCCGCTGCTGGAGCCGGCGGGCGCGTGCCGGCAATGCTACGTCCAGATCGAGGGACAGCCGAAGCTCACGACCTCGTGCACCGTGACCGTGGCCCCGGGGATGGTCGTCAACACGCAGAACACGGCCGAGGCGGTTGCGCAGGCGCAGGAGGCCAACCTCGAGTTCCTCCTGTTGAACCACCCGTTGGACTGCCCGATCTGCGACCGCGGCGGCGAGTGCCCGCTGCAGGACCAGGCGCTCGCCTACGGCCCGGGCGACAGCCGCTTCACGGAGGCGAAGCGGGTCTTCCAGAAGCCGGTGCCGCTCTCGCCGCTGGTGAACCTCGATCGCGAGCGATGCGTGCTGTGCGCGCGCTGCACCCGGTTCTGCGACCAGATCTCCGGCGATCGGTTCATCGAGCTGTTCGCCAGGGGGGCGGGCGAGCGCGTGTCCATCTCGGCGGGGGAGGACTTCCGGAGTCCGTTCAGCGGCAACACCGTGCAGATCTGCCCGGTGGGCGCCCTCACGGCCGTTCCCTATCGGTTCGTCGCGCGGCCGTTCGATCTCTCCTCGGTGGACTCGGTCTGTCCTCACTGCAGCGCCGGCTGCAACGTCAAGGTTGACGTGAGGCGTGGCGAGGTCGTGCGGCAGCTGGCGCGGGACAACTACGAGGTCAACGACGCCTGGCTGTGCGACAAGGGTCGGTTCGCCTTCCGGGCACCCGACGCGCCCGATCGCATCACCACGCCCCTGATCCGTGACCGTGGCCTGGAGCCGGCATCGTTCGGCGAGGTGCTCACCCGGGTGGCCGGATGGGCCGAGGGGAAGCGGGTAGCGGTGCTCACGGGCGGGCGTCTCATGGACGAGGACTACTACGCCCTCTCCAAGCTCGCGCGGACCGTCCTGCGCACGAACGACCTGGATCACCGACGCGCGGCTCACGCCGGCGAGGCTGAACGCTACGTCGCGGCCCAGCCGATGTCCGTCACCTACAAGGACGTCGAGCGAGCCTCGGCGATCCTGGTGGCGGGCCTGGACGCCGAGCAGGAGATCCCGATCCTGCACCTTCGGCTGCGCAAGGCCGCCAAGCGCGGCGCGAAGATCTGGGTGATCCACCCGCGCCGGACCCGTCTGCACGACGTCGCCACCCACATCCTGGCCGTTCCCGGGGACGAACTCCCGCTCCTGGACCGCGACGGTCCCACCGGCAACGCGGCGTTCGACGAGGCGGTCGCGGCCCTGAAGGCCGCGGGCGAAGCGGGCGTGGTGATCGGAGGGGAACGCCTCGCCGAGACGCCGGGCGCCGCCGAGGCCGCCATGGCGCTGGCGTTCGAGGTGGGTGCCAAGTTCACCTACGTCACCCGTCGCGCGAACGACCGAGGGGCGCTGCGCGCGGGGGTGCATCCCCGGCTGCTGCCGGGCGGGCGCACGCCCGACGACGCGCTCAACGAGGTGGAGGCCGTCTGGGGTCCCATCACGGATCGCGAACCGGGCCGGGACGCGATCGACATCCTGCGCGCCTGCGCGGATCGGGAGATCGACGTGCTGTACCTGATCGGCGTCGACCCCCTCCGCGACGTACCGGACGCCGCACTCGCCCTGCGGGCCCTCCAGAACGTGCCGGTGAAGATCGTGCAGGGTCTCGAGCTCGGGTCCCTGGAGCCGTTCGCCGATGCGTTCCTGCCCGCCGCCGCGTTCCTCGAGAAGACGGGCCACGTAACCACCTGGGAGGGGCGCGGTCAGCTGATGCGGCCCGTGCGCGGCGCGCCCGGCATCGCCCTGCCCGACTGGGAGATCTTCGCCAGCCTCGCGCTGGCGTGCGGTGGCGATCTCGGGTTCGAGACCCTGGACCAGCTGCACGAGGAGATGTCGCGACTGCTGGGCCCGCGCGAGGCGACGCTGGCCTTCGGGGCGCCCGACCCCGTCGAAACCCGGTCCGAGGGGCTCATGCTCTTCACCTACCCGCTCCTCGTTGACGAGGGTCGGCTGTCCGAGCGCGCCGATGAGCTCAAGGCCGCGCTGGGCGAGCCGGCCTACGTCGAGGTCCATCCCGAGGACGCGGCGACCGCCGGGGTCGTGGACGGCGCCTCGGCCACGGTGCGCACCTCCGCCGGCGCCGCGCGCTTGCCCGTGCGCGTCTCCAGCGATATCGCGCGCGGCGCCGTGTTCGTCCCGTTCAACGAACCTGGACTGGCGGCCAACACGCTGCTCTCGGGCGGGTTCGTCACCGAGGCCACGTTGGAGTCGGCGGACGCGCCTGACGCCGCTGAGGCAGACCCCGCCCCCGAGGAGGTGTCCGCCTGATGGACTGGGTGGACTGGTCGATCCTCGTGGCCCGCGTGATCATCGTGTTCTTCGGGCTCCTGATCGCCGTGATGCTCTACATCTGGATGGAGCGGAAGGTGATCGCGGACATGCAGACGCGCACGGGGCCCATGCGCGCGGGTCCCCGCGGCATCCTCATCACGCTCGCGGACGGCATCAAGCTCTTCTTCAAGGAGGGCATCACCCCGACGAACGCGGACCGCGGCGTCTACCTGCTGGCGCCCATCCTGGCGATGTTCCCGGGATTCCTCGCCTTCGCGATCATCCCGTTCGGGACCAGCGTCACGCTGTTCGGGCGCACGATCCCTTTCCAGCTCGCGGATCTCAACATCGGCATCCTCTGGATCCTCGCGATGACCTCGATCGCCGTCTACGGCGTGGTGCTCGCGGGCTGGGCCAGCGGCTCGAACTACCCGTTGCTGGGCGCGGTGCGCTCCAGCGCGCAGATGATCAGCTACGAGGTGGGGATGGGCCTCGCGATCGTGGCGGTGATCATGTACAGCGGGCATCTGCGGATGTCCGAGATCGTCGCCCAACAGGACTCGGTCTGGAACGTGCTACCCCAGTTCCCGGCCTTCATCATCTTCCTGATCGGCGCCCTGGCCGAGACGAACCGCCCGCCCTTCGATCTGGCCGAGGCCGAGACCGAGCTCGTGGCCGGGTTCCACACCGAGTACTCAGGCATCAAGTTCGCGCTGTTCTACATCGGCGAGTACGTCAGCACCGTCACCGTGTCCGCCGTGGCCGTGACGCTGTTCCTGGGTGGTTGGCGAGGCTACTGGCCCTTCCACGGCGCGTGGGCCTGGCTCGGCCCGCTGCTCTGGTTCATCCTCAAGCTCACCGCCGTCATCTACGTCCTCATCCTGATCCGCGCCACCTTGCCGCGCATGCGTTACGACCGGCTCATGGACTTCGGCTGGAAGATGCTGATCCCGTTCGGGCTCGTCTGGGTGTTGATCACCGGCGCCGTCGTCGTGCTCCCCGACCACTTCAGCCTCTCGCGCGGCAGGATCCTCGTGATCGGCGGGATCGCGATCGGGATCGTGCTGCTGCTGTCGCTCGCCGAGCCCTACTTCCGACGGAGCGACGAAGGGGTGGCGTCGTGAGCGACCGAACCCCGCGAGGAGCCGGTCGACGCCGGACCCCGTGAGCCGCGGAGCGAACCCGCGCCTCCGGCCCGTGACCGAGGTGCGCCGCAGCCCGGCATGTGGGACTCCACCGTCGCCGTGCTCAAGGGCATGGGCACCGTGTTCAAGCAGACCTTCCGAGCGGACAACACGGAGCAGTACCCGAAGGAGATCGTGCGCGATCCCCGAGCGGTCCCACATCGGGCGGCATCTGCTCAACAAGCACGAGAACGGACTGGAGAAGTGCATCGGGTGCGAGCTGTGCGCCTACGCCTGCCCGGCCGATGCGATCTGGGTCGAGGGCGAGGACAACGACCCCGAGCACCCGGTGAGCCCGGGCGAGCGGTACGCGAAGGACTACCAGATCAACTACCTGCGCTGCATCATGTGCGGCCTCTGCGTCGAGGCGTGCCCCACGCGGGCGCTGACGCTCACCAGCTACTTCGAGCTAGCCTTCACCAGCCGTGAGGACGCGATCTGGGGCAAGGAGCAGCTGCTGGAGCCCCCGCCCGAGCTCGGGTCGGACCCCATCGACGAGGAGGGCCGTTAGGTGCCTCTCGACAACGTCGTCTTCTGGGTGTTCGCGCCCATCTCGGTGGCCTCGGCCATCGCGATGCTCACGCGACGCAACGCGGTTCACGCGGCCCTGTTCCTCATCGTGAACTTCTTCACGATCGCCGTGATGTACCTGTTGCTGGACGCGCCCGTTCCTGTTCGCGGTCCAGATCATCGTCTACGCCGGCGCGATCATGGTCCTGTTCCTGTTCGTGATCATGCTGCTGGGCGTGGACCGCGGCGAGACCCGCGGCGATCGCCTGTTCGGTCAGCGGGCGGCGGCCGTGGTGCTGGCCGTGGGGTTCGTCCTCGAGATCGGGCTTCGCGGTTCGGGCCGGCGATCGGGTTCGCCACCGGGCCCCGGTCGGGTTCGACGGCGAACGACGCCGGGAACGTCCAGGCGCTCTGCCGACGTGCTGTTCACCGAAGTACTTCTTCCCGTTCGAGGTGACCTCGGTGCTGCTGATCGTGGCGGCCATCGCCGCCATGGTCCTGGCCAGTCGCAAGGCGCGCGCCGTGACGCAGGCGGAGATGGCCGCGGCGGAGGCAGGCGCGTCGACGGCCGCCCCCGAGGAGGCCATGGCTCCGTGAGGACGCCGATCGCCTACTTCCTGATGCTGTCGGGCATCCTGTTCGCGCTCGGCACGATGGGCGTGCTGATCCGGAAGAACGCGCTGCTCATCTTCATGTCGGTGGAGCTGCAGCTGAACGCGGTGAACCTCACGCTGGTGGCGTTCTCCCGCCTGCACGGGAACCTCAACGGGCAGGTCCTGGCGTTCTTCTCCATGGTCGTGGCGGCGGCCGAGGTGGTGGTGGGTCTCGCGATCATCGTGTCGGTCTACCGGCGCCGCCAGAGCGTGAACGTCGACGACGCGCGGGAGCTCCGATGGTGACGCATCTCCTCGCCGATGTCGCTCCCGGCAACCCGACGCCGCCATGAAGCTCCTGTGGCTGGTGCCGTTCCTGCCCCTGGTCGGAGCGGCGATCAACCTGTTCGTGGGCAAGCGGCTGGGCCGGTTCGCGGGATGGCTCGCCGTCGCGATGACGGTGACCTCCTTCGCGATCGCCGCACTCGTGGTGCGCGATCTCCTCGACCTTGCCTGAGACGTCTCGCCTCTACGTTCAGCACCTGTTCGACTGGATCCCCGTGGGTCGCTTCGACGTGCGCGTGGATCTGCGCCTCGACGCGCTGTCGCGCCACGATGATCCTCGTGGTCACCGGTATCGGCTCGCTGATCCACATCTACGCCATCGGCTACATGCACGGCGACCCGCGCTACGGCCGGTTCTTCGCCTACATGAACCTGTTCGTCTTCTTCATGCTGATGCTGGTCCTGGGCGCCAACTTCCTGGTCCTGTACCTGGGCTGGGAGGGAGTGGGCCTCTGCTCCTACCTGTTGATCGGGTTCTGGTTCGACAAGACCGAGAACGCGAACGCCGCGAAGAAGGCCTTCGTCACCACGCGGATCGGCGACACGGCGATGCTGATCGGGCTCGCGATGATCGTGTTCAAGTTCGGCACGCTCGACTTCGGGGTGGTGTTCGGGACCGCGGGGAGCACCCTCACGAAGGGCGCGGCCACCGTCATCGCCCTGCTGCTGTTCGCCGGCGCCGTGGGCAAGTCGGCGCAGGTGCCGCTGCACGTGTGGCTCCCCGACGCGATGGCGGGCCCCACGCCCGTGTCCGCCCTGATCCACGCCGCCACGATGGTGACGGCCGGGGTCTACCTGGTGCTGCGCACCCACGTCCTCTTCGAGATCTCGGGTGTCGCGCTGGTCGTGGTGACCGTCATCGGGCTCGTCACGATGCTCTTCGCGGCCACGTGCGCCCTGGGGCAGGACGACATCAAGCGCGTACTCGCGTACTCGACGGTGAGCCAGCTCGGCTACATGTTCGTGGCCGCGGGGATGCGTGCGTACGGCGTCGCGCTGTTCATGCTCGTCGCCCACGCCTTCTATAAGGGTCTGATGTTCCTTGCCGCGGGCTCCGTGATGCACGGCATGGACGACGAGACGGACATGAAGAAGATGGGCGGGCTGATCCGGAAGATGCCCATCACCGGCGTCACGTTCGTCATCGGCGCCGTCTCCCTGGCCGCGGTGCCCCCCTTCGCGGGGTTCTTCGCCAAGGACGCCATCCTCGAGGTCGCGAATCACACCGGACACCAGTGGGTCTACGTCCTCGGCAGCGTGGGCGCCGTGCTCTCGGCGGCGTACATGGGCCGGCTGATCTTCCTGACCTTTTTCGGGGAGGCGCGGACGGAGGAAGCGAAGCACGCGCACGAATCCCCCTTGGTCATGACGCTCCCGCTCGTGGTGCTCGCGATCGGGGCGGCCGGCCTGGGGCTCGCCCTGCAACGCGCCGCCGACGGGAGCTTCTCCCACTGGGTGGAACCGCTACTGGGCGCCGTCCCCGAGGGCGCGCTCGGATTCGCGGGATCCACGCTCGTCGTGATCGCGGTGGTCATCTCGATCGGCACGCTGGCGGCGACCTGGCTGATCTACGCCTCGGGTCGCATCGACTGGATGGCCCTGCGCGTCCGCCTCTCGCCGATCCACGACGTGTTGGAGCACGGCTGGTACGTCGACGACGTCTACTCCACCGTGCTCGTGGCCCCTGGCAAGGCGGCCTCGGCCATCATCGCCTACCGCGTCGACATGGGCTTCATGGACGGGGCCGTGAACGCGATCGGCGTCGGCACCCGCCGCCTCGCCAGGGTGGGCCGGTTGATCCAGACGGGGTACGTGCGCACGTACGCCCTGGCCCTGTTCCTGGGAGCGGTCGGGCTCCTCGTCTACGTGGGGTTCCGATCGTGAGCGATCATCTCCTGACGATCACGGTGTTCCTGCCCCTGCTCGGGCTGGTGATCCTGGCCGTCGGCGGGCGCTCGCTCTCCGACCCCGCGGCGCGCTGGGTCGCCCTGGGTATCGCCCTGGCCACCTTCATCGTGTCGCTCGTGGTGCTCGGCCGGTTCGATGGCGCAGATCCCGCCTACCAGATGGTGGAGCGCGCATCGTGGGTCCCCTCCCTCGGGCTCTCCTACCTGGTGGGGATCGACGGGATCAGCCTCTGGATGGTCCTGCTCAGCACGTTCCTGTTCCCGGTCGCGATCCTGGCCAGCTGGAAGATCGAGAAGGACGTGAAGCTGTACATGGGCGCGATGCTGGCCCTGGAGACCGCGGTCCTCGGGTCCTTCGTCGCTCTTGACCTGTTGCTGTTCTTCCTCTTCTTCGAGGCGATCCTGGTCCCGATGTACCTGCTGATCGGTGGTTGGGGCGGGGAGCGGCGGATCTACGCCGCGGTCAAGTTCTTCCTGTACACGATGGCCGGCTCGGCCTTCCTGCTGGTGGCCACGTTGTTCCTGTATGCGCAGGCGGCCCACGTGCTCGGCCACGGGACCTTCGACATCCGCCCGCTGACCAGCCGTGGCGAGCGGCCTCTCCGTGGCCACCTCGCGCTGGCTGTTCCTGGCGTTCTTCGTGGCGTTCGCGGTCAAGGTGCCGCTGTTCCCGCTGCACACCTGGCTCCCGGACGCCCACACGGAGGCGCCGACGGCCGGATCGGTGCTGCTGGCCGGCGTTCTGCTGAAGGTCGGCACGTACGGGCTCCTGCGCTTCAACCTGTCCCTGTTCCCGGAGGCGGCGAAGTACTTCGCGACGTTCGTGTCGATCCTGGCCGTCATCGGGATCATCTACGGCGCGGTCTGCGCTCTGATCCAGACGGACATCAAGCGGCTGGTGGCCTACTCGTCGGTCTCCCACCTGGGCTTCGTGGTCCTTGGGGATCTTCGCGCTGACCCAGCAGAGCGTCACGGGTGGCGTCCTGCAGATGGTGAACCACGGGTTGGCCACCGGGGCGCTCTTCCTGCTCGTGGGGATGGTCTACGAGCGCACCCATACGCGGGAACTGGGGAAGATGGGCGGTCTGGCCAGCGTGATGCCGTGGCTCACCGGCGCGTTCCTGTTCGCGGTCTTCGCCTCGGTGGGACTTCCGGGTCTGAACAGCTTCGTCGGCGAGTTCCTCGTGATCGTGGGGACCTTCGCGGTGAGCCACTGGTTCGGGGTGCTGGCCTCCCTCGCGGTGATCCTGGCCGCGATCTACCTGCTCTGGAGCTACCAGCGGATGGCCTACGGTCCCGTCCACGAGGAGCACGCGCACCTGCCGGACGTGAGCCTCCGCGAGGTGGTCGTGCTGGTGCCCGTGCTCGCGCTCCTCCTCGTCTTCGGGGTGTACCCGAAGGTATTGACCGACCGGATCGACCCCTCCACGAAGGCCGTCATCGTCCACGTGGACCCCAACCACACCACCGACGTCGGGGGCCCGCAGCCGATCACGGTGGCATCGACCGGCCAGGGCGGTGGGACCCCGTGATCCCCACGCCGCACCTCGTCTTCGGCCCGGTGATGCCGGAGATCACCCTGGCCGCGGTCGCGATGATCGGCCTCTTATATGAGGCGATCGCGCGCCGCCCGGACCGCTCCGTGCATCTCGCGATCGGGCTGGCGGGCCTCGTCCTCGCCGCCCTGGCCACGCTCGCCCTGTGGAACTGGACCGGCGACGCCCAGGTGATGGGCGCCTCGGCCACCAGCGGGATGATCAGCGCGGATCGCTTCGCGGTCCTGGGTCGGTCCGTGCTCCTCGTGATCGCCGCGCTCGCGCTCCTATACGGCAGCCACTATTTCGCGCGTAGCGGCGACGAGTCGCACGGTGAGTTCTACCCGCTCCTGCTCTTCGCCACGGCCGGGATGACGATGATCGTGGCCGCCGCGGATCTCATCGTGACGTTCCTCGCCCTCGAGATCCTCTCGCTCTCGCTGTATGTCTTGACGGGTATCACCGGCCGTCGCGGCTCCATCGAGGCGGCGATGAAGTACTTCCTCCTGGGTGCGGCCACCTCGGCGTTCTTCCTCTACGGGGTCGCTATGGCCTACGGCGCAGCGAATACCACGTCGATCACCGGGTTGGCACGGGCGCTTGAGCGGCCAGACCGGCAACCAGGCGATCGCGATCTTGGCGTTCGCCCTGCTGGCCGTTGGATTCGGCTTCAAGGTGTCGGCGGTGCCGTTCCACATGTGGACCCCGGACGTCTACCAGGGGGCCCCGACCCCGGTGACCGCGTTCATGTCCGCGGCGACGAAGGTGGCCGCGTTCTTCGCGCTGATGCGGGTGCTCGACGTGGCGTTCCAGCCCCTCACGTGGGACTGGACACCGGTGATCTGGGTGCTGGCGGCGCTGTCGATCGTCCTGGGCTCGATCCTGGCGATCGCGCAGTCCGACATCAAGCGGATGCTCGCCTACTCGAGCATCGCGCACGCCGGGTTCATCCTCACCGGGCTCACCTCGCCGAACAGCGTCGGGATGCGCGCGGCGATGTTCTACCTGATCGCCTACGCGGCGATGACCCTGGGCGCGTTCGGCGTCGTGATGCTGGTGTCCGCCAGGGGTGAGGAGCAGACCTCGATCTCGAGCTACGCGGGCCTCTACAAGCGAAGCCCGTACCTCGCGGTCCTGATGACGTTGTTCCTGCTGTCGCTCGCCGGGATCCCGCCCACGGCGGGGTTCATCGCGAAGGTGGGGGTGTTCACTTCCGCGATCACGCGCGGGCAACTGGCCCCTGGCGCTGATCGGCGTGATCGCGAGCGTGGCCGCCGCTTTCTTCTATCTTCGGGTGATCGTGTACATGTACATGCGTGAGCCGGATGGATCCCTGGACGAGGACCGCACGCTGATGCCGCGCGTCGCGCTGCTGGTCCCGGCGATCCTGACGCTGGTGCTCGGCGTCTTCCCGGGCCTGATCGTCGGTGTGATCGACAAGGCATCGGTGCTGAGGTGGTGAGGTGATGAGCCGGAGGGTGATCCCGGGCCTGGAGGCCCCCGACGAGGTGCTCGAGGCCGAGGTGCGGCTGGGCCTCGATCACGTCGAGGAGGCCCTGGAGAAGTCGGTACGGGTCGAGTCGAGCGGGCTCCTATCGGAGACGTCGTCCTACCTGATCGCGGCCGGCGGCAAACGGTTCCGCGCGATGCTGGTCCTGCTCGCCGGCTACTTCGGCGACCCCACCGATCCGCGCCTCGTCCCCGGCTCGGTCTCGATCGAGCTCGTCCACCTGGCCACGCTCTACCACGACGATGTGATCGACGAGGCGGAGGCGCGCCGGGGTACGCCCAGCGCCAACGCCCGGTGGGACAACACGGTCGCCATCCTCACCGGTGACTTCCTCTTCGCGCGGGCCTCGGAGATCTCGACGGATCTCGGGGTCGAGGTCTGCCGCCTGCTGGCCCGCACGATCGCCATCCTGTGCGACGGCCAGATCCGCGAGGTCGACAGCTCCGCGAAGGTCGACCAGGCGGTCGAGAACTATCTGGAGATCATCCGGCGCAAGACGGCGTCGCTGATCGCCACCTCGTGCCGCCTCGGCGGGATGCTCTCGGACGCCTCGCCCGAGCACGTCGACATCCTGGAGGAGTTCGGGGACGCCCTCGGCATGGCCTACCAGCTCTCCGACGACATCATGGACATCACGGCCTCGCAGATGGAGCTGGGCAAGGAGCCCGGCGTGGACCTGAAGGAGGGTGTCTACACGTTGCCGGTGCTGGATGCCCTCGCGCGGGACCAGCACCGTGAGGAGCTCGCCAGGATCCTGGGCCACGGCGCCCCCGACGGCGAGATGCTCGATCGCGCCCTCGAGATCGTGCGCTCGGGTGGCTCGATCGAACGGGCCCGGGCCGCCGTCGCCGAAGAGGTCGCGCGGGCCACCGACCTCGTGAGCCGGCTCCCCGAAGGCCCGGCCAGTCACGCCCTGATCCAGCTCGCCCGGTTCCTCGCCGCCCGGTGTGGTGCGGAGCTGCCCGTCGTGACGGGCGCGCGAGGTCCTGCTGCTAGAATCCGCGCGCGAGAGAGGGGCCATGACTAACTATTTCGAGTCCTACGGCGTCGTCCTGGCCGTCCTGGTCGCCGGGGGCCTGCTGGTCGTCGTGGCCTTCACCACCGCTCGGCTCGTCTCGCCGCATCACCCCACCTACAGCAAGACCACCACCTACGAGTGCGGCATCGACCCCGTGGGCGAGGGCTGGTCGCAGAGCCAGGTCCGCTACTACGTCTACGGGTTCCTCTTCGTGATCTTCGACGTGGAGAGCGTCTTCCTGTTCCCCTGGGCCAAGGTGTTCAAGCAGCTCGGCTACCAGGCGGTGGTGGAGATGGCCGTCTTCATCGCGATCCTGGCCGTCGGGCTGCTCTACGCGGCCCGCAAGGGGGTCCTGAAGTGGGCGTGATCACGGAGAAGACCGCGCTGCCCCGTGTGCAGCCGGTGAAGTTCATCCTGAACTGGGGCCGCCGGTACTCCCTGTGGGTCATGAACTTCGGCCTGGCGTGCTGCGCGATCGAGTTCATCGCCGGCGTCCACCTCGAAGAACGACTTCATCCGCCTCGGGGTGATCCCCTTCGCCCACGGGCCCCGGCAGGCGGACCTGCTGGTGGTCGCCGGGCACGCTCACCGACAAGATGGCCCCGGCGCTCAAGCGCGTGTACGACCAGATGCCCGAGCCGAAGTACGTCATCTCCTTCGGCTCGTGCTCCAACTGCGGTGGCCCCTACTGGGACTCCTACTCGGTCACGAAGGGCGTCGATCAGATCGTGCCGATCGACGTCTACGTGCCCGGATGCCCCCCGCGCCCCGAGGCGCTCCTGCACGGCATCATCAAGCTGCAGGAGAAGATCAAGGACGAGAACATCCAGGAGAAGTTCAGTGGCAAGCACACCCAGCCTGCTCAAGCCTGAGGAGGTCGGCGCGCGGCTGCGGGCGCGGTTCGGCCGGGACATCTCCGAGGTCTCGAGACAGCCACGGCCACGCCGCCGTCACGCGTCACCCTCGAGCGCTACCACGACCTGGTGCGGTTCCTCCGCGACGAGCCCGAGTTCGCGTGCGACTACTGCGACTTCACCACGGGCGTGGACTGGGCGCCCGAGGGTGGGTTCGAGGTCGTGACGCACTGTTCTCCACCACGCATCACCACAACGTTCGCGTGAAGGTCGCGCTGCCCCATGAGTCGCCCGTGTGCCCACCGATCTCCGACCTCTACGCCACGTGCGACTGGCACGAGCGCGAGACCGCAGAGATGTTCGGGATCCGGTTCGAGGGGCATCCGCAGCCCGTTCAAGCTCCTGCTCTCCGAGCCGTTCGAGGGCCACCCGCTCCGCAAGGACTTCCCGCTGATGACCCGCGAGGCCAAGCCATGGCCGGGCGCCGTCGAAGGCGAGGAGGACGAGGACGAGTGATCGGCGCCACCGGCACCCCCATCTTCGACTGCCTGGTCGGGCAACTTCTGGCTGGTCCTGATCTTCAAGACGGTCGTCGTCCTGATCTTCTTCCTGGTGGTGCCGCTCGTGGTGGGCTACATCGAGCACAAGGTGCTCGCGCACATGCAGTCGCGGGTCGGGCCCATGGAGGCCGGCGTGTTCCACGGCTGGGCGCAGCTGGTCGCCGACGGCGTGAAGTTCATCCAGAAGGAGGACATCGTCCCCACGGCGGCCGACCGCAGCGTCTTCTCGCTGGCGCCGGCCGTGGCGATGATCCCGTACATCGCGATCTTGGTGGTGCTGCCGTTCAGCCCCACGATCTTCGCGCTGAACCTGGACATCGGCATCTTCTTCGTGATGGCCATGTCGAGCGTCTCGGTGATCGGCATGCTTGATGGCGGGCTGGTCCTCCGCGAACAAGTTCTCCCTGATCGGGGCGCTGCGGGCTGCCGCCCAGCTGATCGCCTACGAGCTGCCGCTGGTGCTTGCCGCGGCCGCCGTGGTCATGCAGGCCGGGACGCTCTCGATGGTCGGTATCGTGGAGTCGCAACGGGACCTGTGGAACATCGCGCGTCCGTGGCAGGCGGTGGGGTTCCTGATCTTCATGATGGCCTCGCTCGCGGAGCTCACGCGACCGCCGTTCGACATGCCGATCGCCGACTCCGAGATCATCTTCGGCGCCTACACGGAGTACACCGGGCTGAAGTTCGCGTTCTTCCTGCTGGCCGAGTACGGGGGCATCGTGGCGCTCTCGGGGATCGCCTCCATGCTGTTCCTGGGCGGATACCTGGGGGTGGCCGGCATCCCGATCCCCGGGCCGTTCTGGATGATGGGCAAGATCATCGCGCTATCGTTCGTGGTCATCTGGCTGCGGGCGACCTATCCGCGGCTGCGCGAGGACCAGCTGCAGCGGTTCTCTTGGCTGCTGCTGATCCCGGTGTCGCTGGTGATGATCCTGGTGACCGCCGTCGTGGTGGTCGCGACGAAGTGACGTGAGGACGTAGAGGACGAGGAGGGGAGGGCAGGCGTTGGCGAAGCGGAAGGATCAACCGGAGTCGGGATTCGGTCAGGGGCTCCTGAAGGGCCTCGGGGTCACCCTGAAGGCCATGCTGCAGCGATCCGTCACCCAGCAGTACCCGCACGTCAAGCCCGACCTGCCGCCTCGGAGCCGTGGCGTCATCGCCCTGAAGCAGGAGAACTGCACGGTCTGCTACAAGTGCTCGCGCGAGTGCCCCGACTGGTGCATCTACATCGACGCGCACAAGGAGCGCACGAGCCCGCGGGCGGCGGGCGGGCCCGCTCCGCGAAGATCCTGGATCGGTTCGCCATCGACTACGCGCTGTGCATGTACTGCGGGATCTGCGTGGAGGTCTGCCCCTTCGACGCGTTGTTCTGGAGCCCGGAGTTCGAGTACGCGGAGTACGGACAGGCCGAGCTGGTCCACGAGAAGGAGCGTTTGGAGGAGTGGACCTACACGGTGCTCCCGCCGCCGGCCCTCGAGGAAGGCGCCGAGGCCCCAGCGGAGGAGGCGTCGTGACCGCGCAGGAGTACGTGTTCCTGGTGCTGGCCGTCGTGGGCTCGATCAGCGCCGTCGCCGTCGTCACGGCCCGCAACGTGGTGCACGCTGCGCTCTACCTGGTCGTCACGCTGCTGTCGGTGGGCGCCGTCTACCTGATCCTGGGGGCGGAGTTCACGGCGTGGGTGCAGATCCTGATCTACGTGGGCGCCATCGTCATCCTGTTCCTGTTCGGCCTGATGCTCACGAAGGCGCCCATCGGGCGCGACACGCTGGACAACCAACAGCGCTGGATCGGCGCCGTCGTGGGGGTGGGGGTGTTCGCCGGCCTGGTCTTCCTGATCCAGCAGGCCTGGCCCCTCCAGGATGCCGCGAACGACTACGGCGGGTTCTCGGGGAACACCGGGGTCGTGGGCTCGGCGCTCTTCCGCCAGCTACGTGCTGCCATTCGAGGCGGTCTCGTTCCTCCTGCTGGCCGCCCTGATCGGGGCCATCGTCCTGTCCCGGAAGGACGACGCCGCGTGATCCGGTTGCCGCTGATCCTCTTCTTCTCCGCGCTGCTGTTCTCCGCGGGTGTCTACGGCGTCCTGGCCCGGCGCAACGCGGTCATGGTCCTGATGGCGATCGAGCTGATGCTGAACGCCGTCAACGTGAACCTGGTGGGGTTCTCGGCGTACCTGAAGGACATCTCCGGTCAGGTCTTCGCCCTGTTCGTGATCGCCGTGGCGGCCGCCGAGGTCGGGATCGGGCTGGCCATCGTGATCCTGCTGTTCCGCAACAGGGAGTCGATCAACGTGGACGAGGTGAACCTCCTCAAGTGGTAGCCGAAGCCGCCGCCGCAGCAACGGGCTCGGTGAGCGCGTTCCTGAAGTACGCCTGGGTGATACCGCTGCTGCCGCTCATCTCCGCCGTCCTCACGCTGTTCTTCGGCAAGCGGACCCCGGGCAAGGGCTCCGTCTACGGCATCGTGATCGTGGGGGCGGCCTTCGCGATGTCGATGGGGGTCCTGTGGCACTTCGTCGAGGGCGGCGGGACCTACGCGCCCGCGGGGCTCAGCTGGTTCCAGGTCGGGCCACTGCACCTCGAGGTGGGCATCTTCGTCGACGGGCTGACCGCCATCATGCTCGTGGTCGTCACCTCCATCTCGCTGATGGTGCACATCTACTCGATCGGCTACATGCACGGCGACAAGCGGTACACGTGGTTCTACTTCGCGCTGTCGCTGTTCACCGCGGCCATGCTCACCGTGGTCATCTCCGACAACCTGATCCAGCTGCTGATCGGGTGGGAGGTCATGGGCGTCTGCTCCTACCTCTTGATCGGGCACTGGTGGGAGGAGAAGGAGAACTCCGACGCCGCGATCAAGGCGTTCATCACCACGCGGATCGGCGACGTCCCGTTCATGTTCGGCATCTTCGCCCTGATCGCCGTGACCGGCTTCACGACCACCAACATCGAGGCCGTGACACACGCGATCGGCCTTCCTGGCGTCTCGGCGCTCTACGTATCGATGGCAGCCATCCTGCTGTTCGGCGGCACCGTGGGCAAGTCCGCGCAGTTCCCCCTGCACGTCTGGCTCCCCGACGCGATGGCCGGCCCCACGCCGGTGTCGGCGCTGATCCACGCCGCCACGATGGTGGCGGCCGGCGTGTACCTGATCGGGCGGCTCTTCACGGTGTTCCTGGACGCGAGCCCGTGGGTCCTCACCACGGTCAGCATCATCGCGGCCATCACGATGGTCGGCGCCGCCCTGCTCGCGATCGTCCAGGACGACATCAAGCGCGTGCTGGCCTACTCGACGCTGTCGCAGCTCGTCCTACATGGTGGCCGGGCTCGCCCTCGGCAAGGCGGGGCTCACGGCCGGGTTCTTCCACCTGTTCACCCACGCATTCTTCAAGGGTCTGCTCTTCCTGTGCGCGGGCTCGGTGATCCACGCCGTGCACTCCAACAACATGAGCGACATGGGCGGGCTGCGGAAGAAGATGCCCATCACGTTCTGGACGATGCTGATCGGCTCGCTGGCGCTGGCCGGCGTCTTCCCCTTCGCCGGCTTCTGGTCGAAGGACGAGTTGTTGGTGGTCGCCCAGGAGACGCATCACTACTGGCTCTTCGTGGCCTTCCTGGTCACCGCGCTCATCACCGCGTTCTACACGGCACGGATGGTGATGATGACCTTCTACGGCGAGTACCGGGGGCACGCCCACCCCCACGAGTCGCCGCCATCGATGGCCGGCCCGTTGGTCGTCCTGGCCGGCGCCACGGTCTTCGTGGGGTTGCTCGGCGCCCCACAGTTCGGCGCCGTCTTCGGACAGTGGGTCTTCTACGAAGCGATCGAGGCCGCCAAGTTCGTCCCGTGGATGGCCGCGCTCGGGACCCTGGTGGCGGTCGGCGGGATCCTGGGGGGGTACGCGATGTACAAGACCTACGCGACCCCCGACCCGATGCAGGCGAGGCTCGGCGGGCTGTGGGACGTCTTCCAGAACCGCTACTACATCGACGGCTTCTACATGCGTGCGATCATCTACCCGATCCGTGACAGGGCGTCGGCGGCGGTCTATTGGTTCAACCAGAACGTCCTCGACGCCGTCGTGAACGGGGCGGCGGCGCTGGCTCGCGTGCTGGCGCGCGGGGTCATGTGGATCGACCGCACCATCATCGACGGCGCCGTGAACGGCGTCGGCGAACTGACGGGCGAGGCCGGCGGGCTCCTGAGGTTCATCCAGTCCGGCAACGTCCAGTGGTACGCGGCGGGCCTGTTCGTGGGCGTCGTCGCGCTGGCCGTCGTCTTCATGAAGATCGTGTGAGAGGGAGAGCGAACCCATGACCTGGCAGAACTCGGCGATCACGATCACGACGCTCCTGCCCATCTTGGGCGCCGTGGTGATCATGCTGGTGCCGAAGGAGAAGGACAAGACGATCCGTGGGCTCGGCATCTTGTTCACGGGTGCGGCGCTCGCCTTCGCCGTCGCGATGCTGATCGGGTTCAACTACTCGCAGGCGGGCCTGCAGTACGTGCTGAACGTGAGCTGGATCCCCGTGATCGGCGCCCGGTACCACGTCGGCATCGACGGCATCTCGCTGCCGCTCTACGTCCTGACCTTCCTGCTGTCGTTCCTGTGCGCGATCTACTCATGGAGGTTCATCCCTGAGGCCGGTCGCACGAAGGCGTTCCTGGCCCTCATGCTCCTGCTCGAGACCGGGATGGCCGGGACGTTCATCGCCTTCGACCTGATCCTGTTCTTCGTCTTCTGGGAGATGGTGCTGGTCCCGATGTACTTCCTGATCGGGATCTGGGGATCGGCGAACCGCGAGTACGCCTCGATCAAGTTCTTCCTGTACACGCTGTTCGGATCGGTGTTCATGCTGCTGGGCTTCCTGGCCATGTACTTCAAGACCCCAGGCGCCGCACACCTTCGACATGCAGGCGATCACCGCGTTCGGAGCCGGCGGGCGGCTTCAGCCACACGTTCCAACTGGTCGTGTTCGGCGCCGTGGCGCTCGGGTTCGCCGTGAAGGTGCCGATGTGGCCGTTCCACACATGGCTGCCCGACGCCCACACCGAGGCGCCCACGATCGGCTCGGTCCTGCTGGCGGGCGTCATGCTGAAGATGGGCACGTACGGGTTCATCCGGATCGCCCTGCCGATGCTGCCGGAGGGTGCGCGGACCTACGCGCCTTGGATCGGGCTGCTGGCCGCGATCGGCATCGTCTACGCGTCGCTCGCCTGCCTGGCCCAGAAGGACCTGAAACGGCTGATCGCGTTCTCCTCGGTCGGCCACATGGGGTTCGTGATGCTGGGCATCGCCACGCTGACCACGATCGGCATCCAGGCCGCCATCTTCGGCATGGTCGCCCACGGCGTGATCACCGGCATGCTGTTCTTCTGCGTCGGTTCGATCTACGACCGCTACCACACGCGCGAGATCGCCGAGATCGGCGGCGGCATGATGGCGGGCCTGCCGAAGATGGGCGGGATCTTCGCGTTCGTGGCCATCGCCTCGCTGGGCCTGCCGGGGCTGGCCGGATTCTGGGGTGAGGTCATGGCCCTGCTGTCCTCGTTCAGCCCGGCGGCCGGGCCTTAACGTGGGCCTGTTCCGGGTCTTCATGGTCTTCGGGCGGCATCGGCACGGTGCTGACGGCCGGCTACTTCCTGTGGATGCTCCAGCGGGTGAACATGGGCGGGATGCCGGATCGCTGGCAGGCCAAGGGGTTCCGCGACATCCTCACGGTGGAGTGGGTCTCGTGGCTGCCGCTGCTGGCGCTGATCCTGATCCTCGGGCTGTTCCCGGCCATCATCTTCAACGTGACCCAGCACGGCGCGCAGGCGCTGGCGTCCCTCTTCGGCGGATGAACGGACCTCGATGAACCTCGACTACCACGCGCTCCTGCCGGAGTTCATCCTCTCCGGCACCATCCTGCTGGTGCTGGTGGTCGACGTCTTCCTGTCGGCCCGGCACAAGTGGCTCGGCGATGCCGGTCTCCCTGGCAGGGCGTGATCGCGAGCCTGGTGGCCACGCTCACCCTGATCGGCAGCACGCCCCGGGCCGCCTTCGGCGGGATGTTCGTGCTGGACAACTTCGCCCTGCTGTTCCAGGTGTTCTTCCTGACGGTGGCGATCGTGGTGCTGGCCATCTCGCTGCGCTACTTCCGCGAGGGCGGGTTCTATCAGGGGGAGTACTACTTCCTGCTGCTGACCTCGTTCCTCGGGTGCATGCTGATGCCGGCCTCGCGCGACCTGCTGATGCTGTTCATCTCGCTGGAGCTCGTGTCGGCGCCTGGGTTCCTGATGTCGGCGTTCCGCAAGAACGACCTCCGGTCGAACGAGGCCGGCCTGAAGTTCTTCCTGATCGGCGTGCTGTCCACGGCGGTGATGCTCTACGGCATGAGCATGATCTACGGCCTGACCGGGGGCGACGCGTCTGGAGGAGATCGCCGCGAAGCTGGGCGGGCTCACCGGCGGCAAGGAGACCATGGCGCTGGCCGGCATCCTGTTCGTGGTGGTGGGGTTCGCGTTCAAGGTGAGCGCGTTCCCGTTCCAGTTCTGGGCGCCCGACACGTACGAGGGCTCGCCGGTGCCGGTGGCCGCGTTCCTGGCCGTGGCGTCCAGCGCCGCCGGCTTCGCGGGGCTGCTGCAGCTCATGTTCGTGGCGTTCATCCACCAGAGCGACTTCTGGGTGCCGATCTTCGCGTTCCTGTCGGTGGCCACGATGTTCATCGGGAACCTGATCGCGCTGAAGCAGACCCAGGTGGTGCGACTGCTGGCCTACTCGGGGATCGCGCAGGCGGGCTACATGCTGCTGCCGTTCGCCCTGGTGACGAGCCGATCCGGCGAACAACCACACGGCCTTCGCCGCGGCCGTGACCTACATCCTGATCTACGGCGTCATGAACGTCGGCGCCTTCGCCGTGGCCGTGGCGGTCAGCCGCGACGCCCCGAACCTGCTGATCTCGGACTTCGCCGGGCTGGCGCGACGCTCGGCGTTCCTGGCGGTCGGCGATGACGCTGTTCATGGTGTCGCTGGCCGGGCGTGCCCCCCACGGGCGGGTTCTGGGCGAAGATCTTCATCTTCGGCGCGGCCATCGACCGGGGTGGGCTCGGGGTGTGGCTCGCCGTGGCGATGCTGGTGAACTCCGTGATCAGCGTCTTCTACTACTTCGCGGTGCCGCGCCAGATGATCTTCAAGCCCGCCACGGACGAGTCGCCCATGCAGACCTCGTGCCTGGTCACGCCGTGGTGGGCCTGGCCGCGTTCGCGATCCTGGCCATCTTCGTCCTGCCCAACCCGTTCGCCCGTCTCGCCGACCTCTCCACGCTGGTCCGCTGAAGGGCGACCAACCTGTGAGGATCAACTGAGAAAGGCCCGACGCGGCGAACCCAGGATGTCGACGTAGCGAACCTTCCTTGAGACGCTAGAGATGCGTCACACCTTCGAAGGAGCATCCATGACACCCGGCATCAACCGGATCAAGACCTGGACCCTGATCGCCGCCATGGGCGGCCTCTTCGTCCTCATCGGCGGGGCCGTGGGGGCGTTCACGAGCATGGGGGCCAGCACCGGCGCCCTGATCTTCCTGGGCATCGGCCTGGTCTTCAACTTCGCGATGTACTGGTACTCGGACAAGATCGCGATCGCCACCACGCGGTCCAAGCCGGTCACCGAGCAGGAGCAGCCCGTGGCTCTACAGGATCGTGCGAGAGCTCGCCGCGGACGAGCAGATCCCGATGCCCAAGATCTTCGTGTCCCAGATGGCCGCAGCCCAACGCCTTCGCGACCGGTCGCAACCCGAGCAACGCGTCGGTCGCCGTCACCGCCGGCATCCTGCAGCTCCTGGACGAGCGCGAGCTGCGCGGGGTGCTCGCTCACGAGCTGTCCCACGTGGTCAACCGCGACATCCTGATCTCCTCCATCGCGGCGGCGATCGGGATGAGCATCACGTTCATCGCGCGGTTCGGCTTCTTCTTCGGCAGCGACCGTGAGGGCGGCGGCATGGGGATGCTGGTCGCGTGGATCCTCGCGCCGCTGGCGGCGATGATGATCCAGATGGCGGTCTCGCGCTCGCGCGAGTACCAGGCCGACGAGTCCGGGGCGTTCCTGTCGAAGGACCCGGAGGCGCTCGCGAGCGCGCTCCGCAAGCTGGAGCAGACCTCCCGGCAGGTCCCCGCGCCGGCCTCCGTGAGTCCCGCCGAGGCGCACATGTTCATCGTGAACCCGATGGCCTCGCTGCGCGGCAAGGGGATGAGCGGCCTGTTCTCGACCCACCCGCCCACGGCCGACCGGATCGCGCGGTTGGAGGCCATCAAGGCCAGGATCGACGGCGGCGGCGTGGCCCCCGTGCGTCCCGACGCCGGTCAGCAGTTCCGCGAGCTCTAGGCGAGGCCCCGGCCCGGCGATCGCGCCGACACCGAGCGCGATCAGGCCATCGTGCCCGAGCACGGCCCGCACGTGCTCGATCGTGGTAGCGCGGGTTGACGAAGCACAGGCGCGCGACCTTCTCGCCATCCCATGACGTGGGCTGGACGAAGGCGATCTGGGCGTCGAGCAGGCGGCGCCACCAGCGCCTCGTAGTCGTCGGCGACCCAGTCCGGTGCGCCGGAACAGGACCACGGAGAGCTCCGGCTCCATGATCAGCTCCAGGTCCGGGTGCGGCGGCCACCTCGGCGGCCGCCCGACGCGTGAGGGTGAGGACCCGCTCGACGGCGTCGCGGTAGGCGTCCGTGCCGTAGGTGGCGAGGGAGAACCAGCAGCGGCAGCCCGCGGGCCCGTCGCGACAGGTGATAGGCGTAGTCCGCGGGGTTCCATTCGTCCACTCGGCGCCCTGCTTGGTTGAGTGTCCAGGTAGCGCGGCCTCCTGGCGGAGGGGCGCCCGCGCGAGCGCGCCGGGTGCGCGGTAGAGCAGGGCGCAGCGTCGTAGGGCGCGAACAGCCACTTGTGCGGGTCGACGATGAACGAGTCGGCGCGCTCGATGCCGTCGTAGCAGCGCTCGGCCACGAGGGCGCCAGCAAGCCGGCGCCGCCGTAGGCGCCGTCCACGTGGAACCACAGCCCACGCTCGGCGCACACGTCGGCGACCCCGCGAGATCGTCCACGGTGCCGGCGTTCGTGGCGCCGGCGCTCGCCACCACCGCGAAGATACCCGTCGCCGCCGTCGGCGTCGAGCGCGGCGCGCAGGGCGGAGCCCGTGAGCCGCCCGCGTTCGTCGCCCGTGGACGTCGAGGATGTCGACGTCCATCACGCGCGCTGCGGTGACGATCGATGGAGTGCACGCTGTCGGCAGGCCGCGAACCTCCACCCATCGGCGGCCGCTCGCCTCGCCGGGTCGTGGCCGCGTGACGGGCCGCGACCAGCGCGGAGAGGTTGCCCGCCGAGCCGCCGGAGACGAACACGCCGCCTGCCTCGGCCGGGAATCCCGCCAGGTCGGCGACCCAGCGCAGGGCCTGGTTCTCGGCCCAGATCGCCCCCGCGCCGTCGATCCATCCGGCGGCGATCGTGGAGGAGGCGCCCACCACCAGGTCGAAGAGCACGGAGGCCTTCGTGGGCGCGCCCGGCACGAACGCCATCGACGCCGGGTGGTCGGTGGAGATGGTGGCCGGCGCCAGCACCTCGGCCCAGATCGCGGAGCGCCTCGTCGCCGCCCAGACCCTCGGGCGTGATGGTCTCGCCGGCGCGCGCGTCGAGCTCCCGGCCGTGGCCGGCCGTCCAGCGGCTGGGGGTTCGCGATGCGGTTGCGGGCGTACGCCACGATGGCCCGCGACAGCGTCGTCGGTGTCCTCGGTGTAGCGGTGCATGTGGCGCTCGGCCGAACCCCTAGCCGGCCAGCTCCTGGCAGAACTCGCCGAACGCGCTCGACGTAGGTCTCGACTGTCGGCCTCGGTGTGCTGCACGGAGATCGTCCACTGCTCCTCGTCGCCCGGGGTCATGAAGATGCCGCGGTTCACCATGTACGGGTAGGAGGCGTAGTAGAGCTCGGGGTTGGTCTCCAGGAAGTCCCGGTAGTTCGTGAGCGGCTCCGCGCGGTAGGAGACGCAGCCCTTGGCGCCCAGATCCACCGTGTGCGCGGGGATGCCGGAGTCCGCGATGACCCGGTTGCAGCCCTCGGCGAGCATCGTGCCGAGCTTGCCCAGGTGGTCGTAGGCGTCGCGGCGTCAGGACCTCGGTCAGCGCGGCCAGGCCGGCGGCCGCCGACAGCGGGTTGCCGTTGAACGTGCCCTGCTGGGCGGCGCCCTTGGTGACCCAGTCCATCATGTCGGCCTCGCCGCCGAAGGCGCCGATCGTGGACGCCGCCGCCGATGGCCTTGGCCCAGGCGGCCAGGTGCGGCGACACGCCGTAGCGCTCGGTGGCCCCGCCGTAGGCGATGGTGCCGCCGCACTTCACCTCGTCGAAGATCAGCACGACGCCGTGCTCGTCGCACAGGTCGCGCAGGCCCTGGAGGTAGCCGTCCTGCGGCACGACGATGCCGATGTTCATCATCACGGGCTCGAGGATCAGCGCGGCGATCTCGTCGCCGTGCTCGGTGAACGACGCTCGGCGACCGCGGCCAGGTCGTTGAACGGCACGATGATCGTGTCGTTCCACAGTGACGTGCGGGACGCCCTTGGACGTGGGCTCCGTGGTGTACGCAGCTCCCGAGCTGTCGGCGGCCTCGCCGCCGATGTTGTGCGCGCAGGCCCAGGACGTCGGCCTCGGGAACCACGGAGAACAGCACCGCGTCGTGGTGCCCGTGGTAGGAGCCCTCCATCTTCACGACGCGGTCCTTGCCGGTGGCGGCGCGCGCCACGCGGATGGCGTCCATCGTGGCCTCGGTGCCCGAGTTCACGAACCGAACCTGGTCGCACCTGGAACCGCTTGCACAGACTCCTCGGCCAGCGCCACGGTGGCCTCGGTGGTGACGGCGAAGTGGACGGCGTCCTCGGCGGCCTTCTTCAGTGGCCTCGACGATCTTGGGGTGGGCATGGCCCACGACGTTCACGCCGAATCCGCCGTGGAAGTCCGTGTACTCGGTGCCGTCGACGTCCCAGACCTTCGGGCCCTTGCCCCGACTCAGGTAGACGGGTAGGGGTCGTTGCCCTGGAAGTTCGATGCCACACCGGCGGGCAGCACCTTGACGGCCCGCTCGAACAGGGCTGCGGAACCCGGGGTCCGGTCCAGCAGCACCTTGCGTCTCCCGTTCGGCGATCTCCGCCGCACGCGCGTTCAGACGTTCGAGGTCCAACGCGTATCACCTCCTGAGTCCGCAAAGGGTACCGGCGGGCCGCCAGGGCGGGCAATGGGCCCTCTGGGGGGTCGTTGCAGGAACGGCGTGGCCCGCCCTCAGCCGGCTAGGGCCGGTAGTTCGTGAACTGCAGCGCGATGCCGAAATCGTGGTCCTTCACCGCGGGGATGGCGGCCTGCAGCTCGTCCTTGCTCTTGCCCAGCACCCGGACCTGCGCGCCCTGGATCTGCGTCTGCACCTTCGGCACGGCCTGGCGCACGAACTTCGAGATCTCCTTGGTCTTCTCGTCGGAGATACCGGTGAGGATCGTGATGGTCTGCCGGGCGGTGCCCTTGGCAGCCTCCTGGATCGGTCCTGCCTGCAGGGCCTTCAGCGGGATGGTGCGCTTGATCGCGCGCTCCTGGAGCACCTGCCAGGCTGCCTTGAGCCGGTCCTCGGTGGCCGAGTGGATCTCGATCGCCTCGTCCTTGAGTTCCACGGTGGTGTTGGTGCCCTTGAAGTCGAAGCGCTGGGACAGCTCCCGGCCCGCCTGGTCGACGGCGTTGCGGACCTCTTGGAGGTCCACCTCGGAGACGATGTCGAACGAGAACTGATCCTTCGCCATGGCCTGGAGGATACCGCGAGGCGCTCGCCTACCCCACCGTGACGCTAGGGGAGCGCACGAGCTCCCACAGGCGGGGTCCGTCCTCGATCGTGGTCTCGGCGAACACGTCGAAGCCGAACCGCGCGTAGAACGGGAGGTTCGCCGGGGTGCAGGTCTCCAGATGGGATGGCATACCGTCGGCGTCATCGCGCGTGAAGACCGGATCCAGCACGGCGCGTGCGAGCCCCCGCCCCCGATGATCCGGGTGGTCGCGAGGACGCCGAGGTACCGATGTGGACCCTCCGGGGCGATCCGTTCGTGGGCCCTCTCGAACCGATCGATCCGCGTCCTCTTCCGTCTCGTGCAGGCGCGGCGAGACGTCCCCCTCCCAGCGGCGATCGATCTCCTCGTCCGAGAGTTCGAGACCGCCCGGCGGCGTCCAGAGCGCGACCGCCAGCCCGTCATCGGCGACGAACACCTCGCCGCCGTCGAGGCGGATGTCCAGGAGGAACCCGAAGAACGCGGGCGCACCGACCGCGTACGCGTGGTCGTCGGGGAAGAAGAACCGGAGCAGCGGGTCCTCCTCGAAAGCGCGGACGATGGTGCGGAGCGCGACCGCGCGATCGTCGTGGGTCGCTCGGCGGACCTGGGGCTCGGGCATCAGGCGGGATGGTAGGGCGCGGTGGCCGGGTGGGGAAGCGGCCCGGGCTCCGTTATCCTCGGGAACGCACCACGGGAGGATGCCCGAGCGGCCAAAGGGAGCGGTCTGTAAAATCGCCGGCGATGCCTACGGAGGTTCGAATCCTCCTCCTCCCACGAAGGGGTGTTCTCAAAACTGGGGCCCCTGACATCTCAGAACTCCGCTGAAGAAGGCGTCGGCGGTATTTCGCGCGATCGCGGCGTCGGTTGGAGGCGCGCCGGCGCCGATCAGGCGCAGGAACGGCCCTGAAACGCGCGAAGGGCGTCACCGGAACATGCCGATGACGCCCTTGTTCAGAGCGTGAGGTGTTCTTGGAACTCGCGCTGGTCAGGTTGGCGGCGGTGAGCGGCCGGACGCCGGACGTCCAGAGCCGATCACGTCGGTCCACGTACCGGTGCGACGCTTCTTCCTTGTCCTCTTCGGCGGCGCTGCCGTGCGCTCGACCGCCTTCTTCGCGAGGAACGAGCGGATGGCCTCGAGGTTGTAACCGGCGAAGGTGAACGCCAGCAGGATGCGTCATCTTCGCGAGACCGAAGACGTGGAAGAACTTGTGGTCGATGTTGACGAAGCCGCCCTTCAGCATGCGCGTTGACACCCTCGACCACCTGACGCCTGCCGTAGGAGGTGCGCCAGGCGGTCGTGCCCGGGAACGAAGCGCTGCCAGTGGGGGAGCTCGGCCGGCCTGGACCGTCACCGTGCCGTCGCAGCAGCATGGCGCCCTCGGGCAGGTCCATCAACGGCGCTGTTGCGGGAGCCGCGCATCGAGTCTCGGGACCGGCGCGAGCGGAGGCGGCCGGCGTGCAACGGGGCACCTCCATCTGGTCGCGCCGTCGGCGTCGGGCCTGCCGTGTGCGCTCGAAGCGGTAGCGCGCCAGACTGGTTGAACGCCTCCTCGTACTCGGCGGCTCTCCTCGGCCGTGGAGTTCTATCGGCGGCATCGGCAGCAGCGCGACGGAGTTCGTCGGGCACGTGCGAGCTGACCAGGTGACCCTCGATCAGCAGCGCGTACTCCGTCGAATGGCCTCGCGGCGCGCTGCGTGATCCTTCGGGCGGAAGGTCTGGTCTGGATCCCGACCCGGTTCAGCGGGTGGTGACGTCGTCTCGGGGCGAAGCTGCGAGTACCCGCGGTCCCACGACGACGTCGTCGATGTCGAAGCCGCGCGGCCTTCGCGGCGATCAGCTTCGGGACGACAGCATCGTCGCGACGCGAGCCCGGCGGGGACGAGCGAGACCATCGTGATCACGGGCGGGACGTCGGGTCCGAGGTTCAGCGCGCTCGATCCCGTCGGACCAACCGGCGTCGCGGGCCTGCACGGCCAGGTGCAGTTCGTAGCCGACGTCCTCGCCCGGCCGGCGCGGCTGCCGGTCGCGGAGCGGTGGCCCGCCGCGCGCGTCGGGGTCCTTCGTGTAGATGTTCCTGCCGTCGGCGCCGATCTCCGAGCATCCGCATGGCGCGTCTGCGCCTTCGCGGCGGTTGCGCCTCGGAGCGACGACGTTCGTCGGGCTGCGCGTCCTCATCGCCGTCGAGGTCGGCCTCGTCGAGCTGCCCATGGAGCTTGCCCCACGTCTCGATATCGGTCCCGTCGAACGGCGCGGACTCCTGCTGGTCAGCCGGGCAGGTCCTCGAGGGAGGCGCGGAGGAAGCGATCGACGAACCAGTCGACGTCGATGTGCGACGGTGCTCGCCGTCGATCGACGGCCGTCCCATCCCTCGTTCGAGCGTCGTCGACGAGGAGGTTGAACAGACGGTCGGTGCGGTCGTACGCCTCGAGTGGGCTGCCAGTTCCTGATGCCGAGCTGCATCGCGCTGCGCGCTCGGTGAAGGGCGTTCAGCGCGCGCGCGACCTCGACGAGCGTGTCGCCTGGTGGTGGCGACGAAGCGCGTTGACCTGCATCGCGACGAGCAGGCCCTCGACGCTCAGCGAGCGGTGGACGCCCATCGGCATGGTCGAGGCGGGCCCTGCAGACGGTTCGAGGACGTCCAGGACCTCGCGATGACGCGGCGGGCCGTCGCGAACTCGTCCGCCGTCGGCGGGCGACCCCCGGAGGTGTGGATCGGAGCGCGGGGGCCGAGCTGGCGGGTCGCGGTCGCTCACGTCGCGCGGAGCCGCGTCGCTCACGACATGCCCTGAGCATGCGCTTGCCCGCGCGGTCCATCTCCGGCACGTACTTGAGCAAGGCGTCGAAGGTCTCGATCGCTCGACGTGCCGGCCGCGGCGAGGAGCTCGGGCAGGCGAGTGCCGAGCGTCAGGTGCGTGACGATCCACGTGGAGCGAAGGCGCTTGGGCTCGAGCTTCGGGTGGTTGTGCCCATCCTCGAAGCGCGCCGCGATCTCGTTCGTGCGGTTCCGGTGGGTCGTGTTGCCGCCTACCAGGTACTCGTCGCCGGCCTCCTCGGCCAGGCGGACGATCTCGTCCTCGTAGGCGGCGAGGACCGGCACCACACGTGGGCTGGGTGCGCCGACCTCGACGCCGACACCCCGGCCGATCCTGACGCACGTCGGTGCCGCGCACCTTCCTGGCCCAGCGGCCGTCCAGACCGGCGCCGACGCCGAGGACAATGAGAGCCTGGGCCTTGCGCCTCCTTGCCGGCGTCGACTGGCGGGGGGCGTCCTCGATGAGGGCAACCAACTCGGCCTCGGAGTACGGCGGCGCGGGTTGACGGGCCGGCATCGGCTCCGGGCGGGGTTCCCACGGTGCTGTCGTGGTCAGCTCGCGGCCGAGCTTGCGGAGCGTCGCGCGGTAGGAGGGGCGGGACGGCGGTCTTCTTCAGGCCCTTCGAGCAGAAGCGCTCGACCGTGTCGGGGTCGAGCACCAGCTCGATGTCGAGCGGGATGCCCTCCTTCACGCACCAGGCGGCGATCAGGGTCAGCACCCTCGCGTTGCGCTCCATCGCCGCCAGGCCGGCCGGGGTCGATGCGCGGAGGGCCGGGATCACGAACGGGCGGAGCTTCTCCTCCCAGCACCGGGCGTGGGGATGTCACGAGGGATGTACCCCTCGATGCGGCGCGCGATGTCCTCGGTCTCTCGTCGAGAGATCAGGCGCGCTGCGGCTGGGCCGTGGCCCTTCCGGTCTCCACGGGGGAGCTGTCGCTGATCTTCTCGGTCACGTCGGTCCTCGCTTCGGGGCGCAGTGCCCCCCCAGGTGTGGCGACTCGCGGGTGCACTGCACTACGGCCGCCCAGATTTCTCCGGGTGATGCCGTGGCTCACCTCTTGGAGATGAGTCCTGCGGCGCCTCCAGGTGGCGACGGACGTCTCACATCCGGCTGCGATCACGTCCGGTACGAAGCTCCCGGTCAGGAGCACGAGCGACCCGTTCGCGAGGTACGCGCAGTACCCGCACTTCGCCCCGGCCGGGGTGGCTCCGGCTTCTCCAGGAGGTAGAGGACCTGGGAGAGGAACGCCATGAAGGCGTCGTCGTCACGCTCGATCTCGAGGAAGTGCGTCACGCCCTTGTAGGCGACGTCGTCCCCGACGCCGATCATGGCGACCGGCTCGACGCAGAGCAGGCCCAACTGGGTCACCGGCGCCAGATCGAGGGCGCCCTCGACGGGGTTCTCCGCCGCCATGGCGTAGCTGGCAAGCTGCCTCCGTAGAAGTCGACGTGACTGGCCTTCGGCTCCGACGTCTTGAAGTCGACGATCCCGAACGAGCCGTCGTCGTATGCGAGCGCCGTGTCGATCTTCCCCTGGAGCGTGACCTTGGTGTCGTGTCCGGGAACGCTCAGCGGCCTCGAGCGAACCCAGCGGTCCCCGAAGGCGACGCGACCAGGGCGCAGCCCTTCGGCCATCTCCTCCGAGCGCTTGTTGTAGAAGAAGTCCTTGGTCTGGTTGTCGAGCATGGTGAAGACCTTGGGGAAGATCGCCGCCGGACGCTTCAACACGCCGCGCGCTTAGAGCCAGAAACAGCTCTGGCACTCGTCCCACAAGAAGGTCAGGCTGCTCGGCGCGAGCTTCACGAAGTTGGGGGACCCGTTCGTGCCGCTCATGCCGACCCCCCTTCGATCACGGAGAGGTCGGCGCGAACCGGCGTCGTCATGATGTTCACGCGCCGCGGCAAGCAGCTCGTGGATGGTCGGTCCGCGGAGGCCGGCGAGCTTGATGACCTCGAACGCCAACGGCATGTCGACCCATCCGATGTGGTCCTGGATGTCGATGCCGGAGGTGAAGCAGAGCTTGCCGCTCCACAGCCACCGGGGAACTTGAGACCGACCGCGTGCGGGTCCGGGACGGCCACCCTGGGGGTCCCGTCGTAGTGGCGAGGACGGGTCGTGAGTCCGATGGTGTGCCACGCCCAGCCGCTCGGTTCGACCAGGATGACCGGCCTCGC